>JAKAWQ010000084.1 GCA_021816925.1 Pseudomonadota bacterium
CGAATCGGCGTTCATGATCGAACGAGGCTGCGCATGAAAGTGGCGTTTACGCTCGAAGGGTCATGATCACCCGAATCGGTGTTCATGATCGAACGGACCAGCCGTTCAAGATCACCAGAATCCGCAGTAGGACTTGACCGAGACGAATGCGATGTCGATCGGGCGTTCCTTGGAAAGACCCTGTACTTCCGTCAGGTGGAGGGTCGGTACACGGACCGTGCACGCTTCTTCCGCCGTCACGCCCGCGAGCCTGAGGCCGTCGGCGCGGATCGCCTCGATATGCTCGGGCCAGGGATCGATCAGGGTGACGTCGAATCCGTTGCGCGCGAGGTGACCGCCGACATACCCGCCGACCGCGCCGGCGCCCACCACGGCAATCCGCTTACCCATTCGTTTGCCCCCTTCGCGCCCGTTCGTGCCAAGGTCATGATAGGGATCATCGGGTCGATAGGAAGGCGGGGAACGAGATGCGCTGGAAGGGACGACGAGAGCGGATGCGCGCGGTGCTGGCGGGCGAGGGTTGCGTCCGTCCGGCATCGGTGTTCGATGCAGGTTCCGCGCGCATCGCGGCCTCGCTCGGATTTGAAACCGCGATGCTCGCTGGCTCGATCGCTTCGCTGGCCGTGCTCGGGGCGCCGGACCTTATCCTGCTCACCTTGACGGAACTTTCCGATCTTGCGTTGCGCATCAGCCGCGCGGCGGATTTGCCGCTGATCGTCGATGCCGACCACGGGTACGGCAATGCGCTCAATGTGCAGCGGACGATCGAGGAGCTGGAGTTCGCGGGCGTCGCCGTGATCACCATCGAGGACACCCAACTGCCGCGACGCTTCAATGAGGCCAAGCCGGAGCTAGTTTTGGTCGAGGAGGGTATCGGGAAGATGCGCGCGGCGTTGGCGGCGCGGCGGGATCCTTCGTTGGTGATTGCCGGGCGGACGACGGTTTCCGCGGCCGGCGTGGCGGGGGCGATCGCGCGCGCACAAGCCTACCGACGGGCCGGGGTGGACGCGATCTTCTTTGCCGGCCTGCGCACGAGCGAGGAACTCGAGACCATCGCAGCCGCCGTGCCACCGCCGATCCTGCTTGGCGGCACGCCGCCCGGACTTGCCGATCACGAGGCGTTGGCCCGGCGTGGCGTTCGGGTGGCGCTGCAGCCGCATCTCAGTTTCTCCGCCGCCATGGCCGCGGTGTTCGTCACCCTGAAGGCACTGCGCGAGGGGACGCCCCCTCCTGCGATCGGCGGCACTGCGCCGCCGGCCCTGATGCGCATGATCGCGTGCGAGGACGATTATCGTGCAGCCACGGCGGCGTTTCTTGCGAGTTCGGGTTCGTAGCCGAGGGAGGAGCCTCGGGGCGTTCTTTCCGCAAGGGTTGCGCGCAGAGGGCGACATCCGTTCGAGCGTCCGGAGCCGCTTGATGAAACCCGCATGACAAGGCGGCCGGGCTCGGCTTAGAGTACCAGGGTGAATGTTCTTGCCCCGCCGAGAGCGCGCCTGACGATCGAGGTCGTCCACGATCTCGTCTGCCCGTGGTGCCACCTTGGAGTGAGGCGGCTGTTCGTGACGCTGCGGCGGCGCCCGGACCTCGTTTGCGATGTCGTCTGGCAGCCCTTCCTGCTCAATCCGGACATGCCGCGGGGAGGCATGTCGCGCTATGACTATGTAATCCGCAAGTTCGGCGGCGAGGAGCGGGCGCGGCGGCTCTACGCCTCGATCACCGAGATCGGGAGAGCGCAGGGCCTGCTGTTTCGTTTCGACCGTATTCGCCGCGCGCCCTCCAGCGTCGATGCCCACCGGCTGGTGCGTTGGGCAGATCGTTTCGGCCGTGCTGCCGAAGCGGTGGACGCCGTCTTCCATGCCTATTTCACGGAAGGAAAGGATATCGGCGAACTTGCGGTGCTCTCGGTAATCGCCGGCGCGATCGGGCTCGACGGCGCCGCCGCGCGCGCCTTCCTGCAAAGCGATATTGAGACCGAGGCGGTGCACGCCGACAACCTCAGGGCGCATCGGCTCGGCATCAACGGCGTGCCCTGCTTCATCATATCCGGACGGCACGCGATCGCCGGTGCGCAGGAGCCGGAGGTGATCGAGCGGCTTCTGGATGTCGCGGCCGTGGATGCCGCGGAAGCACCCGAGGCTGGCGGAGAGGAGTGAGCGCGCAGCGGTTGCGCCATCGGCGAAGCGGCTCTTTTCCGGGTTGTTCGCACGTACGGTGAGGAACGAAGGTTCGACGGTGCATTCTGCGTCGGGTTGTCGAATGGTGGACCGGTTGCCGGCCGCGGAACAGGGCACTCGTCAGGCATGCCGCCTTCGGCTATCCATTCCGTCCGCCCCGAGGAAAGCCCATGCCCGCCTCAGTTCCCGCCGCCAACGAACCCCCGACCGAACCCGGCGAGTGGCAGCTCGAGGCGCTTCGGGGCGAGATCGACCGTCTGGACGAAGCACTTCACAATGTTCTGATCGAGCGCTCGGAGGTGGTGGCGCGCTTGGCGCGGCTGCGCCTGAAGACGGGCGCGGCGTTGCGCCCGGGCCGCGAGGCGGAGATCATCCGCCGCCGCCTCGCACGCCATCGCGGCCCGCTGCAAAAAACGACGATCGTGCAGATCTGGCGCGAACTGCTCGCCGGAACCACGGCCATGCAGGGTGCGTTCTCCATTGCCGTCTGCGAGACCGATGCGGCCGGCGGCTATGCGGCACTCGCCCGCGAGCATTTCGGGGTACTGACGCCGCTCCGCATCCACCGTTCCCCGGCGCGCACGATCGCGGAGCTGGCCGCCGGTGCCGCCGTCGCAACCCTGCCGTTTCCGGCGGAGGGAGACCCGGTCGGTGCGTGGTGGCAAACCCTCGGCGGACATGAATCTCCCCGCGCGCACGTGGTCGCCCTCCTGCCGTTCTGGGCGCCTCGGCCCGAAGGGGCTCGGCCGCTCTCGGCCCTCGTGCTCTCCTCTTCCCCGCCCGATCCCTCGGGCAACGACCGGAGCCTGCTCGGCCTGGCCTTCCCGCCCGAGCAAAGCCGCACGCGGCTGGTCGGCGCCCTGACCGCGGCGGGATTCGTTCCTGGGAAGCTCTTGATCGAGCGTGACCGGGCAGCCGGGCTCGCCCGCGCGCTTGCCGAGGTTGCGGGCTTCGTCTCCGACGAGGATCCCCGGCTATCCCAACTCGACCTGCTGGCGGAGCCGGCGGCGGTACTTGGGGCCTACGCCATTCCGGAGACGCCTGCCCCGCCATGAGTTCCGCACCACGCCCGCGCCCGAAAATCCTGGCGATTTCCCCTTATGTCGGCGGCGAATCGCAATTGCCGGGAGCCAACCGGACGATCAAGCTCTCCTCGAACGAGGGGCCGTTCGGCGCGCCACCGGGGGCGCGCGCTGCCTATGCGGCGCTCGCCCCGAAGATGCATCTCTATCCGGACGGCCACGCCACCGAACTCCGCCGTGCCATCGGCGGGAGGTTCGGGCTCGATCCCGAGTGCATCGTCTGCGGCGCGGGTTCAGACGATCTCATCTATCAACTGACGCTCGCCTATAGCGGCCCGGGCACCGAGATTCTCATGAGTGCGCACGGATTCTCGATCTATCCGATCGCCGCCCAGCTTGCGGGTGCGCAGACGGTGAAGGCGCAGGAGTGCGATCTCACCGCCGATGTCGACGCAATGCTGGCGAAGGTCTCGCCCGCCACGCGCATCGTCTTCCTCGCCAACCCGAACAACCCGACCGGGAGCATGCTGCCGGCCGACGAAGTGGCGCGGCTGCGCGCCGGGCTGCCGCCCGAGGTGCTGCTGGTGCTGGATGCGGCCTATGCCGAATATGTCGAGCGCCCCGACTACGATCCCGGCATTGCCCTTGTGCGTGCCGGGGACAACACGGTGATGACGCGCACCTTCAGCAAAATGTTCGGCATGGGCGGGATGCGGCTCGGCTGGGTCTTTGCACCGCCGGCGGTGGTTGATGTGCTGAACCGCGTGCGCGCCCCGTTCAATGTGAATGCTGCTGCCCAGGCCGCCGGAATTGCGGCGCTCGCGGAACCGGGTTGGCTGGAGAAGGGCCGCGCGCACAATCGCGAATGGCGCGGCCGCCTTGCCGCGGCGCTTGCGGCCTCGGGGATCAAGGTCTGGCCGAGCGAGGGGAATTTCCTACTGGCCGATTTCTCGACCCGATCGCGCGCGTGTGCTGCCGATGCCGCCTTGCGGGCGCGTGGCATCATCGTCCGCGGCACCGCGGGCTACGGCCTGCCGCAGTGCCTGCGCATCTCGATCGGCACCGCCGAGGAATGCCAGGCGGTGGCAGAGGCTCTCGCCGCCTTTACGGCGCGCGAGGCGGCCGATGCCTGAAACGCTTTTTCGCCGCCTGACCTTGATCGGCATCGGGCTTATCGGCAGCTCGATTGCGCGCGTGGCGCGCGAGCGCAGCGATATCGCGGGCGAGATCGTGATCCATGATTGCTCCCCAGCGGCGCTCACCCGCGCCCGCGCGCTCGAACTCGGCGATCGCTACGACGCCGACGCCGCTGCCGCGGTTGCCGGAGCGGATGCAGTCATTCTCTGCGCGCCAGTAGGTGCCTTCGCCGCGATCGCCGAGGAGATTGCGGGGCATCTTGCGCCGGATGCCATTCTATCCGATGTCGGCTCGACCAAGCAATCGGTGCTGCGCGATGTCGGGCCGCTCGTTCCGGCGGGCGTCCACTTCGTGCCTGCGCATCCGCTGGCCGGCACCGAGCATTCGGGACCCGATGCCGGATTTTCTGCGCTTTTCGAGGGCCGCTGGTGCCTGCTCACGCCCCCGCCCGGCACCGATCGCGCTGCGGTCGGGCGCATGGCGGAGCTCTGGCGTCGAACCGGTGCCATGGTGGAGGAGATGGATGCTGTGCATCACGACCGGGTGCTGGCCATCGTGAGCCACCTGCCGCATCTCATTGCCTTCACGATCTGCGGCACGGCCGATGATCTGGCCGATGAAACCCGCCAGGAGGTGCTGCAGTTCGCAGCAACCGGCTTTCGCGACTTCACGCGCATTGCGGCTTCGGATCCCACGATGTGGCGGGACGTTTTTCTCAACAACCGTGAGGCGCTGCTCGAGATGCTCGCCCGCTTCCTCGAGGATGCCCAGGCGATGGCACGCGCGGTGCGATGGGGGGACGGCGGCTATATCGAGGACAAGGTGAACCGGGGACGGAAGATTCGCCGGAACCTCATCGAGCTGAAACAGGCCTGACAAAGCGGCCGTTTTAAGCGCTTGCTTTCCCGCCGGCCCACGCTTTCTCATGGCGTCATGCTGCGCAGCGCTCTGACGATCGGCCTCTGGACGCTGGCAAGCCGGGTTTTCGGACTCCTGCGTGACATCCTGATTGCCGATAGGCTGGGCGCCGGAATGGTGGCGGATGCGTTTTTCGTTGCGCTCCGGCTTCCCGACCTGTTCCGCCGGCTGTTCGGTGAGGGTGCGTTCGGCGCGGCGTTCGTGCCTGCCTTTGCGGGCACCATGGCGGCGGAGGGACAAGCGGCGGCGCGCCGCTTCGCCGAGGAGGTAGCGAGCGTGCTGGTGCTCTGGCTCGGTTTCTTCACACTGGCCGGGGTGATTTTCATGCCGGCGCTACTCTTGGTGCTAGCGCCGGGATTTGTCGCCATACCGGGAAAGTTCGCCCTTGCCGTTGCGCTGACGCGCATCACCTTTCCCTATCTCATGTTGGTCTGCCTGGCGGCGGCGTTTGCCAGCGTGCTGAACGGGCTCAATCGCTTTGCCACGGCTGCCGCCGCGCCGATTCTCTTCAATCTCTGCCTGATCGCAGCTTTGCTTTTTCTTACGCCCTTCGTGGCGACGGCAGGGCAGGCGCTGGCCTATGGCGTGACGGCCTCGGGCATCGCGCAGCTCGTGCTGCTCGCTTTTGCGACCGCGCGGGCGGGAATGCCGCTCCGGCTCTTCCGGCCGCGCCTGACGCCGGGTGTGCGCCTGCTCATGCGCCGGATGGGGCCGGGCGTGATCGGAGTCGGGGTGACGCAGATCAACCTGGCAGTGGACACGATCGTTGCGAGCCTTCTCAAGCCCGGCTCGGTTTCCGTGCTCTATTATGCCGCGCGAGTGAATCAACTGCCGCTCGGCGTGATCGGCGTGGCGGCCGGAACCGCGCTCCTGCCCACGCTTTCGCGCCAGGTTCGGGGATATGCGCGGCTGAGCGCGCATCGAACCCTCAACCGGGCGATCGAGTTCACTCTCGCCCTGACGGTGCCCGCGGCGGTGGGCCTCGGCGTGGCGGCGGTGCCGATCATCCGGGTGCTGTTCGAGCGGGGTGCCTTCGGGGGGACCGATGTCATGGCGACGGCCGCGGCTCTGCTTGCCTACGCGGTGGGAGTACCCGGAACGGTGCTCGCAAAGGTTCTCGCTCCGGCCTTCTTTGCGCGCGGAGACACGACGACGCCGGTTGCGGTGGGTGTGGCGGCGCTCGCGGTCAATCTCGTTTTCATTCTGATCTTCGTGCTGCCGCTCGGTGCAACCGGCATTGCGCTCGCCGCGAGCGTCGCCGCGATCTTCAACGCAGCGGCCCTCGGATGGCTGCTGATGCGGAGGCGCCTCCTGCATCTCGACCGGGGGCTTCGCCGGCGCGTGCCGCGCATGCTCACCGCCGCTGCCGGCATGGCGGCGGTGCTAGGCCTTGGCATGGATGGCCTGCCAGAGGCGGCGGGCGCACTCGGGTGGCTCCGGCTCGCAGCGATTATTATCGCCGGGGCGCTGAGTTATGGCGTCGCGGGGCAGGTCCTGGCCGCGTTCGATCTCAAGGAGATCGGGAGGAGCTTCGCGCGCGGCCGGGGTTGACCATAGAGAAACTTGCCCGCACACCCCCGCCGTCATCCGGTTCATCGAGCCATGCAGCGCATCTTCTCCGGTATCCAGCCCTCGGGCATCCCCACGCTCGGTAATTATCTCGGCGCCATCCGCAACTGGGTGGCCCTGCAAGCGGACCACGAGTGCATCTATTGCGTGGTCGATTTGCACGCGATCACGCAATGGCAAGACCCGAAGCTGCTTGCCGGGCAGACGCGCGAGCTTGCGGCCTCGCTGATCGCCTGTGGGATCGACCCGTGGCAGCACATCCTCTTTCACCAGTCGGCGGTGCCGGAGCACGCGGAGCTTGCCTGGATTTTCAATTGCGTGGCCCGGCTCGGCTGGCTTAACCGCATGACGCAGTTCAAGGACAAGGCGGGGAAGGACCGGGAGAACGCATCGGCCGGCCTCTATGTCTATCCGAACCTGATGGCCGCCGACATTTTGGCTTATCACGCAACCCGGGTGCCGGTGGGCGATGACCAGCGCCAGCACATCGAGCTTGCAAACGACATCGCGCAGAAGTTCAACCACGACTACGGCGTTCCGTTCTTTCCGGCGATCGAGCCGCTGATCATGGGCCCGGCGGCGCGGGTGATGAATCTCCGCGACGGAACGAAGAAGATGTCGAAGTCCGATGCCTCGGATCAGAGCCGAATCAACCTCAACGATTCGGCGGATGCGATCGCGCAGAAGATCCGACGCGCGCGGACCGATCCTGCGCCGCTGCCTGCCGAAAATGCCGGACTCGAGGGGCGACCCGAGGCGCGGAACCTTGTCGGGATCTATGCGGCACTCGCGAACACCGACGAGGTGGGCGTGTTGGCCGTGCACGGAGGCAAGGGGTTTTCGGCGTTCAAGGAGGAGCTGGCGGAGCTGATCATTGCAGCGGTCAGGCCGATCGCGGACGAGACCGGGCGGCTCCTAGCCGATCCGGGACATGTCGAAGGCGTGTTGCGCGAAGGGGCCGGGCGCGCGGGGGCGATCGCCCGGCCGATCGTTTCCGAAGCGAAGCGGCTGGTAGGGTTTCTAGCTGCCTGAGGGGCCTGATACCCGCGGCCTCAATTCTTGGCTCTTCGAACGAGGGTGAGGCGGCTGGTAGTGCGCCGGGAGACCGGCAAGGAGCAGGGGGTGGGAGTCCTCTACAGT
Organism: Pseudomonadota bacterium; assembly: GCA_021816925.1. Lineage (GTDB taxonomy): Bacteria > Pseudomonadota > Alphaproteobacteria > Acetobacterales > Acetobacteraceae > JAKAWQ01. Next base: position 7,961 of record JAKAWQ010000084.1, read on the forward strand.
GAAGAAGGCGTAGCGGGTCACACTGGCCCCGAGCCGTGCGGCATGTTCCGCGAGGGGCAGGGCGAAGCGTCGGCAGGGGGGAGCGTGCAGGCTGGCCATGGAGCCGCGTAAGGGCCTGCTCCCGGGTGCCGAGGGTGTTACCAGGCCGGAAGGCAACCCGATCCGCCGCGTCACGGCGAGTGGCGGAGCGACCCGGCGCGGTCAGAGACCCCAGCAGGTACGGAGGCTCCTTGCCCGGGAACCGGGAGATCTCCCGTCTGGCCAGACGCGCGAGCGGCTGGTCCGCGCCAGGAAGGTGAGGAACCGAAGCTGGCGATGCACGGAAGGGAGAGGTCAGACCTCGCCATAGGAGCGATGAAGCCTGCGAACAAAGTCGGGCGACTGACCGCGGAGCGGGTGGAGGGAAGGGCGGGGCCGAGGGGAATGCGGGCCAGCCAAGCACGCGCCGGGCGTAGGACCGGGAAAGCGTGTCACAGGTGCTGGACTGCATACGGCAAAGCGCTGCTCCTTGCTGCTTGCCGTATGCGGAAATGCCGCTCGTACGGCTCTGTGCGGGGCACACAGTAATGCGCGTCCCTACCGAGATTCTCGTTGATTTAGCGCGTAGCCGCCCCACCACCCACAGGATCCCATCGCGCGTACGCGATTGGGGCCCGACCACGTGCGATACCGGTCGGCCTCTTGGGCCCTGGGTATTACTCGCTTCGGTCGCGCAGTTCCCGCCGGAGATCCGCCCGCGCATTCGCGGGCAGTTGAGCAAGGGCGGCCGAGAGCGTGCGCAGGCCACGGCGCAGGCCGTGGATCTGGTCGAGCAGATCGAGGATGACGGCAATGCCCTCGTCGTTGACACCGAGATCCCGGCTCAGGTCCTTGATGAGTTGTGCCCGGGCGAGGTCGGCCTCGGAGAAGCCGCGCCGGGTCTCGGTGCGCTCCGGGATGAGCCAGCCTGCTGCGACCCAGGCATCGACGGTTGCGCCTTCGAGCCGCGCGCGGAGGCAGAATTCCTCGTATTCCAGCATTCAGGACGACCCTCCCTCGCGGGGGTTGAAGCGCCGCCCGGCTTCCCAGCCGGAGATGAAGCTTTCGAGGGCAGGATCGAGAGTGCGGGGCAGCACGATCGTCAGTGTTACGTACTCGTCCCCGCGCATGCCGTCGCGGCGGCCGACCCCCTTGCCGCGGATGCGCAGCACGGTCCCGCTGTTCGAGCCCTTGGGGATTGTCATCGTCACCGGCCCGGTCGGCGTCGGCACATCGACGCGGCCGCCGAGCACTGCTTCGGAGAGCGAGATCGGGAGATCGAGTCGAATATCGTCGCCCTGGCGCGTGAAGGAGGGATGCGGGACGATCTCTATCTCGATCAGTGCATCGCCGGACGGGCCGCCGCCGAGGCCGGGGCGACCCTTGCCCTTAAGGCGCAGGATCTGGCCATTGCGGATGCCCGGCGGGATCGTGACGTCAAGCGTGGAGCCGTCAGGGAGCGCAAGGCGCCGGGTCGCGCCGTTCACGGCGTCGAGGAAATCGACATGGAGATGGAAGGGAATGTCCGGGCCGCGCATGCGGATTCCCGCCTTGCCGCCGTGGCTGCGGCCGAAGAGTTCGGCCAGGATGTCGTCGCTCTCGGCGAAGTCGGCAAAGCCTTCGGTTGATTCGTAGCGGCGAGCGTCGCCGGAAGCAGCGCCAGGCCGTTGCGCGAAATCGCGATAGTAGGTCTGCTGCGGTCGCTCTGCGCCTGAGGCGTCGATCTCGCCGCGGTCGAAGCGGGCACGTTTCTCCGGATCGCCGAGGAGATCATAGGCACCGGAGATCTCCTTGAACCGCTCCTCGGCGTCCTTGTTCCCAGGATTGAGATCCGGATGCAGCTTCTTGGCGAGCTTGCGATAGGCGGCCCGGATATTCTCCTGGCTCGCGTCCGGTTTGACGCCCAACACCTGGTAGGGATTGGCACTCAAAGGAGATTCTCCGCCCGCTGCTCTGCCGGGCGGTTCCGGCAGGCAAGGAATGATGGCTTGGGCAGCGGGCTCTCTTCAAGGGACGGCAGGGCGCAAAGGTCGGCTGCGGCGTCAGGCCTGCGGGATCAGCCGGAGCGTCTGGCGAGCGATCATCCGCTCCTCGTCGGTCGGCACGACCCAGGCTTCGATACGGGACCCGTCGGTGCTGATGCGCCCGCCACCTTTTCTGTTGCGGGCGCCGTCGAGCGCAAGACCGAGCCAAGCACAGCCTGCGCAGACTTCGGCGCGGGTTGCCGCATCGTTCTCGCCGATGCCTGCGGTGAAGACGAGGCCGTCGACGCCGCCGAGGGCGGCGGCGAGCGAGCCGATCTCACAGACGATGCGATGGACGAACAGCGCGATCGCCTCGGCGGCGTTCGGATCCGAGGAGGCCCGCAAAGTGCGCATGTCCGAGGCGATGCCCGAGACGCCGAGCAATCCCGATTCGCGATAGATCAGGTTCTCGACCGCGCGGACATCCATGCCGTGACGGTCCATCAGATAGAGGATCACGCCGGGATCGATCGTGCCGGTGCGGGTGCCCATCATCAGCCCATCGACCGCGGTGAATCCCATCGTGGTGGCAACGCTGCGTCCCCCCGCGACCGCGCAGAGACTGGCGCCGTTGCCGAGGTGGGCGATGATCAGCCGTGCGCCGGCAAGCGCGGGGGCGATCTCGCGCATCCGCGAGACGATGTATTCGTAGGAAAGACCGTGGAAGCCGTAGCGCCGGATCCCTTCGCCGCTCAGCGCGCGAGGCAGGGCGAAGGCCTGTACAACCGACGCCTGGCCACGATGGAATGCTGTATCGAAGCAGGCAACTTGGGGCAACGCGGGCGCGTGCGCGGCGATTGCACGGATCGGGGCCAGATTGTGCGGCTGGTGCAGAGGAGCGAGGGGGACAAGCTCGGTGAGCGCTTGGAGCACGGCCGCGTCGATCCGAACCGGCGCCGCATAGCGCGTGCCGCCATGGACCACGCGATGTCCGACGCCTACCACGCTCGCACCTGCCTCCAACCCGTCCATGATCGACAAGATCGTGCGGGTTGCCGCGTGATGATCGAGGCCACCGGCCGGCCATGCGCGCTCGATGAGCGTGGCCCCACCCGCGCTCCGCACGGTGAGCCGCGGTTCGGCCCCGAGGCCTTCGATTTCACCCCGCGCCCGCAGAGCCTCATCCGGACTTGCGGCGCAGAGTGCGAACTTGATGCTCGATGATCCCGCGTTGAAGACGGCGATCAGGTCTGCTTTCGGCGGCACGGGTCCACTCACGCAAATTAACTCAATGGAGCACTGCGGCCGTGTGGACGCGCCTGGCGTGGACGAGCAGCACGGCGGCCGCCGCCGAAGCGACGCGGGTGAGCAACGAATCGGCGCGGCTGGTCAGGATGATCGGCACACGGGCACCAAGCACAATGCCCGCCGCGTCCGCCCCAGCCAGGAACGAGAGGCTCTTGGCAAGCATGTTGCCAGCCTCGAGGTCGGGCACGACGAGAATGTTGGCTTTGCCCGCCACACCCGAAACGATGTGTTTGACGGCGGCGGCCTCGGGGTTGATCGCGTTGTCGAGTGCGAGCGGGCCGTCGAGGATGGCGCCGGTGATCTGGCCCCGATCGGCCATCTTGCAGAGCGCGGCAGCGTCGATCGTGGAAGGCACCTTCGCGCTGACTGTCTCGATTGCGCTCAGGATGGCGACCCGGACCTCCGGGAAGCGCATGGCGCGGGCAAGATCGATCGCGTTCCGCACGATATCCGCCTTTTCCTCGAGATCGGGTGCGATGTTCACTGCGGCGTCGGTGATGATGAGAGGCACGGGGTGGCCCGGCACGTCCATGACGTAGCAATGGCTGAGCCGCCGCTCGGTGCGGATGCCACCTTCGCGGGCGACCACGGCGTTCATCAGCTCATCCGTATGGAGGCTGCCCTTCATCAGGGCCTCGACCCGTCCCGCCATGACGAGCGCGACCGCCTTGGTCGCGGACTCATGGCTGTGCGCGGACTCCACCACTTCGAACAGGCCGATATCGAGCCCGGCTGCGGCCGCGGCGTCGCGGATGCGCTTCGGCGGTCCGACGAGAATCGGGGCGATCAGCCCGTTGCGCTGGGCTTCGATCGCGCCTTCCAAGGAGGGCTGATCGCAAGGATGGACGACGGCCGTCGTGACCGGCGTGAGGTGGCGCGACATTTCCACGAGCTGTTCGTACTTGTCGTGCCGCTGAAGCTTCGGCCCGGTCCGGGCATCAGCCATCGGTGAACCCCCTCATTGTCTCTGCCATAATAGCGCCTCGCTCCTCAAAAAAAGTATGATAGCCGCCTATCGGTCGCGCGTCCTTGACATGGATCAAAGCCTTCATGCGTGCCTAGCACTCCGCTGAAAAACCCGCGAATTCCTCCGTTGCTTCGTAGTTTTGCTGGGTGTCCGCGCGCGATTTGCGGCCGCTTGCCGTTTGGAACGCCGGCCAGCATGCAATTTCCACCATCTGGGCAGACTCCTCCTATGCGGCGATCAATTTCGGCAAGCGGACCAGGTTG
>JAKAWQ010000016.1 GCA_021816925.1 Pseudomonadota bacterium
CCGGCTCGCTCTCCGCCGCCGGAGGCACGGTGACGCTCGCCTCCGCCTCGACGGGGACTGCGCTCGACCTCACGACCGGGCTCGCCTCGGCCCCTCTCGGCACGTTCTTGCTCGGCGACGCTGTTGCAAACACCGCCGCCATCACCGCCACAACACTCACGATCGGCGCCGGCAACGCGGGCGCGATCACCATCACCAATGCGATCACCTTTGCCGGCGTGAGCCTGCTCGATCTCCTGAGCGGCGACGCGCTCACCGAAACCAACATCGACAGCCTCAACGTCGGCACACTTGCGGCGGACGTTCAGAGCGCGAACCTGCCCGGCAGCAACGCCATCGGCACGCTCGCCGCCATCACTGCGACCGGTGGGTTCGCGTTCGACGATACGGAGAACCTCACCCTCGCCGGTCTGCTCGACGCCGGCAGCGCCACCGCACAACTGTCCGATCCGAACTTCCCCATCACCGAGCAGGCCGGCCTGCCGGCAGGCGGCATCACGGCCGGGACGCTCACCGGCTCGGCCACCTCCGCCACGCTCAACGAGGCGAACGCCATCGGCACGCTCGGCGTGATCACAGCGCCGGGCGGGTTCACGCTCAACAACCCGGCAGGCTTCGTCATCGCCGGCAACCTTGATGCCGGAGCGGCCACCGTCCTGCTCACCAGCACCGGCGCCGCGACGGAAAACGGCGGCAGCATCACCGCAGGGTTCCTCTCCGGCAGCCTCGCTTCCGCCATTTTGGGCGGCGCGAACAATATCGCCGCGATCGGCAGCTTCACCGCCAGAGGCGGGCTCAACCTTACCGACGGGCAGGCGCTCACCATCAGCAGCGCGCTGGATATCGGCACCGCTGCCGCCTCCTTCGCCATCAGTGGCGGCAGCCTTGGAGAGACCGGCGCGGGCCTGCTGACCGCGGGCACTCTCTCCGGCAGCGCCGCCCTCGTTTCGCTTGCTAACACTACCAATGTGGTCGGCACGCTCGGCGCGATCACAGCACCAGGCGGCCTCACCCTCGCGACCGATCCCGGCCTGACGATTTCAGGGCTCGTCGATACCGCAGCCGGCGTGATCGACCTCACCAGCCAGGGAAGCATCGCGGAGGTTTCCGGTGGAACCCTCATCGCCGGCGAGCTCATCGGCGCCGCCGACAACGCCTCGTTCGCCAACGAGAACACCGTGGCCGCGCTCGGCAGCTTCACCGCGCTCGGCGGCTTCACCCTCGCCGATGGTGGAAGCCTCGCGTTGCTCGCCCCGCTCGATGCCGGCACCGCCGATGTCGTGCTGATCGGCGGCGCGGCGGTTTCGGAGCCCTCCGGCAGCATCGACGCCGGCACACTTGCGGCGGACGTTCAGAGCGCGAACCTGCCCGGCAGGAACACCATCGCCACGCTCGGCGCGTTCAGCACGCCGGGCGCTCTCCTCCTGACCGACGCCGCACCGCTCGCCGTCGCCGGTCCGGTCACGGCCGATCTGCTCGCCATCACCGACACCGCCGGCGTCGCCTTCACCGGCAGCACCGGCGTCGGCACCCTCAGCGTCAACGCCGGCGGCAGCGTCACCGAACCCTCCGGAACGATTACCGCGAACCTGCTCGACGGCAGCGCAACCGGCCTCGCCCAGTTCGGGCCGGACGCGCCGGCCGGCAGCGCGAGCATTGCCACGCTCGGCCCGTTCAGCGTTGCCAACGGGAGCTTCTCGCTCACCGATGCGCAGGGCCTCGCGATAACCGGCCCGTTCGCAGCGAATTATTTCGCGATTGCCGCGCCAGGCAGCATCGTACTAGAGAGCGCCTCCATCACCACGCTCGGGCTTGCGCCGGCGGCCCAGTCCGGCAACGCTCCGGTGAGGCCCGGCAGCTATTTTAGCGTGACGACGCCCGGGGGTCAGTTCCTCGCGCTCGGAAACACCCTGATCAATCCCGCCGGCGGACCCGCTACCCTCCGCATCCAGCTTTCCGGGGCCGGCGGTCTGATCAACTTCACAAACCTGGTCGCACCCACCACCACGCTCCTCATCGCGACCGGCTCCGGCACGGCGATCGGCCGGATCAATCTCGGTGCGCTGGTCATCATCGGCAATCTCGGCAGTTCCACCCTCACAGGCACCGTCGCCAACCTTTCCGGTCTCGTCGCCGCGAGCAAGGCAACGATCAACCCGTTCCAGAGCGCGCGTTATCGCCTGAACTCCTGCCCGATAATGTCGGTGAATTGCATCTTCATCGCCCCCGTGCAGGTTCCGCAGGGCAATCCCTTGTCCGGTCTGGCAATCGTCAGCGCTCCGCCCGACCGGCGCGACACCGACCTTCTGCTCCCCAACGTTGCGGCGCAGGATTACTGACCATGACCCGGTTTCCCCTCCTTCTGTTCGCGGCTTTTTTGGCCGGCTGCGCCGTGCCTCCGCCCTCCGCCTACGAAGCGGGCCAAGCCGCAAGCGGACGCTCCGCGACCGCTGCGGTGCTGGGCAAGAACAGCGCCGGCGAGACCTGCACCAGCCAGCCGACGGGCGCCGTCGGGACGGCGGTGGCGATCTATTGCGGCACCTGGGACCAGCCAAGTGCCGAGGTAACACGAGGCCCGGCCGCGACCGAGGCCGCCCTGATGCGCCTTGCCACCAGCGGTGCCTGGCGCGCCGGAATCGACGCCCGCTTCGCCTGCGCAGCGCCGGCCCCGACCACCATCACGGGGGGTGCGCCGGCCGTCCTGCTCTCCTGCACGCGGCGCATCGGCGGCTGGCCGCAGGTCGCGCTGGTGGCCCTCGCCGACGGCCGCGCGTGGTACGCCGACGGGGTAGGTCCCGCGCTGCCGGTTGTGGAACGCGCGATCGGCGTGCTCTCCGGCACCGCCGCGCCCGCCGCCGGAGGCGCGGAGGCGCCGTCGGGCGCCGAGGCCCTGATGGCGCGACGGCTGGCCGCCCAGGCCTTCACCTCGGGCGATGTCGGGCAATACCAGGCGCTGATGGCCGCGGGCACGCGCGCGAACCTCGCCGAGAGCTTCGCCGCCGCCGAGCAGGCATTCCGTGCGGCGCTCAGCCTGCAGGAAAAAGCGCTCGGGGCAAACAACCCGAACACTGTGACGGCGCTCACTTTTCTGGCGCTGCAACTCTCCGATCTGGGTCGTTACGCACAGGCGGACCGCCTGTTCGCCCGCGCCGCGGTGCTCGCCCCCAAAGCCGCCGACCCGGCCGCAAGGGCCCGGCTCCTCCATTGCGAGGGACTTGATGCCCTGAACCAGGGCAAGATATTCGAGGCGCTCGCGCTCCTTCGGCAGGCGGAAGCCGGCTACGCCGCCCTGGTGCCGGCGGCCGTCCTGAACGCCAAGCCCCAGCCGACAAGCGCAAGCGAATTCACCAGCCTCGGATACAATGTCGGCAGCACACTCGCCGGCAGCCTTTCACGCCACCTCGCCGCCGATGCCCTCCTGATCAATCCGATCACCCAGTCCGCTTTGCTCGGGGTGATCGAAACTCGCCGCTACCAGGCCGTCGCGCTCCGCTTGCTCGGGCAAGACGGCGAGAGCGCGACGATGGTGCGCTCCGCCGAGCGGCTTGCCGCGGCCAACAATGTGACGATCCCGATCCTCGCCGCGCGCCTTGCGCGCACCGCGGGCGCCGCCGCCGCGGCCGCCAACCAGCCCACGGAGGCCGCTTCCCTGCTGGCCCGCTCCGCCGCCGACTTCAATCTCTCCCTGCCGCGCACGACGCCGGTTGCCGAAACCGAACTTCTGCAGGCCGCGGCGCTGTTCAAACAGGGCCGCCAGGACCGGGCGCTCACGGTCTGCCGCCGTGCCGTCGGCCTCCTGATCGCGCTGAAGCGCGGCACGCGGCCGGGCCTCGTCGCGCCGTGCCTTGCGGTTTACGCCGCCGCCGCCCGGCAGGAGCCGGCCCGGCGCCGCGTCCTGTTCGGCGAGATGTTCCAGGCTTCGCAGCTCGGCCAGGGCAGCATTACCAGCCGCCAGATCGCCGAAGCCTCGGCGCGGCTCGCCGTCAACGCCAAGAATCCGAGGGTCGCCGCGGCGATCCGCGCTCGCCAGGATGCCGCGAATGCTCTCTCCGGGCTCTATCGCGACCGCGACATCCTGGCTGCGCAGCAGAAAAATCCGAATGCGCTCGCGATGCCGACGCTGACCATCACCCCGGCTGAGCTCGACAAGGAGATCGCTGCCGCCCGCGCCCGGCTTGCCGATGCGGATCAGGCGCTCCAGGCCGCGGCCCCCAACTATGGCCAGTTGGTGCAGCAGGTCGTGACGGCGAAGCAAGTGCTGGACGCGCTCGTCCCCGGCGAGGCCTTTGCCGAGATCACGCTCGACTCCACGGGCGGATACGTGTTCGTGCTGGCGAACGGCCACGTCACAGCAGCCCCCGTGCCTGCCAACGAAGCCGCGATGGCGAAACTCGTGGCAGCACTTCGCGCGAGTATCGTGCCTGACACCGAGAACCGCCTGCCGCGCTTCGACACCAACGTCGCTTATCGCATTTACGCCGACACGCTGGGCAAGCTCGCACCCGATCTTGCCGGCGTACACACGCTCGTCGTCGCGCCCGCCGGGCCGCTGCTCGCAATTCCCTTCGGCGTGCTGCTCACCGCGCCCGCCAACCCCGCCAATCTCGCCGCTGCCCCCTGGCTGCTCCGCCGCTTTGTCGTCATGCATGTTCCGGCGGCCGCCAACTTCGTCTCTCTGGCACGGATCGCCGGCACTTCCCGCGCAACGGTTCCCTGGTTCGGATTCGGCGATTTCATCCCGGTGAACCTCGCGCAGGCCGAGCGCACCTTCCCTGGTACCACCTGCAAGGACAGCGCAACGCTCTTTGCTGGCTTGCCGCCGCTGCCTTCCGCCGAACGCGAGCTTACCGCGGCACGCGAACTTCTCGGCGCATCGCCCAAGGATGAGCTGCTCGGCCGTAACTTCACGGTCCCGGCCGTGATGCAGGCGCCGCTTTCGGATGTGCGTGTGCTGCACTTCGCCACCCATGCCATCCTGCCCACTGAACTCACCTGCCAGGGTGAGCCGGCGATCGTGACCTCCGCCCCACCCGGCGCGAAGAGCGCCACCGACGCGCTGCTCACCTCCTCGGACATCATGCAGCTCAATCTCGATGCGAACGTGGTGATCCTCTCGGCGTGCAACACCGGCGGTGCGGGCGGCAGGACCGCAGGGGAGAGCCTCTCCGGCCTAGCCCGCGCCTTCTTCTTCGCCGGCGCCCGCTCGCTCATGGTCACGCATTGGTCGGTGAACGATCAGGCCGCCGCCTATCTGGTCGCCGCCACGCTCGCCCGTTACCGCGCCGGCGGTAGCATCGCGGCGGCACTGCGCGACGCCGAGCTCGGCATGCTGGATGGTGCCGGCAAGTCATTGCCGGCTGCCCTCGCCGCACCGTTCTTCTGGGCACCCTTCGCGGCGATCGGCGTCGACCGCCAGCCGGTCGCCGCAACAGCGGCAGAACGGACATCGAGGCCCTTGGGCTGAGCCCCACCCTCGCTATCGTCTCGCCCACCTCGCGCCGTTGGTTTATAGGGAAGGCATGCAGGGGGAAAAGCTCGGCAAATACGAGATCCGTGGCATCCTCGGCCGCGGCGCGATGGGTACCGTTTACGAGGCCTGGGATCCACTGATTGCGCGCAAGGTTGCCATCAAGACCGTGGCTCTCGCGGCCGAGCAGGATGCCGAAGCGCGCGAAGGGCTCGCCCGCTTCCAGCGCGAGGCGCAGGCGGCCGGCCGGCTGCAGCATCCTAACATCGTCGGCGTGTTCGATTACGGAGAAACCGAGACCCTCGCTTACATCGTCATGGAGTTCGTCGACGGCGAGCCGCTCAAGGCCGTACTCGATCGCGGCGAACGTTTCCCGCTCGGCGAGACCGTCCGCATTCTCCGGGAGCTTCTGAGCGGGCTCGCCTTCAGCCACGCCCAAGGCGTCGTGCATCGCGACATCAAGCCCGCGAACATCATGCTGACCCGCGCGGGCAGCGTGAAGATCGCTGACTTCGGCATCGCACGGATCGAAAGCAGCAGCATGACGCAGGCCGGCACCGTCCTCGGCACGCCAGCCTACATGTCCCCCGAACAGTTCAAGGGTGAGCCCGTCGATGCCCGCACCGACCTCTATTCGGCAGGGGTCGTCCTCTACCAGCTCCTGACCGGCGAGCGGCCGTTCGAAGGCAGCGTCAGCGCCATCATGCACAAGGTGCTGACGACGGCCCCGCCGAAGCCATCCGAACTGGCCGTGACCGCGCCAACCCCCTTCGACGCCGTGGTCGGAAAGGCAATGGCGAAGCGGCCAGAGGAGCGCTTCGTCTCCGCCGCGGCCTTTGCAGAAGCACTCCGTGCCGCTTTCGCGGCGGGCACGGCAGCGCCGGCGGCCGCGGAGGAGGGAACCATCGTCGCCCTGGCAGCCGCACGGCCCGCGCCCGCGCCCGCCGCGACAGCCGCTACCATGCCCCCGTCGCGGAACCGGCTCTCACTCAGGATCGCAGCGGGAGTGGCCGCACTCGTGCTCGCAGGCGGCGGTCTCTGGTTCTTCGCGCTCAGGCCCGCACCGCCCACCAAGCCCAGGACTGTTGCCGCTGCACGGACAGCCCCCGTCCCGCCGGCGCCGACCAGCCCCTCACCCGCGCCGCCCAAGCCGGCGCACGTTACCGCCCCGGCGGCCTCGGCCCAGGTGAGCCCGCCATCGCCGCCCACGACCGCCCACGCCTCGACCGGGAGCGCGGCACCAACACCTGAGCCCGCCGCGCCCGCTCCTCGCGCCACCGTCGCCGGCCTCACCGCTTCGCCCGAATCCGTAACGAAGGCGGTGGCCGCGGCGCTCGCTCCTATCCCATGCACGCTCATCGGCGGGTTCGTCCCTTCCGACGGCAACATCACCCTGGCGGGCTTGGCCGGTGGCGGTGCACCGGCGGCGCTCCACCAGGCGCTCGCCGATGCCGCCCCCACCGCGACCGTGAACTGGGGCATCACCACCTTCAGGGGCGGCGCGACGCCTACCTATTGCCGGGCGCTCGATCTCCTCCGCCCCGCTGCGACCCCGTTCGGCGGCGCCCGGCGCGGCTTCGCGCTCGGCCTGGAAGGCGGCAACACAATACTGGCCGATGGCGACCCGATCGTGCTCCGTCTCTCAATGCCGGACTTCCCGGCCTGGCTCAACGTGGACTACTTCGCGAGCGACGGCTCGGTCACCCATCTCAATCCCGGGCCGACCAGCCCGGCGCACGCCTATGCGCCCGGACAGCGGGTCACGCTCGGCCGCGCGGCCAACGGCACCGCGCTCTGGACCGCGGGAACGCCCTACGGGCGGGACATGATCGTGGCAATCGCCTCCGCGAAGCCGCTCTTCCCCTCCGCCCGACCACAAAGCGAAACGGCGGATGCCTATCTCCCGGCTCTTGCCGCGACCCTCGCCGCCGCCGAGGCGGCGCACGAACCCTTGGACGCGACCGCTCTCCTCCTCACGACACGCGCAAAGCCCTGACGCCGCCGCCTTGGCTTCGCCACCGCCGTCCCGCCGGCCGCCGGAATGGGCCCCGGAACCGGCCCCGGCGGGGGCACGCTCCGTTTCAGCCAGCCGAGCGGGATGCCCCGCCAAAAGATTGCGCGCAGCGCCTCGAGGCGCGCCCGTGTCAGGCCGACCAGGGCAGCGCTGAAGAACCGCGGATCGGGCGTGAACATCAGATATGCCTGGGTTTCATTGATGACGAGATCGGTGATTCTTGTGTCGTAGCCCTCCCCGGCAAGAAACCGGCGGAACAGCGCGCGATCCTGCGGACTGAGCACGTCATGAAAGAAATGATTCGCGTATACGTCGTAGGCCGGGATGGTGAAATAAGCGCCGTGCGAAAGCTCGTGCTCCAGGATCGTCGCGCGGCCCCGCTCATCGAGGCCCGGCGCCTTGCCCGGCCCTGGAAGAGTGATCATGGCGCCGACCGCACCCGGAGCAAACCAATGGAGTTGGGCGAGCAACGCCCGAAGCCGCCGCTCCTCCGGATCGGGTGCCACGTGATCCCGCGCCATCAAATGGAAGAACCGCACGAGGTCCGCCGCACGATAATCATGCCCGTAATAATAGGTGTCGGGCGTTGCGCCGCTGGCACGGATCGCGGCCGCGAGTTCGCTGTCGGTGAGCACCCGGTTATGCGGCGCGCCGGCCTTCTCGACGAACGCAGCCACGCGGTTCAGCATCTCGCCCTGCTGATGCAGGTTCGGGAAGTCCAGCACCACCACGTTCGGATCGTTACTGTAACGGAAGATCAGCAGGTGCCGCGGGTCGGCGGCAAGAATCCCGGCGCGGCCGGCGGAACGGATCTGAAAGCGCGGCGGCACCAGAAACGTGAAATAGATCGCGGCGAAAACCACGAGACCGGAAGCCACCGCCGCCCAGAGGAGCATCCTTTTCCCCGAATCAGCCGGTCGCGGCGGCCGGGAGCCGAGCGCGCCGGCGGCGCGGACGGTCGCTTCGGCGTCCTCGCCACCCCGCATCGGCACGCGCCCTGCCCGTCAGGTGCCGAGATTGATCACCTGCACGCGCCGGTTCTTTGCGTTGGGCGTGTTGGGCGGCGTCGGCACGAGAAGACCTCCCTCGCCCATGCCCACCGTTTGCAGCTTTGCCGCCGGGATTCCGAACTTCCGTTCCAGATAGGCGGCAACCGCATCGGCGCGATGTTGCGAAAGCGTGAGGTTGTAGGCGGGGCTGCCGACAGTGTCGGTATGGCCTTCGATACGGAAGCGATAGGCGGCGAGCTGCTGGCTGCTCAGCGCCTTGCCCAGCGCATCGAGGGTCTGCCGTGCCGCCGGGGTAAGATTTGCCGAATTCGTCGCAAACTCGACATTGAGATTCACCGAAGGCGGAGCCGCGGCGGGCGCGGCGGCTGCCGTGGTGACCGCAGGAGCGGGTGCCGGCGTTGGCGCCGGTGCCGGCACCGCGGCGGTAGCAGGTGTGGCCGGCGTTGCCGGCGCGGCAGCCGGTGGCGCCGGGGCAAGGCGGATGCCCCGCGTCGTGCCCAAATTGCCCGTTGGCTTCAGCGAATTGATGATCTGCTGCGCCGACGGATTGCTCTGCTGCGCCCGGCCGGCCGGGGCCAGGGCAGCAACCGTAACCACCGCCAACGCGGCGGCAAGACCATTGCGCATCACTTTTCCTTCCTCCTCACCGGCCCATCCGTTACGTCCGAACAGAGGACCCGGTCCTACCTCATCGAGCCCTTGGCCGCACCTCCTGGCCGCTCTCCCGTTGCACGCGGCGGCACGGCCGGATCGATCAGCCTCACATATAGCACGGACCGGCGCGCCTATCCCCTCAGACCACTCCGGCAAGCCGCCAAATCTGCGTGCGCTCGTCCAGGATGCGGGCGATCTCTTTCCCCAGACCCTCCGCCTGCTCGGCCTCGAGCCCAGGAGCGATCAGGCGGGCCCAGAGCGCCGGCTCCGCCGCCCCCTCGGTAACCAGCCGGCTCAGAATCATGAGTTCGAGCGCCGGCACCACGAGCCCGCCGCCGAGGCGGTGGCTGGCCAGCGCGATCGGCCGGTCGAGTTTGTCGAACCGGCCCGCCAGCCGCGCCGCTGCCGCATGGAAGCGATCGAGCGCGGGCAAGGGCCCGGCAGCTGGACGGAGCACCACCATCGCCTGACCGGAACCCACCAGCATCGCCGCCAGTTCCGGCGGGTTGGCGTGGCCCGGCTCGATCCCGGGCCGCGCGAGGAGCGCGCCCACCGTCTGCGGCGTCGCCGCCAGCGCCTCCACCGCTGGCTCATAGAACCCTCGGTGCAGGTTGGCCTTGCCCGCCGGAACCTCGAACTCGTAGGCGAAGCGGCTCGGGCGCGTGGTCAGCGTCAGCATCACCCCGGAGAGAGTCCGGTTGCGCTCGTTTTCCCCAAGCCGCCGCGCGCCACGGACATAGATATCGTGGCGCAGGGCCGGGCCCCCGCTGATGTCCTTGATCAACTCGAACAGCAGCGGATCGTCGAAGCGCGCCGCTTCCGCGCGCTCTGCCTCGTTCATCATCAAATCAGGGAAATTCTCATAGAGACGCGCAGAGCCCACCCATGAGAACTTCGCCTCGGCCATGCCTGTCGCAACATCGACATGAAATACCGGCTTCCAGGCCGCGTTCATGAACTCATGTGCGAGATAGCCCGGCGCCGCGCCGGACAAGCGCTCGAGCAGTTGCTTGACGAACGGGTCCGCGGCGAGATGTCGTGCCCCGGCCGCCACGAGGGCGCGCGCAACTCCGATACCGGCCGCGGCCTGCCGGTCGCTTCGCCCCGCGAGCCTTCGCCCGGCCTCCCGCACCACGCGTTGCAAGCCGAGCGCTCCCTGCCAGGCGGGCAACGCATTGTAACTCACATGCACGAGCCCGCCCGCCCGCACCTTCGCGCCGAGAAGCTTCAGGATACCCGCCCGCGTCTCCTCCGATACCCAACTCCAGAGGCCGTGCAGGCTCGCCACATCCGCCTCCGGCACGAGCGCCGCCATCGGCTGGTCGGAAAGCGTCGCCAGGTCCGCCTCGAGGAACGTCACGTTCCCGACCCCGGCCTCGGCAGCAAAGGCGCGCGCTGCGGCGACGTGCTCCGGATTGAAATCGATCGCGGTCACCCGCCAGGAGGGGTTACTCGCCGCGAGCAGCGTCGTCCCGAAGCCGAGACCAGCACCGAGCTCGAGATAAGAAAGCTCCTCGGGCCGCTCGATGATCTCGCACGCGACGCCGCTGATGAGCGCCGCGAGCGCGAGGTGCCCGGGCGCCTGCTCCGGATGATAGCCCGCCACATAACCGACATCCGTGACATAGCCGCCGCCCCAATCGCTCAACGCATCCCCCCCGCCGCCTCGACCACCTCGGCTTCGAAGAGCGCGTCGGCAGCCGGCCCCCGGGGCGCACGTCCGTACGGTGGCCCGGAAGCGGGCAACCATGTGTTCCAGCCGAGCCGCGGCGGCGGCGCGGCCATCCGGTCCAGCCGGAGCGGCGGCACCTCCGCCCGCGCCAGCACGAGATTAACGGCAAAGCCTGTCTCGAAGCCGAGAAAGGCCCGGATCAGCGACACGAAGCGCCCAAGCGCCGGACGGTCGGGCAAAAGCGCCTCGAAGACCGCCCGGTCGAGCGGCCCGATCCGCAGCACCACGCGTGCCTGCGGGTCCCACGCGCGCATGCCGATCGCCGCGTCTCGGCCGAGGCGATTCCAGCCACCGGCGCCCGGCCGCCGCGCCAGCCGCGTGCGTTCGCCGGGCGGGAGCGAAAGCCAGCCGCCCGCGAACTGCACCACCTCGACCGGCCGGCCGAGCCAGTCGGACGCCAGCGCCGCCAGCCGGTCGGCGGAGCGGATTCGTTCGGCAAAAAGGCCGCTGTAGTACATAAGCGGCGGGGCACCGGCGGTCAGCCGCTCGGCAAGACCGCCGATCCCGTAGCCGGTCACGGAAAGCACCGCCGCCGCCACCGGACCCGCTCCCCCTTCTCCGGCGAGCCGCGCTCCCTCGGTCGCAAGATGCAGCCGGTATTTGCGGCCCGCCGCCGCAAACCCCGCCAGCAGGGGCGCCGCCAGGAGATCGAGGAAATCCTTGAGCGCCGCGGAGCGGCCGCGCAGCGTCTCACCCAGGACCTCGGTATAGAACCGCGGCAGCACGCCCATCGGGCCGGCAAGTCCCATCGGCGCCACCGTCAACCGCGCCGGCTGGCCCGCCGCCGCTGGCTGGAACGCCATCACCTCGGCCGGCGGATACGCCAGCCCCGGCAGCGTGCGAAACCGGATCACCGCCGGATCGGCGGCTCCCGCGGCACGGAGGATCAGCCGCACCGCCGCATCCATGCGGAACCGCCGCGGCTCCTCGGCCAGCCGATCGAGTGGCGAGGTAGCGTTCACAGCAGCACCCGTGCCCCCGCCCGCGCTGGCCACGCCGCCACTGTCCCCGCCCGCCCACGCAGCACCGCCCGCGTGCGCACGAACGCATTGACCGAGGCATGCAGCGCCAGGAACCGGTCGAGCACGCTCGCCAGCAGATAGAGCCCCGTCCCCTGCCAGGTGCGCGGGTCGAACTCCAGTGTCACGTCGAGCCCGCGGCAGAACGCGCCAAGCCGCCCACCCGGCAGCCGCGCCACCCCCGGGGCCGCGCTGGCGCCGAGCAGGCTTTCGATCGCAGCCCGCGTCTCCGCCGAATCCCGGAGGTCGTAAAGCCGGAGAACCTCCTTGAGAGCCGCTGCGCCCGCCTCGCCACCCACCACCGAAAGATGCCCAAGCGACAGATGCGACACCAGTCTCCAGAAGCCACGCTCGCGCAAGCGCGGGCGCAACGTGGACGTCGGTGCGGTGAGGCAGGCAACGCGCGTCACTGCGGCTTGGCCAGCAACCAGCGCAAGGCGCGGATGGCCCCCACCGAAGGGAAGTTCGGCGGGCACATCCCGGTTGAGACAGAGCGCATCGATCGAGAGCACCGCATCCGCCGGTCGGCTCGGGACAAACTCCGGGTCGTAAGGCTGGAGGAAAACCTCTGTCCCACTCGTCGGCGCCGGGCTCGCGCGCCTGACCACTTGGTAGAAGCCGCCCGGCGCCTCGTCCCCCGCGCCCGGCGGAGTCAGCCGGAAGAATGGATGCCAGGGACGGGAAGAGCCGTCGGCGCGCGTCTCGCGCACCCGCTCGACCGAATAGATCTCCATTGCCGTCTGCCGGCGCGCATCCGCGACCACCCGATATTCGGTCTCGGTCTGCGAGATGGGCACCGGCTCGCAGCGTTGCGGGAAGAGGTTGACGATCGGCGTGCAGCCGAGTGCCAGCGAGGGCGCCCCGATCGCGCGTTCGAGCTCCGGGATTGCGCGGCGGAGATAGACGAAAATGTCCAGCTTCCCGCCTGCCGACACCAGCGTCTTCGCCTCGATGCCGGTGATGTCGATGAAAAGAAACTTGTCGGGGAATGCAAAATACTCGGAGAGCAGCCGGAAGCCCGAGAAGCTGCGCGCCGGCCATGGCAGGAGCGCCTCCTCCGGCGCGAACCCCACGGGAACGATGGCGGAGGGGGGCACGATGACGGGATTGGGGTCGGCCGGTCCGTCCGCGAAGGCAACCGAGACCGCATGGCCGCACAAAAGCTCATAGAGCGGCGGCGCTACCGCCGCCCCGCCGCGCAAAAAGAAGCGCAATCGATCGACACCGAGAGCGGAGAATGTCGCCTCGGGCCCCGCGCAGGCGAGCGTGATGCGCAGCACCGCCACCGCCCCCTCCGCCGCCGGATTGGCTGGTGCCGCCAGCGGCAGCCCCGAGAGCCTCGCCCCCTCGACCGTAATCGGCCAGAGGGCCAGCGGATACACGGTCCGATACCGGCAGCTTTCCCCCCGCACGGCCTCGGTATCCAGCGCGAAACCCGGCGGAATCGTCAACGGCTGGGTCAGTTCCGGCTGGCAGGCGAACTCCGCCACTGCCGCGGAGGGAATGGGTGCCAGATAATGCGGATAAAGGACGGAGAGCAGCGCGTCCGTGAGCTCGGGAAACTCGTCGTCCAGCCGGTGGTGCACGCGTGCCGCCAGGAACGCCACGCCCTCGAGCAGCCGTGCCACGTGCGGATCGTCCACCGCATCGGCGGACAGCCTGAGGCGGCCGGCGATCTTCGGATGCTGTTGCGCGAACTCCGCGGCAAGCTCCCGGATCGCGTTGAGCTCGCGATTATAATAGGGGAGCAGCACGTCAGACATTGCTTCGCTCCCTCACCACGACCTCCGCAGAGGCGGTTTCGACCTCGGTGTCGAAGGCCACCGGCTCCGGGGCGGGCTCGGCGTGCAGAAGCGCCTCGATGCGCAGCCGGAGCGTCGCCTCCAGGCTGTCCTTCGGCGTCAGCAGCGTCACCTTCACTTCCGCGAAGCGCGGCTCGAACCGCCGGATCGTCTCCTCGATCTCGCGGCGCAGTCGCTCGCGCTCGCGCGGATCGACAAAGGTGCCGGCCGTGCAGTCGGGGATGCCGAAAGAGAGCGGCGACGTCCTGAGTGCAGCAAGCCCCGCCGGAACCGATCGGAAGCGCCGGCGCGCGTTGAGCAGCGCCTCAAGATCGCGCCTCACGGCCCGGCGCAGCAAGGCCATCGCTTCGCCCGCCGAGAGCGGCGGGTCGTTCGGCTGGTCCGGAGCGGTATCGATCAGCCGGTCGAGCAACGGCAGTTGCGCCCTTAGCGAGACCGAGCGACCCGCCTCCGCCCTGCCGAACCCGCCGCGCCCGCCCTCCGTGCTGCCGCGTCCGCTCATCCGATCGCCGCGTCCCCGAAGGCAAGCTCCTTGAGCTCCATCATGCCGACCGCATCTTCGCCGACGAGGAAGGTGCGCTGGCCGATCCCGCGCACCAGGCCCGGCGCCAGCTCCCGCCAGTCGCTGGCCCGGCCGAGACGCTGTTCGATCGAGGGGTCGGTACCCTCCGCCGGATAAAGCGCCGGTAGATAGACCTCGCCGTCCGGCCCGTCCCGCACGTCCATGGAGGCCCGACGGAGATAGAGATCACGCGCCCTTTTCGGCGCATGAAACACGAGGCTCGCCACCCGCTCGGTCGGGACCCAGAAATACTTGCCCGTGGTGGTCAGCACCTCGAAGCTGCCCGCGAGCAGGTCATCGGCGTCGCGGAAATCATCGAAGCGACCCTTGCCGCTTCGCCCGGGCGTGCGCGGCCGCCCCGCCTCCGCCGCCGCCGCCTCACGCGCCGCTTCCGCAACATCTCCCGCCCTGAGGGCCACCAGGGCAGCGAGGCTCGCCCGCTGCGTCGGCGTCGGCTCCCCCAGGAACTCCGGCAGGCGACCATCGCGGTAGAGCTGGCGGCGGGCCATCTCCGCGCGCAGCAACTGGCGAAACTCTGCGAGCACCGTCGCCGCGCCGGGATCGACGCCGCTCGCCGCGTCGAGGATTACGTCCGCCCGCTCGAGATTGCCGGCGAACAGCAGGAACTCGGCCAGCAGCACGCGCGCCGCCAGGTCGGCCGGCTGCGCCCTCACGGCCGCCGCGGCCGCAGCCACCGCATCGTCGAGCCGGGCCTGGCGGAACAGCGACCCGGCCGACGTTGACACTTCGGACATCACGGCCTCCTCTCACTGTTTCTCTGTTTCTCTTTGCATTGCACGCCCGGCACGGCGCTCATCGCACCCCGGGCGCAACCAGCTCCGTCACCAGGCGGAATGTCGCCGAGACGTCGTCGAGCTGGAAATGCGGCTGGAGATGAATGATGCACCCGAAAACGCCCGGCTTGCCGGGACGTTCCTTCACCGTAACGCGGCCACCCGCCAGTGGATAGCGCGTCCGTGTCTCCGGCCCTGCCGAACTGCTCCGGTTGACATAGCCCGTGAGCCAAGCCTGCAACGCCCGCTCGATCTCCTCGGCGGTGCGGAAGGAGCCCACCATATTGCGCCCCAGCATCTTCAGGTAATGGGCGAAACGCGAGACGGAGAGCATCGCGTTGATCTGCGCCGAGAGCTGAGCATTGGCGTTGGCCGCGACCCCTTCGGCACCGGCAAAGCGGCCGGGCAGCTGCAGACTGCGGACTGCCCCGAACACCGCTTCCTGGCCATGCGGGATGGCGGTCAGCGGCATCAGCCCCGCGTCCACGAGCGCCCGCTCCTGGCGGTCGGCCAGCACGAGATCGAGTGGCGGCGGCACCGCGACGCCTGGCGGATCGGTGCGGAACGGCTCGACCGGCAGATCATCCACCAGCCCGCCCACCGCTTGGTCAGGCTCGACGCCACGCACGTCCGATGGCCAGCCATAGGCCACGAACGAGCGCACAGCCGACGCGGCGAAGGCATAGCCGGCCGACATCCAGACCCGATGCTCTTCGGCGGGTGCATATTCCGCATAGCGGAAGCCGTCGCTGCGCGCAGGATCGTCGGCCCAGGGCGCGCGAGCGAGCAGGCGTGGCAGGGTGACCGCAAGAAAGCGCGCATCTTCCATGAATGCTAGGCTGCGAAATCGCGTGTGCTCGGCGTCCGCGAAGGGTGCGGCAGGATCCGCAACCCCCGACAGCTCGCCGAACCGATCAACGCCGAAGAGCGCAGGCGAGGCGGACAGCACCGTGGGCACGAAGGCCGCCGCGGCAACGCTGGCAATCCGGCCGAGCGCGCTCACGTCGTCGGTCGGATGGCCGGGACCGGGGCGGTGCCGGACCTCATGGTCCAGCACCAGAAGACCGTACGGCTCGCCGCCAGGCGAGCCGAACTCTTCTTCGTAGACTTTACGGAAGAGCTGGCTTTGATCGAACTCCGCGGCACGGTCGAGATCGCGGCAAAGCTCGGGCCAGGTGAGCGAAAGAAGCTTCACCTTGACCCGCGAGGCCGGATCGATTCCCCCGATCAGCCAAGCGAGGCCGCGCCAGCGTCCCTCAAGGGCCTGCAGCCGGGGATGATGCAGCACCGCATCCAACGCCTCGCCGAGCAGCCGGTCGATGGCGGCGATGTCGCGATCGAGCGCGCCCCGCGGGCCATCCTGGCCGAGCACGAGGCGGGCCGCTCCCTCGGGTCCGAACCAAGCGCTGAGGCCACCCTCCGTTCCGGCAATGAAACCGGCAAGCCGTTCCGCCGCCCCGCCGGCGCCGAAAAACCGCCCCCTCAGAACCGCCTCCCTCAGCGGCCGCTCCACAATCCCGGTCAGCGGGGGCTCATCCGCCACGGCCCGGCTCTCCGCCCGGGCGGGCGCAGCAGGCCCGAGCGTCCTACGCCTTCTGCGGAATGCGCGCGACCATCCTGAGGCTGGTGGTCAGCTCCTCGAGTTGCAGCCAGGGACGGAGATAGGCCACCGCGTTGTAGGAGCCGGGCTTGCCCGGAATCTCCTTCACCTCGACCTTGGCCTCGCGCAACGGGTAGCGTGCCTTGGTTTCCTGGCCCGCGTTCTCGTTCGTGTTGACATAGTTCTTGATCCAGCGATTGAGCCATCGCTCGCAGTCGGACGCCTCCATGAAGCTGCCGATCTTGTCCCGTGCCAGCACCTTGAGGTAGTGCGCGAAGCGGCTCGACGCCATGATGTACGGCAGCCGCGCAGAAATCGCGGCGTTCGCGGTTGCCTCGGGCCGGTCGTACTTCTTCGGCTTCTGCGCCGTCTGGGCGCCAAAGAACACCGCATAGTCGGTGTTCTTGTAATGGCAGAGCGGCAGGAACCCCTGATTGGAAAGCTCGAACTCCCGCCGGTCGGTGATGCCGATCTCGGTCGGGCACTGCGTGTCGAGATCCCCATCGTCCGAAGTGAACACATGGGTCGGCAGGTTCTCCACCTTGCCGCCGCCCTCCGCCCCGCGGATCGCAACACAGAACCCGTACTTGGCGAAGGCATCGGTGAGCCGCGTGCCCATCACATAGGCTGCGTTCATCCAGCAGTACTGGTGATGGCCGAGCGGACGCGCGGCGCCGGCGGCGTCGTACGGCGCCTCCTCGTAACGGAACTCGTCGATCGGCTTGGTTGCCGAACCGTACGGCAGCCGCGCAATCACCCGCGGCATCACCAGCGAGACGAACCGCGCATCCTCGGAATCGCGGAAGCTCCGCCATTTCGCGTATTCCTGGGTGTCGAAGATCTTCGCGAGATCCCTCGGCTTCGAAAGCTCGGTCCAGTCCTGGAAGCCGAACATGCCCGCCCCGGCAGCCGAAATGAACGGCGCGAAGGCGGCCGCGGCAACGTTGGAGACAAGCCTCAGCGTCTCCACGTCGTCCGGATGCTGGGTCCATTCATAGTCGCCGATCAACGTCGCGTAGGGCTCGCCGCCCGGCGTGCCGAACTCGTTCTCATAAATCTTCTTGAAGAGCTGGCTCTGATCGAACTCGACCGCCCGCGTGAGATCACGCGTCAGCTCGCGTTTCGGAAGGTTCATGACCTTGATCTTGAGACTTGTCCCGGTCTCGCTGTTCATCACCAGGTGATTGAGCCCGCGCCAGGTTCCTTCGAGTTGGAGGAACTTCGGATCGTGCATCACCTCGTTGAGTTGCTGCGAGAGCTTGTTGTCGATCGCCGCGATCGCCCGGTCGAAGGTGCGGGTGAGGTTGCGATCGAATGTAACGGTTCCCGAAAGCGCCTGCTCGACCAGGGTCTTGACCAGCTCCTGAGCGCGATCCGGCTCCGTCTGCTTCGTGGCGGCGACCACCTGATCGAGGATGCTGGCGGCCTCCGCGGTGGTGGCAGCCGCGCCCGCAGCCGCAGTCTCTGTGCCGGACATCGCTCAGCTCCCCTCTTTGCCGAGCCCGAGCTGGCCCGAGAGCGTCTTCAGCTCGGCCTCGTTCTTCAGGACCTGCTCGAGCAGGCTCTCGAGCTCCTCGGAGCGATCGACCTTGCTCATCAGATCGCGCAGCTTGTTGCGCGTTTCCATCAAGGCCTTCAGCGCCGGAATCTGCTCCGCAACGCGCGCCGGCTCAAAATCCTCGATCGCGTTGAACTTGAGATCGACCGCCATCTGCCCGCCCGAATCATCAAGCTTGTTGTCCACACGCATCTTGAGGCCGGGCGTCATCCGCGCCATCACGTCGTTGAAGTTGTCGCGATCGATCTGCACGAACTTGCGCTCGCCGAGCGGCCGCAACGGCTGCGTCGGATCGCCCGAGAAATCGCCGAGCACGCCGACGACGAAGGGCAGCTCGCGCTCCACCATCGCCCCTTCGGTCTCAACCTCGTATGTGATGTGCACCCGCGGCTTGCGCACGCGGGCCAGTTTTTCATGGACGCTGCCGCTCATTTGCAAGACCCCCTTAACCGGCTTGCGGCGTCCGCCGCGCGGCCACCCCCCACTCCGTTCGCGCCCGCGCGGCCCGTGCCGCCCGCCGGCACCATACCGAGTGGATCGGACCAGGGTCAATCTAAAGGCGAGGGCGTTCCCGGACGCCGCGGTCGGGTCATAGCCGCCCGGGTTTCAATTTCTTCCAATCTACTCCAGCGGCGGCTCTTTTTTCAACTTCCCTCTCGCATTTCTTCACATGGAGAAGCCTTTCAACTTCGCTCTCGCCCTTCTCCAGGGGGAGGCCTTATTTCAATTTCCCTCGCCCCCTTCTTCAGGGGGAGAGGGCAGAGTGAGGGGATGGATCCCCGTTCGCAACACCCGAGCAAGCCGCACGACTCCCCTCACCCAGCCCTCTTTCCGCGCGAATAGCCGTTGGACAGAGCTTTTGCCGCGCCCTCCACGGTGCCATGAACCGGTAATCCGACCTCACCGCCCCGGATGAATTGCCCCGGAGGGCACCCTCACTTCTTTGGTTCGGGCGGCGGCGGCTTGATCCCGAGGCTGTTCAAGATCGCCGTCCGCGCGGCGAGGTCCGGCACAAGTTCGACCAAAAGATCGGGCCACGGGAGCCGGCCGCGCCGCGCCGCCTCCTCGAGCGTGTAGGCGAGCGGCGAATGCGGCTCGGTCCGGCGGAAGAAGGCGGCAATCCGATCGAGCTCGGCGAGCATGCCCTCGCGCGTCTCCGCCGGTGCGGCCGGCCGCGCCGCCGCCCCGGTCTCGACGGCGGCCTCCTCCCCGGCCGGCCCGGGCTCGGCGGCCACGGCCTCCGCTGGCGCGTGACGTTCGATCACCGCGGCAATCTGCCCCAGGAGATCCCGCACCCGGCTGGTCGGCGGCCCGTCCGCCCCCGCCGCCGCATCCAGCGCCTCGCCAAGCGCGCCCCACGCTGCGATGGCGGCGCGGCAGGCCTCGCGCAGCACCTTGAAATGCGCCGGGCCTGCCGCCCGCGCCTCTTGCTCCAACTGTTCGAGCGGCAGAACGCCAGCGGCTATTCGGGCTTGGCGCCGCGCCGCATCGCCGATCCCCTGCACCTCCTGCGCCTGCTCGTACTGCCAATAGGCGAGTGCGGTTCCGTCGGCCCGGCGGAACAGCGTGAGTTTGCGCAGCGGCTGGATCAACGTGCCGTCCCCGCCCTCGCCATTCAAACCCGTCACCGGCGCGACGCGCGTAGCCACGCCTTCTTCGTCGGCCGTCGGGTAGAGGCCGCTTTCCCAATAGCGTTGCACGAGCCCCGACATCAGTTGCGCCCCCGCCGCCAGCCCGACCAGCCCGTCGCTGCGCACGAGCGCCTCGGTGAGCCAGGCCGCAATCTCGAGGTCCTTCGATTTCTCGGCGAGCGCCTTGATGCCGAGCTCGCGGATGGTGCGCCATTGCAACGGCGGCGGCCCTTCGGCGGCGGCGTCTGAGTCCGCCGTGCGCTCCGCTGCCCGCGCTTCCGAGCGCGCATCGCGCAGCCGGTAATAAGTCGATTGCGGCGAGAAATCCTGGCGCAGATCAACGCCTGCCGGCGCCTCGCCCGCGACCGGCGCGAGCAGAGCCGCAAGATCGATTCCCTCCGGTATCCGAGCCATTCCGACTTCCTCTTCTTCCTCGCGGGCGCTATGCACGTCCGCGTGACGATGCCCTTAACCCTTAGCACGTGCGCGTGATCCGCCGGAGCGGCGGATTGCGCCGCTCTCGGGTTCGCCGCAAAAGAAGAACCCTTGCCGGGCGCCAGTCCCTGCATCGGGGCCGCTCGTAGGAGGAGACGGATGGCCGCGATCGATCTCAAGTCCCTGGTCGCCCACCTCAACGACCCCTCTCGCCGCGCGCTCGAAGCGGCGGCCGGGCTGACCCTCTCGCGCAGCCATTACAATGTCGAGATCGAGCATTGGCTGCTCAAGCTTGCCGAGGCCACCGACAACGATCTTGCCGCCATCCTGCGCCATTATGAGGCCGATGCCGGCCGCCTCATCACCGACCTCAATCGCGGCCTCGACCGGCTGAAAACCGGGAATGCACGCGCTCCCGGTCTTTCGCCCGACATCGTCGAGCTCGCGAAGCAGGCCTGGCTGCTCGCCTCGCTCGAACAGGGCTTCCCCCGCATCCGCTCCGGCCATCTGCTCTGGGCCCTGCTTGCCGACGAGACGCTCGCCCAGCGCGGGCGCGCGGCCTCGAGCCAATTGCTCAAGATTTCACCGGATCTTCTCAAGCGCGACTTCCAGGCCGTCACCGCGGGCTCGAGCGAAGCCACCGCACCCCCGACAGCGAATGGCGCAGCCGCGGCGGCAGCCGAGCCCGGCATGGCGCGGCCGGGCGGTTCGGCGGCACTCGATCAGTTCACGATCGACCTCACGGCACGCGCAAAGTCAGGAAAAATCGACCCCATCCTCGGCCGTGATACAGAGATCCGCCAGCTCGTCGATATCCTGACCAGGCGGCGGCAGAACAACCCGATCCTGACGGGTGAGGCCGGCGTCGGCAAAACGGCGGTCGTCGAGGGCTTCGCCGCGCGCATCGCCGAAGGGGACGTGCCGCCCGCCCTCAAGGACGTCGTCGTGCGCACGCTCGATCTCGGCCTGTTGCAGGCCGGCGCTGGCGTCAAAGGAGAGTTCGAAAATCGTTTGAAGAACGTTATCGAAGAGACCAAAGCCAGCCCGAAGCCGATCATCCTCTTCATCGACGAAGCCCACACCATGATCGGCGCCGGCGGGCAGGCCGGTCAGAACGACGCGGCCAACCTGCTCAAGCCCGCGCTCGCACGCGGCGAACTGCGCACCATCGCCGCCACCACCTGGGCCGAATACAAAAAATACTTCGAGAAAGACGCCGCCCTCTCCCGCCGCTTCCAGGTGGTCAAGGTCGAGGAACCGTCCGAACCGATTGCCATCGCCATGATCCGCGGGCTGGTCGACACTCTTGAGGCGCACCACAAGGTCCGCATCCTCGACGAGGCAGTGACGGAGGCGGTCAGGCTCTCGGCCCGCTTCATCCCAAGCCGCCAGCTTCCCGACAAGGCCGTCTCCTTGCTCGACACCGCCTGCGCGCGCGTGGCCATGAGCCAGTCCGCCATTCCCGCCCCGATCGAGGATCGCCGCCGCCGCATCTGGCTGATCGACACCGAGCTCGGCATCCTCGATCGCGAGATCGCCGCCGGCGCCGAGCACGGTCAGCGCCGAAACGAACTTCAGGAGGAACGACAAAAGGCCGAGGAGGAGCTGAAATCGCTCGAGGCGCGTTGGGAAGAGGAAAAAAAGCTTGCGGCCGCGATCGCCGCCACGCGCGCCGCGATCGAGGATCCGGCAAACACGGAGGACAAGGACGCTCTGCGCCGCAAACTCGCCGAGGACAACGCGGCCCTGAAGACGCTGCAGGGTGAGCAGCCGCTGATCTTCCCGGTCGTCGATGGCCAGGCGATCGCCGAAATCGTCGAAGGCTGGACCGGCATCCCGGCCGGCCGCATGCAGTCCGACGAGATCCGCACCGTCCTCAACCTGAGCGAGGCAATGGGCCGGCGCATCGTCGGCCAGCCACATGCGCTCGAGGCGGTGGCCCAGGCAATCCGCACCTCGCGCGCCAAGCTCACCGATCCGAGGAAGCCGATCGGCGTCTTCCTCATGGTCGGCACCTCCGGCGTCGGCAAGACCGAAACCGCACTGGCGCTCGCCGATCTCCTCTACGGCGGAGAGCAGAACATCACCGTCATCAACATGAGCGAGTTCAAGGAGGAGCACAAAGTGAGCCTCCTGATGGGCAGCCCGCCCGGGTATGTCGGCTACGGCGAGGGTGGCATCCTCACCGAGGCGGTGCGTCGGCGCCCTTATTCGGTGATCCTGCTCGACGAGATGGAGAAGGCGCATCCGGGCGTGCAGGACATCTTCTTCCAGGTGTTCGACAAGGGCATGATGAAAGATGGCGAAGGCCGCGACATCGACTTCAAGAACACCGTCATCATCATGACCTCGAACGCCGGCACGGACCTTATCACCAAGCTGTTCGCCGACCCCGAGACCGCGCCCGACGCCGCGGGGCTCGGCGAGGCGCTGCGCCCGGAACTGATGAAGCATTTCCGGCCCGCCTTCCTCGGCCGCGTCACACTCGTGCCCTATTTCCCGCTCTCCGAGGACATCATCCGCCAGATCACGGGGCTCCAGCTCGAGCGTATCCGCCGCCGTGTCCACGATTCCTACCGCGCCGAGTTCGCCTACGAACCGGCGCTGGTCGAGACGATCGCCGCACGTTGCACGGAAAGCTCCTCCGGCGCGCGCAACGTCGAAAACATCCTCTCGCGCACGCTTCTCCCGGAGCTTTCGGCGGAGATCCTCGCGCGATTGGCTGCGGGCAACCCGGTCAGCCGGGTGTCCGTCGGAATGGACCCGTCCGGGTCGTTCCGCTACCAGGTGCACTAAGGCTTCGTCGCAGCAGCACAGTCAGGAGGTTTGCATGGCTCTCTACATGAAGTACGGCAGCATCGACGGCAACGTAGAAACAGTAGGCTACGACAAGTGGATCCAGGTCAACTCGTTCCAGTGGGGCGTCGGGCGCGGCATCAGTTCGCCCATGGGCACCTCGGAAGACCGTGAGGCATCGCATCCGTCCGTTTCGGAGATCACGGTCACGAAGGAAATGGACGTCGCGACCAACAAACTCCTCGAGGACGCGCTCGGCGGCGCAATGAACACGAAGGTCGAGATCGCATACGTGACCACCGGAAAGAACGAGGTGAAGGAGTTTCTTCGCTACATCCTGACGAATACGGCGGTGAGCGGCTATTCGGTCAGTAGCGGCGGGGACCGCCCGAGCGAGTCCCTTTCGCTCAACTTCACCAAGGTGGAAATCAAATACACCGCCCTCAATGTGGACGAGAGCGGCAATCCCGCCAGCACGACGTATGACCTTGCCAAGCTGAAGCTGAACGGCTGAGCCCGAACGGGCCGCCGCGGACCGGGAAATCGAGCCCCGGTCCGGCGGTCAGGCTTCCTCGAGCTCAACGGAAAGCGCACGCAAGGCAGCCGTATGGGGATGCGCGACCCTTCCGGCGCGCAGGTCTTGCACACAGAGCGTCTCGACCATCTCGCCCGCCTGCATCACCCCGATCACCGGGCAGAGATGCGCGACAACGGCGAGGTTGTGGCTGACCAGAATGTATGTGAGCCCGCGCGCCGCCTGCAGATCCGAGAGCAGATTGAGCATCTCGGCCTGCACCGAAACGTCGAGCGCGCTGGTCGGCTCGTCGAGCAGCAGCACTTCCGGCCCTGCGATCAGCGCGCGCGCGATCGCCACGCGCTGGCGCTGGCCGCCCGAAAGCTGGTGCGGGTAGCGGAAGCGGAGCTGGGCCGAGAGCGAAACCTCCTCGAGCGCGCGTGGCACGCGCGCATCGATGCCCTCGATGCCGTGCACGATCAGCGGTTCGGCAAGCTGGCGGTCGATCGTCTGGCGCGGATGCAAAGAGCCGTAGGGATCCTGGAACACCATCTGCACGCGGCGGAAAAAGGCCCGCGTGCGTTGCCGGCCGAGCGCTGTTCCCTCGAGCAGAATGCGCCCCTGCCAGTCGCGGTTGAGCCCCGCGATCGCGCGCAGGATGCTCGACTTTCCCGAGCCCGATTCCCCGACGATGCCGAAATTGGTCCCCTTCGCCACCGCGAATGACACACCCTTGACCACCTCCTCACGCCCGAAGCGGATTCCGAGGCCCTCGACGGCGATCACGCAGCCTCCCAGGCCCGATCCGCCTCCCAGGCCGGATCCCGCGCCAGCACGGAAAGCCTCGCGCGCGGCCGCTTGAGGCTCGGCAGGCAGGCGAGCAGGCCTTGCGTGTAGGGATGGCGGCTTTGCGCGAGATCAGTGGCGCGCAGCGTCTCGACCACCCGCCCGGCATACATGACGAAAATGCGGTCGCAGAAATGCGAGACAAGCGGCAGGTCATGGCTGATCAGGATCAGCCCCATGCCGCGCCGCGAAACGAGATCTTCGATCAGGCGCAGGATCTCCGCCTGCACGGTCGCATCGAGCGCGCTCGTCGGCTCGTCCGCGATCAGCAGTTCGGGATCGGCGGCCAGCATCATCGCGATCATCACCCGCTGGCCCATCCCGCCCGAAAGCTCGTGCGGATAGCGCCCGGCAATGCGTGCCGGATCGCGGATCAGTACCTGGCCCATCAGATCGACCGCGGCGGCGTGTGACGCCCGGCGCGAGAGGCGCTTGTGCAGCCTGAGCGGCTCAGCGATCTGCTCCCCCGCGGTCATCACCGGATTGAGCGCGAATTTCGGGTCCTGCAACACAAGCCCGGCGCGCCGGCCGCGGATCGCACCGAGCACGCGCGCCGGTGCGCTCATCAGATCGATGCCGTCGAAGAGAAGCCGGCGAGCCCGCACCACCGCCTCGGGTGGCGTCAGGCGCAGAATCGCGCGCGCAGTGAGGGACTTTCCCGACCCCGATTCACCGACGATGCCGACCTTCTCCGCCCCCATCGCCAGCGAGACACCGCGCACCGCAGGCACAAGCCCGCGCGGACCTGGAAAGCCGATATGCAGGTCCTCGACCTCGACCCGCATGTCTCAGCGAGCCTTCGGATCGAGCACGTCGCGCAGGCCGTCACCGAGCAGGTTGAAGGCAAGCGCCGCGGCGAAGATGGCAATGCCCGGCGCGGTCGGCACCCACCATTGCTGCAGGATATAGTCGCGCGAGGTGGCGATCATCGTGCCCCACTCCGCCGCCGGCGGCTGCGCGCCCATGCCGAGAAAGCCCAAGCCCGCTGCCGTGAGGATGATCCCGGCCATGTCGAGGCTGACACGCACGATGACGCTCGAAAGCGCGAGCGGGACGATGTGGCGGAGGATGATGCGCCCGTTGCCCGCGCCGGTGAGGCGAATGGCGGCGATGAAATCGGCGTTGCGCACCGTGAGCGCATCTGCCCGCGCGAGCCGCGCATAGGGCGGCCAGGAAGTGAGCGCGATCGCAATCACCGCGCTCTCGATCCCGGGCTTGAGCGCAGCCACGAAGGCCAGCGCCAGGATCAGCCGCGGAAAGGCGAGAAAGATGTCGGTGAGCCGCATCAGTATGCGGTCGGCGAAGCCGCCGAGGTAGCCCGCGACGCAACCGACCAGAAGGCCGAACGGCGCGACCAGCGCCACCACCGCGAGCACCATGCCGAGCGTGATCCGCCCGCCATAGAGGAGCCGCGAGAGCACGTCCCGCCCGAGCCCGTCCGTGCCGAACCAATGCGCCGCCGAGGGCGCCGCAAGCCGATCGCCGAGGTCCTGCGCATAGGGATTGTACGGCGCGATCAGGGGGGCCGCGAGCGAAAGCAGGACCAGCAGCAGCACGACAATCAGGCCGCCGAGCGCCAGGTGGTTCGCCGCGAACCGCCGCCAGCCGCGATAGAACTCGGCCCAGGCGGTCTGCCGCCGCGAGGTCGGGGTCTCGGAAAGCAGCCAGTCACGCCAGGAAAGTGCCCGCGCCGCCTCGACAACCAGGGGCTTCGTTCCCTCGTTCATTGCACGCGCGGATCGAGCAGCCTGTAGGCGAGGTCTGCCAGCAGGTTGAGACCGACATAGACGCAGCCGATCACCAGCGTCGCCCCGAGCACGGCGCTCATGTCGGCGTTGAGGAGCGAAGTTGTCAGGTAGAGCCCGAGCCCCGGCCAGCTGAACACCGTCTCGGTCAGAACCGCACCCTCGAGCAGGCTCGCATAGGCAAGGGCCAGCACCGTCACCAGGCCGACCGAGATGTTGCCGAAGGCATGCCGCCACAACACCAGACGCTCCGGCACCCCCTTGGCGCGCGCCGTGATGATGTACTCGGAGCCCAACGCATCGAGCATGAAGGCGCGCGTCATGCGTGTGATGTAGGCAAGGCTGTAGAGCGCGAGCACGAGCGCCGGCTGGATAAGGTGGGCAAACGCACTCTGGAAGGCGCCCCAATTCCCGGAGAGCGCCGCGTCCACCACCAGCATCCCGGTGATGCGCGGCACGATCCCCTCGTAGGCAACGCCGATCTGGCCGGAGCCGGGCAGCCAGCCGAGCTTCACATAAAGCACAAGCAGGAAGAGAAGCCCGAGCACGAACACCGGGATCGACTGGCCGGAAAGGCTGACCACGCGCACGAGATGATCGAAGCGCGAGCCCGGCCTGGCGGCGGCGAGCACCCCGGCCGGCACGCCGACGAGCACGGCCAGGATGATGGCGGCGGTGGCAAGCTCAAAGGTGCGCGGAAAGAAATGCAGGATATCGGACGTGACGGCGTGGCTCGTCATCACCGAATGGCCAAGGTTGCCCGCGGCGAGACGGCGGAGATAGATCAGGAACTGCACCGGCAGCGGCTTGTCGAGGCCAAGCTCCTGCCGGATATGCGCAACCACCGAGGGGGGTGCGTGATCGCCGGCGATTGCCACCACCGGATCGATCGGCATCACGCGCCCGATGAAGAAAGTGACAAGGATCAGCCCGAACAGCGTAACCGGGATGCTGGCGGCTCCGGCCGAGAGGGCGCGGAGCCGCCGCGCACCGCGCCCCCAGCTCACGCCTTGCGGATCTCCCCGTAGCGCGTGAAGTCGGACTGCGCGCCGAGCAGGAACCCAGTGACGTTCTTGCGCAGCACCGCGATCGCATTCTGCTGCAGCATGAAGGCGATCGGCGAGGTGGCCCAGGCCTGCCGCTGCATCTTGTGATAGAGCGCGATGCGCTTGGCGGTGTCGAGCTCCCGGGCGGCCTCCGTCACCTCTGCCGTCAGCTCCTTGTTCTGGAAATGGCAGCGCCAGGCGATGATCTTGAGGGGACTGTTGTCGGAATCATCGGGGTTGGCGTTGAAGGCCTGGGCATTGGAATTGGGGTCGAAATAGTCCGGGTACCATTCGGAAATGATGAGCTGGTGCTTGCGCGCCCGCATCTTGGTGAAGACCTGCTTGCGCGTGCCCGGAAGGAGCGAGACCTTGATGCCGATCGCCCCGAGATCCGCCTGGACGGCCTGAGCGATATGGGAATAGGGGTTCTCGGCGAAATGGTCGAGCGTGGCGGTGAAGCCGTCCGCATAGCCGGCCTCTGCGAGCAACGCCTTGGCTTTGGCCGGGTCCTTGTGGAAGGGGGTTTCGTCGAGCGCACCCAGAATCATCGTCGGCTCGAACGCCTGGTTCACGATGTAGGTATCGGGCGTGATGTTCTTCTGGATCCCCGTGTAGTCGATCGCCCATTTGAGCGCCTGGCGGACGCCGCTCTTCCTGAACGGCGCATAGGCCTCATTGCCGGCGAGATACATCTGGTCGGTCGAGGGAGTGGTGATGCGGTAGAGATTCTTGTCACTGGCCGCGGTTTTCAGGAGGTCGGTCGTGAGGTCGCGGGCGATGTCGGCATCGCCGCGGCGGAGCATCAGAAGCTGCGTCGCCGGATCCTTGACGTGGCGGATGAAGATGCGCTTCGTCGCGACCGGAATCCCCGAATGCAGATTGGCATCGATGATCACGTGGTCGTTGGCCGCCCACGAGGTGAGCTGGTACGGGCCCGCGCCGGCGGAGTGGCTGGTCAGCCAGTGATTGCCGAGATCTCCCTTCTCCTGGTGGGCCAGCACCGTCGCCTTGTCGACAATGCCGCCGACATTGGCCGAGAGGCAATAGAGCACGAAGCTCGTCGCCGCCGCCTTCGGCAGCTCCACCACCAGAGTGTGCGGATCGGTGGCGCGGACCAGCTGGTCGACATTGTCCTTGGTGAAGCCGAACTGGGTGACGATGAAGCCGGGCGTGAGGTTCAGGGTGACGACGCGGCGCAGCGAGAACTCCGCATCCGCCGCTGTGACCGGCTTGCCGGAAGCGAAGTGCGCATCCTTTGTGAGGTGGAAGGTAAAGGTCTTGCCGTCGGCCGAAACTTCCCAGTGGGTGGCGAGATCCGGTCCGATCTTGCTGAGCTCCTTGAGGTTGGGCGAAACCAGCTTGCGATAGACGTTGGCGTCCACCTCGGTATCGGAGAATTCGTAGGACTGGGCCGGGTCGAAGGAGATGATGTCGTCGATCTCCTTGGCCATCACGATGACGTCCTTGGGCGTGGCCGCGACGGCCTCGCCGGCCACCAGCGGCGCCGCCCAAGCGGCAGCGCCGGATGCCAGAAGCGCGCGACGTGTCAGCATTTTGCTCTCCCTGTATTGCTTGCCTCGAGGCCCACCATTTAACCACGTTCCGATCGACGCGGGTAGGGGCCCTGCGGCAGGGAGGCGCCGGCCGGCAGGCGCCCTGGCCGCCGCCACGCCGGCAGCCTAGGTCTTGCGGATCTCGTTATAGCGCGTGAAGTCGGACTCGGCGCCCATGACGAACCCGCTCACGTTCCTGCGCAGCACCGCGACCGCGTTCTTCTGCAGCATGAAGGCGATCGGCGCCGTATCCCAGAACTGCCGCTGCATCTTCTCGTAGAGCGCGACGCGCTTGGCGGTATCCAGCTCCCGCCCCGCAGCAAAGGCCTCGGCCGTCAGCTGCTTGTTCTGGAAATGGCAGCGCCAGGCAATGATCTTGAGCGGGCTGTCGTTGCCGTCGTTCGGGTCGGCGCAGAAGGCCTGCGCGTTGGAATTGGGATCGAAATAGTCCGAGCCCCAGTACAGCAGGATGAGCTGATGCTTGCGCGCGCGCATCTTGGTGATGACCTGCTTCTGCGTTCCCGGCAGGAGCGAGACCTTGATGCCGATCGCCCCGAGATCCGCCTGCAGCGCCTCGGCAATGTCCGAATAGGGATGCGCGGCGACGTAGTCCATGGTGCAAGAGAACCCGTTCGGATACCCCGCCTGCGCCATCAACCCCTTGGCTTTGGCGGTATCCTTGTGGAACGGATTGGTGGTGAGTGCGCCGAGCAGGCCTGCCGGCAGGAAAGACTGATCGACCGCCCAGGTGCCGGGCGTGATGTTGCGGGCGATCGCCTCGTAGCCGATCGCCCACTTGATCGCCTGGTGCACCTCCGGCTTGGCGAGCGCCGGCACATCCTGGTTCGCGGCCACGTACATCGAGGTAAGCTGCGGTGCCGAGACGCTGTGGAATTGCGCATCCCCGGCAATCGACTTCAGAAGATCCGAGGTCAGGTCTCGGGCGATGTCGGCATCGCCCCGGCGCAGCATGAGAAGCTGCGTCGCCGGATCCTTCACATGACGGATAACGATCCGCTTCTCGGCGGTCGGAATCCCGGAGTGCGGATTGGCGTCCACAATGACATGGTCGTTGGCCGCCCAGGAGGTGAGCTGGTACGCTCCGGCGCCGGCCGAGTGACTGCTCAGCCAGTGATTCCCGAGATCGCCGTTCTCCTGATGCGCGAGCGCCGCCGCCTTTTCGACGATTCCGCCGACATTGGCCGAGAGGCAGTGCAGCACGAAGCTCGTCGCCGCCGCCTCAGGTAACTGCATCACCAGCGTGTGCGGGTCGGTCGCACGGATCAGCTCCGCCACGTTGTCCTTGGTGAAACCGAACTGCGTGATGATGAAACCCGGCGTCAGATTGAGCGTGACCACCCGATGCAGCGAGAATTCCGCATCCCCCGCCGTCACCGGCTGGCCGGAGGCGAAACGCCCGTCCTTCCTCAGGTGGAACGTGAGCCTCCGCCCGTCCGCGGAAACCGCCCAGTGCGTGGCAAGGTCCGGCGCGATCGCGCTCGCATCCCTCGGATCCGGCACCACGAGTTTGCGGTAGAGGTTGCCGTCCACCTCGTTGTCGGTGAACTCGTAGGACTGAGCGGGATCGAAGGAGACGATGTCATCGATCTGCTTGGCCATCACCACGATGCCCTGGGGTGTGGCGGCAACCCCCTCCCGCGGGACCAGCGGCTCGGCCGCGGCGGCAGCACCTGCGGCCAGAAGCGTGCGGCGTGTCAGCAAGTAAACCTCCCTTTGTTGCGACGCCCTGTCACCTTAAGACGGTCTCAGTCGGCCCGAAACCGCTCCGTCGTTTGCCCCAACGGAAGCATGCGCCCCCCTCGGACCTTCGGGACCGTCCGGCGATTTCAGGCAAATGCGATCCGCTTCGGACCGAAATCACGCCGGCTCGGCAGCGCGGCCGTTTCTCCCCGGGACCAGCCGGGTCAGCCCGCCGGCAGCACTTCCACCGTCACGGCGGTGATGTTGTCCGCGGCCTCACGCGCCAGCGCCGCGGCGAGCAGAAGCTCGGTCGGCGGCACACCCTCCGGCGCGCCGAGCAGCGCCACCAGCTCGCCTTCGGCCAGGCACTTCGAAACCCCGTCGCTGCAAAGCAGGAACCGGTCCCCGGCCACCAGGGCACCGGTCGTCTTGTCGAGTTCGAAATCATCGAGATCTGCCCCCACCGCCCGGGTCACGATATTGGCGCGCGGATGTCCCTCGGCCTCCGCCGCGCTGATCGCCCCGGCATCGACCAGCTCCTGCACCAGGCTGTGGTCGTGCGTGATCTGCGAGAGCGCACCGCCGCGCAGCAGGTAGGCGCGCGCGTCACCCGCCCAGAGACATGCGAAGTGCTCGTTCCGCGCCAACAGCACCACGACTGTCGCCGCGATCACCGCCCGCGGCCCCCGCCGCGCCGCCTCGGCACGAAGTGCCAGGTGTGTCGCGGCGATGCGCTGGCGCACTTCGGCAAGCAGCGCCGCCGCCGGAAGATCAACCGGGATCGCCCCCAGCGCCTCGGCGATCATCACCGCGGCAACCTCGCCCGCCTCGTGCCCGCCCGCCCCGTCCGCCACGGCCCAGAGGCCAAGGCCGGGAAGATCGACGAAACTGTCCTCGTTCAGTGCGCGCCGCGCCCCCGGGTGCGTCGCCGCCCAGGAGCGGAAGCGGAAGCGGCTCACCCACCCCCTCCGCCGGCCGCCTCGAACCGCGCATCGAGCATCCCCGCAAACCGCCTGGGATCGGGCAGCCCACCGAGCGCAAAGCCGCCGGCCGGCACGCGCGGTGCCCCCGCCGTCCACCAAAGCCCCTCGCCTTCCGCCGCCAGCAGGAGCGGAGGCGGCAGCGGGACCCGGCCGGAAGGCAGCGGGCACTGCAGCCGCGCCGCAACCGCCTCGGGCGAAAGATCCTCGGCCAGTGCCGCCAGCCCCGCCGCCTCCGCCGCGGCAAGCCAGGCCTCCGCCGCCGCCGCCGCCGCCGCCGGCGCAAGCCCCGGAGCGAGTCTCGCGAAGCAGAGCGGAAAGTACCGCCCCGCGCGATCGACGCTCGCCATGAGGAGCCCGACCGCCGTCTCCGGCCCGCACAGCCCCCCGGAGAGCGCGAAGCGCCAGACCGGCGCCTCCAGCCAGGCGGGAACCCACTCCTCGCCCATGACCTCCCGGCTGCCGGCCAGCGCGCTCGCCGCCCAGCCGTCCCAGGCGGTCACGAAAACGCCGGGAAGTCCCGCCCGCACGAAGTCCCCGCGCGCCGGAAGCTTGCCGAAAAATCCGCTCGCCGCACCCGAAGGCGCGGGCGGGATCACTTCACCCCGGGACACCGGAAGGCCTGCAGCACACCGGGCGAAAACGGATTAAACACCGAGGCGGCGCGGATAGCATACTGCACCTTCCGCCCGCCCAGCTCGAACGTCAGCGTGAACCGCTCCGGCGCTCCCTCCTGGCGGAGGATGCCCTGCCCGAACAGCCGGAACAGCGCCCACGGCCCCGTCGCCTGCAACACTCCCGACGTTCCGTGCGGCGCCGGATCGAAGGCAAGCCGCACTCGGTCCATCCCGTTCGGCCCCGGCCAGGTCACCGCGGTCGACTGCGGGGGACCGTGCGCATACGAGACCGTGGTCGCCCCGAGCGAGAGCGTCACCCGCTGCGTG
The DNA here is from genome assembly GCA_021816925.1 of Pseudomonadota bacterium. GTDB lineage: Bacteria > Pseudomonadota > Alphaproteobacteria > Acetobacterales > Acetobacteraceae > JAKAWQ01. Next base: position 32,404 of record JAKAWQ010000016.1, read on the forward strand.
CGGTCATCCAGCGAAACCGGCGTGATGGTGAAGCTCACCGCGGGCTGCGTCCCGCCGGCGGCAAAGAAAAGATTGCGGATCACCGACGCGCGCTGGAACTCGGCGATGTCCCCGGCCGAGAACGGCGCGGCGACCCCGTTCAGCGCCTTGGGCCGCCAGGTGGCCGAGGCGGTATCGACATAGGGAATGACCTGCGTGTTGAAGAAGCTGTCGAGCAGCCCGCCCGGCGCAAAGATCCGGCCGAAATCGGCGAGCGGGATATCCTCCGAAGAGCCGGCGAAGAAGGGATAGCGCCCGTTCACCGCAGCCTGGCAGAACTGGCCGGGCCCGCCTGGCCCGTTGAACCCCGCTTTCACCTGCTGCCCGCTCGCCACGCCGCGCAATCCATTTGCCGCCGTCACGATCGCCCCGAGCCAGCGCGAAACCGGCGCCGGATCACGCGCCGCCTCCCCCGCTAGAAGCTGCTCGGGATCGCCGCCCGCAAGCGCGGCCGGCGGCCCGCCCGCCCCCTGGCTCTGTGAGAGCGCCGCCAGCTGCTGCTGCACCTGGGCAAGAAGCTGCAACGTCGCCCCCACTGGCGCGCCCGTCCCGTTGCCCACGTAATCGATGAGCGCCTTGTAGTGCGCCGCGATCTCGCTGCCGGGCGGAGCGGCCGCCTTGCCCGGAGCGGCGAACAGCCCCTGCAATTGCGCCGCCCCCTTGCCGGGCGCCGCCGCCTTCGTCTTGCCCGCCAGAGCCGCCCCCGCTCCGCCCGCCGGCGCCGGCACGGCGGAGAGATCGAGCTCCCTGGCAATGCTCTTGAGGAGAGCCAGCATCGGCGATTGCGGCGAAGAGAGGAGGTTCAGCGTCGTCACCGCCTGCGGCAGGTTCGCAAAGCCGCTCGGCGCCAGATCGAGATCGGCGAGCATGCCGTCCCACTGACGCGCATAGTCGTCCTCGTAGAGGTGGATCACATCCGCTTCCAGCGAGCGCAATTCGGGACTCGCCGGGCTGACCGTCTCGTTCCGTCCCAGCACCCAGCTCTCGCTCGCCACCTCTTTCGTCACGTTGCCGAGCGCGGGCAGGAGCACGGAATGAAACCCCGCCACGGTGAAGAAACCCGGGATCCCCGCCGTGAGCGGTTTGCCGGAACTACGGCGGAACAGAAGCTGCCCCGCCGCGCCAAGCGCCGCCGCCGGCGTCCAGGCCGGCACCGCGGCCGCCGCGGCCGAGGGGCGGATGCGCGAATAGACCCGCTCGGCAAGCGGCACGCGGCTGAAGGCGATTCGCGCCGCGGCCACCAGCGGCCCGTCGAGCGGCACACTGGGCAGCGGCCCGGCGAGCAATGCATCAAGATGCGCAAGAAGATCGGCGCGCATGGGCGCCAGCGCCGGCCCCGGATATTGGCTCTCCCAGTCGAGCGCCATCCAGGCATGCACGAGTGCCGGATCAAGCGGCCCCTGGTTGCCGAGCATCAAATAGACGCGCGTCGCCTGATAAAGGAAGTCGGGCCGCTCGAGGCTGCCGCGCATCTCCGTCTCGAGGCGGTAGAGAAGCCGCGGCAAAAGGATCCGCTCGAGCGCGTGCCGGTAAACCAGCTCCGCCGCAGTGGCGAGCTTGCCGCTCTGCGAAAGGCCGAACGCCCCGATCAGAGGCGTGCCGTGCGCCGCTTGGCGCGCGGCATAGCCGAAGGGAAGCTCCCGCGCCTGGTCGAGCAGAGGCGCGATGGCCGGAAGATTCCCCCCCGCCACCGGATCGAGCTTTTGCGCCGCCGCCGCTTTGTCATAGGCGGCGATCGCCGCCGCACTCCGCCCGATCGCCGCCTCGTTCGCCGCACGGCTCGAGAAGAAGACCCAACCGAGCCCAACAACGGCCAGCCCGATCGCCGCGAACGCGCCGGCGCGCAGAAAGAGCCGCCGCCGCCGCGTCGCCGGATCGGTCGCCCCCAGCATCGCCTCGTTGAAAATGACGTCCCGAAGCAGCCGGCCAAGGAAGTAGCTCCGCCCCCGCTCCGGCCGAAGGCTCGGCGCCCGCCGCTGGTCAACCCCGAAGGCGCGCGCCAGCGCCCCGGTCAGGCGATCGATCGGCGTGCCCTCCTGCGTTCCGGAGGTGAAATAAACCCCGCGCAGGAAGGGCGCCGGATCGAGCCTCGAGCCGCCGAACGCCACCTCGAGGAAGCCCTCGATCGGCTCGCCGAGGCTCGCAACCTGCGCCGGAAATCCGGCGATCAGCGCCCGCCGCTCCGGGCTCCGCTCTGCCTGCAGCCGCTCGAAGAGCCGCCCGTTCAGCCGCTCAATAAGCCCCGCAAACGCCTCGCGGAAGCGCGCCAAAGCCCCTCCCGCGCTCGCCTGGGGCGGGAAGGTCGTGCCCCAGACCTGCGCCCGCTTCTCCCGGTCGAGATCATCGAAGAACTCGGTGAAGCCCGCCAGCAGGTCCGCCTTGGTGAACAGCGCGTAGACCGGCACGCTGAGCCCGAGCCGTTCCGTGATCTCCTTGATCCGCCTGCGGATCGCGCGCGCGTGCGCCAGCCGCTCAGGCTCCGGGCCGGCGATGTCGGGGACCGCGATCGCCACCATCACGCCGTTCAGGGCCTGCCGGGCGCGCGTCCGCTTGAGGAGATCGAGAAAGGAATCCCACCCCGCCCGATCCACCGCGGCGTCCGAATCCTGCGTGGTATAGCGCCCGGCGGTGTCGATCAGCACCGCCTGCTCGGTGAACCACCATTCGCAAAGCCGCGTCCCGCCCACGCCCCCGAGCGCCCCTTCGCCCATCTCCGCGGCGAGCGGGAACTTCAGGCCCGAATTGAGAAGTGCGGTGGTCTTGCCCGCGCCCGGCGGCCCGATGATGACGTACCAGGGCTGCTCGTAGAGATAGCCGCGCCGCCCGCGCGCCCGGCGCAGCAGCCGGAGCGCGTGGCCGAGTTTTTCCTTGAGTTGGGCCACCTCCTCGGCGGAGGCCGCGGCCGTCGCGTCGATCTTCGCCTCCGCCGCCACGCCCTTCTCCAGCGCGGCATCCTTCTTCCGCCCCCGCCGCTCGATCCAGAGATTGACGGCCAGCCAGACGAGCACGATCGCAAGCACGATCGCCGCGCGCACCAGAACCCCGTGCAACAGCGCGAGCAGCGGGCCGAAGAACCAGACGAGGAGCGCGAACAGCAGGGCGCCGAGCGCGCTCAGCAACCACCGCGAGCCGAGGACCCCGATCAGCGATGCCATGGTGTCGCCCTCAGCCTTGCCGGATCAGCACGATCTCGATCCGCCGGTTCTTCGCCCGCCCGGCGGCGGTCGTGTTCGGAGCGATCGGATCCGCATCCGCCAGCCCCTCAACCGTCATGCGCGCCGGATTGCCGATGGTGCGGGCGAGAATCGCCGCCGCCGCCGCGGCCCGCGCCTTCGAGAGCTGGTAGTTGGAGGGAAACTCGACGGTGTGGATCGGCTCGCTGTCGGTGTAGCCGCGCACCTCGACCCGGCCCGGATTGACCTTGAGCTCCGAGCCGATCCGCTCAAGGAGGGGCACGAACCGGCTGCTCACCACGGCACTCCCCGAGGCGAACATCCCCTCGTTCTCGATCCGCACGATCGGCGCCTGTTCGGTGCCCAGCACCTCCACGAGCCCCGCCTTGATCTCCGGGGCAAGGAAGCCGCGCAGCGTCTCGAGGATGCCCGGCACCGCGGGAGGCGGCGGCGGAGGCGGCGGCTTGACCGGGGCGGCACGCAGGATCGCGGGCATCGCCGGCGGCGGCACCGCCAGTGCCTTGGCAAACACCCCATCGGAGGCGGCGTTGAGCGCGCGCGCGGTCCAGAACCAGAGCCCGGCAATCACCGCGAGCCCCGCGACCCCCGCCACCCACACCGGCACGACCGTGCGCTGCGGACGGTAGGGCAGCGTCACGCCCCGCCAGTGCGGCGAAAGCTCCACCGGCGCTGCCGCGCGGCTGCGCGCAAGCACCGCATAGGTCTCCTCGCGCAGCCGCTCGAGCTCGCCCGGGCCGCGCGCGGAAAGCCGGTAGCGCCCCATGAAGCCGAGCGAAAGGCAGAGATACATGAGTTCGAGCACCGGCAGAAACCGGCCGGGATTCTGGCGGATCTGCGCCAGCAACTCGAAGAACCGCTCGCCGCTCTGCACCTCCTGGTGGAAGGTCGAGACGAGCGAGCGCCGCGCCCAGGCGCCCTGGCTGCCCCAGGGGGTGTTGAGCACGACGTCGTCGATGCTGGCGCAAAGCGCGTAATGCGCCGGCCGGAGCAGCTCGATCGGCACCCCCTGACCGCGCGCCGCCTGCTCAAAGCCCTGCACCTCGCGCACGGTGCGCGCAAGCAGCTCGGCCGGATCGGGCTGGGAAAGCGTGTTGCGCAGCCGGCTCAGGAGCTGGAGCAAAGGCGCGGCCGCCGCCAGCAGTGCCGAGCTGCCGACCGCGATCCGCTCGGGGCCCGAGGCGGGCGCCGCCTTTTCCTCGGGCGCCGGCGGCAAGCCGGTCGGCTCGGACGCCGGGCGCGCCGGCCGCCCGCCGGGAGCGGGCCGGATCACGGTACGGTCCGAGTCGTCCGGCTCCGAAAATGGATTGTCGCTCACCGCGGGATCTCCTCCCTCAGCCGCGAATGGCCCACAGCTCGATCCGGAGATTCGGGAAGTCGCCCGAGACGTGGATCGCGAACCCGCCCGAACTCTGCATCTGCTGCCAGTGCGGCGAATTCCGGTCGAGCTCGAAATAGCTCGCCCCTGCATAGAACGGGATCTGCCGCGGCGCTACCGGCAGCGCCCGGACCGCGATGCCGGGCAGCGCCACATTGACAAGCTCGCGGATCTGCTCGACCGCGCCGATCTTCACCTGCGCGGGAAAGAGCCGCCTGAGCGTCTCGGTCGGCATGTCCGACTGCACGGCCAGCACGAAGCTCGACGCCCGCAGAATGCCCCGATCGACGATCGGGCCGACGCGCACGCCGTGCCGGCGCTCCTGCAACGGAATCGCAATCGCCGTCTGCTCGATCACCGCCGAGAGCGAGCGGCGCAGATCCGCCACCACCGGGGCAAAGCTTCGCTGCAGGTCGTCGTGACGATAGGCAGGATAGGCGTTCGGCCGTCGGCCGGCCTCCGTGAAGGTCGCGAATTCGCCGGCCATCTGCAGCAGCGTCGCATACAGCTCCTCCGGATGCACGTTCCCCGAATCCGCCCAGTGCGAAAGAAGTTTCTGCCAGCGGTTCACCGATTGCAGCAGCAGGAAGTCGGCCACCTCCGCCACCCCGCGCGCGCCCGGCTGGGTCAGCCGGCCGGCCAGCGCCTCGCCGCGCTGGTTCAGCATCCCGGCAAGCTCCGTGATGAGCCCGGCAAGCGGCGCCGCCGCCGCCGCCACCAGCGCCGGCGGAATCCACCGCTCGTCAAGGCTCACCCTGCGATCCGCTCCCACCTCGACGATCCGCGCCAGCCCGATGCAGCTATAGCCGGACCGATCCTCCGTCTCGATCAGGTAGCGCAGCCCGAGCCGCGCAACGCGCAAACTCGCCGGCTGCGGCGAGGCGGAATGGGTGTCGTAGGCCTCGAACTCCTTCGCTTCGTAGCGCGCCAAGAGGGCGTCCTGGCTGCGGATCTCGACCGCGCCCGGCTGGCGCAGCGGCACGGCAAGAAAGACCAGCGCATTGCGCGCCCCCTCCGGCACCTCGAGCGGCGGCGGATGGTCGGCCTCGCCGGGAAGCTGGAAGGGCGTGCCGTCATCGAACACGCCGGCGGCGGCGGCGAGCGCAAACCGCCCCGTCGCCAGCAGGTCACGGTCGAGCTGCATCTCCGCAAGCCCCCAGGGGTGCGCGCGCAAATGCCCCACCCGCCCGCGCAGTACGGCCTCGAGCCAGCGGTCCTGCTGCTGGAAGTGCTGGGCGCGCAGGAACATCCCTTCTTCCCACACGACCCGGTTCGTCCATGTCATGGCGCCCCCGACACTCCCGGAAATTCAACCGTAACGCGATGAAAGTCCTTTAGCGCATTCCCCGTCCGGCCTCGATGCTGAAATCTGGCGGCCCGCCCCCGCTGCCGGCCCCGTGCGCCACTTCTCGGTCGCGGCGCCGGCAACCGCAACCCGCTTCGGCGAAGCTATCGGCATCATCCCGCCCCCGCAAGGCCATCGCCGACAGGCCGTTACCGACAAGGCCGGCAGAGCAGCTCGCGGCGGTCGAATGCGGGCTGGTGGATGTTTACCGGGAGTCGGACCGGGATCCGCTCCGCATTCCCGCGCGCCGGAACGGCACTCTCGTGGGCCCGATCGACACGCTATCGATTCCCGACACGGTATCAACGGATGAGGCAAGGGCGGTTGCACGAGAGATCATGGCCCGGGTGCAGGCTGAGACCGACGAGGCCGATCGGCTGCGCGCAGCCGAGGTTACCGAGGCCGTTCGCCTGGCGGTGGAACATGGGGTCGCCAAGGTCGGCGGCTGAAGGGGTCGGCTAGCCGCGCACGTGGCAGGCCACGAGGTGCCCCGGCGCGCCTTCCCTCAGTGCAGGCGCTACCTCGGCACAGCGCGGTTCGGCCAGCGGGCATCGCGTGCGGAAATGGCACCCCGACGGTGGCCGGATCGGATTCGGCACGTCGCCCCCAAGCACGATCCGCCGGCGCTTCACATTGGGGTCGGGAATCGGAACCGCCGATAACAGCGCCTCGGTGTACGGATGTCGCGGATTCTGATAAAGTTCCCGCGCCGTCGCGATCTCCACCACACGGCCAAGATACATCACGGCGACCCGGTCGCTGATATGCTCGACCACCGATAGGTCGTGCGCAATGAACAGATACGTCAGGCCGAATTTGTCCTGCAGGTCCTCCAGAAGGTTGATCACCTGCGCCTGAACGGAGGCATCCAGCGCGGAAACCGGCTCATCGCAGACAATCAGTTTCGGCTCCACCGCAAGCGCGCGGGCGATGCCGATACGCTGGCGTTGGCCGCCGGAAAACTCGTGCGGGAACCGGTTGAGTTGGTCGGAACGCAGCCCCACCGTCTCCAACAGCTCGACAATCCGATCCTCGCTTTGCCGGCGAGTCTTCGCCAGGCGATGGATGATCAGCGCCTCCCCGATGATCCCCGCAACAGTATGCCGCGGATTGAGCGACGCGAACGGATCCTGGAAAATGATCTGCATGTCGCGCCTGAGGCGCCGCAGGCCCTCGCCCTCCAACCGCGTCACGTCATGACCTTGAAACCGGATTTCGCCCGACGTCGGCTCGATCAGCCGCATGATGCAGCGGCCCGTCGTCGATTTGCCGCAGCCTGATTCGCCAACCAGGCCGAGCGTTTCACCCCGCTCGATGTCGAGGCTGACGCCGTCCACGGCCCGCACACGCTCGATCTCACGAACGAAAAACCCGCCAGTGACCGGGAAATGCTTCCTCAGGTCACGGACGGACAACAGGGGAGATTGATCGGTCACAGGATGCAGGCCACCTTGTGATCGGGCCCGACACGCCGCAACGGCGGCTCCTCGGCCACGCAGGCGCCGGTGGCGAACGCGCACCGCGCCGCAAAGCGGCAGCCCATCGGCGGGTTCAGCAAACTCGGCACGGATCCGGGAATCTGTGCCAGCCGCGTCCGATGCTCCGCCTTCACATCGACGCGCGGGATCGCACGGATCAATCCCTGCGTGTAAGGATGGCGCGGATTGGCGAAAAGCTCCCCGACCGGTGCATCCTCCACCACCTTGCCGGCATACATCACCACCACGCGCTCCGCATTCTCCGCCACCACGCCCATCGCGTGGGTGATCAGCATGATCGCCATGCCGAAGCGCGCCTTCATGTCGTTCAGCAGATCGAGAATTTGCGCTTGAATCGTGACGTCCAGCGCAGTGGTTGGCTCGTCTGCGATCAGCAGCTGCGGTCCGCACACCAGCGCCATGGCAATGACCACCCGCTGCCGCATCCCCCCCGAAAACTGGTGCGGATAGTCGCGAGCCCGCCGCTCCGGATTCGGGATCTGCACCAGCCGCATCATCTGCACGGCGCGCGCCAGCGCCGCCCTCGCGGAAAGCTTCTCATGCGCGCGCACCGCTTCCGCGATCTGCTCGCCAACCGGATAGACAGGATTGAGCGCCGTCATCGGCTCCTGGAAAACCATGGTGATTTCGCGGGCCCGGATCCGATCCATCTCCTTCGGGCCGAGCGGCACGAGGTCACGCCCGCGCCAGATGATCTCCCCGCCCGCGAAGCGGCCGGGCGGCATATCGATCAGCTTGAGCACGCTGCGCGCGGTGACGGTCTTGCCGCAGCCGGACTCGCCCACAACAGCCAGCGTCTCGCCGCGGCCGACCGCCATGCTCACGCCATCCACGGCGCGCACAATGCCGTCGTCGGTCTTGAACCACGTCTTGAGGTCCCGGATTTCCAGCAGCGATTCCGGCATGCGGCTGTTCCGCCCTAGACCGGCTCACGCTTCGACGGAATCTCGGAGCGACCCCAAGCGGCTCCGGCAAGCGTGCGGGTCTGCTCGGGAAAACAACGGAAAGCCCGTTCAGTCGGTCCGGGCACGCCCTAAACCACCCTGCGCGGGTCCAGCGCGTCGCGCAGCCCGTCCCCGATGAAATTGATGGAGAGCACGGTCAGGAAGATCGCGGAGCCCGGAAAGAGCGCCCAGTGCGGCGCAACGTCCAGATACTGCTGCGCGTCATACAGCATGCGTCCCCAGGTCGGAAAGTCCGGCGGAAAACCAAGACCAAGGAAGGAAAGCGTCGACTCGGTGATGATGGCGTTTGCAACCTCGATCGTGCTCGCGACGATCACCGGTCCGAGCGCGTTGGGCAGGATGTGTTTCACCATCAGCCGCGCGCGCGACGCACCGAGCGCGCGCGCGGCCTCCACGAATTCCTTCTCGCGCAACGAGAGGAACTGCGCGCGGACCAGCCGTGCGAGAGACATCCAGCGCAGGCCGCCGATCACTACGACGATCAGCACGAAAATCCCGCCGCCCTCTCCCAGAGCCGCGCGGAGCGCGTCGCGGAAGAGGTAGATCAGAAGGAGCAGAAGCGGGAGCTGCGGCAGCGCGAGGAAAAGATCGGTCACCCACATGAGCGCGGCATCGACCCGCCCGCTCGCCATTCCGGAGATCGCGCCGACCGTCACGCCGACGCCTACCGCGACCGCCATCGCGGCAACGCCCACGGCGAGCGAAATACGGCCACCGAAGATCATGCGGGCCAGAAGATCCTGACCGAGCTCATCGGTGCCGAAGGGATGCGCAAGACTCGGACCCTGCAATATCGCGCCGAAGTCGATCTCGCTCATCGAGAGGGGCCAGAGCAGCGGACCGAAGACGATGCCGAATACGATCAGCCCGAGGACGAGGGCGCTGGCGACCGCGAGCTTGTGCTTGCGGAAGCGCCGCCACGCCTGCAGCTTGAGCGAGACGCGCGGCTCGAGGGCCGTCTCCCGGGCGCGGAGCGCCTGCGCTCCGTCAGCGGTAAGAGATGCGGGGATCGAGCCAGGCATAGAGAAGATCGGCAATCAGATTGAAGAGGATGACAAGCACGGCGTACACGAAGGTTATCGCCATGACGACGGGCGTGTCGTCCGACAAAATCGACGAGATCAGCAGCGACCCCATCCCGGGGATCCGGAAGATCTGCTCGGTGATGATGGCGCCGCCAAAGACGATCGGCAGTTGCACCGCCACCAGCGTGACAACCGGGATCAACGCGTTCCGCACCACGTGCCGCGTGATCACCTTGCGCTCGCCGATCCCTTTGGAGCGCGCCGTCGTCACGTAATCTAGCTTGACGACGTCCAGCACCGACGCCCGCACGTAGCGCACGAGCGCCGCCCCCTGGAAGAGACCGAGCACGGTGACCGGCATGATCGACTGGAGAATGTTCTGCCAAAGCCAGTCGAGGCCCTTCGCCGAAAGGCCCGTGCGGAACACGAAGGGCAGCCAGTGCAGCCGGATGCTGAAAACCAGGATCAGAACCAGGCCGGTGAAAAAGGTCGGCAGCGAAAAGCCGATGAAGGCGAACGTGTTGGCGAGCTTGTCGAACAGCGAATAGGGGCGGGTCCCTGCCAGCACGCCGACCGGCACCGCAACCAAAACGGCAAGAACCTCGGCAGCGCCGAGAATGGCAAGCGTCAGAGGGAGCCTCTGGAAAATCAGCGTGGCAACGTTGATCCGGCTGGCAAACGAAAAGCCCCACTCGCCGTGCAGCATGGCGAACAGCCAGTGGAGGTAGCGGAGCCAGATCGGGTCATCGAGACCGAAGCTGCGGCGCAACTGGGCCACCACGGCGGGCGGCACGTTGGGGTTGGTCAGAAGCTGTCCGAACGGATCGCCCGGCGCCAGAGCGAGAATGGCGTAGATGATGATGCTGATGCCGAGCAGGCTCGGGATCGTCATCATCAGCCGCCGCATGATGTAGGCGCGCGACATCTCTCTAACGACTCCGCGAGCGGATCGCCGGGGCTCGGCGGGCAAACCGCCTGTCGCCCCGGCGTGCCGCTCGCTCCGTCAGGTCTTGGTTTCCTTGAACCAGTCCGGCAGATCCCAGGTGTCGGTGTCCCAGCCGCTGAGCCGCAGCTGGAGGCCGTTGATCACGCCGCTCACCCCTTTCCGGAAGATGAGCGGGATCACCACGACGTTGTCGACGACCAGATCATTGAGCTTTATGAACATGGCCGCCCGCTTGACGGGATCGAGCTCCGTTGTCGTCTCGGCGTAGATCTTGTCGTATTCCGGGCTTTGCCAGCGCGTGATGTTGCGCCCTGCCCACCTGTTCGCCTTGCTGGCGACCTGGGTGGAAAGGAACTGCTGCATCCACACGCCGGGATCCGGTTGCGTCGGAAGGGTCTCGTACTCCTGCAGATCGGCGTAGAACTTGGGATAGGTATCGTTGTTGCCGACGTCCGAGGAGAAGTAGACGGAGGCGAGGACCGCCTTCAGCCTGAGCTCGATGCCGGCCTTGTGGCAGGATTGCTTGATGATCTCCTGCGTCTCCTGGCGCGGCTGGTTGATCGAGGTCTGGAACAGCCAGGAGAGCTTCTTCCCGTCCTTCTGTCGGATTCCGTCCGGCCCCGGCTTCCAGCCGTCCTTTTCCAGAAGATCGACGGCCTTCCGGATGTTGTATTCCCATGAGGTCTTCTTGGAGACGAAGCGCGGCGGTCCGTTGATGAAGTTCGACGTTGTCAAGCCGGTCCCGCCGTAGATGTATTTCTCGACGCCGCCGCGATCGATCAGAAGCGAAAGCGCCTTTCGCACCACCGGGTCGCTCAGGGTCGGGTTCTTCGTCTTGATGCTGGAACGCTCGCCGTCCACGACCTTGTTGGGGTCGGTGAAGTTGATCTGGATATGCTCGATGCCCGAGCCCTCGTCATACTGCAGGTGGCCCTTCCCGCCCGCCTCTATCTTCTTCAGGAGATTCCAAGCGACCTGAAGATTCCAGGCATAGTCGTATTCCCCGGTCTCCATCACCGCGCGCGCGGCCGAGGTGGCACCGCCGCCGCCTTTCATTTCAACCGCATCGAAGTACGGGCGGTTCGGCTCATGGTAGTCCACGTTGATCACGCCTTGTACGACATCCCCTGGCGTGAAGCTCTTGAACTTGTAAGGACCCGTCCCCACCGGTTTCAGGTTCCAGGGCGCTTGCCGTGATTTCGCGCCGATATAGGGTGCGAAAAGGTGCTTCGGGATGAGCAGGCCGGTGGCGCCCACGAACGCACTGCCCCAGAACGGCGTCGGGTTCGCGAACAGGATCTTCACGGTATAATCGTCGATTTTCTCGACCGTGATAGTGTTGTAGTAGCCAGCCGTGACCGCCGCGGTCTGCGGGTCCTTCGCGTATTCCCAATTGAACACCACGTCATCGGCGGTGAAGGGCTGGCCGTCCTGCCATTTCACGCCCCGCTTGAGCTTCCAGATGACGGATTTGCCGTCCTCGGCGATCCCGCCGTTCTGGACGCTCGGGACTTCCGCCGCGAGGACGAGTTTCATGTTGCCTTCGGGATCCCAGGCGGCCAGCGGTTCGTAAAAGAGGCGCGACGCATCCTGGTCCTTCGTGCCGGTGGCAAAATGCGGATTGAGGAGGGTGGGCGCCTCCCACCAGAGCAGTTTCAGCGTCCCCCCGCCGCCGCGTTTGGTCGGCTTGTAATGGAACGCTGCCGGCGCGGCCATCGCGACCCCGCCGACGGCGAGAAGCTGATTGGCCATCGGCGCGGAGAGGCCCAGAACCGCCATGCGCCGGATGAAACCGCGCCGCGAAAGGCGCCCGGCCTTCACGCGGTCGATCATGCTTTGGAGTCGGTCTCCGTTCATCTTTTCCCCCCCCGACGTGTACCTTTGAGCACCGGCCCCCGCGGTCGGCGCCGCGAACAGGGGCGGGACCATAGGCCCGGCCATGCGGAATGGTCAACGCTCCCCTGCTCCTTATGGGTCTTTGTTGTCCGCCATTGAGAGCGCACGCGTTATTCGATTTGCTCGCCGGTTGCCGCTATTCTTGCAATTGGTCTCGCTGACTGCTGCCGATACACTAGGCAACGGTGATCCTGATTGCGGTGCTCGGCCTCTTCGGTGGCACACAACAAACGGGTGTCGCCCATATGGCGATGCTTCACCTGGTCCGTCCGGATGGCTCCAGCATGATCCGCGCGCTCCAAGGACGGTCTCTGCCTCCAGACATCCGGGCGTTGCACTCAGCCCCGCCGATTCCGGCGCGCGTCGTTTGTTCTCCGCCCACCTGCGCGGCTAGCCCTTCGCCGTCGAGCGGCTCCGCGGAGCGAACCCGCGCCCGCTCTTTCAGCGCTCGGCCCGCTCCTCCGGGAAAGCCGCTCAGGAACCGCCGCCGGCGAGCGACGCCTTGAGGCCGGAGATCGTGAGCGTGAGGTTGGTCGGTCCGCTCGCCGCCACCGGCGAGGTCAGGCGCCAGACCGCGTGATCGATTTCCCGGAACAGCACCGCGATGCCCACGAACCCCGTGCCCTTCTGCAAGGTGCGCGTGATGGTTCGGGTCTGGCCGGGCGTCACCAGAAACTCCTCCGAGGCGAGCGCATCGGCACCGAGCGTCTGCTGCTTGTGCTCGAGCAACGCAAAAACGTCGGCGCGATCGAAGCGGCTGGTCGCCGTGAGCTGATAAAGCCGGAACGCCACCGGCGCGGCATGCCCCAGCGGATCGGGATTCTGATTCGCTCCGCCATGCACGGTCAAGGTCAGCACCGCCGGGGCCGGGGGACCGCTCGCACAGCCTGCCAGCCCGAGCGGCAGCGCGAGCGCCACGCCGAGGGCGGCACGCCGGCCGATACCCCGATGCGGCAACGCTTGGCTTCCCCGGCTCCGACCATCCGCCGCGACGGCGAACATTCCATTCCGGACGCGGATCATGAGGACTCTTCCTCCCGGGCGGTGATCTCGGCCAGTGCCTTCTCGTAGGCGCGCGCAAAGGCCTTGCCGAACAGGCTGTCAAAATCATCCGCAAGCCCCGCCGTAACCTCCGCGTGGAGTTTCTCGAAGGCATCCCAGGCCCTTGCCTTGCGGTTGGCAGCGAGCGCCATCAGCCCCGCCCCGGCGGCACCACCGCCCAGGGCGGCGGGATCGAACCGCTTGACCAGCGCCCGCACCGCTGACTGCATCGCCGCCATCGTCGCCAGCTCGTGGTGGCGGATGTCCTTGAGCGCGTCCGCCACCGCCTCGGCCGGGCCCATCTCTGTCCGCCGGCCGACGCCAAGGAGGGCGGCCAGCGCGTCATCATCCCCGGCCGAGAACTTGAGCGGGTTGTTCCCCCGCGCGCGAATCATCGTCTGCTCGATCCGGAATTCCCCCTTGATCGTGGCGCGCGCAATCAGCGCCGCTCGCACGCCGCTCACCAGCGCCCGGAACGCCGCTCCGAGCGCCGCCATGGCAGCAGCCGGGTCCGCTGGTCTCGCATCCTGAAGCCCCGCGCCGGCAAGAAAGGCGGCAAGGAGCCCCGCATCGGCCGCCGCCGCGCCGCCCACAGCGGTGAGAAGCGGTTCGGCCGGAGAAGGCTCGGCCACTCGCGCCCCGGCGGATCGAGGCTCGGCGGATCGAGGTTCCGCCACCCGCTGCGGCGCTCCGGGAGGAGCCGCAACCGGCCCCGCCGGCGGCACCCCACGCGCGGCAAGCGAGCCGTCTTCGTCCCAGTCGTCTGGCAACAGGGCCTGAGCCGCCCCAGGGGGGCGGAAGGCGTCCTCGATCACCGGCCGATGGTCCGGCATGGCCGGCCCGGCAAACGGCGCCTCGCCAGCCTCCGGCGCCAGCGGATCGAAGTCCGGCGGCAGCGCCAGCGCCGGCCGCGCCCGTTCGGGCGGCTCGCCGGAACCGAACGGCGCCGCGCCTGCTCGCCCGAGCACCGCCGCGAAGGGATCCTCTCCGAACGGGTCGGCCGCCACCGGCCTCGCCGCTTCCCTCCCCGCCGGCCCGACGGCCGGGCCGAACGCCTGTTCCTCCGCCGCGATCCGGACCTCGATCTCATAGGGGCCGAGCCGCAGCCGGTCGCCATCCGAAAGCGTGCGCGGCGCGCCGGCGCCCACCGGCTCGGCCTCGCGATTGAGGAAGGTGCCGTTGCTCGAAAGGTCGGCAAGCTGCCAGGCCCCGGATCGGAAAGCGAGCACGCAATGCCGCTTCGAGAGGTGCCGCTCAGGGTCGGCGAGCACCCAGTCGTTGTCGGCCCCGCGGCCGATGCTGAACTCGCCCCCGCGTATCTCCCGCGTCTCGGGCGCCACCCGGTCAGGACAGCGAAGCACGGAGAGCGTCAACGCCATCGCTTCACCCGATCAGGACCACCGGCAAACCGAGCGTGATCACCCCGCCGTGCGCGGTGGGATCGCCCATTCGGGCCGCCGGCATCCCGCCGATCAGCACCGTCGGCGAGCCCGGGAGAAGCACATCCGGCGGGCCGACACACGTGCAGGGCGTGCCCGCGGTGGCCGCCGGCACCCCGCCGATCAGCACCGTCGGCGCCCCCGGCGGCAGGATCGGCCCACCCACATGCGGCACCGGCCCCGTCGTCATCGGGCAGGTATGCAGACAGCCGACAAAGGCCGCAGGCTGACCCATCACCCCTCCTCGGGCGGCAGCCTTCCCGGCCCGCCCGCGGCAATGTTGTGGGCACTGTCAAGAAAGCGGGCAAGTCGGTCCTTCTGTCGTTCCGGCCGCCTACGCACCGCTGCCAGCGCGACCGCCCCCGCAACAGCCGTGCCGGTCAGATGATCCGCCGGCGGCACCGCCGGCTGACCGAGAGGAGACATCGAGTCCCCGCTCCAGAACGCTGCCACCGCCGCCCAGGCCTCCGGACTGCCGAAGCCCGCCTGCTGCGCCGCCGCGAACGCGGCCCGCCGCGGCTCGTCGGATTGCCGCCGCACCCACTGCTCTGCGGCCGCGACCGCCGCACGGTCCGGCTCGGGCAGGTCGGCAGGCGCGGTGTGATGGGCGCACATGCACGCCCACCAGGTCGCCTCGCGCTTGGGCAGGGCGTGTGCGATGAGCCGCGCCGCCTCGATCAGGAACCCGCGGCTCTCCAGCCGCTCCAGCGCCTCCGCGGTCGCCGTGCAGCCGGCCAGCACCGCACCCGCCTCGGCCGGGAGGTCGATGCGCTTCCGTACCTCGTCGAGATCGCTATCCATCAGCTTGACCAGCGCTGCCACCATGCTCGGTCACGCGTCAGTTCACTTGGACGAGCCCGCCCTTCAACGTGAGCATGCCGTCGCCGGAAACCTGTGCCATCGGCCCCTTGAGGTCGAGCAGCGCCTGCGCGGCCGCCTTGATCATCGTGCCGTTGATGGCGACCCCGGAAGGATCGATCTTGACGCTGTTGCCGCCCACCGTGAGCGTGATGCTGCTGGGATCCATTTTGATCGTGCTCGCCTCTCCGACCACCAACTCGATCGCCTGCGCCCCGCTGACCTTCACGGATCCGGCGTTCGCCTTCACGACCACGTTACCGCTGGACGAGGTTACCGCATAATCCTTTTCTGAAGTGTGACCAACCTTGCCCTTGACCGAAAGGCTCTGGTCCCCGTCGATCGTAATCGTCTCGTCCTTCTTGACCGTCACGGTCCGGCAATTGCCGACCTTGAGCGTCTGGTCGTGCTCGACCTCGGTGCTCAGGTCCTTTTCGGCGTGCAGCAACACCAGCTCCTTGCCCTTGGTGTCGTCGATTGAGAACTCGGAGTACGTGGAGGTGCTCCCGTTGGCCGAGGAGCGGCTGCGAATGCCGCTCTTGGTCTGCTCGTCGGGCAACGCGAACGGGGGCTTCTGCGACCCGTTGTAGAAGCAGCCGATCACCACCGGCTGGTCCGGATCGCCGTGCATGAACGCCACCGCGACCTCCGTCCCTTTGCGCGGGATATGCTGCCAGCCCCAGCCGCTGCCGCTCCAGGGCTGGATCACGCGCACCCAGATCGCATTGTTGCCGGTTTCGTCCTGCCGGTGATCCCAGAAGAAGCTCACCTTGATCCGGCCGATCGCCTCGCTGTCGATCTCGCCCGACTCGGTGATCACCACCGCCGAATGCACCCCGCCGAGGTGCGGGCGCGGAGTCGCAAAGGGCTGGCGCCAGGTCGTCGCCTGCGGAAACGCGCTGAACCGGTTCGCGTAGCTGATCTCCCCCCCGCCGGAAACCCAGGTCGGGTCGGAGAAGTCGTGCGTCACGCCCCGGATGACGAACGTCCCCCGGTCGGCAGCCCCGACCGGGTCGCCGGCGAGGGTGAACTTCCCGCCGGCGAAAAACCCCTCGTGCCGCCCCTCCCCTTCGTAGAGCGCCGCCGCCGCGTCGGCGGCCTCGGATCGAAACTTCGCCCGCTCCGCCAAGAGGCTGCTCTGGTCGGTATGCGCCGGCCAGAGATAGACCTCCCGGCCGCTGGTGCCGCTCGCCTTGAGCAGCGTCGCGCTGGTGTTGCTCGGATTGTTGACCGTCACGGGGTCGTAGTCGGCCAGCGTCACCGCGCCATAGGCGGTCGCGTCGCGCCGCCTGAACGACGAGACGACATCGAAATTCTCGCCCGCCTGAGCAAAGTTGAGGCCGTCCTTCTCGATCGTCTTGAAAGCTCCGTTGTAGTTCAGGATCACGAGCTTATGCGCACTCTCCGAATGCTCGAAATAGTAATAGAGCCCCTCCTCCTCCATCAGACGGGTGACGAAGGCAAGGTCAGTCTCGTTGAACTGCGTCGTGTATTTGCGCGTACTCGGCTGAGCCTGAAGCCGGCAATCGTAGTCGATGTTCAATTCCTGGAAGATCTTGGCGAAGATGTCCGTCGCGCTGGCGTCGGGGAAGATCCGGCAATCGATCGTCTGCGTCAGGAACCAGAGCTTCGGCACCACGTCGAAGCTGTAAAGCAAATGGCCGCGCCGCGCCGTCCCGTGCGAGACCATGCGCGAGATCATCCCGTTGAAATGACGAACCGGCCCGCCCGGCCGCGCCGCCTTGAGCGACACCGGCTTGAATAGGTAATCATCCGCCGAAAGTGGCGCTCCCGGAGCATAAAAATCGATCGCGAGCAGGAATGGCGAGCTGATCGCCTCCTCGGCATGGAAGCCGACCGGAATGAAATCCGTGGCTTGGCCACTGACCGAAATGGTAAGCGCCCGCCCGCCCGATCCTCCTCCCGCGGAGCCGGACATCGAGGTCTCCTTCTGACACCCGACCTTTTAAAGGCCCTCTCTCCGCCCGCAAACAAACGCTCCCGTGACCGGCCGGGCCCCCGGCCCCGCCAGCGGAAGCCGCACTTGCACCACCTCGGGCGCCTCCGGCTCGTGGCGCAGCTGGAACCCGAGATGCCGGACGAAGCGTAGCATCTCCGCGTTGTCGGCCAATACCTCGCCGATCATCGCGCCGAGCCCCTTCGCGCGGGCCCACGCCACCAGCCGGCGCATCAGCTCGGTTCCCAGCCCCTTCCGCTTCATGCCGGGCTGCACGACGATCGCGAACTCCCCTTCGGGATGCGCCGGCAGTAACGCCAGGCGCGCCACGCCTACGGTCTCGCCGCTCGCCTCGCTGACCGCGATGAGCGCGGTCTCGCTCTCATGATCGACCGACGTGAACCTGACGATCTGCTCCTCCGGCACCTCCCTGACGCCGCTGAAGAACCGGAACCTGAGGTCCTCTGGCGTGAGCCGGCCGAGGAATGCCCGGTGCGCTGCCGTGTCGGCAGGCCGGATGGGCCGAATCACCACCCACTCGCCGTCGACGCTGAGCCGCTCGCAACCTTGGCCGGGCTCCCCGTCGGCCCCGTCGAAGGAGTCGCAACGGCACAAAGAGGGAACGGATACGTTCATCGCAATCGCCATTGTGCACTGCACCATCTGGGTCGCCGCCGCTCGTGATCAAGCCCGCCGGTTGCCAACTCCCGGCACCTGGCCTTGCATGCCGCCGCTCCGCCCCGCCTTACCGCAAGAGGACCCCCGAATGTACGAAGACCCGCGCTGGGACGCCGAAATGCGCTTGGCCCAGCTCGCCCAGGACGAGGCCGCCGCCCAGTATCCGCCCATCCGCCTCGAACTCCCCTTCGAGCCGCAGCGCACGATCAACGACGCGCTCGCCCTCCTGACCGCAGCCGGCGGCCCGATCATGGCCGATATCGAAGATCGCTGGATCGCCGCCCGCGGCCGGCGCATCTTCTGCCGCCTCTACCGCCCGGAGACCGACCGTACCTTGCCCGCGCTCGTCTATTTCCACGGCGGCGGCTGGGTCTGGTCCTCGGTCGACACGCACGACCGGCTGGCTCGCGAGTATGCCGCCGCCGCAGGGCTCGCCGTGGTGAGCGTCGATTACGCGCTCGCTCCCGAGGCACCGTTCCCGCAGGCGCTCGAGGAGTGCGCGGCGGTGGTCCGCCACCTCGCCACCGAGGGCGCGGCATGGGGGATCGATCCCGGCCGCATCCTCCTCGGCGGCGATTCCGCCGGGGCGAACCTCGCGCTCGCGACCGCGCTCCTGCTCGGTGCCGAAAAGGGCCCGGCACCGCGCGGCATCCTCGCCGTCTACCCGGTCTGCGATCCCGGCCTCGATACGCCGAGCTACCGCGAGTTCGGCGAAGGCTATGTCCTGACGGTGGCGAAGATGCGCTTCTACTGGAGCGCTTACGCACCCCGCCCCGCCGACCGCCTGCATCCGCTCGCCGCGCCCTTGCGCGCCGAGCTTGCCGGCCTGCCGCCGGCCCTCGTCCAGCTCGCCGAACTCGACGTGCTGCGTTCGGAAGGCGAGATGCTGGCCGCCAAGCTCGCGCGCGCCGGTGTCGAGGTGACCTGCGAGACCTATCCCGGCGTGATCCACGGCTTCATGCGGGCCACCGGAAAAGTGGCCCGCGCCCGCGAGGCCGTGGCCAAGGCGGGCGCTTGGCTCCGCCAACACTCGGCCTGAGAGCGGCTCGCGCTTGACTGGAATCGCGAAGCGATCCCAAGCGGCCAAAGGGCGCGCGTGAATCCGCTCGGAAATACAAATCCTCCCACCCCCCGATGAGACGGAGCCCTTCCCCCTTCGCGGTACCGTGCACCACCCGTCGTCAGCGCGCATTCCTTTCCCCACAATGTCATCGCGAGGAGCCCCGCGCGCCGCGGCGCGAGGGGCGACGTGGCGATCTCGGCCGGCCCTTGCCTCGCTCTCGTGCTTGCGCTCCTCTGCCATCCGCCGCCCCATCCCCGGGGACGCCAACCCGCAAAAAATGCAGGTCAGTCCCATCGCCGGTTGGTATCAGTCAGGCTGAAAACGCTGGAGAGAGGTGCGTTCCGCGCCACCTCTACCCCGAGATCTGCAGCGACTGGATCGCCGTCTCCAGCTCCTGGAAGCTCGGCATGTACTCGTTCGGCGCCATCTTGCGCCCGGTCTCGACACTGACCTGCGGCGCATTGCCGTGCAGGTGCGCCACCAGCACCGCGCGGATCACCTCGAAATACTTGGCCTCCTCCTCCGCCACCGACTGCAGCCGCCCGGCGAACGGCGCCGCCACGCCGTAAGCGAGCAGCACGCCGAGAAAGGTGCCGGTCAGCGCCTCTCCGATCATCCGCCCGAGCACGATCGGCGGCTGGGCGATGTGCGCCATCGTCTTGATCACCCCGAGCACCGCCGCCACGATGCCGAACGCGGGCAGCGCATCCGCCACCACTTGCAAAGCGTGCGCCGCGTGCAGCTCCTCCTGCAGCGTCTTCTTGAGTTCGCGCGCCATCACGTCCTCGATCTGATAGGGATCGTCGGCGTTCATGCCGATCATCCTGAGATAGTCGCAGATCATTGCAGTAGCATTATGATTGGCCAGGATCTTCGGAAACTTCCTGAAGGCGGCACTCTCCTCGGGCCGCTCGATGTGCGCCTCCAGCGCCATCGTGCCCTTGGTGTTCGCCAGCCGGGCGAAATAAAAGAGCAGGCTCAGGAGATCGACATAGTCGGCCTTCTTGAAGAGACCCCCGCGCAGCACCTTCGCGAAACCGCCGAGCGAGTGCCTGACCGCGTGCATGCTGTTGGCGATCACGAAGGTGGCGATCGCAGCCCCGCCTATCGTTGCGAACTCGAACGGAAGAGCTTCCATGAGCGGGCCGATGGCGCCGCCCGAGATGATGAACGTGCCGAAGACGCAGACGAGCAGGAAGACCAGGCCGCCGATCGCGAGCACGCGCGCCCTCTATCGGATCGCCGGCGAAAGACCGCCCGGCGGCGACGCGCCCGCCGCGGCCGTTTTCGCCCTTGCGCCCGGCACGCGTTCGACCAGGATCGAGACACGCCGGTTCGCGGCCGCCAGGGGCTGCGCGGGAAGCAGGAGTTCGCGGTCGGCGTGCCCGCTCACCCGCACGATCCTTGCGCCCGGCAGCCCGCCCGCCACGAGCAGGCTGCGCGCCGCGTTCGCCCGCTCCGTCGAGAGGTCCCAGTTGGACATCCCGCTGCCGTGATAAGGTGCGGCGTCGGTAAACCCGGAGACGGCGACCGGCCCGACAAGCCGGGCCAGGATGGGCGCCAGTTGGGCAAGGAATTGCTGCGCCGCCGGCGCCAGCACGGCCGAGCCGAGCGTGAACATCGGCCGGTGCCGCCCGTCCAGGATCTGGATCCGGAGACCCCGCGAGGTGACATCGACCGCGAACTGCTTGGCGAAGGCGGCAAGGCTCGGGTCGTGCAGGATGGCCGCCCGTATCTGTTGCCGGGCGCGCTCGAAGCTCGCCTCCTGCCGCGCCGCCGGTGACGCCGGATGGCCGGCTCCCGGCCCGGCCGTCAACGGCAGCGCCGGGGCGCCAACGTCCGGCCCCGCCACCCCGCCAGGCGGCGCCGGCACCGGCCCCGCCGCCGGTGATCCGGCTGCCGGCTGCCGCGCCCGCGCCACTCCGCTCTCGGGCGCCCGCGTCCCCGGCTGGCGCGTGCGCAAATCCGGCCGCGCGTTCGGCTCCGGCTGCGCCTTGCCCGTGATCGCCTGCACCGCCCCTTTGTTCGAGACCATCTGCCCGTGCGAAAAGGGCGTCTTGCCCCCGAACGGTCTGCCGGACCCGGAATAGTGGAAGCTCAGCACCGCCGTCGGCGCGAAATAGTTCGCAAGCCCTTTGCGCTGCGCCTCCGTGGTCGCGTTGATCAGCCACATCAGCAGGAAGAAGGCCATCATCGCGGTCACGAAATCCGCGTACGCAACCTTCCAGGCGCCGCCGTGGTGGCCCCCGGCGACGACCTCCTCCTTGCGGATGACGACGCCACCCGCCTTCTCGTTGCCCCGCTTCCGGCCCTTCGCACCCATCGGCCCGCCCAGCCCCTCTCGGCGCCGATACTGGCCGAGCTTGTTTAACGCCCCCTAACCGACCGTCCGCAGCGTTGCCGCAATGCGAAAATTTTGGCCGCAGGAAACCGCTCTGGTGCGCATCAACGCCCCGGCAGGATCACGCCGGGAACCCCTCGCCGGGCCCTGACGCGGTAAAGAAGGTAGGCCTCGGCCGCCACGCCGCGGCGCGCGCGTACCAGCGCAATGGGCGGCGCCAGCACCCCCCAGAGCCGCGCATCCGGCGAGCCGCGGCCGCGCCGCAGCAGCAGGAGCCCGCTTCGCCCGCCGATCACCGGCGCCGCAGCGGGCAGCCGGAAGAACCGCCAACGCCTTGCCGCGCCGACCACCGGTTGTGGCCCCCGGCCGAGGAATGCCATCTCCGCCGCCGTGCCGTAGTCATGCACGGCGAGGAATTGCGCGCCATCCTCCCGCCCGAGCGCCCCGACCCGCGTCGCGAGCGCGCTCCAGCCGCCGAGTTCCCTGAGGCTCGGGTCGAGCCCGGGCGGCAGCGGGAACGGCGCAGCCAGCGCTTGCAGATAGACGAACCCGCTGATCGCCAGCCCGAGCGCCATCGCCGGCACCCTGAGCCCCTCCCAGGGCCGGCCGGCAAGCCATGCGCCGGCCAGCACCGCCGAGGGATAAAGCACCGCCGGCCAATTCCCTTGCACCCGGCCGCCGAACGCATGCTGCACGAAAACCGCTGCCGGCAGCAGCGTGAGCAGGCTGAGAAGTATCCCCGCCGGCGCGCCTTCCCTCAAGGCACGCGCCGCCATCCGCCACGAGCCGGCCGCGACGAGGAGAAAAACAAGCGGAGTGAAGAGCCCGACCTGGCCGCCCCAGAGCTCGGCCTGGAAACGCACCGCCTCGGCCGGATGCCAGGCGCCGACGCGCCCGCCCTGCTTGGCGAAGCTCGCCCAGTGATTGAGCCCGTTCCAGACGACCACCGGAAGGAAGACGAGAAAGGCGAGCCCGAGCCCGAGCCAGGGCTCCGGCCGGCCGAGCCAGCGCCGCGCATCGCGGCTCGCGAGGAGCCAGAGCCCGACCGCCGCCAGGAACAAGAGCCCGGTATATTTGCTGTCGAGGGCGAGCCCTCCCGCCAGCCCCGCCAGCAGCCACCACCGCCCGTCCCCGCTCGCCGCGAGCCGCGCCAATGCGAAGAGGCCCAGCCCCCAGAAGAAGAGAAGCGGCGTGTCCGGGGTCATGATCACGCTGCCCACGCCGAACAGGAGCGTCGCATTCAAAAGTCCCGCCGCAGTCAGCCCTGTTCCTGGCCGCTCGGGAAAGAAATCGCCCGCCGCACGGTAGATCAGGAACGAGCCCGCCGCTGCCGCCACCGGTCCGAGCAGCCTGACCCCGAGCGGGCTCGCTCCGGCGAGCAGCGTGCCCACGCGGATCCAAAGCGCGACCATCGGCGAATCGTCGAGATAGCCCGGCTGCAGCACCCGCGACCAGACCCAGTAATAGGCCTCGTCGGGCGCAAGCGGCGTGCCTGCCGCAACCCCGAACCGGACGAGCGTCAAGAGCGCGAGCGCCGCCAGTGCCGCGGCAAGGCCGAACCCCGAGGCCCCGGCCGGCCTCCCGGCCGGCAGAGCCCGCGGGTCGCCGCTCAGCGCCGGTTCCGCCAGAGCTGGAAGCGGAGCGCGCCGTAAGCGAGGAGTGCGGCCACGATCGCCACCGGGATCAAAAGAAGGGCAAGCCAGAAGAAAACCGCCGCAACGGCGAGACCACCGGCGATCAACGCCACCACGATCGCCCACCCGGCCAGGCGCATGGCCCAGGGCGGCCGCGCCGGCCGGCGGAACTCCCCCTCCGGCGTCAGGTCGAGAAGTGGTGGTTCGTGCGGGCGCATGGCGCGAACGTGGCCCGGCGGCGCGCCCGCTTCAAGCCACCCGTCCGCCGGCGGGCGAACCTCCCCGCCCGACTCTGGCCCGCCGACCCCCTGGCGACTACGATACGCCCGAACAACGAGGTCCCGGCCATGACGAAATCCCCTTCGGTGCTTCCCGTCACGGTGCTTCCCGTCACCCTGGGCGGCCTCCGGGTCGCGATCACCGGGGCGGCGAGTGGCATCGGGCGCGTCATGGCCGACAGTTTCCGCGCCGCCGGCGCCCAGCCCTTCATCTGCGACGTGGACGAGGCCGCCCTTGCCCGCTCCGGCCACGCCGGCCTCCTCGCCGACGCCGCCCGCTCCTCCGAGATGGAACGCTTCATCGATGCCGCGCTGGCCGCCCTCGGCGGGCTCGACGTCCTCGTCAACAATGCCGGCATCGCCGGCCCCACGGCGCCGATCGAGGAGATCGTGCCGGAGGCGCTCGAGCGCGTGCTGGCGATCGACCTCAAGGCGATGTTCCATTGCGCGCGCCGTGCCGTCCCGGCGCTCCGCGCCGCCGGCGGGGGCAGCATCATCAATCTGAGTTCGGCCGCCGGCCGCTTCGGCTTTGCGCTGCGCAGCCCTTACGCCGCGGCCAAGTGGGGCGTCGTCGGGCTCACCAAGACCCTCGCCATCGAGCTCGGCCCGGCCGGGATCCGCGTCAACGCGATCCTCCCCGGCGCCGTCGCGGGGCCGCGTATCGAGGCGGTGATCGCCGCCAAGGCCAAGGCCGCCGGCATCAGCATCGCCGAGCAGACCGCGCGCCAGTTGGCTGCGGCGAGCCTCCGTGCCTTCGTGACCGCAGAGGACATCGCCAACACGGCGCTCTTCCTCGCCAGCCCCTTCGGCGCCGCCATCAGCGGCCAGGCGATCGCAGTGGACGGCGACCTGCAATACATGATTTGAAGACCAGCTGCGGAATAATGGGATTCGGCGCCCCCCGCACCGCGATCGAAGGAGAGGTCCCTCTGCCGGCCATCCGCGTCCTGCCCGAAACGATCGCCAACCGCATCGCCGCCGGCGAAGTGATCGAACGGCCGGCCGCGGCGGTCAAGGAACTCGTCGAGAACGCGCTCGACGCCGGCGCCAAGCGCATCTCGGTCGCCCTCACCGATGGTGGGATCGCGGCGATCGAGGTCATCGACGACGGCCACGGCATCGCCGCCGCCGATCTCCCGCTCGCGATCGCCCGCCACGCCACCTCGAAGCTCCCCGGCGATGATCTCGTGCGCATCACCACGCTCGGCTTCCGCGGCGAGGCGTTGCCCTCGATCGGCGCGGCGGCGCGGCTTGCCCTGACCTCCCGCCCGCCGGGCGCGGCACACGCAAACACGATCCGCGTCGAAGGCGGCCGGGTCTTTCCGGTCCAGCCGGCGGCCGGCCCCGCCGGCACGCGCGTCCTCGCCACCGACTTCTTCTTCGCCACCCCGGCGCGGCGCAAGTTCCTCAAGCACCCGCGCACCGAGGCCGACCACGCCGAGGCGGCGGCGCGCCGGCTTGCGCTCGCCGCCCCCGCCATCGCCTTCCGCCTCGTCTCCGACGGCCGCACCCTCTTCGACCTGCCCGGCCAGGATCCGCTAGCACGCACCGCCGCGCTGCTCGGCCCTGAGGTCGCCGCCGCCCTCCTTCCCGTCACGGCCGAGCGCGGCCCGCTCCGCCTCACCGGCTTCGCCGCCGCCGCTTCCCTCACGCGGGCGACCACGGCGTGGCAGTTCCTCACGGTCAACGGCCGCCCCGTCGCCGACCCCGTGCTGCAGGCCGGCGTGCGCGTCGCCTTCCGTCCGGTGATCGCCGATGGGCGCAAGCCGATCGTGGCACTGCACCTTTCCCTCCCGCTCGAGTTGCTCGACGTCAACGTCCATCCGGCCAAGACCGAGCTCCGCTTTCGCGATCCCGCCGCCGTCCGGGCGCTCGTCATCGGTGCGCTCACCCGCGTCCTCGGCGCCTCGGCCGCCGCCATGCCGCCACCCCGCCTCACCCTTTCCTTCAGCCGTGCCCCGACCCCCCGTGGGACCCCCCGTGGCCCCCTCGCTGGCTTCGCGGAGCCGGTCCTGCCGCTCCTCGCCCCGCCCGCCGCGCGCCCGGTCGAGACCTCCGCCCCCGATCCCGCCCATCCGCTCGGCGCGGGCGTGGCTCAGGTGTTCGGCACTTACATCATCGCCGTCACGGCGGAAGACGAACTCGTGCTGGTGGACCAGCACGCCGCGCATGAGCGCCTGACGCACGAGACGCTCCGCGCGCAGCATCTCGAGACGGGCGTGCGGCCGCAGCCCCTCCTCCTGCCGGCCGTCGTCGATCTGGCACCCGCAGACATCGCGCGCCTGCTCGCGGCCGCTCCCGACCTCGAGCGCCTCGGCCTCCTGCTCGAGCCGTTCGGCCCCGGCGCCGTCCTGGTTCGGGCCCTTCCGGCCGCGCTCGGCCCCGCCGAGCCGGCGCCGCTCGTGCGCGACCTCGCCGACGAGCTCGCCGACATCGGCGAAGGAACAGCGCTCGCCGAGCGACTCGATCGCGTGCTCGCGCGCCTGGCCTGCCACGGCTCGATCCGCGCCGGCCGGCGGCTCTCCCAGGCCGAGATGGACGCGTTGCTCCGCCGCATGGAGGCAACCCCGCGCGCCGCCACCTGCAGCCACGGCCGGCCGACCTTCCTCAAGCTCTCCCGCTCCGACCTCGAGCGCCTGTTCTTTCGCCGCTAGTGTCCTGCCCCCGCAGTTCGCTGCCCTGCGCAGCGAACGGAGGGGATCAGCAGGCCACTGAAAACAAAGACGTGTCCTGCCCCCGCAGTTCGCTGCCCTGCGCAGCGAACGGAGGGGAGAAAGAGGCCACTGAAAAGAAAGACGTGTCCTGCCCCCGCAGTTCGCTGCCCTGCGCAGCGAACGGAGGGGATCAGCAGGCCACTGAAAACAAAGACGTGTCCTGCCCCCGCAGTTCGCTGCCCTGCGCAGCGAACGGAGGGGAGAAAGAGG
>JAKAWQ010000017.1 GCA_021816925.1 Pseudomonadota bacterium
CGCTCGGGCCGCGCGACTATGTCGTGTCCGCCGACGAAAAGACCAGCATTCAGGCCCGCCGGCGCAAGCACCTCACCCTGCCGCCCAAGCCCGGCCGACCCGTCTACGTCGAACACGAGTACGCGCGGGGTCCTTATTCCATGCCGATTCACAAAAATCGCCGACCGAGGGCGAAAAGGAACGGGCCGGGCTGCGAATTGGCGGGTTTTTCCGCAGCCTGTTAGTCTGGTTGGTATAAGAGAGCGCGGCTGACTCTCGAGCCGGGCGATTGAACGAGTGCCGCGAGGAGGAGCGGCCCTGCCCTCGATCCCGTCCTTTCAACCGCTTCCGCCGGCCTCCAGCCGCGCGACCTGCTGACGCATGGCGTCGAGCAGCGCCTGCACGTTCTGCCCGCCGTTGCGGGTGATCACGCTCGCATAGTCGCTGCGCTGCGTGACGCGCAGGCTCGTGCCCTCGGCCACAAGATCGACGATCTTCGGGCTGCCTGAGGCAAAGCTCACGATCCACTGCAGATCTGTGGGGCTGCTGTTCGGGACGTGCAGCGTGGTCGTGACGGCAATGTCGCCGTTCATCGGTTCCACCCGGCCGATCGTGAAGGTAGTGCCCTTGTACTGGCTCAGGCGTCCAGTGACGTTGAAAACGAGATATTGGCGAAAAAGGGAAAGATAGGTCTTGCGCTGGGCGGGGGTTGCCACCCGCCAGAATCGCCCGAGCGCGAATTTCGCAACGCCGTCCACATCGACAGTGCCGTCCACGATGCGTGTGAACTTGCTGCGTTTCTCGGCTGCCGAACCCGGTCCGTTGATCACTGCAAGGATCGCGTCTCCGGTGCGCTGCACGAAGGCTCTCGCCTCTGCCACTTCGCCGGCCGCCTGCGCCGGCCGAGTGAGCAGGAGCAGCAACACGGCGAGAACGAGGCTGCGGCGTCTTGGCATGGGTTCACTCGCTCGGTTTTTTCGGCAGGTCGAACCAGACCGGGATGGTCGGCCGGCGGCGCTTCTCTGCCGCCTTGATCTCGGCCTCCCTGTACTGGCGATAAAGGCTCCGGAATGTCGCATAGGGATCAAGCGCCGTCCGCTTCACCTCGTCGATCGCCGGAAGGTTGTGCGCGTATTGAGAGATTGTCGTTGTACCGAGCGTCGCCCAGTTGAACGCCGTCACGGCCGGGCCACTCCCCAGCGCCTGGACGGGATTGGCAAGCGTATCTGCGGCGAACCCGACCGCATCGCGCGGGTCCGAGGGCCCGATCAAGGGCAGAAACAGGTAGGGCCCCGGCGGTACGCCCCAGACCGCCAGCGTCATGCCGAAATCCGCCGTGTGCGCCGGATAGCCCCATCCGGAGGCGACGTCGAAGATGCCGCCGATCCCGATCGTCGAGTTGATCAGGAAGCGCATGAAAGTGTCGCCCGCACGCCGCGGCTGTGCCTGAAGCACGTCGTTGGCGAAGCGTATGGGACTGCCGAGATTGGAGAGGAGATCCGAAACGCCGTTGCGCACCGGCTGCGGCACGGCCGAGCGATAAGCCCGCGCCGCCGGCGTGAGGCTGACCGAGGCAATGTCATTGCTCGCCGCGTAGAGCACGCGGTTGGTTGGCTCCAGCGGGTCGTTGGTCTGCCGGTATGCGGCCAGCGCCTCCGGCTGGCTTGCAGGGGGCGGGGTCGCGCAACCGGCAAGATCGAGACCAGCCAGCCCCAACAGCGCAAGGAGGAACGGGAAGCCTGCAAACCGCATCTCGAGCCCGGATTCTGCAAGGCATCCTTCTACCACGCCGGCCCGGGCCGGCAACGCCGGCGCGGGAGGCGTCTCTTGCGTTGCGCGGGGCATTGGCGCCAAGAGAACTTCATGACGCTTTCCTTGGGGGCCTCTGGCGTGCTGGAGCGGTGGTTGACCGGCCCCCGCTTCCGCCCGCTGCCGAACCGTTCCCCCGGCACGCCGCCCCCGCTGCTTTCCTTCGAGTTCTTTCCCCCGCGCACCAAGGCCCTCGAAGCGCAGCTCTGGACCTGCATCCGTCGTCTCGAGGTACTGCGCCCGCGCTTCGTCTCCGTCACCTACGGCGCCGGCGGCGCAACGCAGGAACGCACCCACGCGACCGTCCTCCGTCTGGTCCGGGAAAGCTCGCTGGTGCCCGCCGCGCATCTGACCTGCATTGGCGCCAGCCGTGGCGAAATCGAGGTAATTGCGCGGCGTTACTGGGAGGCCGGTGTGCGCCATATCGTCGCGCTGCGCGGCGATCCGCCGGCGGGCAGTCGCTACCAGCCGCATGCCGAGGGTTTCGCCTTCGCCGCCGACCTCGTATCCGGCCTCCGCCGGGTCGGTGACTTCGAGATCTCGGTTGCCGCGTACCCGGAAACCCATCCCGAGGCGCCGAGCCCGCGCACTGATCTCGACAACCTCAAACGTAAGCTGGACGCCGGCGCGACCCGAGCGATCACGCAGTATTTCTTCGACACCTCCGTTTATCTCCGATTTCTTGACCGCTGCCTTGCGGCCGGCATCACCGCGCCCATCGTGCCCGGTATCATGCCGGTTTCGAATTACGCGCAGGCGCTGCGCTTTTCGGCACTCTGCGGAGCGAGTGTGCCAGGCTGGCTCGGCGAGATGTTCGAGGGCACCGAGGACGATCCGGAAATCCGGCGGATGGTCGCGCTCGTGGTGGCGGCCGAGCAGGTGCGGCTCCTGCAAGCCAACGGGGTCGACGAATTCCACTTCTATACGCTGAACCGTCCGGATCTCACGTACGCGATTGCGCATATCCTTGGCGTCCGCCCGGAGGCCCCGCCACGCGCGTCGGGCGCCCTGCTGCCCGAGGCGGCGCCGGCACCCGAACCCTCCCCGTGAGCGACTATCTCGCCCGGCTGAACCCCGAGCAGCGCCGGGCGGTGGAAACGCTCGACGGACCGCTTCTGGTACTTGCCGGCGCCGGCACCGGCAAGACGCGGGTCCTCACAACGCGCTTCGCGCACATCCTGCTGTCCGGTCGCGCCGCGCCCTCCCAGGTGCTTGCCGTCACCTTCACCAACAAGGCGGCACGGGAGATGCGAGAGCGCATCGCGGCGATGCTCGGCCGGCCGGTGGAGGGGCTCTGGCTCGGCACCTTCCATGCGCTCGCCGCCCGCATGCTCCGCCGGCACGCCGCCCTGGTCGGGCTGCAGCCCGGCTTCTCCATCCTCGATACCGACGATCAGCTCCGGTTGCTGAAGCAGGTGATGCAGCAGGCCGGCATCGATCTGCATCGCTTTCCACCCCCTGTGCTGCTGGGGCAGATCCAGCGCTGGAAGGATCGCGGCCTGACGCCGGCGCGCGTTACTCCAGCCGAGGACACCGACTTTGCGGCCGACCGCGCGCGCGCCCTCTATGCCGCCTATCAGGAGCGCCTGGCCGCCGTGAACGCCGCCGATTTCGGCGACCTCCTGCTACACGCAACCGAGCTTCTGCGTGGCCAGCCGGACGTGCTCGCACTTTATCATCGGGCTTTCCGCTACATCCTGGTGGACGAGTACCAGGACACCAACCTCGTGCAATATCTCTGGCTGCGCCTGCTTGCCCAGGAGCACAGGAACATCTGCTGCGTCGGCGACGACGATCAGAGCATCTACTCCTGGCGCGGCGCGGAGGTGGAGAACATCCTCCGCTTCGAGCAGGATTTCCCGGGTGCGCACATCATTCGACTGGAGGCGAACTACCGCAGCACGGCACCGATCCTCTCCGCCGCCGCCGCGCTCATCGCGCACAATGTGGGCCGGCTCGGCAAGACGCTCCGCCCAGGGCGGAACGCGCCCGAGGGCGAAAAGGTGGCGGTCGTCAGCCTCTGGGACTCCGAAGAAGAGGCGCGGATGGTGGGCTTGCGCATCGAGGCGCTCAGGGCCGAAGGCCATCCGCTTTCCGAGATCGCGATCTTGGTGCGCGCCGGTTTCCAGACGCGCGCCTTCGAGGAGCGCCTGATCGCCTTCGGCATCCCCTATCGCATGGTGGGTGGACTCCGCTTCTATGAGCGGGCAGAGATCCGCGACGCGATCGCCTATCTGCGCGCCACGCTGCGTCCGGGTGACGATCTCGCCTTCGAGCGCATCCTGAACGTGCCGAAGCGTGGCCTGGGAGAAGTGGCACTCCGCCGGCTGCACGAAAAGGCACGCGCCGATACCCTGCCGCTCGCGGCGGCGGCGGAGCGGTTGCTCGCCGAGGGCGCACTCCCCGGGCGTGCGCGTGAAGCCCTCGCGGCCCTCCTTGCCGGCTTTGCCCGCTGGCGCGGCACCCTCGCGCACGACGGACCGGTGGTCGCGCTTGCCGCGATTCTCGAGGAATCCGGCTATGTCGCGATGTGGCAGCAGGACCGCTCTCCCGAGGCACCGGGGCGGATTGAGAATCTGAAGGAGTTGGCGCGCGCGCTCGCCGATTTCGAGACGCTCGAGGGGTTCCTCGATCACGTGAGCCTGGTGATGGAGAAAGACGAGAGCGCGGCCGGCGATCGTGTCAGCCTGATGACGCTGCACGCAGCGAAGGGGCTCGAGTTCGATACCGTCTTCCTGCCCGGCTGGGAAGACGGCCTCTTTCCAAACCAGCGTGCGCTCGAGGAATCAGGCGCCAAGGCGCTCGAGGAGGAGCGGCGGCTTGCCTATGTCGGGCTGACGCGCGCGCGCAACCGGGCGGTCATCAGCCACGTCGCCAACCGCCGCTTCTACTCAGGCTGGCAGAACGCAATCCAGAGCCGGTTCATCGATGAGTTGCCGGAGGAAGAAATCGAGCGCTCCGGCTCGGCTGTCTTCGAACGTGAGAAGCGACTCGCGGCCCCGCCGGTGTTCTCCGCCGCCTTTCCGCCCGCCTTGCGCGGGCCGCGTATCCGCGACCTCTGGGAGGAACCGGGCCGGCCGGTGCGCGCCGCACCCATCGGCGTCGGCCAGCGGGTCTTCCATCAGAAGTTCGGCTACGGCGTCGTCACCGCCTCCGCGGACGACCGGCTTGACATCGAGTTCGACAAGGCGGGCGCGAAACGCGTTCTCGATCGCTTCGTCGATCCGGCATGAGGCGCACGGGCGGCGGAAAGCGCCGGCCGCTGCAGACGTTCCGCTTCCTGCTTCCGGAGCGGGCGGCGGCTGCTTACGTGGCTGCGATCGAGCCGCACTCTCTGAGCGTTGCCTGGTTCGACGCCGAGGGCGGCCGCTGCGCTCTGGAAGCAGTGTGCGAGGTCGGCGCAGGCGAAGCGACGTTCGGGCTGGCCCTGGCGCTGGCCGCGGCGGCAAGCGGCGTGGAGGCGATCCCCGAACGGCAGCCGATCGCCGCGGGCGGATGGCTCGCCCATGCCCGCAAGGCCTTTCCCGAGCAGCGCATCGGGCGCCGGTTCACGATCCGCGGCAGCCATAGCGGAAGGAAACGGCCGGCCGCTCGGATCGACTTGGTGCTCGATGCCGCGATGGCGTTCGGATCGGGCGAGCACGCTTCGACAAAGGGCTGCCTGCTCGCGCTCGAGTGGCTGGCGCGGTGTCGGCGGCACCGGTTGCGCCAGGTGCTCGACCTCGGAACCGGCTCGGGCATTCTTGCGTTCGCCGCGGCGCGGCTTTGGCACCGTCCGGTGCTCGCAATCGACAGCGATCCGGACGCCGTGCGTACCGCCCGAAGCAACGCCGCGGCCAACGGACTTGGCCGGTTGGTCCGGGTAGCGGAGGGCGATGGCTGGCGCGCGCCGCCGATCCGGCGCGCCGCACCCTATGATCTCGTGCTCGCGAACATCCTGGCCCGGCCGCTCGGCACCATGGCCCGGGCGCTTTCGCGCAGTCTCGCCCCGGGCGGCATCGCAGTGCTCTCCGGGCTCCTCGACCGACAGGCGCCGATGGTTCTGGCCGCGCACCGGCGGGTGCATCTTGCGCTGGCACGGCGGACCACCATCGCGGGCTGGACCACGCTGGTTCTCCGTGCGCCGCCCGGCGCGACGATCCTGCGCGCCAATGGAGCGACGCGGAATCTTCACTTTCCGCGCCGCCTTGACGTGTGCCACGATGTCGGCGAATAGGGCCGAACCACCCGATGACGCCTGACCAGGGCTTGCCGAGCGCTGCCGCCTCCGGTACCGAGGTGGGGCCACGGTCGGAGCACCGCCTCATGACGTACGCCGCCCCCAACTCGCTGCAGGCCCGCGACATCGCAAGCCTCATCCATCCGCAAACCGATCTCCTTCGGCATCGCGAGCAGGGGCCGGAGGTGATCGCCCGCGGCGCCGGTATCTCGGTGACGGACGATGCCGGGCATGACTTCCTGGACGCCGCGGCCGGCCTCTGGTGCGCCTCGCTCGGCTATGCCAACGAGCGTCTGGCGCGCGTTGCTTACGAACAGATGCGCCGGCTCGGCTACTATCATCTTTATCGCGGCACGACCAACGAGACGAGCGTCGCACTCGCCGAAAAGCTTCTTCGCATAGCGCCCCTACCGATGAGCAAGGTTCTGTTCCAGTGCTCGGGCTCGGAAGCGAACGACACCGCGATCAAGCTCGTCTGGTACTACCATGCGGCGATCGGCAAGCCGGAGAAGCGCAAGATCATCGGCCGGCGGATGGGCTATCACGGCAGCACTTCGGCTGCGATCAGTGCCTCTGGCAAGCCCGACATGCACGCCGATTTCGGATTGCCGTTTCCCGGTTTCCGCCACACCGAGTTCCCCCATTACTACCGCCTGCATTCCGAAGGCGAAACCGAAGAACAGTTCGCCTCCCGCCTGGCCGAAGCCCTCGAAGCATTGATTTTGGCCGAAGGTCCGGAGACCGTCGGCGCCTTCATCGCGGAACCGGTGATGGGCGCGGGCGGCGGCATCGTGCCGCCGCGCACATACTGGGAGAAGATGCAGGCGGTGCTGCGCCGGCACGCAGTGCTTTTCATCGCCGACGAGGTGATCTGCGGCTTCGGCCGCACCGGCAACATGTGGGGCTCCGAGACCTACGATCTCGCGCCCGACATGATCACCTGCGCCAAGGCACTCTCGGCCGGCATGCAGCCGATCTCGGCAGTCCTGATCAACGAGCGCGTCTATCAGGCGATGCTCGAGGAAAGCCGCAAGCTCGGCAGTTTCGCGCACGGCTTCACCTACGCCGGCCATCCCGTCACCACTGCGGTCGCGCTTGAGACGCTCGCGATCTACGACGAGATGGACATGCTGGGGCATGTCCGGCGCGTGGGGCCCTATCTGCAAACCTTGATGTCCCGCTTGGCCGCCCATCCGCTGGTCGGAGACGTGCGCGGCGTCGGACTCATCGCGGGCCTGGAGTTGATGGCCGACAAGGCCTCCCGCGCACCGTTTCCGGTCGAGCAGAAAGTGGGCCGGATCGCCGATCAGGCCGCGCGCCGGCGGGGGCTGATCGTGCGTGTGATCGGCGATCGTATCGCGCTGTCGCCGCCGCTGATCATAACCGAGGCCGAAATCGATGACGTGCTGGCGCGGCTAGGGCAAGCACTGGACGATACCTGGGCGGAGGTCAGGCGGGACTGATGCCCGTAACCTCGCCAAGGCTTCGCTGGAAAGGACAACAGGGGAGACACCGATGACCAACGAGAATACGACGAAGAAGATTGCCGGCCGCGGACGGTTGCCGCGCCGCGATGTGCTGGCGCTGGCCGGCGCGGGTGTGGCGGCTTCGATGCCGCTCTTCGCCCGGACGGCGCGTGCCGCCCAGCCGATCAAGCTCGGCTGGGTGGGCCCTCTCTCGCCGCCCGGCGGCTATGCCGAAGGCATCCTCATGAAGGACGCCGCAGCGATGGCGGCCGATGCCATCAACGCCAAAGGAGGCGTGCTCGGCCGGAAGATCGAGATCATCTACCAGGATACGCGCGGCCTCCCGGCCTCAGGCACGGCCGCGGCCGAGCGGCTGATCGTGCAAGACAAGGTGGCAGCCCTATTCGGTGAATTCCACAGCGCAGTCGCGCTGGCCGAGATGGAGGTGGTGCACAAGTACAACGTACCCTTCCTGGCCTGCGATGTGTGGTCGCAGGAGATCACGGCGAAGGGCTACCCGCAGGTGTTCCGCAACTCGACCACCTTTCCCCTGCTCGATACCATGATCGGGGAATGGATGGTCGCCGCTGGCTTCAAGAACGTGGCCTTGCTCGCCGAGCAGGACGATATCGGGCTCGCCGGCCGCAAGATCGCTGCCGAGGTCCTGACCAAGAACAAGATCCCGTTCAAGCTCTACACCGCCGATCCGACTGCGACCGACTTCACCGCGCAGATCATCAGGCTCAAGGCGCAGAAGCCGCCGTTCGACTTCTTCTTCATACTCTACGCCGAGGCCGGTGCCTATCCGATGGTGCGCGAGTCCCACTCGCTCGGCTTCGCGCCGACGCCGCACACGGGCATTTTCCTCTCCGGCGGCGACGGTGTCGATCCGACTTTCTGGAAGAATGTCGGCAAGGCAGGGGTCGGGTTGCTGTGCGAGAATGTCGGGCTGCCGAAGTCCGGCTGGAACAACAAGACCAAGGCTTTCGTGGCCGTCTTCAAGGGCAAGTACAAAACCGATCCGCCCGGTGCGGCGATGGAATCCTATGACGCTGTCTGGAGCCTTGCCGAGGCGATCAAGAACACCGGCAGCACGGCGCCCGGAGCCATCATCCATGGCCTCGAAACGTTGCACTGGGTCGGCACGCGCGGGCTCTACACCTTCTCGATGAGCCACACGCCGGCCTGGGCCTATCACCAGTTCATGGCGGCACCTGCGACTATCCTCCAGTACGACCAGGAGAATCAATCGTCGTTCGACGCGCCGATCGTCTGGCCGCGGAAGTTCGCGACCGTGCCTTACCTTTACAAGACTCCCACGGCCTGAACGTCCCGTGCAGCCGGCCGCGAAGGGGACGCTGCGGCCGGCTGCGTTAAGCCTCGATTGCAAATGAAGGCTTCATGCTCGACTATATCCTGATCCAGGCCGCGAACGGGCTCGTGATCGGCGTCATGTTTGCGTTGATCGCGACCGGGCTCACGATCATCTTCTCGATCCTCAAGATCGTGAATTTCGCCCACGGCGAGATCTACATGATGGGCGGCTATTTCGGGTACTACGTCATCACGCTGCTGGGCGTACCGCCTTTCCCTGCCGTCCTCGTCGCCATGGCGATCACGTTCCTCTTCTCGATCGGCCTCGAACGCGGCCTGCTCACGCCCCTCTACAGTCCCCGCATCGAGCGCAAGGCCGATTACGGTATCCTGATCACCTTCGGGCTTTCGGTCTTCCTGCGCAACATCGCCATCATCCTGTTCGGGCCGTTTCCGCTCCGGCCGCCCTCTTTCATCGAGGGCAGCCTCGCCGTCTTCGGTGGCCTGATGATCTCGTATGACCGGCTGGTAGCGGCGGGCGGCGGCCTCCTGCTCCTCGTCGCGCTGATCTGGTTTCTCAACCGCACCGTTTGGGGCCAGGCACTGAACGCGGTTAGCCAGTCTCGCGAATCGGCCTCAATCGTCGGCATCAACTCGGAGCGGATGTACATGCTCGCCTTCGGCGTCGGCGGCGCGCTCGCCGGCGGCGCCGGGGCGCTGATCGCGCCGATCTACTCGCTTTCGCCCTCGATGGGGCTGGTGCCGGACACGCAGGCCTTCGTCATCGTCATTCTGGGCGGGCTCGGCTCGGTCTCGGGGACGATCATCGCCGCCCTCCTGCTCGGCATCTCGCAAAACCTCTTCATCGCGCTCCTGCCGGATCCAAGCCGCGGTCCCTCCTATGCCAACGCCTTCGGCCTTTTCATCATGATGCTGGTGCTGCTCTTCCGCCCGACGGGGATCTTCGGCCGCCACGCCGTCGCAATGGATTAGCGCGATGCGCGCTCCCGATCTCGCGCTCGTGGCCGTGCTCGCGCTCCTCGCCGCCGCCTTCCCGTTCCTCGTCAATGCCTACTGGCTGCACGTCATGATCATCGCGATGATGTTCGCGATCATGGCGGCAAGCTGGTCGCTGCTCGCGGGCCATGCCGGCCAGTTCTCGTTCGGCCATATGGGTTTCGTCTCCGTCGGTGGCTACACGGCGGGGCTGCTGGCACACTTCCTCGGCTTGCCGCTTCCGCTCGGCATGCTGGCCGGCGTGCTTGCCGCGGCGCTGGTCGGTTGCATCATCGGCTGGACGTGCCTGCGCATGAGCGGTCCCTACCTTGCCATCTTCACCATGGCTTTCTCCGAGGTGCTCCGCATCACCATCGTGACCGAGGTCGAGGTCACGGGTGGCGCCGGCGGCATGAGCGTGCCACAACTGTTCCACGCGCGCACCGATCTTCCCTACTATTATCTGATCCTCGCGCTCCTCGTGGTCTCAGTCGGTGGCATGATGCTGGTGGTTGCGTCACGTTGGGGCCTCTTCTTCCGCGCCATTCGCGAGAACGAGCAGGCGGCGGCGGCGGCCGGGGTAAAAGTCACGCGCTTTCGCATCCTCGCCTTCGCGATCGCGAGCAGCCTAGCCGGACTCGCCGGCACCTTCTATGCGCCCTATATCGGCATCCTGACGCCCGATATCGGCTCGCAGGACCAGATGGGCCTCGTCGTCGCGATGGCAATCGTCGGTGGCATGGAAAGCCTGCCCGGCGCCGTTGCCGGCGCGATTTCCGTCGAGTTCCTGATCCAGGCGCTGCGTAGCTACGGACAGTGGCGGCTCGTGCTGTTCGGCGCGCTTCTCCTCTTCACCATGCGCTTTGCCCGCAACGGCCTGCTCGCGCCCGCCTGGCTCCGCCTGCGCAGCCTTGCCGCGCCGCGCGCAGCGGCGCTGGCGAAGGAGGCCGTGCGATGATGAATGGCACCCCGCCTCTGATCGAGGCGATCGGCCTCGCCAAGCATTTCGGTGGCATCTTCGCGGTTGATCACCTTGATTTCGAAGTCCATGCCGGCGAGTTGGTGGGACTCATCGGCCCCAATGGGTCCGGCAAGACGACCACCATCAACCTGCTCACCGGCCATCTCAGGATCGACGGCGGCGGGGTCCGCGTGCGCGGCCAGCCGGTGGCAGGATTGCCGGCCAGCGGTTTCGCCGGGCTCGGGGTCGGGCGCACGTTCCAGATCACCCAGCTCTTCAGCCGCATGTCGGTGCTCGAGAACATGCTGGTGCCGGGTCTCGCCCGCCCGCATGCGCACAAGACGCACGTGACTCGGGAGGCCCGCCGCCATCTCGAGTTTCTTGGGCTTGCCGCGCTTGAGAGCCTGGCGGCGAAGAACCTTTCGGGCGGGCAGCAGAAGCTGCTCGAGCTCGGCCGTGCCTTGATGCTCAATCCCGCGCTCCTCTTCCTCGACGAGCCGTTCGCCGGCGTGAATCCCTATCTCCGCGACGAAATCATCCGCTTCGTGCAGACCCTGCATGAGGAAGGCCGGACCTTCGTCATCGTCGATCACGACCTCGATGCGATCCAGCGTCTCGTCCATCGCCTGGTGGTGATGTCGCGCGGCAAGAAGATTGCCGATGGGCCGCTGGCCTCCGTGCGCGAGAACCAGGACGTGATCAAGGCCTATTCGGGGACCTGATGCCCGACACGCTGCCCGCCATCGAATCAAGTCTTTCGGCACGAAACCTCGCCGCCGGCTACGTGTCGGGGATCGAGATCCTCCATGGCGTTTCGGTCGATGCGGTTCCGGGCCAGATCCGTTGCGTGCTCGGCCCGAACGGCACCGGGAAATCGACCCTGCTCAAGGTTCTTTTCGGTTTCCTCAAGCCATCCACGGGCGAGATCCGTTCCGGCCCGACAGTGCTGACAGGCGTCGCACCGCACGCGATGGGCCGGCACGGCGTGGCCTACCTGCCGCAGCGGCCGAGCATTTTCCCGTTCCTCTCGGTCGAGGTGAACCTTCGCCTCGGCGCCTGGAGTTTCCGCCGCCGGCACGCCGACGTGAAGCGGAAGATCGAGCGCGCCTATGCGCAATTCCCGATCCTGGGCGAGAGGCGCAACCAGACCGCCGGCACGCTCTCGGGCGGGCAGCAGCGCCAGCTCGAATTCGCGAGGAGCCTCTTCCCCGAGCCGAAGGTGTTCCTGATCGACGAGCCGACGGCCAGCATCGAGCCCCGGATTACGGCGCAGATCTACGAGCTCATCCGCGGCCTCGCACGCGACGGCAAGGCAATTCTCCTGGTCGATCAGAACATCAAGGGCGCGCTCGGCATCGCCGACTACGTCTATGTGATGCGCACCGGCTCTCTCTACACGGAAGGGCCACGCACGGAATTCGGCGACGACGTCGAGCTTCTGGTGAGCCAGTGGCTCTACACGCACCACGCGGCCAAGACCGCGTAGTACGTCGAAACGAATTACTCCCCCTGTTCGAGCAGCCCTGCTAGAAGCCGCGCGCGTGGTGCCAGCTCCTGCCATAGGATGTGTTCGTGATCGGCGTGCGCCCCGCCGCCCGGGCAGCCAAGCCCGTCGAGCGTGGGCACGCCCATGGCGGCTGTGAAGTTGCCGTCCGACCCGCCGCCTCGGTGCTGCCTGGGAAGCGCGATGCCGATCTCGGTGGCGATTTTGCGCGCCCTGGCGTAGAGCCCTGCGATAGTCGGCGTCTCGGCGAAGGGCGGGCGGTTCATTCCGCCCGCGACCGTTACGACGCAGCCCGGCGTCACCGCCGCAAGCCCGAGGATCATACGCTCCAGCCGCTCGCCGGAGGCTGCATCCGGCACCCGGAGGTCGATCTCACAGCCGGCCTCGGCCGCAATCACGTTCGGACGCGTGCCGCCCCACACCGGCGCGACGTTGAGCGTGATGCCGGCGGGGAGATCGACCATCGCATGCAGGCGGCGGATCTGCTCCGCAAGCTCCACCACCGCTGAGGCACCGTCCTCGAAGGCCCCGCCGGCATGCGCGGCATGGCCCGCAACCCGAAGCACGAAGCGGCCCACACCCTTGCGCGCGGTGACACAGGCTCCGCCCGCCCCGGCCGGTTCCAGCACGAGGACCATCGCGGCGTCGGCAGCAGCCTCCTCGATCAGCGCGCGACTGGTCGGGCTGCCCACTTCCTCGTCCGGCGTGAGCATCAGCGCGATCGGCCGCGGCGGTGCTTTCCCTCGGCGCAAAATGGTGCGTAGCACGTGGAATCCGAGGAAACTGCCTGCCTTCATGTCGTAAATGCCGGGCCCGTGCGCGCGCTCCCCTTCGATCCGGAAGGGCATCGTGGCCAGCGTGCCATGATCCCAGACCGTGTCGAGGTGGCCGAGCAGCAGCACGAGCCGCCCATTCGTCTCCGGCGTGCGCGCAAGCAGCGTATCGCCGAAGCCGTCGCGGCCGACGGTTCGGCGGAGCACCGCGCCCGCTTCGGCCAGTCCCTTCTCCGCCATGTCGAGGAGCCGGTTCACCGCAGCCCCGTCGGTGGTCGGGCTCTCGATCCGCACCCACTCCGCCAGTTCCTCGAGCAGCGCGGCGGATGCGTTCACCTCCCTCAGCGGCATTTTCTCCTCTTCGCTTCGATCGCTCCGAGCTTGGCAGCGTCGCGATGCCTTGTCCAACCGCGCACGAATGCAGCCGCAGGATCAGTCCGGCGATGCCGCCAACCCCAACTCCCCGCGCGGGATATGGCAGCGGATCGCGTGGCCGTCCGCCTCGACAACCGGCGGTGCAACAGTTTTGCAGAGGCTGCCAAGCCGGCGCGGGCAGCGCGCGTGAAACACGCAGCCTGTCACTCCATCCTCGCGCGTCCCCTGCAGTGTGCTCGCCACGCGAACCGGCGCGCGCCTCTCGCCCGGCATTCCCGCAGCGGAAAGCAGCGCCTCGGTATAGGGATGGTGCGGTCCGGCAAAAACCTGCTCGGCCGGCCCGATCTCCATCAGGCAACCGCGATAGAGCACCGCGATGCGATCAGCGAGAAAACGCACCACTGAGAGATCGTGCGAGATGAAGATGGTGCTGGTGCCGTGGTCACGCTGCAGGTCCGCCAGGAGGTTGAGGATCGCCGCCTGCACCGAAAGATCGAGTGCGCTTGTCGGCTCGTCGCAGATGACGACGCGTGGCTCGCCGGCGAAGGCACGCGCGATTGCAACCCTCTGCTTGAGCCCGCCCGAAAGCTGGCGCGGCCGCTCCGCCAAGTGCCGGGGCTCCAGCCGCACGGCGGCCAGTAGCTCGGCCAACCGCCGCTTGCGTGCTGCACCCTGAAGCCCGGCCAAGCGGAGCACCCGCCCGATCAGATGCCGGACGGTGTGTGCGCGGTTCAGTGCCGAATCCGGATCTTGCAAGACGATCCGCAGCGCCTTGCGCTCCGCCGCGCCGCGGTTCGCGGCCAACGCAGCGAGCGGCACACCGTCGAGGCGGATCTCGCCGCCTATGTCTGGCGCCACGAGCCCCAGCAGAAGTCGCGCCAGGGTGGTCTTGCCGCTGCCCGATTCGCCCACCAGGCCCAAAGTCTCGCCCGGGCCGAGCGTGAAGGAAACGTCGGAGAGCGCGCGCACGGCGCGCCGCCCCACCCGATAGGTCTTCGACAGCCTCACGGCTTCGATCACCGCGGGCGTCGGCGCCCGCCCGACCGGCGCGAAGGCAACGCCCCGGATCGTGCCGTGCGCCAATGGCGGGATGCGCTCGACATAATGGCAAAGGCTCACCCGGCCACCGAGATCGACCGCCGCCGGCGGCTCGGTCCGGCAGCGCTGATCGGCCAACACGCAGCGGGCGGCAAACACGCAGCCCTCGGTCGGGCGGCCGGGTGGGGGTGGAAATCCTGGGATGGTCGCGAGCCTGCCCTGATCCTTGCGCCGCCCGGGGCTGGGCAGGGACTGAAGAAGTCCGAGCGTGTACGGGTGGCGCGGGTCCGCCAACAAGGCCGCCGCCGGCCCTTCCTCCACCAGCCGACCGGCGTAAAGCACGCCCACGCGCCGGCAGAGGCGCGCAACCACCCCGAGATTGTGGCTGATCAGCACGTGTGCCGTTCCGAGCTCGCCGCGCAAGGCCGCAATCAGATCGATGAGTTCCGCTTCGACCGTCGCGTCGAGCCCCGTGGTCGGCTCGTCGAGCACCAGCAGCAGCGGGTCCTTTGCCAGAGCCATGGCGAGCAGCACACGCTGCTGCATGCCGCCCGAGAGCTGGCGCGGATAACTCGCCATGACACGCGCCGCGGCCGCAATTCGCACGCGCTCGAGCATCGCCACCGCCCGCTCCTCGGCCTCCGCGCGCCGCCAGCCCAGCACCTCATAAGCTTCGGCCACCTGCCGGCCGATCGTAAGCGAAGGGTTGAGCGCGCGCGCCGGATTCTGGAACACCATCGAAACGTCATGGGCACGAAGCCGCCGTAGCCCGCCGGCGTCGAGCACGTAAGGTTCACGGCCGTCGATACGGACTCGCCCGCCGGTCAATCGTCCCGCACCGGGCAGCAGACGGAGCGCGGCCAGCGCCAGCGTCGATTTTCCCGACCCCGATTCGCCTACCAGGCCGTAAGCGCCACCGGCCGGAACGGCGAAGCTCACACCGCGCAAAACCTCCCGCTCCTCGCCACGCGCGCGGTAGGCGACAGAAAGGTTCTCGATCGCCAGGGCCGCACTCATGAGGCCAGCGCCTGATGCAGCGCCTCGGCAAGCAGATTGACTCCCACGACGAGCGATGCCGTGGCGGCGGCGTCGAAGCTGACCGTCCACCAGTAACCGCCGGCGATGACGCCGTAATTCTCCGCGATGGCAAGCCCCCAATCGGGTGAGGGCGGCCCGGGGCCGAAGCCGAGGAATGAGAGAGAGGCAACCGCAAAGACGGCATAGCCAAGCCGGACGGTCGCCTCGACGAGAACCGGTCCCAGCACGTTCGGAAGGATCTCGACGAACATGATGGCAAGCCGGCTTTCCCCGCAAAGCTCTGCGGCGGCCACGTAGTCGAGCGCGATCTCTCCGAGCACCGCCGCTCGCACTGTGCGCGCGACCAACGGCGCGAAGACAAGCCCGATCAACACGATCGTCGTTGCCGGCGAGGCGCCGAACGCCACCAATGCCAGCAGCGCGACAACGATGAGCGGTAGCGAGACGAGCACCTCGATGATCCGGCCGAGTACGAAATCGAACGCGCCGCCGAGGGTGCCGCCGGCGAGGCCGAGTGCGCTGCCGACGATCGTCCCGAGCAGCGTTGCCAACGGTGCGATTGTCAGGATGTCACGCGAACCCGCGATGACACGCGAAAAGATGTCGCGCCCGAGTTGGTCGGTGCCGAACCAATGCGCGGCCGAGGGTGGGGCGAGCGCGTGCAATGGATCAGTCGCAAAGGGATTCCATGGCACGAGCATCGGACCGAACAGCGCGGCGAGTGCCCAGAACCCGACGATCGCGGCACCCGCC
This sequence comes from Pseudomonadota bacterium, assembly GCA_021816925.1. GTDB lineage: Bacteria > Pseudomonadota > Alphaproteobacteria > Acetobacterales > Acetobacteraceae > JAKAWQ01. The sequence continues at coordinate 16,226 of JAKAWQ010000017.1, forward strand.
CGGAAGCCGCCCGAGCGGCGGAGCAGGCGCCAGCGCGAGGGTTGCGGCGCTTCCTCCGGCACCACTCCGGCAGCGATCACCTCCCGGCTCATCCGCCCTCGCCCGGAACCGGCGCCGGCGTCAGAAACGCAGTCAGCGCGTCGGCCAACAAGGTGACGGCGATGGTCATCGCGCCAACCGACAGGACGCCCGCCTCGAGCATCGGAAAGTCGCGTGCGTGCGCGGCGGCGAGGATCAGGCTGCCGATCCCCTGGTAGCGGAACAAACTTTCCACAACGACGAGGCCACCGACGAGATAGCTCGTCTGCGCCGCGATCACTGTGATCGTCGGCAGGAGCGCATTCCGCAGAACGTGCCGGCGGATCACCACCGCTCCCGAGAGCCCCTTCAGAATCGCCGTGCGCGTATAGTCGGCCTCCAGCGCCTCGACGGTGCCGGCCCGCGCCATGCGCGCGATGTAGCCGAACAGCACGACCACGAGCGGGATCGCCGGCAGGATCAGGTGGTCGAGCTGCCCGAGCAGCCCCGTCCCGGCGCGCCACGTCGCCGAGATCGGCAGCCAGCGCAGCCACACCCCGAACAGCAGGATGACGAGAATCGACGTGACGAATTCCGGGATGACGGTGAGCGAGAGGCCGGCGAGCGAGATCACGCGATCGATCAGCGTGCCTCTGCGGAGCGCCGCGAGCACGCCCGCACCGATCGAAAGCGGCACGACCATGACGAGCGCGACCGCTGCAAGCCTGAGCGAGTGTGCGAGCGCGCCGAGAATGAACGGCGACACTGGGGCACGGAATTCAAGCGATTGGCCGAGATTGCCGTGCAGGATGCCCAGGACCCAATCGAGATACTGCATAACCGCCGGCCGATCGGCGCCGAGTTGACGATCGAGCGCGGCGACGGCGCGGGGGTCGGCCAGCGGCCCCAAAATCGCCCGTCCGACATCACCCGGAAGCAACTGTCCGCCGGCGAACACGACGACGCTGAGAAGGAAGAGGGTGAGCAGGCCGAACGAGATCCGCCGCGCGAGCCAGGCTGCCGGGCCGTCCTGCATCCGGCCGCTAACCCGCCGAGGCCGATTGCAGGTAGAGCTCGCCGTTCGCAGTTGGCGCGACGCCCGTAACGCCCTTCCGCGTGGCCGTCAGGTAGTCATAGAAATAGGCGAAGATGATCGGCGTCTCGGTCAGCAGAAGCTGCTCGATCCGGGCGGCAATTCTGCGCTGGCTGTCGAGCGCCACCTCGGCCACGAACTCCGCCACCAGCCGGTCGTATTCCGGGTTGCGGAAGTGCGCCGCGTTCCAGGTTCCGTGCGTGGTGAGGGGCGCGGTGAGCAGCACGTCCGGCACGCCGCGATGCCCGTAGTCGGTCATGCCGAAGGGGCTGTCCAGCCAGTCCGACTTGCCGAACGCGGCGGACCCGTAATAGGCGGCCGGCGGCTCGACCTTGAGCCGGACGTCGATGCCGATCTCCCGGGCCGCGTTCTGGATCAGCACCGCGTAGTCGGGCATCTCCAGGAGATGCTCGGTGGTGAGGGTCACCGGAAACCCCCTCGATCCGGCAGCCTGCATCAGCGCCTTGGCCTCGGCGATGTTCTTCCGCCGTTGCGGCACGTCACGGTTAGCGGAGGGATAGACCGGAGCGAAGGGGCTGTCATTGCCGAGATCCGCAAGTCCGCGGAAGAGTCCTTGAATGATCGCGGGGCGATCGAGCGTGAGCGCCAGTGCCCGGCGGACGCGCTGATCGTTGAATGGTGGGATATCGCACCGCATGTGCACCTGGCGATGGATCGCGGCCTCGAGCCTGATGATGGACATGCGCCGGTCCGTGAGCAGGCCCTCTGCGCCCTGGACCACGATCTGCGAAATCACGTCGAGATCCCCGCCCTCGAGCGCGAGGACCTGTGGCTGCTGGCCGGCGAAGAAGCTGAACTCGGTGCGCGCGGGCAAGACCCGCCCACCCCACCAGTTGGCGTTGGCGATGAAGCTCGCGCCAACCTTGGACGTGTATTTCTCGATCTGGAATGGGCCCGTGCCATCCCAGGTTTTCTCGAAATCGCCCTTGTAGTCGGCCGGCAGGATGATCGCGTTGTAGTTGTCGGAGGAAAGGTAGTACGGAAAATTGCCGTGCGGCGCGTCGAGATGGAAGGCGACGGTATAATCGTCGATCTTCTCGATATTGCCCGGGCTCAGCACACCCTTGAAGACCGAAAGTGCATTCGAGGCGTTGCGCGGATCTGCCAACCGCTCGATCGTCGCCACGACGTCCTTAGCGGTCATCATTCCGCCGCTGTGGAACGTCACGCCCTTGCGCAAGGTGAAGGTCCAGACGCTGCCGTCATGGTTGGGTTTCCACGCGGTTGCCAGCATCGGCGCGAGCCGCAGATTCGGCTGATCGAAGACAAGAAACTCGCCGACCTGCTGAAGCATCAGGAGTCCGCCGGCGTCGCCGACCGTGACTGGATCGATCGCACCGGCGGGCATGGGGCTGCCGACTCGGATCGTGGTGCCGGCCTTGCCGGTCGCGGCGCGCGCGGGAAGCGTGCCGAGAGGGTCGATGGCGCCCGCGATCGCCGCCAGTAGCGGCCAACCGAGGCCGAGCGCACTGCCGCGGCGAAGGAACCCTCGGCGCCCGATCTGGCCGGCGATGAATTCGCCAATCAGTTGGTTTTCGCGCGGCCCTTGCCGCCGGCGCACCGGGTCGATCAGCGGGAACGGGTTGCGCATCGGTTGAGTCCCTTTCATAACCGGAACGAATAGTTTCGGCACCATGCCGGGCAACAACAGTCTGGTCTTCCAGCCCAGCGCGAAGCGGCGGCATGATGGAGCGGTTCCGTCCGTACATGCAACGCCGTTGCTCACGCGGCCTGCCAGCTTCCGCCGGCGCGCACGCGGTTGGCGCTAGGGATCGATCAGCACGCCCGGATTGAAGAGGCCGCCCGGATCGAGCGCCGCCTTGGCGGCGCGGAGCGCTTCGGCGAAGAGGTCCGGCCGCTGCCGGTCGTACCATGGCCGGTGGTCGCGGCCGACCGCATGGTGATGCGTGATCGTGCCGCCGGCGACAAGCAGCGCTTCGCTCGCCGCGTTCTTGATCGTCTGCCATTGCCCGATCAGCGCGCCGTGCCGACCGAGCGCATGGAACGAGAAGTAAGGCGCGGGCCCGTCCGGATAGGCGTGGGTGATGCGGCAAGTGACCTGACCGGGCCGCCCCGTCGCCCCGCGAATGGCACCGAGAGTGGCCTTGGTCACGGCAGCGTGCAGCGCCTCGAACCGCTCCCACGTGATCGCGGTTTCGAAGGTGTCGGAGATGATCGCACGCGGCACCATCCGCTCGCGCGTGTACGGCATGCGGATGAACGCGGTACGCCATCGTTCGGCCGCGCCCGGCCCAGGGCCCGGCTTTTCCGCTTGGCCGCCGTGATCTCCGACCAAAGCCAGCGCCTGCGCAAGCAGATCCTCGAGCGGTCGATCCCATCCCTCGAAGCCAAGCACCATGAGCGCGGTCCGTCCGTCTCCGGCGCCGGTGTTGCGCGCCTCCTCCGGATCGAGGATGCGGCAATTGGCCGGCGTGAAACCGGCCTGAACCAATGCCCTGAGCGCGCGGGCAGCGAAAAAGAAATCGGGAAACCAGACCACGGCGCCGGCGCGGAAGCGCGGGCGGGGGGTGAGCCGCATCCACGCTTCGGTGATCACGCCGAGCGTTCCCTCGGAGCCAATGAAAAGCCGGTCGGGGCTCGGCCCCGCGCCCGACCCCGGCAGCCGGCGCGTCTCAACGATGCCGCGCGGCGTGACCACCCGCAGGCCCTCGACGAAGTCGTCGATATGCGTGCGCAACGTTGCATAGTGTCCGCCCGAGCGGGTGGCGATCCAGCCGCCGAGCGTGGAATGCTCGAAGCTTTGCGGGAAATGCCGGAGCGTCAGCCCGTGTGGCCGCGACTGTTCTTCGAGCGCGGGGCCGAACACGCCCCCTTCGATGCGCGCGGCGCATGAAACGGGATCGACCTCGAGCACGCGGCCCATCCGCCCGAGATCGAGCGTGACGGTGCCCTTGCCGCCGGCTGGCCCCCGCGCGGGCGCAACGCCGCCGACCACCGAGCTTCCGCCGCCGAAGGGCGTGATCGATGCCGGCAGGCCGCCCGCCCAGTCGACCACCGCGGCAACCTCACTCTCGGTGCGCGGGCTCGCTACCACGTCCGGTGCACCGGAATAGTCCCCCTGCAGCCCGTGGACGGTATCGGGATAGGATTTGCCGAAGCTGTGCAGTGCACGGTCGTAAGCACTCGCAGAGCAGATCGCGGAAAGCACTGGCGGCGGCACGATGCGCGGGGTGGGCAGCCGGATCTCCGAAAGCGCCGGCACGGGCTTTTCTTCGAAACGATCCACCCCAAACAGGCGGCGGAAATTTTCGAGCGCGGCGCTTTCCTCCGCGACCGTCATGCCCTCGCCCTCATAGCCCCAGCCATAGAATTTGCGCCGCCTGGTCATGCCTTCCCGCCTTCGGCTTGCGCACGCCTGCGGTCGAGCGCATCGCGAAAGCGGAACCAGCCGCCGAGCGCCGGCAGGAACCAGGGATCGCCGCGATAGACGGGGAAACCGGGCAGTTCGTCCTGCTCGAACGCCGAAGGGCAATTGGCGGCGCCGGCGATCTTCCGCGCCGTTTGCCAGCCAAGATAACTCATCATGGCAATGCCGCTGCCGTTGCACCCGAGGCAGTAATGCAACCCCTCTTCCTGGCCCATGTGCGGCAGCGCATCAAAGGTGAAGGCAACATTGCCGGTCCAGGCGTGAGTGACGCGCGCGTCGCGAAGCTCGGGAAAGCGATCGGTCATGAAACGATGCAGGATCGGCGCGCTCACCATCGCATCGACGGCAGTGAAGCGGGCGCGCCCGCCGAAGATCACGCGCCTTGCGTCCGGCGACATCCGGTAATAGGTGAGTACACGGGGCGTGTCGGAGATCGTCCGGCCGTTCGGGATCAGCGAGCGTGCCAGGTCGTCCGGCAGTTCCTCGGTTGCGATGATGTGGCTCGCGATCGGCACTAACCTCGCCTTGAGCTTCGGCGTGATATCCCCGGTATAGCCGTTGGTCGCCACCACGACCTCGGCCGCCTCAATCGTTCCGCGCACCGTGCCGAGTTGCCAGGCGCGGTCCGCCGGCATGACCGGTTGGTGGCGAATGCGCCGCACGGCCGCTTCGGCCACGATCGGCACGCCATGACGGCGGCAGGCATCCAGGAGGCCCTTGAAGTAGAGTGCCGGGTGGAGCTTGCCGGCGCGCGCGATCACCATTCCTCCATAATAATAATCGCTGGCGATCTCCTCGCGCTGGCGGGAGCGCGGCAGCATGCGCGCGTCTGCGGCCGCATCCGCGTTCAGGCTCGCAAGGCGCACCTCGAGATCGCGGTAATGCGCGGGCGTGAAGGCGCCGACGAACCGCCCGCGCTTCTCCCAGCAGCAGGCAATCGCCTCCCGTCCGATCAGCGTCTCGACAAGGCCGAACGCCTCGGCCGCTCCGCCGAGAAGGGCGGCGCGGCGTTCACCGCTCGCTCTGCTCCGCCCTCCGGTGAAGCTCTTGCCCACATTCACTCCCCCGCTCACCGCTCCGCCGTTGCGCGTGCTCGCCCCACCGCCCGGAAGCCCGGCCTCGAGCACGACCGTCTCGATTCCCGTGCGGGCGAGCTCAAGGGCGGCGGAGAGGCCGGCATAACCCGCGCCGATGATGGCGACGCGGGTCCGGCGCGGCAGATCCTCGACCTGCCCCGGCTCCGGCCGCCAAGCCTCCCACCAATAGGGCAGCGGCTGGAAATCCGGATGGAAAAGGGCGCGCGAGGTCATCGCCCGAACCGTGTCGGGGCATACGGCGCGGGATCGATCTCGGGGGTCCGGCCGCTCACCAGCGCGGCGAGTAGCCGCCCGCTCGGCGGACCGCCGGTCATGCCGAAATGGCCGTGCCCGAAATCGAGGAAGAGACCTGGCCGGTTCGCCACCGCTCCGAGCACCGGCAAGCTGTCCGGCGTCGAGGGCCGGAAGCTCATCCAGAAGCTCGGTTCCCCATGCACGAGGTCCGGAAAGAGCCGCTTCGCGTGCTGCACCAGCACCGCGGCTCGCCGCTCATCGGGGGGCGCCGCAAGCCCGGCGATTTCCACCGTGCCGGCCACCCTGAGCCCGTGCTCCATCGGCGTCAGGGCGAAGCCGCGGCTCTTGTTGCTGATTGGGAGCCGTGGCGTGATGCTCGGCGCTGGCAGCATAGCATGGTAGCCGCGTTCGGTCTCGAGCGCGGTCTTCACCCCAAGCGGATCGAGGAGTTCGCGCGACCAAGCGCCGGCGGCCACTACGAGGCGCGCGGCCTCGCGATTGGCGAGATTCGTCATCACCGTGAAGCCGCCCGGCGATGCCCGCGGCAGGAGCTTCATCGCCCGCTCCCGGACGATCTCTCCGCCCTCGTGGAGGAAGCGCTCGGCAAGGGCGGCGACGATCCGCTGCGGATTGGCGGTGAACCCGTTGGCCGGCACCAGCAACCCATGGCGCACGCTTCGGGCGATGCCGGGAACCAACTGGCGAAGCTCGTCTGCGCCGAGCGGCTCAGCGCGAATGCCGTGCCGCTCCCGAAGCCTTTGCTCGAGCGCGGCGGTCGCGCCCTTCGCTTCCCCCTCCCAGATCTGGAGGTGCCCGCTCGGCCGCACCAGCTCGCGGAAGGACTCTGGACCGAGCAACTCCTGCCAGCATTCGAGGGAGCGCCGATGCAGTGCCCGCATCGCATCGGAAATCTCGAGCACGCGCGAGAGCCGACTCGCCAACAGCCAGCGTGCGAGCCAGGGTGCAGCACGCGGCAGGCGCGCCAGCCGCACCGCCAGCGGACCGAGCGGGTCGGTCAGCCAGCGCGGCACTTCGCGCAGCATGCCCGGCAGCGCGATCGGCACCGCCGTCTCGGGGCTCAGCATGCCCGCGTTGCCGAACGAGGCGCCGCCGGCTGGTCCCAGTGGGTCGAGAACGGTCACCGCAATGCCAGAGCGACGCAGATAGAGTGCCGCCGAGAGACCGACCACTCCGGCGCCCAGCACCAGTGTGTCGCGCATTTCCTCGGTCATGACAGTCCGGCCCGCGGTGCGCCGCGCCGGCGGCGGCCGGGACGGTCGCCCCGTCCGGTCGGCATTTGCCCGCCCGTCACGATCGTCTCACGACACCCGCGCGACATCACGCGCCAGCTTGCGTCGGGCCGGGGGAAAAAGCGATGCCGGGCACTGCCGGCAGAAGAGTAAGGGCGTGCGATTTGCTTATTGCCCCAAGCTCCGCCACCCGCCAGAATCCAAAAGCGTTCGTTGTCTGGAAAGGATCCGCCATGCCGAGAAAGCAAGCCCAGGCCGAGCCCGTGCGACCGCCAGAGCCCGTCGCTCCGGCACCTTCCGGACATGACATCGAGCCGCTGCTGCGCGAGCTCAGCCAGCGCATGCTCGATGCGCTGAACCGCAACACGGCGGCCATTCTCGCCGCAGGAATCATGGCTTCCCGCGGCCGGCCGCACACGCCGGAGGAAGCGCTGCGCCTGCATCAGGAGATGATCAACACCATCTGGCCCAAGGGGCCGGGTCCGGCGCGGGCCGAGGAGAGCGTCCCCGCCTGACCTCCCGGCTCCCGGCAGCCTCTCTCGACAGGCGGGAGAATCCGCCACAACTCTGGTTCCGGAAGCGCCATGTCGGAGACCCTCGCCAGCCCCGCCCGACCTTTGTTCGTGCCGCAGAAACTGCCCGCCCGCCCAGGCGGCAAGCGGCTCGCCGTCGTTTCGCCCTATGAGCCGAGCGGCGACCAGCCGGGCGCGATCCGGGAGCTCGTGGCGGGCCTCGCCGCCGCCGAACGCGACCAGGTCCTGCTCGGCGTCACCGGCTCCGGCAAAACCTTCACCATGGCCAAGGTCATCGAGGCGGTCCAGCGCCCGACCCTGATCCTCGCCCCCAACAAGACTCTCGCGGCCCAGCTCTACGGCGAGATGAAATCCTTCTTCCCCGGCAACGCCGTCGAGTACTTCGTCAGCTATTACGATTACTACCAGCCCGAAGCCTACGTTCCACGAACCGACACCTATATCGAAAAAGATGCGCAGATCAACGAGCAGATCGATCGCATGCGCCACGCCGCAACCCAGGCACTGCTCGAGCGCAACGATGTCGTCATCGTCGCCTCCGTCTCCTGCATCTACGGCATCGGTTCGGTCGAGACCTACCAGCGCATGGTCGTCAGGCTCCAAACAGGCGGACGCGTCGAGCGTGACCGCCTCGCCCGCGCACTCGTCGAGCTTCAGTACCGTCGCAACGATACGGCCTTCGAGCGCGGCTCCTTCCGCCTGCGCGGCGAGACGGTGGACATCTTCCCAAGCCACTACGAAGATCGCGCCTGGCGGGTGAGCCTCTTCGGCGACGAAATTGAGGAGATCGCCGAGTTCGATCCGCTGACCGGTGAGAAGACGGCGCGGCTGGAAGAAATCACGGTCTACGCCAACAGCCACTACGTCACGCCGCGGCCGACCCTCACCCAGGCGATCGCCGAGATTAAGAACGAGCTCCGCGAACGGCTGAACGAGCTCCACGCCTCGGGCAAGCTGCTCGAGGCCGAGCGCTTGCAACAGCGCACCACCTACGATCTCGAAATGCTCGAAATCACCGGCTCCTGCAAAGGCATTGAGAACTATTCGCGTTATCTCACCGGCCGCCGCCCGGGCGAGCCGCCGCCCACGCTCTTCGAGTATCTGCCGGAGAACGCGCTCCTCATCGTCGATGAGAGCCACGTCACCGTTCCCCAACTGGGCGGCATGTACCGCGGCGACTTCAATCGCAAATCCGTGCTCGCCGAGTTCGGCTTCCGCCTGCCCTCTTGCGTTGACAACCGGCCACTCAGGTTCGAGGAGTGGGACCGCTTCCGCCCGCCGAGCCTATTCGTCTCCGCCACACCAGGCCCGTGGGAACTCGAGCGCACCGGCGGCGTCTTCGTCGAACAGGTAATCCGCCCCACTGGCCTGATCGATCCCCTCGTCGAAGTCCGCCCGGTGGAGCGCCAGGTGGATGACCTCCTCGCCGAATGTCGCGCCGCCGCGCTCGCCGGCGGCCGCGTGCTCGTCACCACCCTCACCAAACGCATGGCCGAGGAGCTCACCGAGTACCTGACCGAGAACGGCGGCAAGGTTCGCTATCTGCATTCCGACGTCGAAACGCTCGAGCGGGTCGAGATCATTCGCGATCTCCGCCTCGGCGTGTTCGACGTGTTGGTCGGAATCAACCTCCTGCGCGAGGGCCTGGACATCCCGGAATGCGTCCTGGTCGCGATCCTCGATGCCGACAAGGAAGGATTCCTGCGCTCAACGACGAGCCTGATCCAGACGATCGGGCGCGCGGCGCGCAACGTGGACGGACGGGTCATCCTCTACGCCGACCATGAGACCGACAGCATCGCCCGGGCGCTGGCCGAGACCGAACGCAGGCGCGCCAAGCAGCAGGCCTGGAACGAGGCACACGGCATCACCCCGCAATCGGTGCGCAAGTCGATCGGCAAGGTTCTCCAAAGCGTTTTCGAACAGGATTACGTGACGGTCTCGCCTGAAATCGACGCCGCCGAGGACGCCTTCGTCGGCAAGGACCTCAAGAGCGTGATCGCCGAGATCGAAGCGCGCATGCGTGCCGCCGCCGCCGACCTTGCTTTCGAGGAGGCGGCGCGCCTGCGCGACGAGATACGCTGCCTCGAGGCGCAGGATCTCGGCATCTCAGAGCCTGCGCCGACGCACCTCGAATCGCCGCACGGCGCGGGACGGCCAGCACACGGCGCCGCCCTCCGCGGCCGCGGGCGCAACACGCCCCGCCCCTTCGGCCCCGGCGGCGGGGGAGTAGAGCCCGATCACCGCGCGCGCCCCCGCCGCTCCGGCCGCCTGCGCCGCGGCCCCTGAAGGCCGCGCTCGCGGATGGACCTGCCGCTTTCGGATCGATTGCCGCGTGCCGCCCTCGTCACCGGCGGCGCGCGGCGCATCGGCCGTGCCATCGCCGAAGCACTCGCCGAGGCCGGATTCGACATTGCTATCCATTGTCGCGACGGCCGCGCCGAGGCCGCGGCGTTGGCCGGCGAGATCATCGCCGCCGGCCGCCGCGCGCTCGTGCTCGAGGCCGATCTTTCCGACGAGACGGCCACGCAAGGCCTCCTCGCCCGCGCCACGCCGCTCGCGCCGATCGGCGTGCTCGTCAACAATGCCAGTGTCTTCGAGCGCGACGAATGGGAAAGCGCCGACCACGTCTCGTGGGACCTGCATCTCGAGACCAATCTACGCGCGCCCTTCGTGCTCACGCAGCACTTCGCCCGCGCGCTGCCGCCGCACGCGGAGGGCGTCATCGTAAACTTGCTCGACGAACGCGTGTGGTCGCTCACCCCGCATTTCATTTCGTACACACTCTCCAAGTCCGGGCTCTGGACGCTCACGCGCACGCTTGCGCTGGCACTCGCCCCACGCATCCGGGTGGCAGCGATTGGTCCCGGCCCGACGCTTCCGAGCTCCCGCCAGACGCCGGCCGACTTCGCGCGGCAGAGCGCCCTCCTGCCGCTTCGGCGCGGCGCTACGCCGGCCGAGATCGCACGCGCGGTGCTGATGATCCTGGCACTTCCCTCCTTCACCGGTCAGATGCTGGCGCTCGACGGCGGTCAGCATCTGCAATGGGCGCCGGCGATGAGCCCGGTCGAGGAATGAGCCGCATGGAACCTCCACGCATCGCCGACGCCATCGGCGCCGTTCGCCACGTCTTCGTGCGCGATATGACCCTCGAAGCGAGGATCGGCGTCCACGCCGCCGAGAAGCGTGCGCCGCAGCCGGTCCGCTTCAACATCGATCTTGCCGTGGAGGACGAGGGCGCGCGCCCGCTCTCGCATGCCTCCGTCGGTCGCGACAACCTCTCGCGCGTCGTTGATTACGAGCCGATCGTGGCCGCCGTTCGCCGTATCGTGGCCGAGCGCCACTTCGCGCTCGCCGAGACGCTCGCCGAGCGCATCGCCGAGGCAGCACTCATCGACCCCCGCGTCATCTTCGCTCGCGTGCGCGTCGAGAAGCTCGACGTCTTCCGCGATGTCGCCGCCGTGGGCGTGGAGATCGAGCGCCGCCGCGCCTGAGCCGCTACGACTGCGCCGCCGGCGAGATCACGAAACAGGCGTTATGCGCCCGCCCGAGTTGTTCGCACGCCTGCATCGCCGCGTCGCGTGACAACCCGACGAGCCGCGCCCGATAGAGCATGCCGTTCCCTTCGCGCACGCTGCCCACCATCGGCCAAGCCGTCCTGAGCGGTCCCGGGGCGGCACGCAACGCTGCGCTGATGGCGACGTGCGCTTCGTTGATCTGGCCGAAGGCGCCCACCTGGATCGCCCACTTGCCGCTCGGCGAGGCGGAGGGATTCGGCGGCGCTGGCGGCAGCGTATCGGCCAGCGCCGGGGCGATCAGGTGAAACCCGGCCCGCGGCAGCGGCGGGGGCGGAAGCTGCGGCATGGCCGGCCGGGCCGGCGGCGCCGCCGGGCGCGGTGGTTCCGGCAGCTCCGCCACGCGAACCTCAGGCAGGCGGGTTACCGGTGCGGCGGGCAACGGCACCGGCGCGCTGTTCATGGCGAACTGCTCACCGCCGACACCCGGCGAGACGCCGCGGATTCGCGGAGCGATCATCGCGACATAACGCTGCGTCTCCCACGGCAGCGGCGTGCCGTACGTGAGATGCGCCTCGTAGGTCGCCGGGCCGGCATTGTAGGCCGCCAGAAACCCCGGCGAGCCGAAGAGATCGTACATCTCGCGGATGTAGGCAGTGCCGGCCAGAATATTGTCGCGCGGATTATAGGGGTTGCTGCCGAGCCCGTATTCGTACTCCAGCTCCTGATAGGTCTCTGGCATTACCTGCATCAGGCCCATGGCGCCGGCAGGCGAGGTGATCGGCTGGCCGTCGAGATATTCATGACCGCCCGACTCGACGCGCATCACCTCCCGGATCCAGCGTTGGGGAACATCGAACCGTTTCGAGGCAAGCCCGATGTAAGGGCCCCATGGGTCCCACGGCGGCCCCGGCGCGTTGTAGTCCCGGGGCGTCATCGCCGCGTAGCGCGCCGCCTCCTGACGCGCATTGATTTGCGGACCGTTGCCGGCACAGGCCGAGAGCGCCGCGAGTGCGACCAGAAGCGGGAACGCTTTGGACAGAGGCACCCGTCTCATCCGGCGGCAGATCCCTCGGTGCAGAACGAAAGGACAACGGCCGAGCGGCCGTCTTTAAGGCGGTCGGGCAGGAACCCCGGATAACCTATTTATCGGAATGTTCATGCCGCCGCAAGCTTTTGCTTCACCCGGGCGTGCCCGGCGCCTGAAATGCTGCTAGAATGAGGCGGTTCCCGGGGAGCCCCCGATTGAGAGCCGCGTTCGTTGGTATCCTCGTTCTGCTGGGTGTGGCCGGCTGCGCGGCCACGAACACCAACACAACCGTTCCTGCCGCCGCCATCGGCCAGCCGGCAAGCGTCTCTTACGGCACCATCCTCGCCGAACGGCCGGTGACCATCAGCGGTAGCAACAACGGAATGGGCGCGCTCGCCGGCGCGGCCGTCGGCAGCACCGCCGGCAGCTTCATCGGCGGCGACGTGCGCTCCAACATCCTCGCCGCTATCGGCGGTGCGCTGATCGGGGGCCTCGCCGGCAACACGATCCAAAACGAGATGACGAACGGATCGGCAACCGAATTCATCATCCGGGAGGACAACGGGCGGACGATTTCGGTTGTGCAGTCCAATGAGCTCAGGCTCCAGCCCGGGCAGCGGGTGATGATCATCCACGGGGCGGAGACGCAACTCGCACCGGTCACGCAGGGCTGAACGGCGGCGGGTTGCGAGGGCGCGCCGGATCCGCTAGCGCGGGTGCCATGGAAGGCTCCATTTCTCTCGCGATGCCGGAGGGGGCGGCATCTCCACCTGAACCGGTACTCGAGCTCCGCCCCAACCTCTCCTTCGCAGCCCGCAACGCGCTCGCCGCGCGGGACGTGCGCGAGGGGATCGGCCTTTGGCGGCTGATCTGGAAGCTGGGCTGGCTCGACATCCTTCTGCGCTACCGCGGCTCGGTGCTCGGGCCTTTCTGGCTCACGCTCTCCACCGCGATCATGATCGCCGCCCTCGGATTCCTCTACGCCAAGCTCTTCCACGTCAACCTGCACGCCTACCTGCCGTTCCTGGCGCTTTCGATCATTCTCTGGAATTTCCTCAGTACGCTGGTCAGCGAGGCCTGCACCTGCTTCACACAGGCGGAAGGAACGATCCGCTCGATCCGGATGCCGTTCTTCCTGTATGCGGGGCGGATGCTGGTGCGCAATGTCCTCGTGCTGGCGCACAATCTGCCGGTCATCGCGGCGATTTTCTTGATCTTCTCGGTCTGGCCGGGCATGGCGGGGCTTTATGTCCTGCCCGCCTTCGCGCTTTGGCTGGTGGACGGGATTGCGGTTGCCTTCCTGCTCGGCGCCTTTTGCGCGCGCTTCCGTGACGTGCCGCCGATCGTGGCAAGCGTGATGCAGATCGGCTTCTTCGTGAGCCCGATCATCTGGCAGCCGACGACCCTCTCGCCTCGATGGCGGCCACTGCTGCCGATCAACCCCTTCTATACGTTGCTCGAGGTGGTGCGTGGTCCGCTCCTGGGCCAGGCGCCGGCGCCCGTCGTGTGGCTGAGCGCGGTCGGATATAGCGCTGCGATCTGCGGGCTTTCCTGGCTCCTCCTGGTGCGCGCCCGGCACCGGGTCGCGTTCTGGATCTAGAGCATGCAAGCAAGGCAGGCCGGCCACTCGGCCGGGCGGACCGGCCGATAGGCACCATGGCCAGCATCTCGGTCCGCGGCATTGCCGTCGATTTCCCACTCTATCACGGCTCCAGCCGAAGCCTGAAAAAGACCGTCCTCGCCGCCGCCTCCGGGCGCGTGGGCAAGGACCGGCAGCACCGCGTCGTGGTGCAGGCGTTGCGCGATATCGGCTTCGAACTGCGCAGCGGGGACAGACTTGGCCTGGTTGGCGGCAACGGCGCCGGCAAGACGACACTCCTGCGCGTGCTGGCCGGCATCTATGAGCCGGTGCTCGGGCACGTACGCATCGAAGGGCGCCTGACAGCCCTGCTGGACCCCAATCTCGGCATGAACCCGGACCTGACGGGGCGGGAGAATATCCTCCTGCGTGGCCTTTATGGCGGCCTCTCCGCGGAAGCCACGAAGCGGCTCGAGGAGAATGTGCAGGCCTTCTCCGAACTCGGCGATTTCGTAGATCTTCCCGTCCGGCTTTACAGCTCGGGCATGATGGTACGGCTCGGCTTTGCGCTGGCGACCGCCATGCGCCCGCAGGTTCTGCTGATGGACGAGTGGTTCCTGGCCGGCGATGCCGCGTTCATGGAAAAGGCGCGGGCCCGACTTGAGGATATGGTGCGGGGAGCCGAGATCCTGGTCCTCTCCTCGCACGTGATCGAGGTGATGCGCGCTTGGTGCACGCGGGTGATCTGGCTCGACCAGGGCCAGGCGCGAGCAGACGGGCCCGCCGAGCAAGTGCTCGAGGCGTATCTTGGTTATAAGCTGCCGCCGCTGCCACCGCTGGAGGCGGCAGCCCTGCCGGGGGCCGAGGCCCTTTCCGGGGCCGCTGCGCACCGATGACCTCCTTACCCCGCTAACCCCGCCGGCAAGCCGCCGGGTACGCCTCGTCAGAAAAGGCGCCCCCCATCCGGCACGGTGAAGTCCGGGCGGATCAGCACTACGGCGCCATCCTCGTCGGGCAGGCCAAGCGTCAGCACCTCGGAAAGGAACGGGCCGATCCGCCGGGGCGGGAAGTTGACGATAGCGCAAACCTGCCGGCCGATCAGCCGGTCGGGCGGATAGTGTTCGGTGATCTGTGCCGAAGAGCACTTGCGGCCGACCTCTGGCCCAAAATCGATCACGAGCTTGAGGGCGGGCTTGCGTGCCTCGGCGAAGTTGCTCGCCTCGACGACAGTGCCGACCCTTATCTCCAGGCGGTTGAAGTCCTCCATCGTCGCACTCATACGCCCTCCTGCGGCGCCGGACCGAACCATGACGCCATGCCCCGCTGCGTTGCCAATGATGTCGGGACATGCCAGCGTCCGGGCGCCATCGCAAACATGGGGAACGCGGCATGCGGGACTTTCACCTGCCCGGTCGGAGCGTGGCGCTCGCCCGGCACGGCATGGCCGCAACCTCGATGCCGGAAGCGACGCTCGCCGCGCTCGACGTGCTGCGCGCGGGCGGCAACGCCCTCGACGCAGCGGTGGCGGCGGTGGCCGTGCTGTGCGTGGTCGAGCCGCAGTCGACCGGTATCGGCGGGGACTGCTTCTGCCTCTATGCGCCGGCGGGAATCGATCGCGTGGTCGCCCTGAACGGGTCGGGGCGAGCACCCGCGGCTGCGAACATCGCCTGGTACGAGGCGCGGGGCCTGATTCGACTCGAGAACGATTCCCCGCACAGCGTGACCATTCCCGGCGCGGTCGCCGCGTGGCAAACGCTGCTCGCCGCGCACGGGACGAAGGGGCTGGACGAGCTGTTGCGCCCGGCCATCGCCCACGCCGAGCAGGGCTTCGTCGTGCATCCGCGGGTTGCGTTCGACTGGCAGCGCCTTGAGGACAAGCTCCGCAGGAACGGCGCGGAAGCCTTTCTCCCGCGCGGCGGCGCGCCCGAACCCGGCGAGCGGTTCACCCCGCCGGGGCTCGCGGCGACACTCCGCGCAATCGCCCGGGACGGGGCCCGGGCCTTTTACGAGGGCCCGATTGCTGCCGACATGGTCGCCGCTTTGCGCGCCCGCGGCGGCTTGCACACCGAAGCGGATTTCGCCGCCGGCCTCAACGGAGCGGAGTTCGTCGAGCCAATCCGCACCACTTGGCGCGGCTACGAGGTCTGGCAGTGCCCGCCGAACGGCTCGGGGCTCCTCGTGTTCATGCTGCTCGGCATCCTGAGCGGCATGCCAAGCGTGCCGGACGGGCCGGTAAGCGCGCTCCGGCTGCACCGCCACGCCGAGGCGGCACGGCTGGTCTACCGCGACCGCAACGCTTTCCTCGCGGACCCGGCGCATGCCGCGGTCCCCGTCGAGCGACTGACGAGCGAGGCCTATCTCGCCCGGCTCAGGCGTTTGATCGACGACGAGAGGATCATGCGCGCCGTGCCGCCCGCCGGAGAGTCGGCGATGCCGGTGCACGCCGATACGGTCTATCTCTCCGTTGTCGATCGCGACGGCAACGCGGCGAGCTTGATCAACTCGCTCTTCGAGGGCTTCGGCAGTGGAATCCTCGCCGGCGAGTCCGGGGTGATGCTGCAGAACCGCGGCTTCGGCTTCCGCCTCGAACGCGGCCATCCGAACTGCATCGCCGGGGCAAAGCGGCCGCTGCACACGATTATCCCCGGCATGGTTACGAAGGAGGGTCAGGCGGTGATGCCGTTCGGCGTGATGGGCGGGCACTTCCAGCCGATGGGCCAGACACTCTTCCTTACCAACTTCCTCGAATACGGGCTCGATCTCCAGGAGGCGCTCGACGCGCCGCGCGTGTTTCCCATCGGCGGCCGGCTCGAGATCGAACGTGGCCTGCCCGCAGCGAGCGTCGAGGGCTTGGTGCGGCGTGGTCACGACCCCGTGCTGATCGACCGGCCGCTTGGCGGCGGCCAGGCGATCTGGATCGATCGCGCGCGCGGCGTACTTGCCGGGGCCTCGGATTCGCGCAAGGACGGCCTGGCGCTCGGGTATTAGTGCGATGAGCGAACCCTGCGATCTCACTGCCTGTGCGGCGCGCATGCTGATCGGGCAAAAAAAGCTCTCGGCGACCGAGCTTCTGGAAAGCTGCATCCGGCGCATCGAGCGGCTGAACGGCGCCGTCAACGCGATCGTCGCCACCGACTACCCGCAGGCTCGCCGGGCGGCGGCGGCGGTGGACGGCGCGGTCGCGCGCGGCGAGGCGCTCGGGCCGATCGCGGGGCTTCCGGTCGGTATCAAGGATCTCGAGGATACGGAGGGGCTCCGCACCACCTACGGCAGCCCGATCTTCGCTAACCACGTACCGGCCGCGGACGAGCGGGTGGTCCGCGCCATCCGCGCCGGCGGCGGCCTCATCATCGGCAAGACCAACACGCCCGAGTTCGGCGCCGGCGCGAACACGCGCAATGCCGTCTATGGGGCAACCGGCAACCCGTTCGATCCGCGAAAGTCGGCGGCCGGTTCCTCGGGCGGCTCGGCGGTGGCGCTGGCAACCGGTATGGTGCCGCTCGCCTCCGGCTCCGACACCGGCGGGAGCCTGCGCAACCCCGCCGCCTTCTGCGGCATCGTCGGGTTCCGGCCGACGCCCGGGCTGGTCGCCAACGAAAAGCGGCTGCTCGGCTGGTCTTCGCTCCCTGTCACCGGCCCGATGGCGCGCACCGTGCCGGACCTCGCACTCCTTCTTTCCGTCATGGCAAGCGACGACAAGTCGGACCCTCTGGCAACAACGATCCATGGCCGCGCCGTTCGGACCGCGAGTGACTTCTTCCCCGTACCGCCGGCCGACCTCTCGCGATTGCGCGTGGCGCTCACGCCGGATTTCGGCTTCGCCCCGACCGAGCGGCATATCGCCGAGGTGTTCGCCGAGAAGACCGCGCTCTTCCGCCCGGTCTTCGCCCGTGCCGACGATGCGACGCCCGATTGCACGGGCGCGGACGCGGCGTTCGCCGTGCTGCGCGCCGTCGGGTTCCTCGCCGCGCACCTCGAAAAAACGCAAAAGAGACGTGCCGAGGTCGGGCCAAACGTCATCACCAACGTGGAGGAGGGGCTCGGCTATTCCGCCGCCGACGTCGCGCGCGCCGATGCACTTGCTACTGCGCTCTATCGCCGCTGGCAGCGCTTCTTCGACGATTACGATCTGATCCTGACGCCCGCGATCACCATCAGCCCGCGGCCCTGGAACGAGCTCTATCCGGCCGAGATCGACGGGAAGAAAACGAGGAGCTATTTCCACTGGCTGGCACTCGCCTATGCGGTCACCCTGGCGGGTCACCCGGCGCTCTCTCTGCCGGTCGGGCGTGATCGGGCGGGGATGCCGTTCGGGTTGCAGATCGTCGGACCGCGCGGCGGCGATGCCGCGGTGCTGGCTGCGACGGCTTCGCTCGAGGCGATGCTCGCGGGCGATGCGCGGACCGCGCGGCCGGTGCCGGATCTCGAACGGCTCGCCGTGGCGCCGCCGATCGCCGAGAGCCCGGGCTTCATCGGGTTCGACTGAGGCGCGCACAAAGAGGCGCAGGTTACGGTCGGGACTGTCGGCGATACCGCGATCGCAGGCCAATGCGTGGCGCGCCTCGAAGCACTGGTTCGCACGTTCGTTAGGTAGCTGAGCCGCGGCTTCATCCCGCTCCTGCAGCTCAACTGCGAGATCGCCCCCGTACCGCGATCCTCGAGGAGATCTGAAAAACAGGCGCTCAGCCAGTGCGCCCGCCGCCGAAGGCATTGAAGGTGATCAGCGTATAAGTGTCCCTGACGCCCGGCAGAGATTGGACCCGTTCGGTGACGAACCGACCGATATCCGCATCGACGCCGAGATAGAATTTGCCGAGCAGGTCGTACTGGCCGGAGGTGGAATAAAGCTCGGAAAGCTCCGCGATCTCGTCCGCCGCGCGCTCCGCAACGCGATAGGCGGTTCCCATCTCGCACTTGATTTGGACGAAGATGGCGCGCATTCCGCTTCTCCCCAAACATCGGACCGACGGGACCAGAATGCCATGCTGACACGAGCGCTGCCAGGGACGGATGGCGGCATGCGCGTGATCTGCATTATGCTTGGGGAAACACGATTGCCCAACCATGGTTTGCGAATCATGAATGCGAAAGCTTGACTGCCGTGAGGGACCGGCTGGAGGCGGAGGAGAGAATGGAACTGGCACAAGCGCAGAGATCGCGCACGATCTCCCGGCACGGCGG
Source organism: Pseudomonadota bacterium (assembly GCA_021816925.1). Lineage (GTDB taxonomy): Bacteria > Pseudomonadota > Alphaproteobacteria > Acetobacterales > Acetobacteraceae > JAKAWQ01. The sequence goes on from JAKAWQ010000017.1 coordinate 35,165, forward strand.
GCGGATCCTCGCCGACGCCCTGGTCACGCAGGGGATTGACCACGTTTTCGAGGTACCGGGGGAAAGCTTCCTCGATACGCTCGACGGTCTTTATGCGGTGCGCGAGCGGTTGCAGCTCATCACCTGCCGGTTCGAGGCCGGAGCGGTGAATATGGCAGAGGCGTTCGGAAAGCTGACCGGCCGTCCGGCGGCGGCGATGGTAACGCGCGGCCCCGGTGCGTGCCACGGCGCGATCGGCGTGCACATCGCGATGCAGGACAGCACGCCGCTCCTTCTCTTCGTCGGCCAGATCCCGACCGGCCAAAGGGATCGCGACGCGTTCCAGGAGATCGACTACCGCCGGATGTTCGGGCCCGTGGCGAAGTGGGTGACAGAGATCGACCACGCAAACCGCATTCCCGAGATCGTGGCCCACGCCGTGGACGTTGCGATGTCGGGCCGGCCCGGCCCGGTGGTGATCGCACTGCCCGAGGACATGCAGCGCCAGACGGCAGAGGTGCCGGACATCGGCCGGGCACCGGTCGCGCTTCCGTTGCCCGATCCGGCCGCGCTCGCCCGGCTGTCCGGTCTGCTCGCCCGCGCGCGCAAGCCGCTTGCCGTCGTTGGCGGCTCGTGCTGGAGCGAGGCCGGACGAACGGCGATCCACGCCTTCCTCACCCGCCACGAGCTGCCGGTCGCGGTCGCCTTTCGCCGCCAGTCGCTCTATGACGGGATGCTCGATAATTTCGTGGGCGATCTCGGTGTCGGCGCGGATCCTGCGCTGCTCGCGAAAGTGAAAGAGGCGGACCTCGTGCTCGCCATTGGCACGCGGCTCGGCGAGGCGGTCACGCAGGGCTACACCTTGTTCGAGGCTGCAGGCGGTGTGCCGATTGTGCATATCCATCCCGACGTGACCGAGATCGGTCGGGTGTTCCGCCCCACGCTCGGCATCGTCTCCGACCTCAACGCCTTCGCCGCTGCCGCTGCCCTACTCGCGCCCCCGCGCATCGGCTGGCACGCCTGGACGCACGAGCTTCGGGCGCTGCGTGAGGCGGGACGGATGGTCCCGTATTATCCCGGCCCACTCAATCTCGGCCAGGCAATGCGCGACCTCGAGGCGCTGCTCGAGCCGGCGGCGATCGTCACCACCGATGCCGGCAATTTCGCCACCTGGGCGCCGCGCTTCATCAATTTCAGCGAGGGCCAGCGCTATATCGGGCCCTGCAATGGCGCGATGGGTTATGCGGTTCCGGCAGCGGTCGCAGCGAAGATCGCCTTTCCCGATCGGATGGTCATCGCGATGGTCGGTGACGGCGGCTTCCTGATGACCGGCCAAGAGATCGCAACCGCCTTCCACCATGGCGTCGCACCGATCGTCCTCGTGTTCAACAACCAGATGTACGGCACGATCCGCATGCACCAAGAGCGGCACTTTCCCGGCCGCGTATCCGGCACCGGGCTCACCAATCCAGACTTCGCGCGGCTCGCTGAGGCATTCGGCGGCTACGGCGAGGTGGTGACCGAAACCGCAGGCTTCGCACCGGCGTTTTGCCGCGCCGTCGATAGCGGCCGGCCAGCGGTGATCGAGCTGGTCAGCAACCCCGAGCAGATCACCACGCGGGCGACCATCGCCGAGCTGCGCGCCGCTGCCAAGGTGGCGAGGCGACGGCCTCGCATCCGCCGCCCCGCGGCGGCGGAGCGTGGTGGGAAGAAAAAGCGCTGAAGTTGAAGTCCCCGCCTGCTTGCGCATGGGGCGGAAACCTCCGATCCTCCATACCCATAAGAGGGAGATCGCAATGGCCGAGGCCGCCGATACGGGGAGGGTCACGATCCTTGGCCGTATCAAAGAGAAGCTGATCGAGCGCAAAGAGGATTGGGCGCGCGAAGGCCGGCTGCTCACCGGCACGCATGCAGCACCGGAACAACGCCTGCCTCCGGGCCAGCGGCTCGTGCGCGACTGGCCGGTGCTCGATCTCGGCGTGCAGCCGGACGTGCCGTTGGCCGGCTTCCGGCTCGATCTCGACGGCGCGGTCGAGCGGAAACAGAGCCTTTCGTGGGAGGCGTTTCTCGCCCTGCCGCAAGTCGAGAGCGCATCGGACATCCATTGCGTCACGCAATGGTCGCGCTACGACAATCACTGGAAGGGGGTCGCCGTGCGCACGCTGCTCGAGCGCGCCCAACCGAAGCCGGAGGCGGCGCACGTGGTGTTTCACGCGCACGACGGCTACACGACCAATGTCCGTCTCGATCAGTTCGACCAGCCGGACGTGTTCCTGGTGCATCAGTGGGAGGGCAAGCCGATCCCGCGCCAGCATGGCGGGCCGCTCCGCGTGCTGATCCCGCGGCTCTATTTCTGGAAGTCGGCGAAATGGATCCGACGGATCGAGTTCGTCACCGCCGATCGGCCCGGCTTCTGGGAGGTGCGCGGCTACCACAACAACGCCGACCCCTGGCTGGAAGAGCGTTACAGTTAGGACCGTAGGATGAACCTGAACGAGGCTGCGCTTCTGTCGGCGCTGCGCGGTGACCAAACACTCGATGAGGTCCGTCGAGCAACCGGGCTCGATGCTGCGGATCTTAAGTCCGCGCGTGATGCCTTGCTCTTGCGCCGGGCCAGGCCCCGCGATCGAACGGTTCCCGGCCCTGTCGTCGGCGCCGTCGAGATCAGGCGCGATCGGGCCGGTGTGTCGCACATCCGCGCCGCCGCGACGCATGATCTCTTCTTCGGGCTCGGCGTGGCGATGGCCGAGGACCGGCTCTGGCAGATCGACCGGCTGCGCCGCCGCGCGCTCGGCCGGCAGGCGGAGATTCTCGGACCGGCCTACGTGGCGAGCGACCGCGCACATCTCACGGTCGGGATCGATGAGATCTCGGCGCGCGACGCGGGCGCAATGGACGAGGCGACCCACGGTATCGTCGAGGCGTTCGTGGCCGGGATCAACCGCCAGATCGAGGCCGTGGGATCAGATCTGCCAATCGAGTTCGCGCTGCTCGACTATGCGCCCGAGCCGTTCACGGTGCGCGATATCGTGGCTATCGGCCGCGGCATCTGGTGGTCGCTGAACGGCCGGATCGACCGGCTGGCGGCAGCCGAGGCGGCACGATTCCTGCCGACGCAGCGATTGCAAACGCTTTATCTCACCCCCGAGGCTTCCGAACATCCCGTACTGGGGGACGCGGCGGGCGGGTGCCTTGCTGCCGGAACCGACGATGCAACGGGCAGCAACAACTGGGCGCTTGCGCCGACGCGCACCGGCTCCGGGGCCGCGATCCTAGCCGGGGATCCGCACCAGCCGTTCTGGGTTCCCTCGAGCTGGTACGAGTTCGTGCTGCACGGGCCCGAGGATCACGCGGGCGGTGCCGGCCATCCGGGCCTGCCCGGCCTCTGGTGGGGAACCAACGGGACGATCGCGTGGAGCATCACCAACAACGCTGCCTCGACGCGCGATCTTTACCGCGAGACCGTGAAGCCCGACGACGCGCGCTGCTATCGCGACGGCGGAATGTGGCGGGAATTCTCGGAACGGCGCATCAGCATTCCGGTGCGGGGCGAGCCGGCGCAGGACCTGATCGTCCGCTCGACCGTGCGCGGCCCGATCGTGAACGCGCTCATTCCCCCTGTTACGGAGGGTGGCGATCCGCCGCTCTCGCTTCGCTGGGTCGGCGCGGAGCACCTCGATGATATGAAGGCCATGCTTGCGGTTCCACGCGCTCGCGACTGGCCCGGCTTTCGTGCCGCGCTGCGCGACTGGTCGGTCGCAGTCTTCAATTTCGTCTATGCAGACCGCGCCGGGCATGTCGGCTATCAGATGGCCGGTCGGATTCCGCTCCGCGGCCGCGTGACCTCCGGCTTCCGGGACGCGGACAACCCGGCCGACGCCTGGCAGGGCACCATCCCGTTCGAGGCGCTGCCGCATTGCTTCGATCCCGATTGCGGCTTCGTTGCCACCGCGAATCAGCGGATTGTGGGCGAGAGCTATCCCTACCCGATCTACGGTGCCTACTCGCAAGGACATCGTGGGGTTCGGATCGAGGGAGCGCTCGCACCACCCGCCGTGATCGACCATGCGGCAAACATCCGGCTGCAGAACGATGTCGTGAGCAGCCGCGCAATGCGGCTTTGCCCGCATATCCTCCGCCATCTCGGCGCGAGCGACGAACCGGCCGCACGCCTCGTCGCCTTGCTGCTGGCCGGCTGGAACGGGCAGTATGACCTCGCCAGCGAAGCGCCCACGGTGTTCGAGACATTCATGGCTCTCTGGCAGCGCGCGGTGCTGGAGAGCTACCTTCCGGCGCGTCTGCGCGACCTCACGGTGCAGCAGACCGGGCTTGCCGCCGCGCTCCTGGAGGGCGCCGAGGCGGGATATTTCCCCGCGGGAATGGCGCCGGAAGTGGCCGCCGTCGCGCAAGCGAGCATCGACGCGCTCACTGCCCGGCTCGGAGCCAAGCCCGAAGGCTGGCGCTGGGAACGCGTGCATCTTGCGCACTGGCGCCACCCGCTCTCGGGACCGCTGCTCGGCGATTCCTTCGACATCGGTCCCGCACCTGTGGATGGCGGTTCGCACACCATCCGCAACACCGGGGGCGAGCTGCCGCCGCACCACGCGAACTCAGGGGCAGAGTATCGCATCGTCGTCGATTTCACCGCGCCGGACCGCTTCCTCGCGGTGCAGAACATCGGCAATTCGGGCGTTCCCGGCAGCCCGCACTACAAGGATCAGTTCGAGGACTGGCGGCGTGGCACCTATCACTTGGTCCATCTCGACTTTGACGAGGTCGAAGCGCAGACAACCACGCTCGTTCTGCCCCACCGCCCCTGAGGCGGGCGGTGACGCACGCGGCGTGCGCATCCCTCAGAGCACTGCGGGCTTCGGTCCGCCGGCCATCCAATCGAGCAACTCGACCGGGTGGACAACCGGCAGCCGACCCGAGGCGAGCTGGGTGATGCAGCCGATATTTCCCGCGGCGATCACCGTTGCACCCGTTTCCTCGAGGTGCGCGAGCTTCCGTGCACGCAGGCGCGTTGCGATCTCGGGTTGCAGAAGATTGTAAGTGCCGGCGGAACCGCAGCAGAGATGCGGCTCCGCGGGTTCGACCACCGTAAAGCCCGCCCGCGCGAGGAGGGCTTTCGGCTCGGCGGTAATCCGCTGACCATGCTGGAGGCTGCAGGCGGCATGATAGGCGAGGCGAACGCCCGGAGGCGGGCGTGTCGGCTCGTAGCCGAGACCGCTGAGGAATTCGCTGATGTCGCAGGCGAGCGCCGAAATACTCTCGGCCGCCTCGCGCTCGGGAGCATTGCGGAAGAGAAAACCGTAGTCCTTGACCATGGTACCGCAGCCCGAGGCGGTAACGATGATCGCATCGAGGTCGGGCCCGTCGATTTCGGCCTGCCAGGCGGCAATGTTACGGCGAGCAGCGTCAAGTGCGTCGGTGTGCCGACCAAGATGATGCACCAGCGCCCCGCAGCAGCCGGCGCCCTTCGCCACCACCACCTCGATGCCAAGCCGCGTGAGCAGCCGGACCGCGGCCTCGTTGATCGAGGGCGCCAGCACCTGTTGGGCGCAACCTGCGAGCAAAGCGACGCGGGCGCGCCGCCGGCCTTGGGCAGGGTGAACGCGGGGTGCGTCCGTCGCACTCCGCGCCGGCAGACTGGCGGGCATCAGTTCGAGCATCGCGCGAAGCTGCGCGCCGAGCCGATGGCGTTTGGGAAACAGCCGGCTGAGCGGGCGCAAGCCGCGCGCGGCAAGAAGCGCAAGGCGGAAGCGGGACGGATGCGGCAGCATGGTCGCGAGCACTGCGCGCAACGTCCGCTCAGCGGCGGGGCGGTGGAAGGTGCGTTCGATATACGTGCGGGCGTAATCGACGAGGTGCATGTAATGCACGCCCGAAGGACAGGTCGTCATGCAGGAGAGGCAGGAGAGGCAGCGATCGATATGCAGCACTACCTCCGGGGCCGGCGGCGCCCCGGATTCCAGCATCTCCTGCATGAGATAGATGCGGCCTCGGGGGCTGTCGAGCTCGTCTCCGAACAGCACGAAGGTCGGGCACGTAGCAGTACAGAAACCGCAATGCACGCAACTCCGCAGCACCTGGTTGCAGGCGGCGAGTTCCGGGTCGGCGAGCTGCGTGGGCGTGAAGCGAGTCTGCATCGCCTATCTCGCATCCAGGATCGAATAGGGGATATTACGCCGGAGCAGCATCCGCAGCGTGTCGGGTGTGAGATTGCGGATTGTGTCGGGCGGCATCTGCGAGAGCAGCATCATCACGAACGCCTGGGTCTCGTGCAGAGCATGACTTTGGAAGCGGGCGGGCAGCAGCGCGCGCATTTCGGCCGGCGTGAGTTCGAGGATGCTCTCCGGCAAGAGCGCGCGCACCTCGCCGAGGCTCAGCCGCTGCAGGGCCGCGCTCGGCACGAGCGCCACGAACCCGATCCCGATCGGCAGCAGGACGAGCGCAAGCCCGGCAAAGAGCCAGGTCACGATGCGTGGTTGCGGATAGGGATTGATGTGGAACACATAAAAGAGCAGCACCACGAACGTAAAAAGACAGTAGAACAGGATCGTCCACGCAAGCGGCGTGCGGTCGCGCCGGATGCGGTAAGAGGCGGCGGTGCCGCACCCGAAGGCGGCCATCAAGGCGGGGATCAGCAGCCACGAATAGAAGTTCATGGGCACTGCCTCGCCGCGCTTGCTCCGGCGCGATAGACAATCCGGGCGGCCCGGCCGTCGATCGCGCGTGCCCTCCGTTGCCGGAACGTTTCCGCCTCCCACCCTCAGATGCCAGCGTACATGCGTCCGGGGTTCAGGATGCCAGCGGGGTCGAAGGCGGCCTTCACCCGCCGGGTCAGGCGGCCGAGCACGGGCGGGACGGGCGGCAGCACCGGAAGGGCGGTGCGCAGTGCATCGGGCGCGCGGAGCAGCATCCAAACGCCGCCTGCTGCGCCGGCCGCTTCGGTGATCGCACGGTGAGCCGCCGCGTCCGCCCGCGCCGCGATCCAGACAAGGCCCCCGCCCCAGTCGAAAAACCACCGCCCGTCGAGCGCTGCCGCGGCAGCGGCAACCCGGGGCCCACCGGACGGCCTGACGGAGACGCGCCAAACGGCATCCTCCGGCCGCGCGCCAAGCGGAACCGCATCACGGATCGCCTGCCAGAGCGTCCGGCTCTCCCTGTCCTCGATTCGCTGCGCGGTGCCGAACCGTGCAAGCTCTGCCGCCAGCCGCTCGGTGCGATAGGCTACGCTCGGCGCGAAATCCTCGATCCGGGCGAGCGCAACGCCGGGAGACGCAACGAGGCCAGCGAGTGCGGGCAGCGCAACGGCGGCTTGCTCCGGCAGATAGGCCGCGCCGGAAACCGCGTACGGCGACCCAAGTGCCGCCGCCAGCGCCGCCACCCCGGTTGCGGCATCGAGGGCGGAGAGTGCCAGCGTTCCCGTGCGCTCCGGGGCCGGCAGTACCTTGAGGGTGATCTCGGTCATCACTGCGAGCGTACCGTGGCTGCCGGCGATGAGCTTGCAGAGATCGAGGCCGGTGACGTTCTTGAGCACGCGCCCGCCCGAGCGGATCGGAATTCCCTCGCCGTTCACTGCGCGAAGGCCAAGCACGTGGTCGCGCATCGCGCCCTGGGCGATGCGTCGCGGACCCGAAAGATTGGTCCCGACGGTCCCGCCGAGCGTGGGCGGGGCCGCAGTGCCGAGCAGGGCACGGAGGTCAGGCGGTTCGGCGATGAGGTGCTGGCCCTGCCCCGCGAGCGCCTGCTCGATCACGGCCAGCGGCGTGCCGGCGCCGGCCGCCAGCACGAGTTCGGCCGGCGAGTGGAGCGTGATACCCGCAAGCTCCCGGGTTGAAAGCGTTCGCGCTGCCTGCACAGGGCGCAGCATCGGCGCCTTGCTCGCATTGCCGATGATGCTCAGCGGCTCGCGCGCAACCGCCGCGGCCGCGATCGCGGCGGCAACGCCCGCCTCGTCCGGAGGCGCCTCGATGTCCGTCATGCAGCGCGGACGACCGGCGGGGCAACGGTGAGTGGAAAAACCTTGCTCGGGTTCAGCAACCAGTCGGGATCGAAGGCCGATTTCACGCGCCGCTGTTGATCGAGATCGGCGGGCGAGAACTGCACTGGCATCAGGTCGCGTTTTTCCACGCCCACGCCGTGCTCGCCCGTGAGGCAGCCTCCCACCGCGACGCAGAGTTTCAGGATCTCGGCCCCGAACTCCTCGGCCTTCGCCATGCTCTGCGGATCGTTGGCATCGAACAAGATGAGCGGGTGCAGGTTGCCGTCGCCGGCATGGAAGATGTTGGCCACGGCAAGACCGTACGCGCTGCTCATCTCGCCGATCCGACGCAGCACCCGCGGAAGTTGCGAGGTCGGGATCACGCCGTCCATGCAAAGATAGTCCGGGCTGATGCGCCCCACAGCCCCGAACGCGCCCTTCCGCCCCTTCCAGATGGCCGCGGACTCCTCGGGCGTCGCTGCGACCCTCACGCTCGAAGGGTCGAAGCGGCGGGTGATCTCGCCAAGCCGCGCCAGCAGATCGTCCTGTTCTGCCTGATTCCCTTCGACCTCGATGATCAGCATCGCCTCCGCATCGAGCGGATAGCCGGCATGGGCGAACGCCTCGCAGGCATGGATTGCCGGGCGATCCATGAACTCGAGCGCAACCGGGATGATGCCGGAGCCGATGATGGCGGCAACGCATGCCCCGGCCACCTCGTTCGATCGGAACGCCGCGAGCATCGCGCGCGTTCCTTCCGACGCGCGCAGGATCCGCACCGTGACTTCGGTGACGATTGCAAGCTGTCCCTCGCTGCCGGTCAGGATGCCGAGCCAGTCATAGCCGGCCGCGTCGAGATGCGCGCCGCCGAGCGCGAGAATCTCGCCCTCGATCGTGACGATCGTCAGGCCGAGCACGTTGTTGGCGGTGACGCCGTATTTCAGGCAATGCGCGCCGCCCGAGTTCATCGCGATGTTGCCGCCGATCATGCAGGCAAGCTGGCTCGAAGGATCGGGCGCATAGAAGAAGCTTTTCTTCGCGACTGCCGCCGTGATGCCGAGATTGGTGACGCCCGCCTGCACGGTCGCGACGCGGTCGACATAGTCGATGGTCAGGATACGGTTCATCCGCATCAGCCCGATCACCACGGCATCCGCAAGCGGCAGCGCGCCGCCGGAAAGGCTCGTGCCGGCACCGCGAGGCACGACACGGACGCCCTCCCTGCGGCAAAAACGAAGCACGGCGGCAACCTGCTCGGTCGTCTCCGGAAGCACGACCGCAAGCGGCGCCTGGCGATACGAGGCCAGCCCGTCACTCTCGTAGGCGCGCAGACAATGCGGCTCGTCAATCACCGCCTCCGGTCCAACCAGCGGCGCAATTCCGGCCAGAATTGCATCGCGGCGCGCGAGCACCTCGGGCTTCGGTTCGGGCAGGGCGATCACACGCGCACCCCCTTCCGGCTTCGCTCAACTCCTGCACTGAAAATGGGCTTAGGCGGCGTCTCGCGCAAGCCGGACGAAGCGCCCGCTCCGCGCGCGTTCAGCCCTGGCGTGCCTTCATCCGGGGGTTCTTCTTGTTGATCACGTATACGCGGCCGTGGCGCCGAACCAGCCGGCAGTTCTTGTCCCGGGCCTTGGCGGACCTGAGGCTGTTGCGGATTTTCATGACATGCGGCCTCCTCATGCCGCTTTCGCGGAGACTGTCTTTGACGCGCCGGCCAGGCTTCCCTGCCTGCCCCGAGGCTGGGCGAGGTAGGGGGCGGCCTCGGCCCTGTCAAGCTGAACCCCGATCTCTTGAGGAAAATCACGGGAGGCGTGAATCTTCGCGCTGAAATGAGCGACCACCAGCGGAAGCGCGCTGCACGCCCGGCCCGACTTCGCTCTGACGGCGCCGGGAGATCGTCCGGCAGGAGGCGGCGGTTGACAGCGCCGCGGTGAGTTGGGAAGCCCGCCGCCGGTTCGAAGGGCAGGGACGGGAGTGCGCATGGCCGAGCGACCGAGCGGCGCCGCGGCGGGCTTTCTAACGATGGCCTTCGTGATCGTGGGCCTCGCGGGGTTGCTCGCCACCTACGCCGCGCCGGTCCCGTCGGCGCGTGCGCTCCGGCGCGAGGCGGTGCTGGATCGGGTGGTGGCGGCCGCTGCGATGCCGGACGCGGCGGCGCACCTCGCCGCGCTTCGCCCCGAACTCGGCCGAAGCGCGGCCGCCGTGCTCGCCGGGCCGGGTACGCTCGAAGAGCGGGTGGCGCGCGAACGTGCCATCCTGCGGGCCCGCTCCGAGGCGGAGTCCGCGGCACTGGCCGCTCGTCTCAGGCTGCTCATCGGAATTGCAACGCTCGCCGGCACGATCATCGGCATAGCGATGCTTGGCATCGGCCGCCGCAAGTCATGACGGACTGCTTTACGGATCGATAACCATATCGGAATCATCTCGCTCCTCGGCGCAGGGCAACCGGCAGGGACGTCATGGCAAGCGGCGCAAGCGCAATCCGGAATGAATTAAGGCCCGCACGACGCCCGCTGCTGCAAGAGCGATTCCTTCGGTTCGCGTTCACCGCAGCGGACCTCCTGCTCGAACTCGGCCAGGACGCGGCGATCAAGTATGCGGCCGGCGCGTTCGGTACGCGCCTTGGGGCGCCGGCGGAGGAGTTCCTGGGGCAGAACATAAGCCGGCTCATCGTTCCCGCCGACCATGCGGTGCTGGCTTCCGCGATTGCCCAGGCGACCGCCGAGGGACGTTCGACGCCCGTCGTCATCCATCTTGCCAATCCAGCGCGCGAACCCTCCGTGCTGACCGCGCTCGCGAACGGCGATTCGCCCCTCGGCCTTTCGGTGACGCTCGGGCGAATCCCGGCGTCACTTTCCGCCGCCGCGCACGGGTTGCGTGGAGTCGAGGCCTTCAGGCTCGAGGCGGCGGCGCGCCTCGCGGCCGGCGCGCCCGCGTCCCTAGCGTTGATCGAGATAGCGGAACAGCGCGCGACCGGCCGCTCCGCCGCGGCCGAGGCCCCCGAGGCCGCTATCCTGGGCGATCTCGCGGCGGCCATCCCGCGGCCGGCATCGGGTGCCGCACCGCTCGTCGGCTCGCTTACGGACGGCCGCTACGGCGTGATCTCCGACCAACCGCTTGATCTCGGCGGGGTTTGCGAGCGGTTCGACGATCTCCGGCGCACCGCCGGGCGGCCGGCCAGCGTGCACGGTACCGGGCTTTCCCTCAACACCGCCGGGCGGACCGCCGGGGAGATGGTGCGGGCACTCGGCTTCGCGCTTCGTTGCTTCGCCACCGGCGGTGCCGGAGAGCTCGCGGCAATGGGCTTCTCACGTGGCCTGGAAGGCTTTCTCGCGCTGGCCGGGGAGCGTCGCGACGCCATGCAGCGGATGATCGCCGGGCGCCGCTTCCGGCTTGCGTTCCAGCCCGTCGTCGGCCTCGCCGACCGGACCGTCCGCCACTACGAGGCTTTGCTCCGGCTGATGCCCGATCCCGGCGGCCGGCCCCCCTCGACGCAGGAATTCGTGACCTTCGTCGAGGCGGCCGGCCTCGCGGAAGAGCTGGACACCGCGGTGCTCGAAGAGGCTCTTGCTGTCCTGACCGAAGTGCCCGAGGCAGCGGTGTCGGTAAACATGTCGGGCTTTTCGCTTCAGAGCGAGGCCTTCCGCACTCGCCTTTCGAAACTCCTGGCCCACCCCGCGGGCCGGCGCGGACGGCTCCTGGTCGAACTCACCGAAACGGCCGAGATCGAAGATGTCAGAGCCGCGCAGCGGACACTCGCCTGCCTCCGGGAGGCAGGGATCCCGGTCTGCCTTGATGATTTCGGCGCCGGCGCGGCGGCGTTCCGCTACCTTCGCGAATTTCGCGTCGACTATATCAAGATCGACGGCTCATTCCTGCGTGCCGCCCGCCAGAGCCCACGGGAGCGCGCCACGCTCGCCTCGATGGTGGCGCTCGCGCGCGATGTCAGGGCCAAGGTGGTCGTCGAGATGATTGAGAACGCCGAGGATGAGGAGCTGAGCCGCGCCCTTGGCGCCGAACTCGGCCAAGGCTGGCTCTACGGCCGGCCGGGCCGGCTGCCCGGCAGCGCGCTCAGAGCACCGAGCTAGCCACCTGCCTCCGCGCGCCTGCCTTGCCCAGGCGCATCGGCTGGACCCTTCGCGGCGGCGCCGTGGCAACGGAAACTGGAACGGGCGGCCGGAGAACAGACTGCTCAGAAACCCTCGCGCTCCAGGCGCTTTCGCTCCAGCTTGCGCGCGCGCCGAACCGCCTCGGCGGCTTCGCGGGCACGCCGTTCAGAGGGTTTCTCGTAATGGCGGCGAAGCTTCATCTCCCGGAACACTCCCTCCCGCTGCATCTTTTTCTTGAGCGCCTTCAGCGCCTGATCAACATTGTTGTCGCGCACCAATACCTGCACCTGCCTGCCTTCTCCTTTCCTGCCGCGCGCTCTGGCCGCTCCACAACGCCTTGATCCCGGCACTGCCGCCGCAAGCCCGCGGCCTATAGCACTCCGCTGCGGGTGGCAAAACCCTCTTGAAGGAACAATCTTGAACCCGCCATGGCCATCCTCAAGATCGCCCGCATGGGTCACCCGATTCTCTTCGGGCGTGCAGAATCCGTCGAGCTGCCCCGCTCGGCCGAGATCCGCCGTCTCGTCTCGGATATGATCGAAACCATGCTGGACGCAAACGGCGCAGGCCTCGCCGCGCCGCAGGTGCATGTGCCGCTGCGCCTGTTCGTATTCCGCGTCCCGCCCGAGCGAGCTGGCTCAGGCCCTGAGGAGAGGCCGGTGCCGGTCACGGTGGTCATCAACCCGCAGATCGAGTTCCTGGGCGAGGAGCGGGTGCTACGCTGGGAGGGGTGCCTTTCCATCCCTGGGCTGCGCGCCGCGGTCCCGCGCCACGCGCGTATCCGTTATGTCGGAATCGATTGCGAGGATCAGCCGATCGGCGCCGTGGCTTCCGGATTCCATGCCGGCGTGGTGCAGCACGAGTATGATCACCTCGACGGCATCCTCTACCCGATGCGGATGCAAGATTTCTCCCGGTTCGGATTCACCGAGGAACTGGCACGGGTCGGTGCAATGGAGGGGGCAGGATGATCGGCGTGCCGGAGCGAAGTGCAGAGCGGGATTCCGCGATCAGGGCAATGCTGCCACACGTGCCGTTCGACGGCTGGACGATGCGCGCGCTTCGCGCGGGGCTCGTTGATCTCGGCCAACCGCCCGAACTCGCGCCCAATCTCTTCCCCGACGGCTCGGTCGGACTGGTCGAGGCTTGGAGCGACCTCGTGGATCGGGAGATGGAAGCGGCGGCAGAAGGAATTGCCGGGCGCGGCCTCGGGCGGCGGGTCCGCGCGGTGCTGGCGCTCCGGCTCGGCCAGCTCCGGCCGCACCGCGAGGCAGTGGGGCGGGCACTGGCGGTGCTGGCCAGAACTGCCGAGGCCGGCGCGGCCGCCCGCATCACGGCCCGCACGGTAGATGCGATCTGGCACGCTGCGGGCGATCGTACGGCGCATTTCAGTTGGTACACCAAGCGGGCAAGCCTCGCCGCCATCTACAGCGCGACGCTGCTCTACTGGCTGAACGACCAAAGCGATGGAGACGAGGCGACCCTTGCGTTCCTCGACCGGCGCCTAGCCGGCGTGGCGGCGTTCGGGGCGGCGCGCCGGCGCTTGGCCGCGCGCGTGCGGTGTCCCTGGCTGGGAAAGGCCGCAGAGCCGCCGCCGGACGCGGCCTGAAGCCCTAAAATCCCTCTTGCGGGGCGGCCCGCCGCGCGGGCGCATTCGACACGGCAAGGCCCCCCTTGTGGCACACTGGCCGCGCGGTTAATCCCTGCCGCCCTCAACGTTAAGGTTCGCGGATGTTCGCACGGCTGCTCGGGATCATGTCCGCGGACATGGCGATCGACCTCGGCACCGCCAACACGCTCGTCTACGTGAAGGGCCGGGGCATCGTGCTTGCCGAACCGTCCGTGGTCGCGATCGCGGAGGTGCGCGGGCGAAAGCAGGTTCTGGCGGTTGGCGAGGAGGCCAAGCAGATGCTCGGGCGCACCCCGGGCAACATCTCCGCCATCCGGCCGCTACGCGACGGCGTGATCGCGGATTTCGAGGTGGCGGAAGAAATGATCAAGCATTTCATCCGTAAAGTGCACAACCGACGCATCCTCGCGAGCCCGCTCATTATCGTCTGCGTGCCCTCCGGATCGACCGCTGTCGAACGCCGCGCCATCCAGGAAAGCGCGGAAAGCGCCGGCGCGCGCCGTGTCCTGCTGATCGAGGAGCCGATGGCCGCGGCGATCGGCGCCGGCCTGCCGGTCACCGAGCCCTCGGGCAGCATGGTCGTCGATATCGGCGGCGGCACCACCGAGGTCGCGGTGATCTCGCTCGGCGGGATCGTCTATTCTCGCAGCGTCCGGGTCGGCGGGGATAAGATGGACGAGGCGATCATCAGCTACATCCGCCGCCACCACAACCTCCTGATCGGCGAAGGATCGGCCGAGCGGATCAAGATGGAAATCGGCGCCGCGACGCCGCCCGAGGACGACGAAGAAGGCCCCTGGCGCGAGGTCCGCGGCCGAGATCTGATGAACGGCGTGCCGCGCGAAGTGATCGTGAGCCAGCGGCAGATCGCCGAGAGCCTTGCCGAGCCCGTCGGCGCGATCGTCGAGGCGGTCAAGGTGGCGCTCGAGAACACCCCGCCCGAGCTTGCCGCGGATATCGTCGACAAGGGGATTGTGCTCACCGGCGGCGGCGCGCTGCTCTATCGGGTTGATCAGGTGCTGCGCGCGGCGACCGGGCTCTCGGTGGTGGTGGCCGAGGACGCGCTGCAGTGCGTGGCACTCGGTACCGGGCGCGCACTCGAGGAAATGAAACGATTGCGTAATGTTCTGACTACGATGTACTGACGCGATGTACTGACGCGCGCTATACTCGGCAGGCGCGGTTCCCAGGCCGCCGGATCGCCGGGCTGCGGTGGTCGGCGGATCGCGGGGCGTTGGTGGAGGAGCGAACGGAAGAGTGATCCGGCTTTCCATCCCGATGCGCGAGGCTCTGGAAAAACTGAGCCTGCCGCTGCTGATCGCGGCGGCGTTCGCGCTGATGCTGGCAGGCCGTCTCGACGCACCGCTTGCCGGGCGCGCCCGCATGGCGCTCGCCGATGCGCTAACCCCCGTTTACGCTGCGTTCACGGCGCCCATGCGGCGCATCGAGGGCGCGCTCGTCGAGGTGCGGCAGCTCTGGAATCTGCGCGCCGAGAACGCCCGGCTGCGCGCCGAGAACGCGACACTCCGGCGCTGGCAGGCGGTGGCGCTGGCGCTCGAGGCGGAGAACGCGAAGCTCAAGTCGGCGCTGCACTGGATTCCCGAGCCGGGCGTGCCGTTCGTCACCGCGCGCGCGGTGGCCGATGCCGGCGGCCTCTACGACCGCGCCGTGCTGGTGGCGCTGGCGCCGGGGATCAAGGTGCACGTGGGTGCGATCGCGCTCGACGCGCACGGCTTGGTCGGCCGCGTCACCGAGGCGGGCCGGCAGAGCGCGCGGGTGCTGCTGATCACCGACCTCAACAGCCGCATCCCGGTCCGCCTAGGACCGGGCGGCGTGCGCGCAATCCTGGCCGGCACCAACACGCCAGAGCCCGAGCTCCTCTATTGGCCGGCCGGCACCGCGCCGAAGGAGGGCGAGCAGGTGGTCACCAGCGGCGTTGCCGGGGCCTTTCCGCCTGGCCTGCCGGTCGGCACCGTCCATTACGGGCGGTCGGGCGTTCCGCGCGTCGCGCTCGCCGCCGCGCTCGCCCGGCTCGGCATCCTCCGCCTGTTCGACTATCGCCTGCACGGCGTCCTGCCGCCCGGCATGACACGCCGCGGCAGAGCACGGCTTGCTGTCGGCGCCCGCCATGGAAATTGAGCGCACGCCCGGGATCCGGCCGCAGCCCACGCTCTGGCGGCAGTTCGATGCGCTCGGCCGGCAGAGCTTCCCGGCGCTCGGCACCGCGCTCGGCATGCTCGCCATCGCCGCGCCCCTCGGCCTGCCGGGACAGGCAGAGCTTCTGCCCGGATTTGCGCTGGCGGCCGTCTTCTTCTGGTCAGTGTTCCGGCCCGCGGCGATGCCGCCCGCGATGGTTTTCATGCTCGGCCTGTTCGCCGACCTCCTCGGCTTCGCCCCGCTCGGGGTGCGTGTGCTGATCCTGCTTTTCACTTACGGGCTCGCATTGCGCTGGCGCCGGAGGCTGGCCAGCCAGCAGTTCGCCGTCGTGTGGCTCGCGTTCGTGGTGGTCGCCGCCGGTGCGGCCGGGCTCGAATGGGGGCTCGATTCGCTGCTTTCGCTCCGCGCCCTGCCGCCGGCGCCCGCGCTCTTCGAGTTTGCCCTCGCCGCCGGGCTCTACCCGCCGCTTGCCGCCGTGCTGACCCGGGCGCATCGCGGCATCGCGGCCTGGGAGCGCGCCTGAGATGCGGCGGGAAAAACGGCGCATCAGCATTTTCACGCGCCGCGCCCTCATGCTGGCCGCCGGGCAGGCCGGGCTGTTCGGGCTACTCGGGATCAGGCTCTACCGTATGCAGGTAACGGACGGCCCGCGCTACGCCACGCTCGCCGCCGACAACCGCGTGAGCGCACGGCTGGTGGCGCCGCCGCGCGGCGAGATCCACGATCGGGGCGGTATCCTGCTCGCCGGCAACAAGCCGCACTGGCGCGCGCTCCTGATGGTCGATCGCGCCACCAACACCAAGGCAACGCTCGCTGCCTTCGAACTGCTGGTGCCGCTTGCTCCGGCCGAGCGACTGCGCATCCGCCGGGCGGTCGCGGCGCATCGACCGTTCGTTCCCGTCCTGCTGCGGGACTACCTTTCGTGGGACCAGATGGCGGCCCTGGCGGTAAATGCCCCCGCCCTTCCAGGCATCGTCGTCGATGTCGGCACGACCAGACTTTATCCCTTCGGCACCGCTATGGCCCATCTGATCGGCTATGTCGGGCCGCCGACCGGCCCGCAGGTGGCCCACGACCCGATGCTGGCCTTGCCCGGCATGCGGGTCGGCAAGACCGGGGTCGAGCTCGCGCAAAACGCGCCGCTCACCGGCGCACCCGGGATGGTGCGGCTCGAGGTGAATGCGCTCGGCCGCGTCATCCGCGATCTGGCGCGCAACCCCGGCACGCCCGGAGAAACCGTTCGCCTGCACCTCGATGCCACCTTGCAACAGCAGACGGTGGCCGAGCTCGCAAAAAAGAAGAGTGCGAGCGCCGTTGTACTCGATCTCGAAACCGGCGCGGTGCGGGCGATGGGCAGCACGCCTTCCTTCGATCCGACCTTGTTCGACACCGGCCTTTCGGCCGCAAAGTGGAAGGCCTGGATCACCGACCGGCGCGCCCCCCTCCTCGACAAGGCGATGGCGGGGATCTACGCGCCCGGCTCGACCTTCAAGCCGGTCACGGCACTCGCCGGCCTGACCTCGGGGGGAATCAATCCCGGCACACACTTCTTCTGTCCGGGCTATCTCGATCTCGGCGGGCACCGCTATTGGTGCTGGCTGCATAGCGGGCACGGTTGGCTCGACCTTCCGGGCGCTATCTGCCAAAGCTGCGACGTTTACTTTTACCACACGGCGCTCGCCACCGGGATCGACCGGATCGCCGCAATGGCGCACCGGCTCGGCATCGGTGTTGCCCCCGCGATCGATCTTCCGGGAGCGGCCTCCGGTTTCGTGCCGACACTTGAATGGCGGCACGCGCAGGGGAAGGCCTGGACGCTCGGCGAGACCGTCATCCACGGCGTCGGGCAGGGCTTTGATCTGGCGACGCCTATCGAACTCGCAATCATGGCCGCGCGCGTGGCAACCGGGCGGGCGATTTCCCCGCGTGTTGCTGCCGCAGTCGGTAATCGCGTGCTGCCGGCCCCGCCTTTTCCGGATCTCGGACTGCCCAAGGCCTATCTCGCCTTGGTACGGCAGGGCATGCGCGAGGCCGTCAACAATCCGCTCGGCACCGCCTACGCCTCACGCCTGCCCGATCCCAAGATAGAGATGGCCGGCAAGACCGGCTCCGCCCAGGTCTTCGACATGTCGCAGGCAGCGACCGCGAGCAACTACAACACGCTGAACCTGCCTTGGCATCTCCGCCCGACCGCGCTCTTCATCGCTTTTGCTCCCGTGGGCGCTCCCCGCTACGCTGCAGCGGTGGTCGTCGAGCATGGCAACGAAGGAGCGTCTGCGGCCGCTCCGATCGCCAAAGCCGTGATCGAGGCGGCCCTGGCTCAGCCCCCTGCCGTCCTGCCGGCCGCGCCCGGACCCGCCCGGGCGGCAGGCGTTCCTGCATGATCGCTCCGAGGCGCACCGAAGAACGCGCCGAGGGGCGCCTTCTGCGCACGGCGGCATTCGATCTCACGCGCAAGCTCAGCCGGATCAACTGGTTCTTCGTGTTGCTGGTCGTGGTTCTGGGCGGCGTCGGCGCACTCTCGCTCTATTCCGCTACCGGCTCGATCGATCCTTACGCGACGCGCCAGCTCGTGCGCTTCGCCGCCGGCTTCGCCCTGATGCTTGCCATCGCGCTCGTCGATATCCGGCTGATCGCCCGTCTCGCGTGGCCGTTCTACGCGATCGCGCTGGTGCTGCTTGCGCTCGTGCTGAAATTCGGCTCGGTCGGTCTCGGCGCTGAGCGGTGGCTCTCGATCGGCGGCATCGCTGTCCAGCCGAGCGAATTCATGAAGGTGGCGCTCGTGCTGGCACTCGCGCACTGGTTCCACCGCGCCTCATGGGAACGCGTCGGCAACCCCTTCTTCCTGCTGCCGCCGCTTATTGCCATCCTTGCCCCGGTGGCGCTCATCCTGAAGGAGCCTAATCTCGGCACGGCGCTCATCGTCGCGGCGCTCGGCGGGACGATCTTCTTCGCTGCCGGTGTCCGGCTCTGGAAATTCGCGCTCGTTCTCGTGCTCGGCGGGCTCGCCGCGCCGATCGCGTACGCGCACCTGCACGGATACCAGAAACAGCGCATCCTCACCTTTCTCAATCCGGCGCGCGATCCGCTCGGCGCTGGCTACAACATCATCCAGGCCAAAATCGCACTCGGTTCGGGCGGGCTCTGGGGCCAGGGCCTGATGCACGCCTCGCAAGGCCGGCTTGACTTCCTGCCGGAGAAGGAAACGGATTTCATCTTCACCCTCTTCGCCGAGCAGTTCGGCTTCGTAGGCTCGCTCGCGCTGATCGTCCTTCTTGGGCTCATCGTGTTCATGGCCGGCGCGATCGCGCTTTCCTCACGCCACCAGTTCGGGAGGGTGGTAGCATTCGGGCTGGGAATGAATTTCTTCCTCTACGTCTTCGTCAATCTCGCCATGGTGATGGGACTGATCCCGGTGGGCGGCGTGCCGTTGCCGCTGGTCTCCTATGGCGGGTCGGCATTGCTCACCACCATGGCCGCATTCGGCATCCTTCTTTCGGTCCACCTACACCGCGACGCCGACTTCACGCCGAAGCGCGAGGCCGGGTCTCTTTGATGAGCTCCAAAACGGCGGCGGCGGCGGCCTCTGAGGGGCTGCACCAAGGCGGGGCGAGGCTCGCCAGCACGGGCACGAAGGCGGCACGCTGCGCAGCCCGCGCCTCCGGGTTGGCGAGCAGCGGAGCAAGCGCGGCGGCCAAGCCCTCCGGCGAGCAGCGCTCCTGCAGAAGCTCGGGCACCACCGCGCGGCCGGCGAGCAGATTGACGAGCGAGGCATGCCGCACCGTGACCATGCGGCGCGCGACCAAGCCGGTGATCGGGTTGAGGCGGTAGGCAATCACCATCGGCACCCCGCCGAGCGCGAGCTCGAGCGCTGAGGTGCCCGATTTGCAAAGCGCCGCCGCGGCAGCGGCAAAGGCATCGGGCCTTTCCTCCGCCGTCTCCAGGATGATCGGCCGAGCCGGCCAGCCGGCCAGCAGCGGGGTGAGGGCAGAGCGTACCGCCGGTGCCGCCGGCACCACGGGGCGCAATCCGGGATGCCTGGCGAGCAGGAGGCCGAGCGCGGCCCCGAACACCGGGGCATGCCGTGCCACCTCCCCCGGCCGGCTGCCCGGCATCACGATCAGCAACGGATCGTCGGCGCCGATTCCCTGCCGGGCGCGGAAGCGCTCGGCATCGCCGCGGTCGGCGCCCGACTCCAGCACCGGATGGCCGACGAAAGTCGCAGCAAGGCCGTAGCGGGTGAAGAAGGCTGGCTCAAACGGCAGCAGGCAGAGGAGCCGCTCCCAGAGGCCGGGAAAATGCCGCACGCGGCTTTCGCGCCAGGCCCAGACCTGCGGGGCGACGTAATGGGCGCGCGGCACGCCGAGCGGCCGGATCATGCGCAGGAGACGCAACGTGAAGCCCGGGCTGTCAATGGTGACAACTGCCGTCGGCCGCCGGCGCGCGATGTCGGCAGCCGACTCGCTGAGGCGGCGACGCACGAGGCGAAGCCGCGGCAGCACCTCCACGAGCCCCATCACCGAGATGTCTTCGATCGGAAACAGGCTGGAAAGCCCGCCCGCCTGCATCAAGGGCCCGCCGGCGCCCGCGAATGCGATGTCCGGGGCACGCCTCTGCAGCGCGGCCATGAGCCGCGCTCCGATCGCATCCCCGCTCGCCTCGCCGGCGAGCAGCCAGATCAGTGCCACGTCTCCTCTCGCGGGCCGTGCGGACGCCGGCCCCGCGCCGCTGAGCCCCTCTTCTCCGCGGCGTCAGGATGAAACGGCGTGCGGCGGCTCATCCGGGGCCCGCATGGCCTCCGCCTCGCTACGCAGGCGGTGGAAGCTGCGATGGCTGAACGGAAGCATCCCAAGATAGATCACCACCAGCAGCGCCAGCGCCCCCCACGGATCGGCAACCAGGAAGGCGGCATAGGCGCCGGTGCCGACCATCAGCGGCAGCACGTACTCTGCCGGCACCTTGAAATTCTTGAACGACCAGACAGGCAGGGTGGAGACGAGGAGAGCCGCAGTGCCGATCAGCACGAAGGCATCGAACAGCGGGAACTGCGCCGCGTCCCCGAGCCATCGCCAACCGAGCGAGCGCGCCTCGAGCCCGAGGAACAGAGGGAAGAGCGCCAAGCCCGCGCCTGCCGGCGCCGGGATGCCGGTAAAAAAGTTGTACGCATAGGCGGGCGCCGGCGCGGCATCGAGGGCGGCATTGAAGCGCGCCAAGCGCAGCGCCATGCAGACGGCGAACAGGAGCGCGGGAACGAACCCGAAGCCACGCCAAGCCGCGAGCGACCAGAGATAGATCGTGAAGGCGGGCGCAACGCCGAAGCAGAGGAAGTCGGTCAGGCTGTCGAACTCCGCGCCGAAGCGCGACGTGCCTTTGAGCAGGCGCGCCAGTCGGCCATCCAGCCCATCGATACCGGCGGCGAGAACGATCGCCACGACCGCCAGGGGAAAGCGGCCTTCGATCGCGAAGCGGAGTGCTGTGAGCCCGGCGCACAGGCCGAGCAGTGTCATGATGTTCGGCACCACGCGGTTGAACGAAGGCCCCTTGAAGCGCGGCCGCGTGCGCGGGCGGAGCCGCCCCGACAGGCGCCGGATCGGCGAGACCCGGCCCGCCTCCGGTCGCGTCGGGCCCTGTGGGATCATGGCTTTGCGGTCATGGCTCAAGAAGCGCGATGACCGTTTCGCCCCCGATCATGGTCTGGCCCTCGGCCACCAGGGGCGCCACTCCCTCGGGCAGGTAGAGGTCGGTGCGGCTGCCGAAGCGGATGATGCCGAAGCGCTCGCCAGCGGTGACCGCATCCCCCTCGCGCTTGCCGCAGACGATCCGCCGCGCGATCAGTCCGGCGATCTGCACCACGGCGATCTCGCGACCGTCGGCAAGGCGGATCGCAATCGTGTTGCGTTCGTTCGTTTCCGTGGCCTGCGGGTCGGCCGCGTTGCGGAACCGGCCGTGCCGGTAGGCGATGCGCGTCACGGTGCCGTTCGCCGGCACGCGGTTCACATGCACATCGAGCACCGAGAGGAAGATCGCCACCCGCCAGCGCGGCGCCCCGCCAAGGCCGAGCTCGGCCAGCGGCACCGTGGCGGCCACCGAGACCACCCGTCCGTCCGCCGGGGCGAGCACCACGCCCCTGCGCGGCGGCGGCACCCGTTCGGGATCGCGGAAAAAGAACAGGCAGAGGAGGATGAAAAGAAAAGCAAGCCAGGCCAGCCAATGAGCGACCAGCAGCCCGAACAGGAACACCACTCCCGCCGAAACCAGGAAGGGCCGTGCGGCAGGGTGCGGCGGGGCGACGCGCCACGGATCGACGAGGGCCATGAGGCCGGGTTTATGGAAGCCGGCATGCGGCGCCGCAAGCCTCGCCTATCGATCAGCCGCTCGGCGGCGTCCCGCCGGTCGGCGCCGCGGAGGGCAGCGTGAACACCTGGCCCGGGTAGATCAGATTGGGATTCCGGATCTGGCTGCGGTTGGCCTGGAAAATCAGGGTGTAACGCACACCATTCCCGTAAACGCGCTCCGCGATCAGCCAAAGACACTGGCCGGGCTGGACCACCACCACTTGGCCGCCGCCGGGCGGCATCGGCTGTGCGGTCCGATCGAACGGCACGGCCAAACGCGCCAGGACCTTGCCCGCGGGCGAAATCTGATCGAGGCGAAGTCGATGCAGGCCGGGCGTGAGCGGGCGATCGAGCGTGAGCGACCACTCGCCGGCATCGTCGGCGCGCGCATCGCCGAGGAGGTGATCGTCGAGATAGACGCGGAGCAAGGCGCCCGGAGGGGCCCGCCCGGCGAGGCTGACCGTACCGCCGCTGCCGTATTGCACGAGGTCGAGCCCGACTGCCGGCCCGGTTCCATGCCGCGCCCCCGGCGGCTGGATCAGGCGGGGAGCCCCCCGGGGCCCGGCACGTGACTCCAGCAGCGCCACTGGCGGGCCGGCACCCTGATGCGGCACCACCACGACCACCTTTTCCCGTCCGGCCATCAATCTGCCGCTCGGCAGCCGGGCGGAAAGCGCGAGCGTGCGGCCGCCGCCAGGCAGCGGCCGGTCGGGCGCCAGAACCCACTCGCCCTCGGCGTCTGACCGGGTGGTGCCGATCACCTTCGAGCCCTCTGTAACCGTGACCTCCGACCCGGCCGGGGCGCGGCCGGCGATCACTGTGTGGCCCGAACGATCGAC
>JAKAWQ010000085.1 GCA_021816925.1 Pseudomonadota bacterium
GATATCTGCCGACAGCGTGGAGCGGCGTGTTTCGCCCTCTCTTTGCCGTGGCCGGCGGGCTGATCGCCTTTGCGGGTGTCGCGAAGCCGTTCCTCGGTTCCTACACCACGAGTTCGATCAGGAACGGCCCGCGCCGGGAGAGCGACTGAGAAAAAAGGTCGGCAAAGCGTTCCATCGTCTCCGCGCGCGCTCCCTCGACGCCAAGCCCGCCGGCAATCCGCAGCCAATCAAGATCCGGGTTCGAGAGATCGAGCATATCGAGCGCAGTGCGACCGGGATTGGCGCCGACATTGGCAAGCTCGTGCAGCAGAATCGCATATTTGCGGTTGGAAATCAGGATTGTGGTGATATCGAGCCGCTCGCGTGCCTGCGTCCAGAGCGCCTGCACCGTATACATGGCTGAGCCGTCGGCCTGCAGGCCGATCACGCGCCGGCCAGGCGCACCAACCGCAGCACCGGTTGCGAGTGGCAAGCCATCACCGATCGCCCCACCGGTGATCTGGAGCCAGTCGTGCGGCGCAGCGACTGCGCAATCGGCGAAGATTGTCCGGCCGAAGCTTACGCTCTCATCCACCACCACTGCCTGTTCGGGCAGCAGGGCGGAAAGCGTCTGCGCCACCGCCTCAGGCGTGGGCGCACCTTTCGCCGGCGCCGGCCGCGCCGCCGCCCCATTCGGCAGCGGCACCGCGGGCGCGCCAAGTTCGTCCGCGAGACGCGCCAGAGCCTCGACAATATCCTGGTCGGCGCGCGCAAGCACGTGCACCGTGGCGTCGGGCGGATAAAGAGTGCCGGGTTTGTCCGGGTACGCGAAGAACGCTACCGGTTTCACTGCGCCCACAAGAACGATGTGCTTGAGGCCAGCCAGCATCGCGAGCGCGCGATCCACGACATAGGGCACGCGCTCGATCGGCACCCGTCCGGCGCCGTGTGCGATCCGCGCGTTCGAGCCTTGGGCGATGATCCGTGCGCCGGTAGCGGCGCGAATGCGATGCGCGAGCGCCAGCCCTTCGGCCGCCAGTGCTGCACCCGTGAGCACAAGAATCGCGGGTTCGTTTCCGCGCAGGACACGCGCGATGCGAGCGAGCACGCCCTGGTCAACGCGAGGAGCAGGCGGCGGAGGCAGAGGCTCGACGACCATGCCGCCATCGCCCCAGGCGGTGTCGGCAGGCAGAATCAGGGTCGCGATCTGCCCCGGCGGGACGCGCGCAGCCCGGATGGCCGCAGCAACGTCTGCGCCTACCCCGGAGGCGCGCTGCGCGGTCCGCACGAATCCCGAGACCGGACGCGCCCACCCTTCCGTATCCGCGGTAAGCGGCGCGTCGAGCGGGCGATGGTAGGTCGCCTGATCGCCCACGATATTCACGATTGGAGTACCCGCGCGCCGTGCATTGTGCAGGTTGGCAAGCCCGTTGGCGAGGCCTGGACCGCAATGCAGCAACGTCGCCGCTGGCTTGCCCGCCATGCGCGCATAGCCGTCGGCCGCGCCGGTGACGACGCCTTCGAAAAGCCCGAGTACGGAGCGCATGCCGGGGACGCGGTCCAGAGCAGCGACGAAGTGCATCTCGCTCGTGCCGGGGTTGGCGAAGCAAGTATCTACCCCGCCCTTGAGCAATGTGTGCACCAGGCTTTCCGCACCGTTCATCCGCGCCCCCGCGATTGTCGCGGGCAAAGGCTGGCAGCAGACGCCGGGTTGCGCAAGGAGGCCGGCCTCCGCAGGATCGGCTCTTGCGATCAAGGTGGAGGCATTGGCGCCCGATGACCATAACGGTGCTCTATCCCGAGGCGATGTATCCGGACCTTTCCGTCGAGCGTCGGATCTTCGGCCCGGAGGTGCGCGTGATCATGCGCGCGAGCGAGACGCTCTCCGATCTCGCGGACGCCGACTGCGCCGATGCAAACGGCCTGATGATCTTCCGCCAGCTTGCCTCTGCCGCGGACCTCGCGCGCTTTCCGCGGCTCAAGGCGCTCGTGCGCATGGGCGTCGGTTACGATCGGGTGGACCGCAAGGAAGCGGCGGCACGCGGGATCCTCGTCTGCAACGTGCCCGACTACGGCACCAACGAGGTTGCCGACCATGCGCTCGCGATGGCGCTCGCACTCCGGCGCGGGCTGCTGCTCCACCATGAGAAACAGCGCGCGGAGCCGCCCGCGCCCTGGGCCTGGTTCGAGCACCCGCTGGTCCGGCGCAACTCGGCGCAGACCTTCGGCATCCTGGGCCTCGGGCGGATCGGCACGGCGGCAGGGCTGCGCGCGAAGGCATTCGGCTTCCATGTTCTGGCCTACGACCCTTATCAGCCGAACGGGCTGGAGCTTGCGCTCGGCATTGCCCGTGTTCGGGCGCTCGAGGAGCTGCTCCGTGCGAGCGACATCCTCTCGATCCACACGCCGCTCACCGCCGAGACGCGCGGGATGCTGGGTCCGGCCGAGCTTGCGCTGCTGCCTCCTGGCGCCGTCGTCGTGAACACGGCACGCGGCCCCATTCTCGATCACGATGCGCTGATGGATCTCATGCAGGAGGGAAGGATTGCCGGCGCCGGGCTCGACGTGCTGCCCGAAGAGCCGCCGGTCGAACCCATCCCACGCCTCCTCGCCGCGTACCGCGCACGCGCGCCCTGGCTCGAGGGTCGGCTGATCGTCACGCCGCACTCGGCCTTCTACACACCGGACGCATGGATGGACATCCGGGTGAAGTCCGCGGAGACGATGCGCGCGGCGCTGCTTGGCCCGAGGCGGCAGAACGTAATCCCGCCCGAAGGGGACTGAGCCGCCCTTCCGGCAGCGGCGGAGCAAGGTGTCACCAGGACGTCAACGAAACGCACGCCAAGCTGCCACACCGCCCGCCCCATGATCGGGCCGGCTATCGCGAGGCTTGGGGTCGTGCCATAATGCACACGTGTGCATCACGGCCACGCGAAGCGGCGCGGATGGAAGAACGAGGCGATGGGGGGAGGCGATGCCGCGTGACGTCGCGGGACCGAGGCTTGATGAAGCGGCGGACGGAAGGGGCGGCGTCGAAGTGGCGCTTTTCGGCGTCAGCAAGGAGTGGGGACGCTTCCGCGCCCTCGACGATGTCTCCTTCACCATTGCCGCCGGTAGCTTCACCGTACTTCTCGGCCCCTCCGGCTGCGGCAAGACGACATGCCTTCGGCTGATCGCCGGGCTCGAACGCGCGGGCACGGGCCGGGTGATGATCGGGGGAAAGGACGTCACGGCCGCACCGCCGGCCGAGCGCGGCGTTGCCATGGTCTTTCAGTCCTACGCGCTCTTCCCGCATCTTACGGCCGCGGAGAACATCCTGTTTGGGCTCAAGGCACGCCGCGTGCCGGCCGCCGAACGCGCACAGCGGCTCGATCGGGCGGTCGGAATCCTTGGCATCGAGGCACTTCTGACGCGCCGGCCGGGCCAGCTTTCCGGCGGCCAGCAGCAGCGTGTCGCGCTCGGGCGCGCGATCGTCGCCGAGACGCCGGTCTGCCTGATGGACGAGCCGCTCTCCAATCTCGACGCGCAGCTCCGCGCCGAAATGCGCGTCGAGATCGTGGCACTGCAGCGCCGGCTCGGCATCACGATGATCTACGTGACGCATGACCAAACGGAGGCGATGAGCATGGCCGACCGCGTGATCCTGCTCAACAAGGGCAGGGTCGAGCAGGACGCGCCACCGGCCGAGCTTTACGCGCGGCCGGACACGCTCTTCGCCGCGCGCTTCATCGGCACGCCGCCGATGAACCTCCTGCCGCTGGCGCGCGTTGGCACGGCGATGGTTGTACGCGGCACCACCGGGCCCGCGTTCGCCGCCGCGAGCGAGCGCTCGCTCCTCGCCGGTCTCAGGCCGGAGGCGCTCATGCTCGCCGAGGCAGGGCTCCCGCTCCGGCTCGACCGGGCCGAATATCTGGGCTCCGATACGGTGCTGCACTGCCGCTGCGGGCCAGAGGCTCTGCCGGTACTGATCCGCCGTCCCGGCCGCATCGATGCCGCCGGCGGAGCAATGCTCCACGCCGCCTTCGCTCCCGAGTCCGTCCAGCTTTTCGAGGCCGACAGCGGCCGGCGCCTGCTCCGTCAGGCAGCGCCGGCACTCTCAGAAGTGACCAAACCGTCTTTCCAACCCTGACCCGCATCACCAAGGAGGAAAACCCCATGCCAGAAATCCGCCGCCGCACGCTCATCGGCAGCACCGCAGCACTCCTCGCCGCGCCCGCCATCGTGCGTGCCGCCGAGGTGAAGGAGCTCAGCTTCTTCTATCCCGTCACGGTGAGCGCGCCGATGGCCACCATCATCGAGGGCTATTGCCGGCAGTACGCGAAGGAAACCGGCGTAACGGTCAAGGCAGCCTATGCCGGCACCTATCCCGACGCGCTCAGTAAGGCGGTCACCGCGATCCGCGGCGGCGGCGGTCCGCAGTTCTCCGTCATGCTGACCTCCGACATCCACACGCTGCAGGCCCTCGACCTCATCGTCCCGCTCGAGGAGATCGGGCTCGACAAGGCCGCCGAGACCTGGCTCGCCAGCTTCTGGCCGGCCTTCATGTTCAACACCCGCATCGGCGGCAAGACTTGGTCGGTGCCGTTCCAACGCTCGACCGAGATCATGCTCTACAACAAGGCCGCATTCACGAAGGCGGGGCTCGACCCGGAACGCTACCCGACCGACTGGAAGGCTCAGGGCGAGGCGGCGCGCAAGCTCACCAACCGCAAGGGCTCGCCTCAGACCTGGGGCATCCAGATGGCAGCCGATATCACGAGCGGGCACTGGACCTTCGGCGCGCTCACTGCCGGCAACAATCAGCCGCTGATGAACAACGCCGGCACCAAGGTCTTCTTCGATGTGCCGAAGACGATCGAAACGCTCGACTACTGGGTGAGCCTCTCCAAGACCTATCAGGCAACACCGTCCGGGGTCACGTACTGGTCCACGCTGGTCAACAATTTCCTGCGCGGCGAAACGGCCATCATCATGACGAGCTCGGGCAATCTCGCCTACGTGACGCAGAACGCGAAATTCCCCTTCGATGCCGCCCTGCCCGCCGGCAATCCGACACCGCGCACCGTCGTCGGCGGCGGCAACGTCTACATCTTCAAGCACGCATCGAAGCCCGAGCAGCAGGCCGCGCTTCGCTTCGCGCAATGGCTCACGACACCGGAACGGGCAGCCGACTGGTCGATCCGCACCGGCTATATCGCGGTGACGAAGACCGCCTTCGATACGCCGGCGATGAAGGCCTACATCGCCAAGCATCCGGTCGCGGCACGGCCGAAGAGCTTCCTGCCTGTCGCCTGGGGCGAGCTTTCCACATACCAGGATGCACGCATCCAGACTCTGATCGAGAACCACATCGACGCCGCGCTCGCCGGCAAGGCGACGCCCGAGGCTGCGATGCAGGCAGCCCAGAAAGAGGCCGAGGCGATCCTTCGCCCCTACCAGCATCTCTGATGGAGGAACGCCGGCTGGGCGGCTGGCTGTTCGTGCTGCCGGCCGCCCTTTTCATCTTCGCCTTCACCAACCTGCCGCTGCTCGCGACCGCGGTGACAAGCCTCTACGCCGCACCGATCGCCGGGCACGGCGGCGGCTTCGTCGGTCTCCGGAACTATCTCGACCTGCTGGCGGACCCGGGCTTCCGGCAGAGCCTCGTCAACAACCTTCTCTATGCGGCGGTCACGGTCCCGGCGGCAATGGTACTGGCGCTCGCGATGGCTCTTGGCGTCAACGCCGCCATTCCCGGCCGCGCTTTTCTCCGGCTCTCCTTCTTCCTGCCGACCATGCTGCCGATGATTGCGGTCGGCGCGATCTGGCTTTTCTTCTATACGCCGCAATATGGCCTCGTCGATCGGCTCACCCGGTTGATCGGCATGGGCCAGATCAACTGGCTCGGCGATCCCTCGACCGCGCTGCCGGCGATGATGGCGGTTGCGATCTGGAAGGAAGCCGGTTTCTTCATGATCTTCTATCTCGCCGCGCTGCAAAACATCTCTCCGCAGCTCCGCGAGGCGGCATCGCTCGAGGGCGCCTCGCGCCAGTATTTCTTCCGCCGCGTCACCCTGCCTTTGCTCGGGCCGACCACGCTCTTCGTCGCCGTCACGGCCACCATCAGCGCCTTTTGCGTCGTCGATCATGTCGTCGAGATGACGCAGGGGGGGCCGGACAACGCGACCTCGCTCCTGCTCTATTACGTGTACGATACGGGATTCCGCTACTGGAACGTCAACTCCGCCGCCGCGGCGACGATCGTCCTCGTGCTGATCCTCGCCGCCCTTGCCGCGACGCTCTTCGGCCTCGTGGGCCGGCGGGTGCATTACCGATGATGCGGCCCGGCGGCGAGCAAGGCTGGCGGCGCCTCCCGGGCGCGGTTTTGTTCTGGCTGTTCGGACTCGTCTGGGCCCTGCCGCTCCTCTACGCAATCTGGAGCGCGGTCCATCCGCCCCTCTATTCGACAGTCTTCGCCCTCTTCGCCCCGCTCACCTGGCATAATTTCGCCCAGGCATGGAACTCCGCCCCATTTGCACGCTACTTCCTCAATACCATCTTCCTGGTAAGTTTTACGGTCGCCGGCCAAGTCGTGCTCGCAACTCTGGCTGCCTTCGCGTTTGCAAGGCTTTCCTTCCCGGGGAGGGACTTGCTGTTCGCCCTCCTGCTCGTGCAACTGATGATCTCGCCTGCTATCCTGCTGGTCTGGAACTATCGCGAGATTTCCTGGCTCGGCCTCGCCAACACCATTCCTGCCATGGGCATTCCCTATCTCGGCTCCGCGTTCGGCATTTTTCTCTTGCGCCAGAATTTTCGCACCATCCCGAGCGAGCTCGACGACGCGGCCCGGCTCGAGGGCTGCTCCCTGCTCGGTCGCCTCTGGAAGGTCTACGTGCCGCTCAGCCGCTCGACCTACATCGCGTTCGCCCTGGCTTCGATCAGCTATCATTGGAACGACTTCCTCTGGCCGCTCGTCATCAGCGATTCGGTCAGCACACGCCCGCTCACGGTTGGGCTCGAGATCTTCGCGACCCCGGATCAGGGCGTGCAGTGGTCGCTCGTCACCGCCGCGACGCTGATGAGCAGCGCGCCGCTGCTCATCGCCTTCCTCCTTTTCCAGCGCCAGTTCGTGCAGAGCTTCCTCCGCGCCGGCATCCGCTGACGCGCCCGAAAGCGCTGCCATTGCTCGATTGTAATCCCCGATTCACGAACTCACGCGTTTGCAATCTTGCGCACTCCGGCCGCCAGGGCCACCTTCCTCCCGCGGTCGTTTGAACGTCCCTCTCCGGCGTGGCCGGGCGGGGGCGTTCTTCTGGATCGGTGCCGGCAGCCGGCATCGCGCACACGCCGGGCGGTGAAACCCGACCGGCCAGAGGCGCGGTGGCCCTTTGCTTCACCCGTCGGGACCGCGTTTGGGTTCGATCGGTGGAGGCGGCGTTGGGCGAGCTCAGCATCTGGCACTGGCTGGTAGTCCTGATCGTGGTGATGCTGCTTTTCGGCAGCGGCAAGCTGAGCACCCTGATGGGCGACTTTGCCAAAGGCATCAAGACCTTCCGCAACGTGATGCAGGAGGATGCCGGAGCCAAGCCGCGCCCGTCCCAACCCGTGCAGCCTCCGGCGGCGCTGAGCGCAGAGGCATCCCCGCCCTCGGGCGCAGAAGCCGACAAGACGCCGGTGCACCACGAGGGGTGAGCGGGCTTCGAGTTACAAGGCTTTAGCCGCACTATAGCACCACCCTGAATGCAGCGCCGCCGCGCGCGGCCAGGTTTCCCGCAGGGCGGAGATCTGGCCGCAGGAGGATTATTCGGCGGCCGGGCTGAAAGCCGAGTCCATCGCGACATACGAACGGCGCTTGACCCGATCGAGATTCATTCCCTCGATGCGGAGCAGCCGGGTCGAACCCTCTCGGCGCGGCGAATG
Organism: Pseudomonadota bacterium; assembly: GCA_021816925.1. Lineage (GTDB taxonomy): Bacteria > Pseudomonadota > Alphaproteobacteria > Acetobacterales > Acetobacteraceae > JAKAWQ01. The sequence goes on from JAKAWQ010000085.1 coordinate 7,879, forward strand.
CAGCACTCCCGGCTCGTAAAGAAAGGCCATCCCTGGTGTCAGCGTGTAGTCGCGAATTCGCCGGGCCTTGCCGGGAGCACTCTCGCTTGGCCGCGCAAGGCATTCCCAGTCAGTCATGATCGTCTCGCCGGAGGCCTGTCCATAGATCGCCCACGTCGGGCCGTGATCATGCGGACTCGAGATCTTGGCGCCCTCATAAGAATGCGCAAGGATGGTGAAGCCGAGTTCGGGATCCTCGTAGAGCACCTCGCGCTCTGACCCACCCGGGCGGATATGCGCCTCGACGAACGCGTTGTCGTGCAGCACGTCACGCACAAGCGCGCAGACCTTCTCGCGCCCAGGCGTCCCGGAATCGGCCTTCAATGCCTGGCGACAGGCGGCGGCGAACTGTTCAAGCGTCGTGGTCATGGACCTGTCTCCTTCCTTCGGCCAGGAGGCGAGGCATAGCAGCTGGCGCCTGCCGCGGCGAGGGTTGCGGCCGAGACGCTCCGGAAAGGTGGGTGAATCGGCGCCTCTACCCGCCATGCGGCCCAGCTGCCAGGGACGCAACGCCCCCCCGGCCGTCGGAACAGGCGCTGACTTTTCGTCCGACGCTCGCCGCCTCCCGGGGCGGAGCTTGATGGCTTTCCCTCGCCGCGCAACATTCGTCGGGCGGTTGCGGCCGGGGGACAGGCAGAATGGACGAAGCGGCGCGTGGCCGGCTCCACGCATGGCTTGGCGGGAGGCTCGGCAGGAAGGTGATCGCGGCGGAGCTTGGGCGCCTTGCCGGCGGTGCCGTCCAGGAGAATTGGGGCCTGACGCTCAGGATGGCCTGCGGCCGCGAGGAGCGGCTTGTGCTGCGGCGGGACGCGCCGGCGACCATCCGCTCGAGCCGAAGCCGCGCGGAGGAGTTCGGCGTGCTCGAGGAGATGGCCGCCGCGGGCGTGGCGGTGGCCGAGCCGGTCGCGCTTTGCACCGATCCCGCCGTGCTCGGCAGCCCATTTTTCCTCATGCGGCACGTCGCAGGGGTTGCCGACCCGCGCCGCCTCGTCCGCGACGACGCGCTCATTCCGAGCCGCGCCTCCTTCGGCGCCGCGCTGGGCGCGGAGCTCGCGCACATCCACGCAATTCGCCCACCGCACCCAAGGCTCACCTTCCTCGGACCGCCGGATGCCGATCCCGCGTTATTACGCATCCGGACTTACCGCTCAGGGCTCGATCGGCTCGGCGCGCCCCAGCCCGCGATCGAGTGGGTCCTGCGCTGGCTCGAACGCCACCGGCCCGAGCCGCCGGCGCCGACGTTGATCCACGGCGACTACCGCATCGGAAACATCATGGTGGCAGCAGGAAAAATCGCCGCGGTGCTGGATTGGGAGTTCGCGGACTGGGGCGATCCGGACGAGGATATCGGCTGGTTCTGCGCCCGCTGCTGGAGGTTCGGCCACCCCGAGCGCGAGGCCGGCGGGGTGGCCGCGCGTGCCGACTTCTATCGCGGCTACGAGGCGGCGTCGGGCCGGACGATCGAAGCGGGACGAATCTCCTATTGGGAGGCGATGGCGGCAATCCGCTGGGCGGTCATCGCTCTCGAGCAAGGAGAACGGCATCGCGCCGAGCAGGAGCCGGGGCTCGAGGCGGCGCTCAGCGGGCGCATGGCGCCGCAACTGGTTGAGGAGGCGATGGCGGTGATCGCCGCGATCGAACATGCGTGACGGCCCGTGCGGTGCGGTGCTGCTCGCGATCGCGCGGGCCAAGCTGCTCGACGAGATCCTGCCAAGCCTGCCGCGCGAGCAGATCTACACGGCGCGGATGATCGCCAACGCGATGGCCATCGCCGCACGGGAGCTCGGCTCCGATCTTGCGGCCGCCGAGCAGGAAATGCGCCAGCGCGTCGCCGCCCTCTACCGCGACACCGGTCTCGCCGATGCGCCGCCCGATGTCGACACCGAGGGGATGGAGCGAAGACTTGCCGCCGATATCCGCGCCGGCCGGTTCGACACCGCCGAGCAGCCGTTGCTTGACCTCCTCAGGTGGCGAGTCGGCCAGCGGCTTCTCCTCGCCAACCCCAAGCTCGTGCAGGGGAAGAAAGAAGCCCGCTGAAGGACCTCCCGCATTGTGCTAACTTGATCGAACGAAACCGGGAAGAAAAGGATGAACGAGATCTTCGACTCACCGGCCGGCTTCCGCCCGCCGGCGCCCGGTAGCCAGCCCACTTATGCAACGCCCGCCTATCGCAGCACGGCGTCACGCGCGCCGCTGGCCGCGCCGCTCCCCTTCCCCGGCAGCTTAACGGAAATGATCGGCCCGCGCTTCACGCCCGAACGCTTCCCGCCTGCTTCCGACCTCTCGCGCCTCGATGGCAAGGACGCCCAGGGCCAGCGCATCATCGTCGCCGGCACCGTCACCGACGAAAACGGCCGGCCCGTGCCAGGAACGATGATCGAGCTCTGGCAAGCGAACGCGGCCGGCCGCTATCGCCATCCGGTGGACCAGCACGCGGCTCCCCTCGATCCCCATTTCCATGGCGCCGGACGTGTCTTCACGGATACGGACGGGAAATACCGCTTCGTGAGCGTGCGCCCCGGATCCTATCCCTAGCGCAACCATCACAATGCCTGGCGGCCGTGCCATATCCACTATTCTCTCTTCGGATCCGGGTTTGCGCAGCGGTTGATCACGCAGATGCATTTCGAGGGCGATCCGCTGTTGCCGCTCGACCCGATCTTCAATTCCGTGCCGGACCAGAAGGCGCGGCAGGGCCTGATTGCACGCTTCGACACCGACCTGACCGAGCCGGAATGGGCGCATGGCTATCGATTCGACATCGTGCTGCGCGGGCGCGGTGTGACGCCGATGGAGCTCTGAGATGCCAGCCGCGACGGCGCAGCAGACGGTCGGCCCCTACTGGCACCTGCTCCAGGATCCGCGCTTGGCCGATCTTACGCGCTTCGGCGCGCCGGGCCCGGCGATCGTGCTGCAAGGTCGGCTCTTCGACGGTGACGGCTCGGCGGTGACAGACGCTTGCGTCGAGCTCTGGCAGGCGGACCCGCCAGCCTCGGAGCTTTTCCTCGGGTTTGGCCGCAGCGGCGCCGACAAGTCCGGGCAATATGGTTTCGTTACGTTGAAGCCGGGCCCCCTTCGCGGGCGCGGCAACGCAACCGAGGCGCCCCACGTGGCACTCGCGATCCACGCGCGTGGATTGACCCGCCCCCTCTTTACCCGCGCCTATTTCGCGGGCGATCCGTTGAACGAAAACGACCCGCTGCTCGGACTGATCGGCGATCCGGTTCGGCGCGCCAGCCTTCTCGCGGAACCGGCAGGGGCGAACACCTGGCAGCTCGACATCCGCCTGCGCGGAAACCACGAGGTCGTTTTTCTCGACGTGTAGAGACCGCGCAAGTGTCGAAGATCGGTCAGGGTGAAGTGCTTGGCCACCTTGTGGCGATCGCGCATGGCGCCGGCGGCAAGCCCGATCTGAACGGCGCCGCGCGGCGGGTTGCGCTTGCGGCTGACCGCGCGGACCACTTTGCGCAGGTCGGTTTCGGTGGCAGCCAGCAGATCCTGGCGCTTGCGGGCCCGTTCCGTGGCGAGCCGCGGGTTGCGGCAAACCACCAAGCGCTCATCAGGGAACTCCGGCGAGGTCGCGTTGCTCGAACAGCGAGAGCTGGAAAGCACCCGGCTCGAGCAGCGCCCGTATGCTCGGTGCCCGCAGCGCAGTGATCCACTCGAGGCCTGCGGGCTTGAGCAGCGTCTCGATGCGCGCCTCGGTGATCATGCCGCGGTCGCCGATCCAGGACCACGTGGGCCAAGCGGAAGCGTTGCTTGAGCTTCTCGGCCTGCGCTGCCAGGGTGGCGGGGTCCGCGGCATTGCCCTCGAATACCTCGACCGCCACCGGACAACCAGCGCTGGCGCACAACAGATCGAACACGATCTGTAATTTGCCGTCGCGACTGTAACCATATCGTGCCAACGGACAGCTGCGGCCTTCGCAACAGGTCGAGCTGACGTCGTAGAGCACCAGGACTCCCTGGCTCGGATGCTGTCGGGCCAGCCGCTGCTCGATGCGCGATTGCCGGCTGAGCAACCAGTCGAGCGCGGCGTCGAGCTGGCGCGCGGTGGCCCAGCTTGGAGGCTGCGTCGATGACCCGGGCGACGACCATGGCGAGCACCAGCGCGACCAGGCGTGCGGGTGCTCGGCCGGCCACCAGGAGGCGATCGAGGCCGACCTTGCGTGCGGTGCCGAACACCGCGGCGACCTGGCCGTGCGGCAGACTGCGCAACATCCCTTGGCGTCAGGCAGCACCTCGGGCGC
>JAKAWQ010000086.1 GCA_021816925.1 Pseudomonadota bacterium
GGAGCAGATGCAACGCCTGATCCTGTCTCACCTGCGCCAGCTGCAGAAGCTGCCCGAGTTGGTACGCAGCTTCTTTCATGCGCCCACTACCAAGTACGCATGGGTCTGATTGCAACTATGCTGGGACTGTTAATATAGGCACATACGCACGGTGTCACATACCAGATCTGGTGTCAAGCTCCAAATCGCATCCCAATGGCTTGGATCGCGGAGAATCCTTATGGTACCGGCACTTTGCCCATGATCGGACGGAACAATGCCGTGTGGCGGGACGGCGAGCCGTTCGGGTCGGATACGTGCAAGGAGGGCTTCGTATGGCGCGATGCCTTCGCGAATGACCATGTCTGCGTGACCCCGGCGGAGCGTGGCCAGGCTGTGTTCGATAACCTGCTTGCCCCGAGTCGGCGTGCGTGGCCACGTAGCTGAGCAAGTTTGTCGGGTTCATCCAACGGATTGTGGTGTTGATTCCTTCCGTTGGATGCGAGACCTGACTATCAGTGGTGCCATTCATGGAAGCGTCGGCTCATGCAACGAGATCCCCCGTTGAACGTATTGGTAGCGCGACGGTGCAAGGGTACGGCGAGGCTAGTTTGCAAGTCTGCGAATGCAATCGTTGTCGGATCGGATGGAGAGTTGCGATTCACCAATACGCTATAGATTCGATTTAATCCGGCATTTGGTGTTGGTTTTCGCAGACTGAAGCCGAAGGGCGGAGCGTGGTTCGCACCCGAGGCTGGGACCGCGCCGTCGCCTCGTGTAGCAGGAGCGGCCGCTTCGAGACGGCATGACTTGCCAGTGTTGCCAATCTCGCGAACTTCCTCTGCCCGCCAGTGTTGCCCGAAGCGGTCGAGCAGTGGTCGCTGATGGCGCTCCGGCACCGGTTCGTGGCGGCCGACCCCGCATCGTCAGGCATGCGCGCTCGGTCATCGGCGGTGGCCCGATCCGGACTCAAGCGGCTTTACCACCCGCCCGCGCCCCATGCCTGTTCCGGAGCGCGGAAAACTGTTGCAGATCCGCTCGGAATGCGCGACCGTAACAGCCCAGTAATAGCCGTGTCCGGGGAATTCCGGATAAGATCGTTCCCGGAAAGGCACAAATGCCCCAACCCGGCTCTCCGCCGGGAGATGAGAACGGAGAGGAAGCCCATGAGCTCGACAGCGGCCACCGGCACGCTCACCGAAAGGGAACACCGCTTGTACCTTCGCAAGGCGGTGATCGCCTCGACCATCGGCACCGCCATCGAATGGTACGATTTCTTTCTCTACGGCACCGCCGCCGGCCTCGTCTTCGGCAAGCTCTACTTCCCTGAGTTCAATCCGCTCTCGGCGACCCTGAATGCCTTCGGCATCTACGCCATCGGCTTCGTCGCCCGCCCGGTCGGCGCCGCCATCTTCGGCCACTACGGCGACCGCATCGGCCGCAAGGCCACCCTCATCGCCACCCTGATCCTGATGGGCCTCGGCACCTTCCTGGTCGCCTTGGTCCCGACGTACAACTCGATCGGCATCTGGGGCGCCATCATCCTCACGGTGCTACGCGTCATCCAGGGCATCGGCGTGGGCGGGGAATGGGGCGGCTCGGTGCTGATGTCGATGGAATGGGCGCGCACGCAAAACAGCCGCGGCCTGATCGCCTCCTGGCCGCAATTCGGCGTGCCGGCCGGCCTCTTTCTCTCGAACCTTGCGGTGCTCGCCTTCAGCACCTGGACCGGCAGCGCGTTCGTGACCTGGGGCTGGCGCGTCCCGTTCGCGCTCAGCATCATCCTCGTCGGCGTCGGGCTTTGGATCCGGCTCGGCATTCTCGAAACCCCGGTCTTCCAAGGGCTCGTCAGCCGCCAGAAGATCGAGCCCGCACCAGTGCCCGAGGTGATCCGCACCCACCCACGGGAAATCATCCTTTCGGCGCTGCTCCGCCTGTCCGAGCAGGCGCCCTTCTATATCTTCACCGCCTTCGTCTTCGCTTACGCGGTTGGCCTGCTGAAGATGTCGCGCGATCTGATCCTCGCCGCCATCCTCGTCGCATCGGTGGTCTCCTTCGTCTCGATCCCCCTCTTCGGCCACCTCTCGGATCAGATCGGAAGGCGCCGGATGTACCTGATCGGCGCCGCCGTCATGGGCGTGTTCGGCTTCCTCTATTTCGGCATGCTCGATACCGCGATTCCCTGGCTCGTCTTCGTCGCCATCGTGATCTCGCTGATTCCCCACGACATGCAATACGGGCCGCAGGCGGCCCTAATCGCCGAGGCGTTCACGCCCAGGCTGCGCTACAGCGGCTCCTCGCTCGGCTATCAGCTCGCATCGGTGATCGCCGGCGGCCCGGCGCCACTGATCGCAACCGCCTTGTTCGCGGCCTATCACACAGGATACGCCATCGCGATCTACATCGCCGTTTGCGCGGTGATAACGCTCATCGCAACGGCAATGATGCCCGACTACACCGGCCAGGACATCTCGGCGGAATACGACGAAGTTGCCTGAGCACCCACAGCGCCGGCCCCTCTCCAGGAACCGGGCCGGCCGCGCCCACTCGCCGCCCGATGGCGCCGAACGCCCATGGCGCCGCGCCGGCCGAACCGGGCTGAACCGAAGCCGCGAACCCTACGTTCCAAGCGCGCGTCGATAAAGATCGAGCAGCGTCTCCTGCTCCTCGATCGCCTGCGGCTCCTGCCGCCTGAGCCGGACCAATTGCCGCAGCACCTTGACATCGAACCCCGCCGACTTCGCTTCCGTGTAGATGTCCCTGATGTCCATGCCGAGAGCCTTGCGCTCTTCTTCCAGCCGCTCGATCCGCTCGACGATGCTCCTGAGCCGATCGGCCGCGATGCCCCCCGTCTTGCGTGGAGCCGGTGATGCAATGCTCTGCGATGCCATGCGCCTTTCTCCTCCGGCTCCCGGGGGCAGGCGGGGATAGCTGCCGCATCGCCACCGGTCAACCGGCCGCCGCCACGCCTTCGTTCCGCGGCCCGCCGCCGAGATAGGCCTTGGCCAGGCTCTCGTCTTTCTCGAGCGCCGCCGCTTCCCCCGAAAGCACGATCCGCCCCGTCTCGAGCACATGCCCGTAATGCGCAAGCCGGAGCGCCATGCGCGCGTTCTGCTCCACCAGCAGCACCGTCGTGCCGGCTTCGTTCAGTCGGCGAATCGTCCGCATGATCTCCTGCACCAGCCGTGGCGCAAGCCCCATCGATGGTTCATCGAGCAGCAGCAATTTCGGCTCGCTCATCAGCGCCCTCGCGATCGCCAGCATCTGCTGCTCGCCGCCCGAGAGCAGGCTCGAATCGCTCGCCCGCCGCTCCGCCAGGATCGGAAACATCGCATACGCCGCCTCGCGCCGCCTCCGCCTGACCTCCTCCTCGGCAACCGTGAAACCGCCGAGATCGAGATTCTCCTCAACCGACATGCCGCGAAAGATCCGCCGGCCCTCCGGAACATGCACGAGCCCGAGCCGCGCGATCCGGTGCGCCGCAACGCGCGTGATGTCCTCGCCTTCGAACAGCACCCGCCCGCGCTTCGCCGGCACGAGGCCCGAGATCGTCCGCAAGCTGGTGCTCTTGCCAGCACCATTGGCGCCGAGCAGCGTCACCACTTGCCCCCGCCGCACCTCGAACCCGATTCCGCGCAGCGCATGGATCTGTCCGTAATAGGTCTCCACGCCCTCCACTTTGAGCAGCGGCTCGGTCACGCCGCATTCTCCTCGCGCCCGAGATAGGCCTCGATCACGCGCGGATTGCTCTGCACCTCCACCGCACTCCCTTCGGCGATCTTCCGTCCGTAATCGAGCACGGTGATGTGCTCGGAAACCTGCATCACGAGGCCCATGTCGTGCTCGATCAGGAGCACGCTTACCCCGAGTTCGTCCCGCACGCGGCGCACCAGCCCCACAAGCTCGGCCTTCTCCGCACTGTTGAGTCCCGCTCCCGGCTCATCGAGCAGCAGAAGCGAAGGTTCCGTCGCCAACGCCCGCGCCCATTCCACCCGCCGCTGGTGCCCGTAAGGCAGCGTGCCCGCCATCTGCTCCGCCGCCTCGCGGATGCCGACAAACCCGAGCCACCGCTCGGCCGCCGCCCGGATCGCCGCCTCCTCATGCCGGTGCCGCGGCGTGCCCAGAATCGCGTCCAGCGCCCCCGCCCGCGTCCGGCAATGCCGCCCGGCCATCACGTTCTCCGCTGCCGAGAGCTCCCGGAAAAGCCGCAGGTTCTGGAACGTCCGCGCCATGCCGAGCCGTGTGATGCGGTGCGGCGCAAGCCCGTTGATTCGCTGCCCAGCAAGCCGGATGCTGCCGGCCGAGGGCCGATAGAAACCCGTCAGGCAATTGAAGACCGATGTCTTGCCCGCCCCGTTCGGCCCGATCAGGCTCGCGATCGCACCTTTCCCGACCGCAAGATCGAGCCCGCTCAGAACCTCGAGCCCTCCGAACCGGAGGCCGAGCCCGCTCACCTCCAGAAGCGCATCCATCGCCTCAGCGCCACCGCTCGGGCCAGATCCCCGCCGGCCGGAACAGCATGATGAGCAGCAGGCTCACCGCAAACACCAGCATCCGCATCGAGCCGACATCGCGGAAGAGTTCGGGAAAGATCACGATCACGAGCGCACCCAGGATCACGCCCGGAATCTTGCCCCGCCCGCCCAGCACCACACCGAGCAGGATCAAGAGCGACTGGTTGAACGTGAACGTCTCCGGCGAGATCGCCGTCATCTTCGTCGCATAGAAGCACCCGCCGATCGCGGCAAAGATCGCCCCGAGCGCATAGGCCGCGAGCTTCACCGCAGCATGGTTGATGCCCATCGCACGCGCCGCGTCCTCGTCCGAGCGCACATATTTCCAGGCCCGCCCGATGCGCGAGTTCTCGAGCCGGTGGCTCGCGACGATGCCGAGCACCGCGAGCAACAGGAACACGTAGTAGAACGCCCCGATGCTGTGGAGCGCATAGCCGAAAAGGTGCGGCCGTTCGATCCCGACCAGCCCGCTCGCACCCCCCGTGATCGCAAGGTTGCGCACCGTGATCCTGACCATCTCGCCGAACCCGAGCGTGACGATCGCGAGATAATCGCTGCGCAACCGGAGCGTCGGTCCGCCGATGATCACGCCGGCAAGTGTGGCCGTCACCACCGCAATCGGCAGGCTGAGCCAGAAGCTCTGGCCGAGTCGGATCGTCACAATCCCCGCCGTATAGGCGCCCACCGCGAAAAAGGCCGCATAGCCGAGATCAAGCAGCCCCGCGAAGCCGACGACGATGTTGAGCCCGAGACAAAGGAGAACGTAAAGCCAGGCCTCGGAAAGCACTTCGAGATAGTAGTTGTTCGCGAAACGCGGCACGAGCAGCAGAACGAGGAGCAGGAGTGCCATGCCTGCGCCTTTCCGGATCGACCGCTCCGAACGCTGAACCCCGACCGCGGCCTCGCCCGCCCCACCGCCTCCGGCGCTCACATCCGCTCCACCTCCGGCCGGCCGAGCAGCCCGGTCGGGCGGAACACGAGGAAGAGGATCAGGAAGGCGAACACGAACACGTCCTTCCATTCGCTGCCCACCCCCGGAATCTGCGTCCCGAATGCCTCCAGGAGACCGAGCAAAATTCCTCCCAGCATCGCGCCCGGAATGCTGCCGATCCCGCCGATCACCGCCGCGGTGAACGCCTTGAGCCCGATCAGGAAGCCCATGAAGAAATTGATGCTGCCGTAATAAACCCCCGCCAGCACGCCGGCCGCGGCGGCAAGCGCCGAGCCGATCAGGAAGGTCAGCGCAATCGTCCGATCGACATCGATCCCCATCAGCCGGCACGCATCCTGGTCGATCGCGATCGCGCGCATCGCCTTGCCGTGCATCGTGCCCGAGACGAAGAGTTCGAGCACCACCATCAGCACCACCGAGGCACCCACCAGCACCATCTGCGTGTAGGTGACATGCACCATCCCGAGATCGACGCCGGCAAAGCCGAGATTCGTCGTGAACGCGGTATACTGCCCACCGGTGAAGGCGAGCGCGACGTTCTCGAGCAGCATCGAAACCGCGAGCGCCGTGATCAGCACCGAGAGCTTGGGCGCCTGGCGGAGCGGCCGGTATGCCACCCGGTCGATGATCACGCCAAGCGCGCCCACCGCCACCATGCTGAACAGGATCGCCGGCACGATCCCGCCCCATCCCCCGCCGAGCCAACCCGAGAAGAGCGAGAGCGCGCCGAAGCCCGCGAACGCGCCGGTCATGTAGAGATCGCCGTGCGCGAAATTCAGCAGCTTGATGACGCCATAGACCATCGAATAGCCGAGCGCCACGAGCGCGTAAAACGATCCGAGAATCAACCCGTTCGCGAACTGCTGCAGCAGCACCTCATAAAGAGGCATCTCGCCCTCTCGTGGAGCGGATCGCGCTTGACCGGAATCGCGAAGCGATCCCATCGGGCCAATGGGAGCGCACGAATCCGCTCGGGAAAACGAAGGAGAGCGTCTTCAGCCTGACTGAAAACGCTCTGCATCCCGAGGGCGAGTCTTCCCTCAACGTGCTCCGCTCAAGGCGCGGCCGGCGCACCGGGGCCAGTATAGAGCGTCCACTGCCCGCCCTTGCCGAGCAGCACGACGAAATTGCTGCGCGCAAGCGTGTTCTCTTTGGTAAACGAGATCGGCCCGGCAATCCCCGGGAAGGCGTGCGTTGCCTTCAGCGCCGCGATGATCTTCATCTTGTCCGTGCTGCCGGCAACCTTGATCGCGTGCGCCATCAGCATCATCCCGTCATAGGAAAGTGCCGAATAGGGGCCCGGCGGCTGATGGAACTGCTTCTGATAGTCGGCGATGAAGGTCTTGGCTGCGGGCAGGAAGTTGGCGGTCGGGTTGGAGAAGCAATAGACACCCTCCGCGGCCGCCCCGGCAAGCTGGAAGAGCTTGGGCGAGTTGTTGCCGTCACCGAGCGCGATCATTCCCGTATAGCCGCCCTGGCGAAGCTGCTTGATCAGGAGCGCGCCGTCGGCATAGTAGGCGGTCCAGAACACCGCGTCCGGATGGCGCTCGCGAATCCGCGTCACCACGGGCGAGAAATCCTGCTGGCCCTTGCTCACCACTTCATAATCGACGACCTTGTTCCCCATCTTCTCCCACGCCTTGCGCGTGAGTTGAGCGAGATTCGCCGAATAGGCATCGCCCTCGTTGATGATCGAAAGCGTCTTGATGCCCTTCGCCTTGAAGAGCGCAACCGCCGTCTTCACCTGGTCGAACCCGGTCGAGTTGATCATGAACGCGTTGCCGGGATTGGCGCCGATCAGTTCCGTCGAGTTCGATGCCGTAATCACGAACGGAACGTGCGCATCCCCGTACACCTTGAGCGTGGGCAGAGTGGCGCCCGAGCAGTAGCCGCCGACCACCCCGGTGATGTTTTCCGAAACGAGCTTGCTCGCCGCGTTCACCGCCGCCTGCGGATCGCAGGCGCTGTCCCCGGGAAGAATGCTGATCTTCTCGCCGAGCAGGCCGCCCTTGGCGTTGATCTGGTCCGCCGCCATGCGGATCGCATTCAGCATGTCGATCCCATACGGTGCCTCGGAGCCGCTCGTCGGCACCTGGGCGCCGATCTTGATATCTGCGGCGTGCGCCGGCCCCGCCCCGCCGAGGCCGAACGCGAAAAGCCCCGCGATCGCCAGAATTGTCCGCCTTTTCATGAATTTCGTCCCCCTCCCCTGTTTCGTCCCTGAGGCCCAGCATAGCCGCCTGGGATCGAACGCCAAACCTGCCGGCGCGTCAATGCCGCCCGCCGCGCGAAGTTGGGCGGCAGTGTTCAGCGCAGCGGGTGCGGTGCATGCTCCCGGGGAGAGCGCGGACGCGGAGGAATGCGATGAAGGTTTTCGAGGCCGTCGCGGCGGCGCTCGCCGAGGAAGAGATCGGCGCCATCTTCGGCCTGATGGGCGACGGCACGCTCTCCCTCTGGGCAGCCATCGCACGCGACGGCCGCGTGCCCATCGTCTCGGCCCGCCACGAAGCCGCCGCCCTCGCCATGGCCGACGGCTTCGCACGCGCCAGCGGCCGCGTCGGTGCGGCCATGGTCACCTGCGGGCCGGGGCTGACCCAGGTCGGAACCTCGCTCGTGATCGCCGCGCGCCACCGCTCGCCCCTCGTGCTGATCACCGGCGAGATCCCGCTCTCCGCCAAGAACCACACGCAGCTCATGGACCAGCGCCGCTTCGCCGAGGCGTGCGAGGCGCGCTTCGCCACCATCACGAGCCCCGACAACCTCGCCGAGGAGATCGCCGAGGCCTTCTACGCCGCCCGCCTCCATCGCCGGCCGGTCGTGCTGAGCCTGCCCAACGATCTCCAGGAGCGTTCGTTCGACTGGGACTTTTCCTATCGCCCCTCGAGCGAATTCCTGCGGCACGTCGCGGAGCCGCCGGGCGAGGCCGCGCTCGTACCGCTCGCCGATGCGCTCGCTGGCGCGGAACGCCCCGTCATCATTGCCGGCAAGGGCGCCCACGCCTCCGGCGCGCACGAGGCGATCATCCGGCTCGCCGAACGCATCGGCGCTCTGCTCGCGACATCGCTCCAGGCCAAGGGGCTCTTTGCCGGCCATCCGTTCGACGTCGGCATCGCCGGCGCCTTCGCCTCCCAACCGAGCGAGCGGCTGCTCGCCGAAGCGGACTTCGTGCTCGGCGTCGGCGCCGAACTCGGCTACTATACCACCGAAGGCGGATTGCTGTTCCCCTCTGCCGCGGTCGCCCGCATCGACGCCAAGCCCGCCCCCGAGGAGATCGGCGTGCTGCCCGGCCTTTACGTGCGTGGTGACGCGAAGGAAGCAGTGACCATGCTCAATGCCATGCTCGAGGCGCGGCAGGTCCGCAGGCAGGGCTTCCATACCGCGGAAACGCGCGCCATCCTCGATGCGTCGGGCGAAACCTTTGCGCTCCCATCCGACGGGCTCGACCCGCGCGCGCTCGCCACCGCTCTCTCCGAGGCCCTGCCGAAAGATGCGCTCATCACCTGCGGCGCCGGCCATTTCTTCTCGTTCCCCGCCATGTATCTCGCGCTCCCCGAAGGCGCGGAGATCCGCTTCTCCTATCATTTCGGCGCCGTCGGCCAGGGCCTCCCGCTCGCCATCGGCATCGGCTGCGCCAGGCCCGATCGCCCGCACATCGTGATCGAAGGAGACGGCAGCCTGATGATGCACCTCCAGGAACTCGAGACGGTGGTGCGGATCGGCCAGCGGATGGCGTTGATCGTCTGGAACGATTCGGGCTTCGGCGCCGAGGTGCACAAGCTCCACGCCAAGGGGTTCGACCCCTCGCTCGCGCAATGGAAATCGCCTGACTTCGCGGCCCTTGCCCGCGCCTTCGGGGGCGAAGGCGTGCAGCTCGCCCGCGTCTCCGACATCGGGGCAGCGGTCTCCGCCGCGCTCGCCCGCGGCGGCCTCACCGTGATCGACGCCCGCGTCTCGCCCACCACGCTAAGCGACCCTTACGCGAAAATTCATTTCGGTCGCGCGAACCGAGCCCCTCTGTTGCGCCCCCTCTCTCGCGGCTAGTCGATGCATTTCGAGGGAAATTTCGCAGTTCCCGGCTCATCCGAATCGGCGTTCGAACGCTTTGCGGACGTCGAGCGCATGGCACGCTCGATGCCCGGCGCCGTGCTCGATCCGCGCGCGGCGGACGGCAGCTATCCGGGTAAGATGGTCGTTTCCTTCGGGCCGAAACGCATCAGCTTCCGCGGCAAGGTGACGCACGAGATCGATCCTGCCTCGCTTTCCGGCCGGCTCGTCGGCCGCGGCACCGCCGATCTCCGCTCCGCCCGCATCGCCGTCACCATCCGCTACAGCCTCCGCCCCGATCCGCACGCACCCGCCCCCACAACCATCGTCTCCCTGATCGCCGATGCGGAACTCGGCGGCGTGCTCGCGGACCTCGCGCAAACCGGGGGCCTCGCCGTCGCAAACGCGCTGATGGCGGAGTTCTCCAAACGCCTCGGCGAAGAGTTCTCGGCGCCACCCGCCGTGCCGCCCCGGCCGGTCCCCCTTGCGGCGCATCGGCTCTTCTGGGAGATCATCAAGGCTTGGCTCCGGCGCCTCGCGCAACGACTGCGTCTTCCTGGCGTTCGCGTCTCCTCGCGCCGAAAGCCGCCTAGGGAGAAGAGCTGATGGGGGAGCGTCTCAAGGATAAGATCGCGATCGTCTGCGGCGCAGGTTGCGTCGGCCCAGGCTGGGGCAACGGCCGCGCCACGGCCGTCCTCTTTGCCGAAGAGGGCGCCCGCGTCTTCGCCCTCGACAAGAATCCCGCCGCCATGGAGGAAACGCTCGCCCGTGCCCCGCGTGGGGCAATCACCGCCCATCAGTGCGACGTCCTCGACGCCGCTTCCGTCGCGCGCATGGCCGCCGCCTGCCGCGAGACCTGCGGGCGCATCGACATCCTCGTCAACAATGTCGGCGGCTCGGCGCGCGGCGGGCCGGTCGATCTCGAGGAATCGGCCTGGGACAGCCAGATGGACTACAACCTCAAAAGCGTCTTCCTCACCTGCAAGCACGTGATCCCGGTGATGATCGCCGGCGGCGGCGGGGCCATCGTCAATATCGCCTCCACCTCCGGCCTCCGCTGGGGCGGATCCGCGCAAATCGGCTACGCCTCCGCCAAGGCGGGCGTCATCCAGTTCTCGCGTGTCGCCGCCATCGAATATGCACCGCACCAGATCCGCATAAACACCGTCATCCCCGGCCAGTTGTACACCCCGATGGTGGAAGCCCGCCTTGCCGCGCAGCGCACCGGCGGCGACGTCAAGGCACTCCTCAAGCAGCGCCAGGCGCGCATCCCCTTGGGCTTCATGGGCGACGGCCGCGACACCGCCCACGCCGCCCTCTTCCTCGCCTCCGACGAGGCACGCTTCATCACGGCAACCGAAATCATCGTCGATGGCGGCATGACCGCGCGCTGCGACTGAGGGTCAGGCTCCCGCGTTTTTTGCGCCAGATCAATGACGCGCGGGCCCCGAGTGTCTATGTGAAAGATAGTTACGCTTCGAACCGGGCGCCGAATGCCGCGTTGCATGTTGAGTGCATCGCAGCAAAGCTGCCGCTCCCGGCCGAAGCCGAGAAGATCGGGGAGAAACAAGTCCGATGAGCACCATGACAGACTGGCCCAAACGCGACCATTCGGATCACACCACCGGCAAGGTGGTCGCAACCCAGCCCGGGCACGGCCATTCGGCCAAACTGCGCCTTGCGAGCCCGGGAGCCGAGCGGATCCCGTGCTATTGCGGCGAGAGGCTTGTTGCCTTCGTGCGCCGTACGCATCCTTTCGCCTCCGAGCGCGCGCCGGGCATGGAGGAATGGGCAAACCTGCCCGCCGACCTTCGCCTCGAGCGCGCGATCGCCGCGCAATGGCGCCACGAGTCCGGCGCTTCGCCCGCCCGTGTCGGCATCTCGGTGAGCGAGGGCATCGTCCGCCTCTCCGGCACCGTCGAGACCGTGCATGACAGAATGGCGCTCGGCCGCATCGCCGCGGCGATGGAGGAAACCCTCGCCATCATCGACGATCTCTGGGTCTCCTGCGAATAGAAGCGCGCCCGCCGCGGTGGCAGAGACGCCTTTCGCGTTGCTGCCCGAACGGGCGGTGGTGGTGGATGAGAGTGTAAACCTCGGCCGGACGATCTTCTCCGATTGTGCCGCAGCGGCACCGCACGACTGGCTCCAGATCAGCGGCCGGCGGGCTTGGCGTCGAGGGAGCGCGCGCGGAGACGATGGAACGCTTTGCCGACCTTTTTTCTCAGTCGCTCTCCCGGCGCGGACCGTTCCTGATCGAACTCGTGGTGTAGGAACCGAGGAACGGCTTCGCGACACCCGCAAAGGCGATCAGCCCGCCGGCCACGGCAAAGAGAGGGCGAAACACGCCGCTCCACGCTGTCGGCAGATATC
>JAKAWQ010000018.1:0-52500 GCA_021816925.1 Pseudomonadota bacterium
CCCGGATCGCGCGCCGGATGATTGCCCGCGCGGTCGCGGCAAAGGTCCCGTTCTCTTTTGTCGCGGCGGACAGCGCGTATGGCACCGGGGAGATCGGGACCGCGCTGCGCAAGACAGGCAAGGCAGGCAAGGGACATGTCCTGGGCGTCGCCTCCAACCACGTGTTCCGCTCCCGGGGCAAGAAGCGGCTGGTGGGCGGCACTGCCGCGAAGATCGCGCAAAATCTTCCCCAAGACGCCTGGCGGCGCAGATCGGCGGGCGAAGGCACCGCGGTTGATCCGTCCGCAGGTGCTGCGCGGTCGAGTCTTGCAGATCGATGCCGAGTTCCTTACTCTTACATGTAAGAGTAAGGAGGCGGGCCGTGCGCATCACGTCCAAAGGTCAGGTGACCATTCCGGCCGAAATCCGCGAGCGGGCGGGTCTGCTGCCGCAGACGGAAGTGGAATTCGAGTTCGACGGCAAGGTCGTGCGCATCGTTCGCGCCAAAGCCCGTAAGAGCGATGGTCGCGGCGCCCGGCTTGTCGCTCATTTGCGGGGACGTGGCGATGTCGCGATGAGCACGGATGCAATCATGGCGCTGACCCGCGATGACTGAATGACTGCGGTACTGATCGACGCCAACGTTCTTCTCGACGTCATGACGGAAGACGTGCGTTGGCTCGCATGGTCGGCGGGAGCCATCGAACGTGCCGCCGATCGCTATCGTCTTGTCATCAATCCGGTCGTTTATGCCGAGGTCTCGATTCGGTATTCGCGGATCGAGGAGCTCGACGCCGCACTTCCGAAAGCCATGTTCGACCGTGAAGCAATTCCGTACGAAGCCGCCTTTCTCGCAGGCAAGTCATTCTTGACCTATCGACGGCGGGGCGGAACAAAGCGATCCCCGCTTCGGGACTTTTTCATTGGCGCCCATGCAGCCGTCGCCGGATATCTGCTGATGACACGGGATGCGACACGCTACCGTACTTATTTCCCCAGGCTGCCTCTGATTGCTCCGAGCCAGGTTTCCCCTTCAAGGTAGGGCTATGGCGTAGACATGGTGCTCATCATTGCCGGTCGCGGCCCGGCACCGCCGCCCATGGGCCCGCCCGCAAGCCCGCAGTCAGCCCGCCCGTCTTTTCTGCTCGTCATCCATGAAGGAGCGAAGGACCGCATTCATCCGCGTCTGGTAACCGGCACCCTGGCCCTTGAACCAGTCGATCACGTCGGCATCCAGCCGCACCGACATCAGCCGCTTGCGCGCCGGCATCGCCGCCTCGGCCTTCAGGTGCCAATCCTTCGGAACCCGGCCCCGGTCGGGATCATTCCGGATGCTCTTTTCGAGCTCGGCCTCCCCCATCCGACTGAGCCGGGCCATGTCGGTCCGGCTTCCGCCCTGCCTCTTCTTTCGCAGTTCACTCGCCGAAAACCTGCTGGTAGTGCCTTCATTCGCCATCTCGTGCCTTCCGCATGAAAATCATACGCAATACGGATCCTCGCATCGTATAGATGATGCACCCCGGGACATCATCGAGCCTGCCGATGGCCATCGAGCGCGCCTCGCCCTCGTCCGGCTTCGCCGGAAGACGGAGACACGGGCCATCAAACACGCCGACCGCATCAATATGCCCCTTGCCCGCCGCCGTACCGATCAGCCGCTCCAGGATGTCCGTTCCGAACATGTCCGCATGAGACCGCACGCAGGTTCCGCAACACAATCTCGCGGGCGATCTCCACCGAGAGCGTCGGCTCGATGATCCGTTCGGGCTCGCCGGGAGGATTGAAGCGGATCCGCATGGAAGAGACCGGAACAATGCAGCCGCGATAGAGGAGGAGCTCCAGTCCGCTGTGCACCTGAATGAGGAAGCGCTGCTCGCCGTAATCCGTGACATGCGCGTTGAAAGTCGCGACAGGAACCTCGCCGCTGCCAAAAGCCGTTCCACAGTCGCACGCCCCCGGCTGCCCTTCCGTGCGGGCCCGCCCTTCTTCCCCCTCGCCCCGCGCGAAGCGCGTGGGAGAGGGTGGCGCCCGGACACCGTCCGGGCGCCGGGTGAGGGCCTGCCACCATGCCGCGAACGACGCCGATCCCGAGCCGCTCCGCGAACCGCTGCAGCCCTTCGCCACCAGCGAATTACCGGAATCCGCCACCGCTCTCGCCGAAAGCATTGGCCGCGCCGCCGGCGACCATCGACTTCGTCTCCCTCCGCAAAGGCGTCTTCGACGGCGTGCTTCAGGAAACCCTCCTCGCCACCTGCCGCCGTGCCGCTTCAACTCCCCGAACGCCATCAGCACCGGCCCGCTGGTCTGGAACCGGCACAAGAATCAGCTCGCCCACGCGCCCGGCCGCAACCGCCACCCGCTGATCTGGGCCGAGGCCATCACGTCGGACGGCCGTCCCCCCGCCCCGAGCTGACTGACCCCGACCCGCCTGACACGTGAACCGTCTGCACCAAAGCCCAGCCGGCCGGTCCACGCCACCCGCGCCACCGCGGCGGCTCCCCTCGCCAAGATCAGGCCCGCGTTTGACACCTCCGCCCTGCCGGCTTCCCGCGATCGCGGAGTCTTCCTTTCGCGCCCGCGGACCCTTCGTTTCGCGCCCGCGCCGGGCCCGCCTGGCTCAACCTTGCAGCCGTTTCCGTGTTATCCTTTGCTATCGAGAAGTAACGCCGCGATGAGCATGCCAACCACAACCGACACGGCGGACCATGTGATTGCCATCCTGCGCGAGCATGAGGCGGAACTCCGCCGCGCCGGCGTCCGCCACCTGTCGCTGTTCGGCTCCTTCGCTCGCGGCGATGACGAGCCCGGCAGTGACGTGGACCTCGCCGCCGAGCTGGACCCGGAAGCCCGCATTGGGCTTTTCGCGCTCGAGGCCTTGGAGCGGCGCCTGGCCGAGTTGGTCGGGCGCAAGGTCGACCTGCTGGCCGAGCCGGTGGAGAAGCCGCGCCCGCGGAACAAGATAGACCGCGACCGCCGGCGTGCCTTCTCGCCACGACCCGGCCGACTTCCTGGCCGACATCATCGACAACCGGGAAACAGATCGAGAGTCATTTGGCCGGCATGGACCTGAGCGCCTTCGCCAACAGCGGATTGGTGCGAGACGCCGTGGAACACTGCCTGGAACGCGTGTGCGAAGCCGCACACCGCATGGGCGATCGCGCGGCCGAGCTGATGCCCGGCCAGCCCGGGGGCGACATCCGTGGCATGGGCAATCGCCTCCAGGACCTCACTTCCCTTTGCTCGGCCGAGCAGTCGCTGTAATTGGAAGCGATGGCTCGGGTACTATGTGGCAACTGTGAAACGGTCCTGGATGAGGACTCCGGCCTCAAACCGGAAGAACGTCAGCCGTGTCCTGCCTGCGGTTCAACAGCACGGAAGTTCGAAGTGGCGATAACGACGATGATCAGGACGGAGGTGACCGCTTCAGTCGGGGTAATATCTGCCAATGTACGAGCAATCACGCCTGTATCCGATCTTCTGTTGCAGGCCGTCGTCGTCGCAGGAGACAAGAGAACCGAAGGAAGGTTGATAGAGGCAGTCGCAACTCCGTGGTTCGACATCATCGAACTCCTCAAGTGTGACCCAAGCATTGCCTTCCAAATTCCAGCCTGCAGGTGGGAGGAAATAATAGCTGGCTCCTATCGAAAGCAGGTTTCAACGAGGTGATACTCACGCCGCGAAGTGGCGACAGCGGCCGCGATGTTATCGCAACTATGCATGCAATTGGCAGCGTCCGCATAATTGATCAGGTCAAGGCATACACGCCTGGCCATCTGGTGACGGCCGAAGATGCAAGAGCACTATACGGCGTCTTGATGCTGGATGGGGCCGCCAAGGGGTTTTTGACCACAACTTCGGATTTCGCTCCGCTCCTGACTAAAGACCTTCTTCTAGGTCCAATCATCCCGTCACGCATCGAACTGATCAACGGAACAGCTCTTCTCAGACGGCTTGAGGATATAGCGAGAAAGTCAGGCAGCTAACCTCGACCTCCCACCGCCTTCCGAGTGAAGGACCGCATTATCATAGGCTCCATTCCAGGCCCAGACACAGCAACTTCGGTGTACAGTTCATAGACATCGTTTCACCGGAGCAGGTAGGCTGTGGAGTTGATGGACAACGCGGAACGTTGCCCACAACCCCACAGCCACCACCATCCCTCCGACCGACTGAGCCGGCACGTGATCTGGAACTCTGTCCGCCACGACCTGCCGGCCCTCGCGGCAGATCGACGGCGGGCGCTCGCTGAATTGCAAGGGAAAACGTGAATTACCGCGCCGCGAGGCCGCCAAGGAAAGAAGACCTCACCGCCTGCTGCCCCCGAGGCGATGCGGAAGCGATCGTCACCGTTCCTCACCACCAGCAGCGGGATCCCGTCCCGCTGCCCCCGCGCCTTGGCCGACGCGGCCGCCCGAGCATCAGCCCTCGCCCTCCGGGCTACCCGATCATCCGCCGCACATCCTGAAGCATCACCATCAACGTCATGCGGTCCCCCGGCGAAGGGTCGAAACCGAGCGCTTGATAGAAGGCCCTCGCTTCATCTGAAATCGCATGGACGAGAATGCCGCGGATGCCGATCGTCTCGGCCGCGTGCGCCACGCGTAACGCACAGTCGCGAAAGAGAGCCCGCCCGAGCCCCCGCCCCTGCACCCGCCGATCGACGGCAAGGCGGCCAAGCACCGCCACCGGAATGGGGTCCGGCATGTTACGGCGGAAGCGTCCGACGCTGCCGGCAACCGCAATGGCGCCCGACGCCAGCGCGTAATACGCAACGACCCGGCGGCCTTCCGGAACCACGTACGTCCGCGAGGCTCCGCTCACCTGGTTCGCCCGCGCGCGGCGCCTCAGCCACTCGTCCAGCGAGACAATCCCGCACGCGAAACCGTCAAGCTCATGCGCATCCGCCAGCGGCTCGGGTCGCGCAAGCTGAACACGCTCTACCCCCAGGGCGGTACCGTCTCCATCGTCCGCCGCAGCCGCTCGTTCGGTTCAGGCGGTTCGTCGAGCCGCGCCAGAAAGGCCGCATAGGCCCGCGGGCTCACCGCGAACACGGTCCGATCGAGCAACGCCTCCTCGGCCGCACGCCGCGCAGCCTCCAGCACGAAACCCGTGCGCGTCTTGCCAGTGAGCGTCGCAGCCCGATCGATCAGGCCACGCTCCTCCGGCCGGATTCGGAGATTGAGAGCCTCCCGACGCCGCGCAGCCTGCGCCTTGGCCAAGGTTGCCTCCTTGTCGAGCTCATCCTGACACACCGTAACGCCGTTGTCATTACCGGAATGCCCCCACGGACCCTGCCCCTCGCGGGCCGCCCCGCTCCGCGCCGGCGCTCACCGCCGATCTTTTGCCGCCCGCCTCTGCGTCCCGGCGCCGCCCGCCTCGCCGCCACGGCCGAGATACCGCACCAGCACCACCGCATTGTTCCGCTCGGCGTCGTGCGCCGCATAGACGAGCGTCACCGGCCCCTGCGCGAGCAAGTCCCTGAGCGGCGCGAGCGCGCCCTCGTTTGCCTTGAGTTCCGCCTCGTAGCGGCGCGCGAACTCCTCCCACCGCTCGGGCCGGTGCCCGAACCAGGCCCTGAGCTCCGCACTCGGCGCCGCATCCTTGAGCCAAAGCTCGATCCGCGCCTTCGCCCGCGAAACCCCGCGCGGCCAGAGCCGATCGACGAGCACCCGCGCCCCCTCGTCCTCTCCGGGCGGCTCGTAGGCGCGCTTGAGGCGGATGGGGTTCATGCCGCGTCGGCAAAGCGCGGGAAAAGAACGTTGTTCTCGAGATGCACGTGCTCGGTAAGATCGTCGCGAAATTTCGCAAGCCCCGTATAAAGCGCGCGCCACGTTGCACAGGCATCGGCGGGAACGCTCATCTCGCCCGTAACCGCGCCGATCTCGGCAAGCTCCGCGCCCGCCTCGTCATGCTCCGCGCGCATCCGGCCAATCGGCTCGCTGATTCCAGGCCGACCGCCGGCAAGCATCATCGGAAAGAGGATCATCTCCTCCTTCTGCTGATGCACCTCGAGCTCCTCGGCCAACCCCTCGATCAGTTCGGCAAGGCCCCTCGGCACCGCGGGATGCGCCCGGTGCACGGCTTCCACACGCAGGGCAAGCCGCGCAAGCTCGGGCAGCTCGCGCCGATGCACCTGATGATACCGGGCCACGATATGGGCGATCAGCCGCGGCGTCTCAGCAACCGCGATGTCGCCCTCCTCCGCCGGCGCGAGCAAGGCAAGCTCACCGAGCAGCTTCCCAAGCGAAACCCCGCGCCGCCGCGCCGCCTCGGCGAGCGTTGCCCCGCCGCCGCAGCAGAAATCGAGCTTTTCGCGCCGGAAGATCGACGTGGCGCCCGCCAGGCTCGCGGCAATCTCCCCGATCGGGCGGGCGGCAAGCTCAGGCGCTTCGGTGGTTGCACTCATCGGCGGCCTCCTTCGCTTCGGGGTCGGGCACCCCGGGTGACGCCGCGGAGCATAGCGGTTTATTGTGGTATCAGGAATACCATTTATTGACGGGTGCTATGCGCCGGCCGGTTTCTCCTGCCCTTTCCGCTCGAATCCCGCCGCGGCGCGCTTTTTGCGCCCCGTCGGCGCTGCCGGCAGCGGCGTTCGCGCCGCCTGACCGCCCCGCCACCGGTGGGCGGCACGCCACGCCGCCATTTGTTTCTAACTCGTAATAATTCCCGGAGATTCACAATAAACGAAGAGTCCTCCAGGAGTTTCTTGCTGTGACAGATCGGCCCGGACTCCCCCGCCGGCTCACCAAAGAGAAAATTCTTCCCCACCTCTGCGCCGGCAGCCCATCGCTCGGCCCCCCCGTCGTGTCCCACTTGTCCGGATTTTCCCATCCCTGAAAAAGAAAATTCTCCCTCGGCCGCACCCGGGTTCCGCGGCTTGCGAACCCCGCCGGCCAGGCGCTCAATAGCCGTTCTGCGGTTCGCTCGGGAGGAGTGCATGGAAAAGACTGAAGCGGCGAAAGAATCGCGGCCCGGGAAGCCTGAGAAGCCGGCCGGATCGGCCGAAAAGCCACCGCCGGAAATCCCGCCCGGCACCGAGGAAGAAGAACCGGCCGGGTATTTCTCCCCGCCCTGCATGCTCGCCGAGTTCGCCGACGAACTCGAGGAGAAAGCGGCTGAACCCTCGAAGAACCTGACCGGCCGGGATCATCCGGTCCTGCGCAAGCCCGCTGCATAGCAGCGCCAGCGCTCCACATACTCGCGCGCCGATTGGCGAATGAATTCGACCGTGGCCGCATCGAGCGTACGCGCCACCTTGGCGGGCGCACCGAAGATCAGCGAATTGTCCGGAAACTCCTTTCCCTCCGTGACGAGCGCGTTGGCACCCACCAGGCAGTTCTCCCCGATCCTCGCTCCGTTCAGCACCGTCGTGCCCATGCCGATCAGCGTGTTCGCGCCGATCGTGCAGCCGTGCAGGATCGCATGATGCCCGAGCGTGCACCCGGCCCCGATCGTCATCGGAAAGCCTGCATCCGTGTGCATCAGAACGCCTTCCTGGATGTTCGTCGCATCGCCGATCGCGATTGGCTCGTTGTCGCCGCGCAGCACCGCGCCGAACCACACCCCGACATCGCGCCCGAGCCGCACGCGGCCGATGACGTGCGCATCGGGCGCGATCCAGAACTCACCGGCGGGCGGAAGCTCGGGCGCGCGGTCATCGAGCGCGTAGATCGGCATGGCGACATGGTCCTTTCGTTGAGAGAGCGGGGCGCCGCTCAATACTGGAACTGGTAGGTGAGGCCGACGCTCGAGCTGTTCGCCGAGTTCGCCCCGGTGGCGCCGCCGGCCCCCGTGCCGACGGTGGCGTCTAGCTTGAGACGTTTGGTGAGATCGATCTTCACCTTGGCCTGCGTACCCCCGCCGCTGCTCGATTGGTTGGCGCCGACATAAACGCCGCGCGCAATGTAGCGGCCGGCCTGCACCGTGGGCGCGCCGTTGGCACCGGCGCCGATGCTGAGCTGGTCGAGCCCGAGGCCCTTGCGCAGCGTGCCGAGCGGATTGCCGACGCTCGGCCCGACGCCGGAGAGCGAGCCGAGCGCGTCGGCCATCTCGGCGAGCTGAAAGAGACTGAGATTCGAGGCGTTGCTGCCGAAGAGAAGGGCGGCCAGCACCTGGTCCTGCGGCATCTCGGGTACGCTCGAAAGGGACAGTTTCGGCTTCCGCACGGTTCCGCTGAGCGTGAGCGTGGCCGTGGTCGTGCGGGTGCTGGCGGTGGCGACGAGGTCGAGCGTGGGGTCGGCGGGATTGCCGCCGTTGAACCCGATCGTGCCGGAGGTGAAGGTGAGTGCTTGCCCGGCGATGCTCAACCGGCCGCGGATGAGGCGGAAGCTCCCCTCCGGCCGCGGTGCGGCCACGCTCCCCAAGACATGGATGCGCCCGCCGAACTCGGCATCGACGCCGCGGCCGCGCACGAAGACCTCGCGCGGCGCATCGAGCCTGACGTCGAGCGCGACGTTCGGCGCCGCCGCGGCCGGCCGCGCAAGTGGCGCTTGGCCGGCGCGGACCACGTGCAGCACGACGACCGTCGGCGGCAGGCTCTTCGGAATCCGTATCTCCGCACGCCGGATATGAATCGTGCCGCGCGCCGCGAGCGCCCGCTCCGCAAATCCGGTGATATGGAGATCGGAATCGAGCCAGGCGGTGAGCAGGTCGGATTGCGGCAGCTCGGCATCGCGCGCCGTGACGGCAAGCGAAACCGGAACGCCCGGCTCAAACACGCCGATGCTTCCCGTCGCGCCGATGCTGCCGGGACCGGCATGGGCCGCGAAGCGAACGATGCGCACGCTCCCGCCCGCCATTGTCGCCTCCGCATCGATGCCGGTCAGCGAAAGCCCGCTTGCATAGTCGGCGATCGTTCCGCCGCTGAGCCGCGCGCTGCCGCTGATCGCGGGGTTGGCGAGGGTGCCGCGGAGCGTCGCGTCGAGCAGAAGCCGCCCGGCAATGCGCCGGCCCGCGGCGGCAAGCACGGGTTGGAAGAGGGCGAGGTCGGCTTGGCCTTTCACGCCAAGATCGAGCGCTCCCCTCGCAGCCAGCGGAACCGCGCCCGAGAGCGCGACGCGCGTGGCGGCTCCGTCAGCAAGCTCCGCCCGGATTTGTGCGGAGTGGCCGGCGAGCGCTGCGGTGAGATCGAGGCTCGCCGGCGGCAGGCCGGCCGCCGGGCCCGAGGCGAGGCCGAGCCCGCGCGCGCTGACGCTGAGGCTGCCGGTGGGAGCCGCGAGCGTGCCGGCGAGCCTCGCCGAGGCGTCCAGCCGCCCTTTGGCGGAAAGACCGGGCGCAAAGGGAGCGAGAAGCGCCGGTGTCGCGTTGCGCAGCGCGAGCGTGAGCGCAAGGTCAGGGCGAATGCGCCCGCTTGCGTCAAGCTCCGCTCCGGCCATGCCGAGGCGGAGCCCCTCGACCGAAACGCCTGGCGAGAAGAGGATCCGCGCGGGCGCCAGGAGCCTGACCGACGCGCTCCGCCACGTCGCGTCGAGCGCCGAGAGCGAAGCCGAACCCGCGCCCGCATCGACCAGCATCGCCGCGCTCAGTGCCGCATGGCCGAACGAGGGAAAGTCGCCGTGCAGGCGGAGCGCGAGCGCGTTCGCGAGGCCGCTTGCCGAAAGCGTCGCCGCGCCGCTCACCCCATCGACGGTGAGGCCTGCGAGCCGCATCGTCGCCTCGATGCGCCGGTTCGCGAGCGGGTGGATCAAGGCGGCGGTGAGTTGCGCGTGGGCAACGCTGGCGCCGGCGGCTGCGATCCCGATTCCCTTGAGGTCGAGGACGAGCTCAGGTTCGCGCTGACGCTCCGCGGCGGCGAGCGAGCCGGTGAGCGAACCCTGCAACGAAAAACCGGCGAAGGATGAAAAGTCGGCGAGGCGGGAGATCGCGAATGAAATCCGCCCTGCGGGCGCTCCACCCTTGGCGAGCGCAATCGTGCCTGCCGCGTGCCCGCTCTTCCAGCGCGCGTTCTTGATCGTGACGGTGTTTGCGCCGTCGGGCCCGCGCGCCGCAGCCAGCGAAAGATCGAGCGGCGCGCCTTGCAGCTCCGCTTGCGCGGTGAGTTCGGCCGCGGGCGCGGCAGGCCAGCCGGTCGCGGCGAGGCGGGCGTGGAACGGCAGGGGCGCAAACGCGGCAGTGCCGAGCGTGCCGTTCAGGTCTGCGGCGAGGGAGAGCGCATTGCTGGGGCCATCGATCCTGCCCTTGGCTGCCAGCGCGCCTCGAAGGGCGGCATCCGCCCGTTCAAGGTCGGGAAGCCCGGCTTGCCACGCGAGCGCGAGTTTGCCCGCGGCCATGCTGCCGTGTGCATCAAAGGAAACCGCGCGGCCGGTCAGCGAAAAGCGGGAGAGCGTGAGGTCGCTCTTCTGCAGGTGCGCGGCGAGCGCCAGGTGCGGCGCGGGGCCGAGCAGCGAAAAGACCGGCGTGCTGCCGCCGGTCAAGGCGAGCGCGGCCTTGGCGGCGAGCGTGAAGCCCCGCGGCTGCTCGCTTGCCGCGAGCTTGGCGGAGCCGCTGCCGGCGAGAGTGAGGCCGGCAATCGCGGAAAGCGGCGAGAGATCGGGGAGATCGATTGTCGCGGCCAGCGTCGGGTGGCCGGCGGTGCGCACCTCGCCCCGCGCGGAGATCAGGGGATGGCGGAGGGTGAAGGAAATCGGCCGGCCGGGCGCGTCGAGCAGCGCCGTAGCATCAAGCACGAGCGGCGCTTTGGCCAGCAGCTCGGGGGCGGGGCCAGGCAGCACGACACCTGTGAGACGGGCCTCGAGCCTTGCGCGCCCGCCGCTCCCCATGAGGCTTCCAACAAGCCGCGCGATTTTGGCTCCGGCCGCGGAAAGACCGGCAATGCCGAAGTTCCCGCTGACCACGGGCTTGGCGAAGGCGCCATGGAATCGGAGAGTGAGATCGGCGCTCCGCCAGGCGATGCCCGGCCTCGGCGCCATGGCCGGTGCGGTGACGCCGAACGCGAGATCGGCGGCGCGCGCGACGAGATCGATCCGTCCCGAGGCGCGCGCGACGAGCGGCCCTGCGGTGGCGTTGAGGTGCGCGGCGATATCGTTCCTCGGCCCGGAGAGCTGGACATCGAGGCGGATCGGCCCGGGCGGCGTGACGCCGGCAAGCCCGGCGAGAAGCCCGTGCGCCGGCTCCTCGATGTGCGCCGCGAGCGCCACCGTTTGCGAGGTGAGCTCGACCCTCACCTGGTAGCGGCCGCCGCCCGCGAGCGGACGGGCGTCGAGGCTGAATGCGTCCTTCCCGGCGATCGCGCGCTCTCCGGAGGCGGTGACGGCAAGGCTGACCGTTCGGCCGGCCAAGGCGGGAGAAAAGGCGGGAGGGATGGTAAGCCGCGCGATTGCAAGCCGGCGGACGATGAGGGGGATGGGGTGCCGCGGCGATGGTGGCGCGGCAGTGCCCGTGCGCGCTTTCTTCTCGGCCGGCAGGCGATCGAGTTCTGCTGCGGAGGCGGTCAGCCGGTCGACCAGGATTTGGCCGTCGAGAAGCCGGAGCGGCTGCCAGTCGAGCACCACGTTTCGTGCGGTGAGCCAGGGCCCCGCGGCGTCCGCGAGCGTCAGGCGCCGCGCGCGGAGGTGAGCGGGGAAGCTGCCTCCAAGGCCCTCGACCCCAACCGCACCGAGGGTGAGCCGCGGCACGAGCCAGGTGAGGATTTCGCGGCCGGGCGCGGTGTTGGCGCCGAGCAGCAGAGAGAGGACAAAGAGGGCCACGGCGCCAAAGGCGCCGGCCATGCCGATCCCGATCCTTTTTGCCCATCGCCGCATCAGAATGCCTGCCCAAGCCCGATATAGAGCTCGAAACTGTCTCCGCCCGGTTCCCGGTTGAGGGGCACGGCAACGTCCAGTCGGATCGGCCCGATCGGGGTGTAGTAGCGGAGCCCGCCGCCGGCGCCGAATCTCACGGTCCCGGAAAAAGGATCGCCGTTGGTGGAAACCTGTCCGGCATCAACGAAAGCCGCCGCACCCCAATGGGCGAGGAAGCGCTGGCGGAGCTCCAATGTGACTGCACTGACCGCCGTGCCGCCTTCGGGCGTGCCGTTCGGGAATTGCGGGCCGAGGGAGAGAAATTTGTAACCGCGCACCGTGCCGCTTCCCCCGGCATAGAAGCGCTTGTCGGCCGGCAGGCTGGCGAGGCTCGTGCCGAGCGCGGCGCCGACCAGGCCGCGGACTGCCACGACGCTGCGGCCGGGCCTTTCTCCTGCGAGGTCGGACAAATCGAGATAGGTCGAACCCGAGAGTTCCGCGAGGACGAACTGCGCGGAAGGCGGCCCGAACGAGGCCGTGGGCGCGAGCCGGGCCGTGGCGCGGAAGCCACGCGTGGGATTGAGGAGATTGTTCGTGCTGTCATACGCGAGGGTGAGGGGCACGCCGATCAGCGTGAAGCTGCTGGTGATCGCGTTTTGGGTGATCCGTTCACGCTCTCCGGCGAGTCCGACGCTCGCCGTGAGATGAGGCAGGACGGGGCGGGAGAGCGCGACGCTCGCCGTGAGCGCCGTGCGGTCGTAGGCATCGAGGCTCTCATCGACGGTGCCGACATTGGCAAGGAGGGACTGGTTGCGAGCGAGGAAGTCCGGCTTGCTGAAGGCTGCACTCAGACTGTAGCCGGGTCCGGTGACGGCGGTGCCGCCGAGCGTGGTGCCGGCCGAGAGCTTGAGATCCTCGGCATTCCCGAAAAGGTTTCGGTCTTCCCAGGAGGCATTGAGCCCGACGCCGAGATCGGTCGAGTAGGAGGCGCCGAGGCTCACCACATGCAACTTCCGCTCGCTTACGAAGACCGTAACGGGAAGCCGGCCCTCGGCATTCGTGCTGGTGCCCGGCCGGATTCGCACCATCGAGAAGATGGGAAGCTCGGCGAGATCGGCGCGTGCGGCGGCCAGCGCCGCCGGGCTGTATTTCTCGCCCGGGCGGATGGTGAGCCGGCGGCGCACGAACGACTCGTTCACGGTCCTGAGCCCGGCGATCGCAATCGGCCCGAGATCGACGCGCGGGCCTGGCTCGACCGTGAAGGTCACGTCGAGGGTGCGCGTTGCCGGATGCAGGATGGCCGTGGGTTCGGAGACCTTGGCGAGTGCGTACCCTTCCGCCTGCAATGCGGCGAGAAGGCGGGTTCCGGCGGCCAGCACGTCGGCGGCGCGAGCGGGATCACCGGGAGCGAGCCGGAACGCCTCGCGGGCCTTCTCGGGAACCGTGCCCGTGATCTTTACCCGGCCGAGATGGAAGAGCGGTCCGGGCAGGAACGAGATCGCGACGCGAACCGGGGGCTTGGCAAAGAGACCGGCGAGGACGGAGGTGAGGGCTGGGTCGCCAAGCGGATGGCCGGCGATGCGGATCTCGATCTTCGCGGCATAGAATCCGAAGCTCTCGAGCACGGTCCGGAACCGCGCCTCGTCGTTGCGGGCGCGCGCGATCAGCGCGAACGGGCCGACCGGGACGGCCGTGCGCAGGCTGAGGAGGGTCGAACTGGCGGCCAGCGCATGGTCGAGCGCGGCGTTGCCGGTCGGGGTGAGGACGACGCTGTAGGGTTCGGGGCCGGCCGCACGCACGCCCGGGCAGAGCAGGACGAGGACGACGAGTGCAAGGGGTCGCACGAGCGGGCGCATCGCCCGAAGTTACGCGCGATTGCGGGCCGGGGAACCCGCTTCGCGCGTGACCTTTTGCGCTCGACCCTTCCGCCCGGCGTGCGGGGATCTGGAGGTCCGGGCCGGAATCGAACCGACGTACGCGGATTTGCAGTCCGCTGCATGACCACTCTGCCACCGGACCGGCGAGTGAGGCGGAGCTTATCGGCCGCTGCTCTGCGGCCGGTCAAGTCCGCAGGAGGGTGTGGCCGGGCGCCTTGCATGAGGCGAGGGTGGCGGTCGGCCCGCGGGGCGTTTATGAAGCGATCGGTTTGCCCTCCCCGGCTACCTGCCCCGGATGCCCATGGACCAGAACGCATCGGACTTCGAGCTTGCCCGCACGCACATGGTGGAGAGCCAGGTCCGCCCGAATCGGGTGAACGACCCGAAAATCCTGGAGGCCATGCGGAGCCTGCCGCGCGAGCGCTTCGTGCCGCCCGAGCAGGCGGCCTTGGCTTATGCCGACGCCGACGTATCGCTTGGCGAGGGGCGCGTGCTTCTGGCGCCGATGCTGCTGGCCCGCCTCGTGCAACTGGCCGAGCCGCGCGCGGGGGAGCGCGCGCTCGTGGTGGGCGCGGGAACCGGCTACGGGGCGGCGGTGCTGGCGGAGTGCGGTGCCGTGGTGACTGCGCTCGAGGAAGACCGGCGCCTGCTCGCCCTCGCCAGGGAGCTGCTGCCTTCCTTGGCTCCTTCCGTCCGCGTCGTGGAGGGGCCGCTCGCGGCCGGTTGGCCGGCGGACGGGCCGTGGCATATCGTGCTGATCGAGGGGGCGGTGCGCGCGATCCCGTCCGCTCTGGCGGGGCAGATTGTCCGGCAGAACGGGCGGCTTGTTGCGGTGCTGGCGCCGTCTCGCGGCACGAGCCGGGCGGTTCTTGGCCGCCCGAGCGCCGGGAGGGTGGCTTTGCAGGGCGTTTTCGACTGCGCAACCTCGCTCCTGCCCTCCCTCGCACCGGCGCCGGAGTTCACGTTCTAGAAGGGTCACCGGCCTTGGAGCGGACCCATGTCGGTGCCGAACTCATGCCTTGCACGATCATTGAACGAGCGATGGGTATGAGATCCCGCCAAAAGCTGATACGGGATGAGAGACTTGGTGGCGGAGTGCCATGGCCGCGGGAGGCCGCGGCGCGTGCCATGCCGAAGACCTCGGGGCGAGGGAGGAACGCAACGGAGATGCGAGGGATGATCCTGCGTTGCGGCACCGTTTTCGGGCTGGCGTTGGCCTTGGGCGCCCGGGCGGCGTTGGCGCAACCGGCGACGCTCGATCAGGCCCTGATTGCCGCATACAACACCAATCCGCAGATCCTTGCCGAGCGGGCCAATCTTCGCGCCGTGAACGAGGGGGTTCCGAAGGCCCTCAGCGGTTGGCGCCCGACGGTGGTGCTGAGCGGCAGCGCGGGCTACAGCAGCGGGACCGAGCGCACAGTCGCCGCGCCGACGTTTTTCTCGCCGGGCGGCCCGCAATACAGCGATATCTCGCGGGACACGCTCACCGAACAGGCGACCGTGACGCAGCCGATCTTCCAGGGCGGCAAGACGCGGGCGAGCGTTTTTCAGGCGCGGAACCTCGTGCGTGCCGAGCGGGCGCAGCTTATCGCGACCGAGGAGTCGGTCTTCACGAGCGTGGTCTCCGCCTACGTGTCCGTAATCGAGAACCGTCAGCTCGTCGCGGTGAACGAGACCAACGTGACGGTGCTCCAGCAGCAATTGCAATCAAGTGAGGACCGCTTTCGGGTGGGCGAGCTGACCCAGACCGACGTCGCCCAGGCACAGGCGGCGCTGGCGCAGGGCCAGGCGCAGCTCGAAACGGCGCGCGGCAACCTGGCAACGGCGCTCGCGACTTATGTTCAGGTGGTTGGTCAGCCCGCGGCCGCGGCGCTTTCTCCTCCGCAGCCGCTCGTGCTGCCGGTGAAATCGGCGGCGGCGGCCGACGCGGAGGCGGCGGCAAACAATCCGTCGGTCGTCAACGCGCTCTTCAATGTGGCGGCGGCGAAGAACGCCGTGAATATCGCCTTCGCGGCGCTGATGCCCTCGGTCAGCGTACAGTTCAACGCGTTCCGCCAGGACAATCCGACCCTGCCCGACACACGCTTGACCGGATGGGCGGCGACGGCCGATCTTTCGGTGCCGCTCTATCAGGGCGGGGGCGAGTATGCGACGGTGCGGCAGGCCAAGCAGGAGCAGGACAAGGCGGTGCAGACGCTGGACAACGCCCGCCGGGCAGCCGTGCAGCAGGCATCGCAGGCGTGGCAGACGCTGATCGCAGCAGAGGCCGCGATCATCAGCAGCCACGCCGCGGTGGCAGCAAACCGGATTGCGCTCGAAGGAACCGAACGCGAGGCGATCGTCGGCACGGCGACCACGCTTGATGTGTTGACGGTGCAGCAGAATCTCCTGACCGCGGAGACCACGCTGGTGCAGAACCTCGCCAGCCTGATCACCGCCTCCTACGGGGTGGCGGCCGCGATCGGCCGGCTGACGGCACGCGACCTGAAGCTGCCGGTTCCGTACTATGATGAGAACGCGTACTACCGATCCGTGCGCAACGCCTTGTTCGGCGTCGGCGGCCCCGCGGAAACTGGCAACCCGACAGGCGGGGCGCTGCCGCTTCCGCCGGCCGTGCCCGGCGTCAAGCACTGAGGCTTGGCGATGAGCGGACCTGCCGAGGCGCCGAAGCTGCCGGGTGACGCCGCGGGCGCGGGCTCCGGGGTGGCGCCGGTTGACCCGTCGATGGAGGATATTCTTGCCTCGATCCGCCGCATCCTGAACGAGGACGGGGCGCCCGCGACGGCTTTGGAGCGGCGTGAAGATGTTCTCGTGCTGGATGAGTCGATGATGGTTCCCGATCCCAAGCCGGCCGCCGCGGCGGCCAACGCAGCGGATGCGCCCGCGGGCGCCCCGCCGGCGCCGCCTGGCCCGGCGCAGCAAGAGGCGCCGGCACCCGGCAGGGCCGCCGGCCTACCGCCGGGTCGCCTGGTCGCGCCGGAAGCGGCGGCGGCGGCTGTCGCAGCCGTCGGTGGCCTCGTGAAGCGGCTCTCGAGCGAGCGCACCGCCACGGTGCACCGTGGCGGGCCGACGATCGAGGATCTTGTGCGCGAGGAGTTGCGCCCGTTTCTCAAGGCGTGGCTCGATGCGAACCTCCCCGCGCTGGTGGAGCGGGTGGTGCGCGCCGAGATCGAACGCGTACTCGGCCGCGCCGTACCCTGAAGGCGCACGCGCCGGAAAGCGCGCGGCGCGCCAAGGCATCATCCATGCTCGACAAGACCTACGACCCCGCGGCGATCGAAGCGCGGCGCTACACGGAATGGGAGCGGAGCGGCGCCTTTGCGGCCGATCCGCGGTCCCTAGCCGAACCGTTCACTATCATGATTCCGCCGCCGAACGTCACCGGCAGCCTGCACATGGGCCATGCGCTGACGTTCACGCTTCAGGACACGCTGATCCGCTGGCGGCGCATGCAGGGACGTGACGTGCTTTGGCAGCCCGGCAGCGACCATGCCGGCATTGCAACGCAGATGGTGGTGGAGCGGCTCTTGGCGGAGGAGCAATCGAGCCGCCGGGCGCTCGGCCGCGCTGCCTTCGTCGCGCGCGTGTGGCAGTGGAAGGAGCAGTCGGGGAGCACGATTACCCGCCAGCTTCGCCGCCTTGGCGCCTCGCTCGATTGGCCGCGTGAACGGTTCACGATGGATCCTGGTCTGTCGGCCGCCGTGCGCCGCGCATTCGTCACCCTCTATCGCGACGGCCTGATCTATCGGGCAAGGCGGCTCGTGAACTGGGATCCGAAGTTCCAGTCCGCGATCTCCGATCTCGAGGTGGAGAGCCATGAGGTCGCCGGCACGCTCTGGCACATCCGCTATCCGATCGAAGGAACGGGGGCGTTCGTCACGGTTGCGACGACGCGCCCCGAAACGATGCTGGGCGACGTCGCCGTGGCCGTGCACCCGAACGACGAGCGATATCGCGCGCTGATTGGCCGTCATGCCATCCTGCCGCTGGTCGGGCGGCGGATTCCGATCATCGCCGATGCATACTCGGATCCCGCGAAGGGCACGGGTGCGGTGAAGATCACGCCGGCGCACGACTTCAACGATTTCAAGGTGGGCGAGCGGCACGGGTTTGAGATGCCTTCGGTGCTCGACCGGGAGGCGCGGATCACTCTCGGGGAGATTGCGGCCAGCCTCACCGAAGTTCCGGGTATCGCCGAGCCTGCATTCGTGCAAGGACTTGCCGGAGAGGATCGGTTCGCGGCGCGCACGGCGATCGTGCAGCGGCTCACGGCGCTCGGGCTGCTTGCAGAGGCCGAGCCGCATCGCCACCAGGTGCCGCACGGAGATCGTTCCGGCGTGCCGATCGAGCCGCTGCTGACCTGGCAATGGTTCTGCAACGCGGTTGAGCTTGCCAAGCCGGCGATTGCCGCGGTTGAGAGCGGGCGAACGCGATTTGTCCCGAAGCAATGGGAGAACACCTTTTTCTCCTGGATGCGGAACCTCGAACCCTGGTGCATCAGCCGCCAGCTCTGGTGGGGCCACCGCATCCCCGCCTGGTATGGCCCGGACGGCGAGATCTTCGTGGCGCAAACCGAAGAGGAGGCAGCGGCCGCGGCGCTCGCCGAGCGGGGCGGGGAGGTTGATCTTCGCCGGGACGAGGACGTGCTCGACACCTGGTTCAGCTCGGCACTCTGGCCGTTCTCGACGCTCGGCTGGCCGGAGAAGACGCCGGAGCTTGCGCGCTACTACCCGACCGATGTGCTCGTGACCGGCTTCGACATCATCTTCTTCTGGGTGGCCCGGATGATGATGATGGGCCATCATTTCATGCAAGATGTTCCCTTCCGCACCGTTTATATCCACGGCCTCGTGCGCGACGAACGCGGGCAGAAGATGGCGAAGTCGAAGGGGAACATCATCGATCCCCTGGCGCTGATCGATCGCTACGGCGCGGACGCGCTACGCTTCGCAATCGGCCTGCTGGCGGGGCCGGGGCGAGACATCAAGCTCGGCCCGGCGCGCGTGGAGGCAGCTCGGAGCTTCGTCACCAAGATCTGGAATGCGGCGCGCTTCTGCGAGATGAACGGGATTCGTCCCGATCCCGCGTTCCGGCCGGAGACGGCGCGGCTTGCGCTTTGCCGCTGGGTCCTGGATGCGGCCAACCGCGCGATCGAGGAGGCAACCGCATCGCTTGATGCCTATCGTTTCGACGATTATGCGGGCGCCTGCCACCGCTTCGCCTGGCACGTGTTTTGCGACTGGTTCCTCGAGCTTGCCAAGCCGGCACTGTCGGACGCGGACCGCGCGGGCGAAGTGCGTGCCGCCGCGGCTCATGTGCTCGGAATTCTCCTCGGTCTTCTGCATCCGCTGATCCCATTCGTCACGGAGGAGCTTTGGGAACGGCTGGGGTACGGAGCATCGGGCAGCCTGATCCGCGCGCCCTGGCCCGAGCCGGCGGCGCTTGGTGACGTGCAGGCGGCGCGCGTGGAGCTCGAGTGGGTGGTGCGACTGATCGGCGAGATCCGTACCGTTCGCGCGGAGATGAATGTGCCGCCGGCGACTCTGGCACCGATCCTCTTCAAGGATGCGCGCCCCGGCACGCTGGCGCGGGCCGGGCATTGGCGCGAGGCGATCGGCAGGCTGGCGCGCGTCTCCGAAATCGGCGTTCTCGACGGCGAGGTGCCGCGCGGCGTTGCGCAAGCGGTGGTTGACGAGGCGACGGTGATCCTGCCACTCGCGGAGATCGTCGATCTCGCGACAGAACGGGCTCGCCTCGATCGCGAGCGCAGCAAGGCTGCCGAGGAGATGGCGCGGCTCAAGCGGAAATTGGCGGATCGGGCTTTCGTCGGCCGCGCACCCGAGGCCGTGGTCGAGGAGAGCCGCGAGCGCTTGGCCGCGGCCGAGACGGAGCTCGCTCGCCTCGAGGCGGCGCTCCGCCGCATCGCTTGAGACCGGTCACCATCATCCGAACGGGAGGAACAAACCGATGCTGCAAAAACGCTGGGACAAATCGCGGCTTCCCTCGCGCCACGTGACCGAAGGCCCGGACCGCGCGCCGCATCGCAGCTATTACTATGCGATGGGCATGACCGAGGATGAGATCCATCAGCCTCTGGTCGGCGTTGCTACCTGCTGGAATGAGGCTGCACCCTGCAATATCGCGCTCTCGCGGCAGGCGCAGTCGGTCAAGAAGGGTGTTGCCGAGGCGGGCGGCAGCCCACGTGAATTCACCACCATCACGGTGACCGATGGCATCGCCATGGGCCACCAGGGAATGAAGTCCTCGCTCGTCTCGCGCGATGTGATCGCCGATTCGATCGAGCTTACCATGCGCGGGCACTGCTATGACGCGCTGGTCGGCCTCGCCGGGTGCGACAAGTCCTTGCCCGGGATGATGATGGCGATGCTCAGGCTCAACGTGCCGAGCGTCTTCATGTATGGCGGCTCCATCCTGCCCGGGCGATTCCATGATCGCGACGTGACGGTGGTCGATGTGTTCGAGGCGGTGGGCCAGCACGCGGCGGGAAAGATGAGCGATGACGATCTGCACGTGCTCGAGTGCGCCGCCTGCCCTTCTGCCGGTGCCTGCGGCGGGCAATTCACCGCCAACACGATGGCGACGGTGAGCGAGGCCATCGGGCTCGCGCTCCCGGGCTCGGCGGGCGCGCCTGCGCCCTACGAGGACCGCGATCGCTTCGCCGTAGAATCAGGACGCGCGGTGATGGCGCTCATCGAGAACCGCATCCGCCCGCGCGACATCGTCACGCGCCGCGCGCTCGAAAATGCGGCGGTGGTGGTGGGCGCGACCGGCGGATCGACAAACGCCGGGCTTCATCTGCCGGCAATTGCGCACGAGGCCGGCATCCGCTTCACGCTCGACGATGTGGTTGCGATCATGCGCCGCACGCCATATATCGCCGATCTCAAGCCGGCCGGGAAATACGTGGCCTTCGACGTGTTTCGGATCGGCGGTATCCCGGTGATCCTGAAGGCGCTGTTCGACGCCGGGCTGTTGCACGGGGATTGCCTTACCGCCAGCGGTCGCACGATGGCGGAGAACCTGAAGGACGTCGTGTTCCCGACCGACCAGGATGTGGTCTATCCCGTTTCGCGCGCGATCTCGCAAACCGGCGGCGTGGTGGGGCTCAAGGGGAATCTCGCGACCGAGGGCGCGATCGTGAAGATCGCGGGCCTCAAGCAACTGCGCTTCGAAGGTTCCGCGCTCTGCTTCGACTGCGAGGAGGACGCGTTCCGCGCCGTGCAGGAGCGCGCCTACAAGGCAGGCGATGTGATCGTGATTCGCTACGAAGGCCCAAAGGGCGGGCCCGGCATGCGCGAGATGCTTTCCACGACCGGTGCGATCTACGGCCAGGGCATGGGAGGGGAGGTGGCACTCATCACCGACGGACGTTTCTCCGGTGGCACGCGCGGCTTCTGTGTCGGGCATATCGGACCCGAGGCGGCGGTCGGCGGACCGATCGCGCTCCTGCGCGACGGCGATCGCATCGTCATCGATGCCGAGAGGGGCAGCATCGACGTTGTCCTCCCGGAGGCGGAGCTGGCGGCGCGGCGCGCGGCCTGGAAGCCGCGCAAGACCGACTATCAGAGCGGTGCGCTCTGGAAGTACGCGGAGCTTGTCGGACCGGCCTGCTTCGGCGCGGTGACGCATCCGGGCACGGCGGCGGAGACGCACTGCTACGCGGATGTCTGAGACCATCCGGCGATGGGGCTGATCTACGTTTTCCCGGGCGCTTTCGCGGGCTGGTGTCGCGCAGGGTCGTGCTGCAGAGGGCCGGGGGAGACCTCGGACGGCTGAGGCGAGAGCCGATCGAGATAGGCGTGTTGCCCTCACCCTCCCGACCCAACGGGTCTGGCTCCTCCTTCTCCCGTGCGTTCAGCGCGAGGCGAGGGGCGAGAAGGGCAAAGTGCGTGCCGGATGCGCATGGGGCTCGGCCACGCCTCTTTCGGCGGCCCACTCCAGTTTCTCGATCCGGTGTGCGGCATAGAAATGCTGCACGGCGGAGAGCCCTTTGGCGTCGATCGAAAGAGGCAGCACCGCAATCGAGAATTTTTTCACGGTCACGGCGAGACGATCGAGTTCCGGCATCTCGGCGACGCACGGCCCGCACCATGTCGCCCAGATGTTCAGCACGACCCCCTGGCCGCGATAATCTGCCAGCATCCGCTTGGCACCCGTTGCGGTCTGGAACGAAAAGCCGGGCAGTGGGAGCGGAGGCCTGAGTTCCACGAGGATGCGCGAGAGGGGTGCGAGCGAAGCGGCTTCGGCGCGGTGCGCCCGCGCGGCTGCGAGGAGCGTGCCGAGCGCGACCCGGCGCGTCACTGGCGGAGGAGCGGAGGAAAGGAACAAGTTGATCTTCCTTGCTGGACGGGGACGGCTCAGCGTGCGGCTGCCCGGGACAAACTGCCTGCGCGGTGGAGCGCCCGGATCACCTCCGGCGCGGTCAGGAGATCAGGCAACACGATGCCGCCCGGGGCGCCCGGCCCATAGACGACATCGAGCGGCACACCATAGCGTCCGAAGCTTTGGAGGTAGCGGGTGATCGCAATGTCTGGCCGTGTCCAGTCGGCGCGCACGAAGGGATGCCAGAGACTGGTTTCTTGCGCCGGCCGGGCCGGGGACAGGCTGCTGCCGGCGAGCGGGGCCAGCAGTGCCGCCAGGAAGAGCGCGCCGGCCGCACCGGTGCTGAGGCGCCGCGAAGAGGGGAAGCGCCCACCGACTTGCCGGCGCCAGGATCGCCTGGCCGGCGAGATTGCGCGAACCTCGCCAAGCGATCGCCGCGGGAATGCCGGCCGCGCCGGGATTGCGCCAATAGGCGTGCCAGCCCGGAGCGAGGCGGATCTCCAGCCCGGCGTCGATCATGCCTGCCGAGCCGGTCGCCTGTTCGGCGGTGATCAGGCGGACCGCCGCATGCCGATCGCCGACCCAGCCGGTCGCGGCGGCTCGGGCAAGTCCAGGTGCGAACAGCAGAAAGGCAGTTGCGGCGGCCAAGCCAGGCGACACGCCACCTGAGCGGCGGGCGCAGCGGCATCCGCGGCCCGCTCATCCCTCTTGACCCTGCCTCGGGCGGTGGGCGGCACGAGGAAAGTGCGCGCGCCGAAGGTCGAAACCGTTGCAACCCGTCATGCTGCCGGCCCATGCGGGGAAAATAGCAATGCCCCCCTGCCTGCAAGGCTGTGCAATCCTTATGCGGCGGGCTCACCAGACGATCACGCGGGGCGGCAGCAACTCTCGTGACGAGCGGCCTGCCCGCGCGAAAAGGCTGCGTGTGCGCCGAAGATTCTATCGTGAAGAGTGGAAGCGGCGTATCGAGGCGCCTTTGCCACGCGGAGGTTCAGAAGCGCCTTGGCATCGCGGCGAGGGCTTCCGGTGTATCGATGTCGCGCAACACGGCATCGTCCGCCATCTCCACCTCGGCCACCACTTCCGTGTGCTTGGCGAGCAGGAAGCGCGCGCCGATATCGCCGGAGATCGCCAGGATTTCCGGAAAGAAACGACGATCCCAGAGCATCGGGTTGCCCTGTTTGCCGCGGAAGTTGGGCAGCACGATCGCGCGGCCCTCATCGGGGTCGAACGCGCCGAGCAGACGGTCGATCATCCGGCCGGTCACGAGCGGCATGTCGCCAAGGCAGACGATGGCGCCCGCACATTCGGGCGGTACCGCTCCGATTCCGGCCTTGAGGCTTGCGGATAGGCCTTGCGCATAATCGGGGGCGTGCACGAAGCGCACCGGGCGGCCGGCGAGAGCGCGCTCGACATCCTCGGCCTGGTGGCCCGTGACGACCAGCACAGGGCGGGCGGCCGAGGAAAGCACGTTGTCGACGACACGCGTGATGATCGGCTTGCCGCTTGGGCCGCTGATGAGCAGCTTGTTCTGCGGCGCCATCCGGCGCGAGCGGCCGGCGGCGAGAACGATGGCGGCAACACTGGGGCGAGCCCGCGGAGCAGCGCCGATGCGCGGCGTGGCCGGCGCTTCGGCCCGTGGCATCGGCCGCGTTTCGATTTCCTTGAGGAGCCCGCCGACGCCCATCGCCGCCACCTCGGCAGGGCCGACGGGCTGGCCGGCGAACAGCCGGGAGAGGACGAAATCGATCCCGTTGAGCTTTTGGCTGCGGGCGCAGCCAGGAAGCACGAGCGCCGGCTTTTCGCCGATCGCGCCGAGGCAAATCAGATTGCCCGGATCGACCGGCATTCCGAAATGGAGGATGTGTCCGCCAGCCTGCACGATCCCTTCGGGGCCGACATCGCGCCGATCGACGACAGCCGAGGCGCCGGCCACAAGCAGGATATCGGCACCTTCGGTAAGGAGTGCCCGCAGCGCGTCGGCGATCGCGTCCGTAGCGTGCCGCGCGCGCCGGGGGGCGAGAAGCGTGCCGGTAAGCGCGTTGACGCGTGCCGCGGTCGCGGCGATCGTGTGTTCGACCACGCTTTCCTTGATCCCCGAAAGCTCCGTCATTACCAGGCCGACTTTGTAGGGTTGGAACGGATGGAGGCGTAGCGCAGCCTTTTCCTGGCGGGCCAGGGCCTCCGCAACCGCGAGCGCCGTATCTGCGACAGCAAAGGGGATGATCTTGATCGTTGCGACCAGTTCCTTCGGAGCGACGACCGCGTAATCCGGCAGGGTCGCGAGGGTGAGCGCTTCGTCGAGACGGTTCAGACGGTCGACCGTCGCAGCCGCCACGCGCAGCAATCCCGGTACCTCGGCGTAGAGATTGACCCGGCCGGTGGCCGCGCGCGAGCGGCCGATCAAGGGTGTGAGGAGCGCGGTTGCCAGCCGGTCGGCGGCCACGTCCTCCGGAACGTCACCGGGCTCGAGGCGAGCGGCGACGACGCTTGCATGCCCGGCTTCGCCGAGCGCGGCGATGGAGTCCTCGCCGAGTACCGAACCCTTGCGCAGCATCTTGCCGGGCAGGCGCAGGCTGTGCGCCAGGATCGCTCCCTTGGCCTCGGCGAGCGCTAGGGATTCGAAGATCACGCCGCCGCTCTCGTGCCGATCATCGCACCGCGGCGGACGGCGACGATCTCGGCGATAATCGAAAGCGCGATCTCGGGTGCCGTGACCGCCTCGATCGAAAGACCCACCGGACCGTGGATGCGGGCGAGCGACGATTGCGAATGTCCGAGAGCCGCGAGGCGGGCAAGCCGCGCGGCATGCGTGCGCTTTGACCCGAGGGCGCCGATATAGAAGGCCGGCGACTTCAGCGCACGATCGAGGGCCGGATCATCGAGCTTGGGATCGTGCGTCAGCGTGACAACCGCGCTTCGCGTATCGGGTTTGAGGGCGTCGAGGGCCTCATCGGGCCAGTCGGTGCGGAGGGTGACGTTGGGGAATCGCTCGGGCGAAGCGAAAGAGCGGCGCGGATCGACGATGATAACGGCGAAGCCGACCGGATCCGCGATCGGCACCAGGGCCTGCGCGATGTGCACGGCGCCGACTACGATCAGGCGCGGCGGCGGGTTGTGGACCTGAAGGAACCAGTCTCTGCCGGCGATCCGCACCGTTTGGCTCCTGTCTGCGGCAAGCGCGGCGCTTGCGGCACTGTTGAGATCGCTTGGGGCGGCAGGGTCCGGCAGGAGCAATTGCGCGCCTGCGGCTTCTGGCGGTGCGATTTGCGTGGCGAGCACGACCGGACGATGCGCGGCCCTCGCGGTTGCCAGCGCGTGCAGAATGGCAGGCGTCACGCGAGCTTCTCCACAAACACCTTCATCTTGCCGCCGCAGGCGAGCCCGACTTCCCACGCCCGCTCGTTGCTGATGCCGAAATCGAGGAGCTGCGGCCGGCCGTTCCGGATTGTTTCGGCAGCGGCCTCGGCGACTGCCCCCTCGATGCAGCCGCCGCTGACCGAGCCGGCCATACGCCCCGAGAGAGTGAGCGCAAGCTGGCTGCCTGCCGGCCGAGGTGAGCTGCCCCAGGTCTCGGTAACCGTTGCGAGCGCGACCTCCTCGCCGGCTTCGCGCCATCGGGCGGCGAGAGCAAGGATATCCTCACTCTCGGTCGTGGGATTCTGAACGTCTTTCATGCGGCCTTTCTCCATGCATCGAGCGGGATGCCGCGCGCCGCGGGCGGGCGGGAGAGCAACGTGACGAGGGCGCGCAGGCTTTCAAGATTGTGCACCGGGCGGAACTCGTCCACATACGGCAACATCGCACGAATTCCCTGAGAGCGGGGAGAGAACCCCTCCCAGCGCAACAGAGGGTTGAGCCAGATCAGGGAGCGGCAGGACCGGTGCAGGCGATCCATGTTCTCGGCGAGCCGGCGTGCTCCTTCGCGATCGAGACCGTCGGAGACGAGCAGCACCACCGCGCCTTGCGCGAGCACGCGACGTGCCCAAAGCCGGTTGAAGCGACCCAGCGCCTCGCCGATCCGGGTGCCTCCCGACCAGTCGGGTACAATGTTTGCCACCATCTGGAAGGCTACCTCGGGATCGCGATGCCTGAGCTGGCGCGTGACATTGGAAAGGCGGGTGCCAAAGAGAAACACGTGCACACGCTCACGGAGATTGACGACCGCATGCACGAAATGGAGCAGAATCTGCGTGTAGCGCGCCATCGAACCGCTGATGTCGCAGATGACGACAAGCGGCGGCGGGCGGGTGGCGCGGCGGCGGCGGGCAAGACGGAGAATCTCACCGCCGTGGCGAAGGCTCAGTCGAAGGGTGCCGCCGAGGTCGATCTCCGGTCCGGCGAAGTCGGCGCGGCGCCGGCGGGTGCGGCGAAGATCAAGCGGCAGGACGAGGCGGCGGATCTCCGCCTTGGCGGCGGCGATTTCGGCGGCGCTCATGGCCTCAAAGTCAAGCTGCTGGAGACGTTCTTGCTCGCTCGCGGTCAGCACGGCCTCGAAGGACGGGGGCGCTTCCTGCTCGCGGAGCCTTGCTTGCTGCGGCGGCACGAGCGCTTCGTGGATCCGCCGACTTCCGGGCGCGGGGCGTGCGGCCTTGGGCTTCTCGCCTGCGAGAAGTGAGAGCATGGCCTCCTGACGGGCTGCCGCCGGGTCGCGCCAGAAGAGTGCGAAGGCACGGTCGAAGAGTTCGCGGTGCTCCCTGCGGTGCACCATGGTGGCGGCCAGAGCGGTTTCGGTTTCGGCGCGCCTGCCGAGATCGACGAGGGCGAGCGCCTGCTGGGCGGCGGCTACGTCCGACGTTCCGACCGGCAGTCCTGCACGGCGGAGGAGACGGGCGAAGTGCATGACGTTGGCGGCCAGGCGCCGCCCCTCGGGCGCGGTGGGCAGCGGCCCGCTCATGCCGCGGCGGCGCGCGCCTCCGCCACCAGGCGGGCCGCCTCCGTGCCCCTGATCTTGGCGATGTCGTCCTGATATTTCAGGAGGATGCCGAGCGTCTGGTCC
The DNA here is from genome assembly GCA_021816925.1 of Pseudomonadota bacterium. GTDB lineage: Bacteria > Pseudomonadota > Alphaproteobacteria > Acetobacterales > Acetobacteraceae > JAKAWQ01. The sequence goes on from JAKAWQ010000018.1 coordinate 26,916, forward strand.
ACAGTCCCGGAATCGAGTTCCTGTTGATCGAGGGCGTTGAGCGCGCCCGCCCAATCGATCGTCTCCGCGACACCGGGCAGTTTGAAGAGATCCTCCTGCCGCAACCGTTGCACGAATGCCACCACCTCGGCAGAGAGCCGCTCGGGCAGGCCTGGAGCCTTGCGGGCGAGGATTGCGCGTTCACGGGCGGCGTCGGGATAATCGACCCAGTGATAGAGACAGCGGCGGCGGATTGCGTCGTGCACCTCGCGGGTGCGATTGGAGGTGAGGACCACGACCGGAGGCGTGCGCGCGCGAATGGTACCGAACTCTGGGACCGTGATCTGGAAGTCGGCCAGCAGCTCGAGCAGGAAGGCCTCGAACGGCTCGTCGGCGCGATCAAGTTCATCGATCAACAGAACGGCCGGCGGCTGATCGGGATCGATCGCGGAGAGCAGCGGGCGCTCTTGCAGGAAGGATCGGGCGTAGATGTCGCTTTCGAGCCGCGCCCGATCGGTTTCTCCCGCGGCCTCGGCGAGCCGGATCGCCATCAGTTGGCGGGCGTGGTTCCATTCGTAGGCGGCGGCGGCGAGATCGAGGCCGTCATAGCATTGCAGCCGGACCAGCCGGTATCTGAGGCCGGCGGCCAAGACCTTGGCAATCTCGGTCTTGCCGGTTCCGGGTTCGCCCTCGAGGAAAAGGGGCCGATGCATGCGAAGCGCAAGATGGACCGTGGTGGCGAGCGCACGGTCGGCGAGATAGTCCTCGGCGGCGAGCAGGGCGGCGGTTTCACCCACCGATCGCGGAATCATCGGCGATCCGATTGCTGCGGCTGGCTCGCGCCCGCGGGTCTATTTGCAGCCAGCGGCCGGCGGGTACCAGCGCGGTGGACCCTGCGGGCAGGCCTTGCTGGTTTCACGACCGCCCGGCCGGCGGGGGAAATCCTCTGCATCCAATGCTCCTCTAGAGATAGTTTCCGAAGATCAGGATGATGATGGCAAGGCAGATAATGCCGGCGATCCAGACGACCATCGGCAAGCCCATGGGCGCGGCGGGAAGTCTGGGCAGCACGCCGCGTTCGGAGACCGCGGGCGCTGCCTCCGGCACGGCTCCGAGGGAGGCTGCGAAGCGGTCGAAGAAAGCGTCCGCCATCTGCTTGGCGCTGGCATCGATCAGCCGGGCCCCGAGCTGGGCGATCTTGCCTCCTACCTGTGCCTGAACGTTGTAGTGAAGGAGGGTATCGGCTCCGGCCTCCTGGAGGATGACCTTTGCTCCGCCTTTGGCGAATCCGGCAACCCCGCCCGTACCCTCGCCGCTGATGGTATAGCCGTTCGGCGGATCGAGATCGGCCAGCAGAACCTTGCCCGTGAAGCGGGCGGCGATCGGCCCGATGCGCACCGCCGCGGTGGCCTTGAGCTCGGTGTCGGATAACCTCTCGAGGCTCTCACATCCGGGGATAGAGGATTTGAGAACGGCCGGGTCGTTCAAGGCGTCCCATACTTTTCGGCGCGGCGCGGGAATGCGCCGCTCGCCCGTCATCTCCATTGAACGCGTTCTCCATTGCGCACGCCGGACGTTACTTGCAGGGTTCAGGCCATGCAACCAACCTGGGTGCGCCGCACTCTCTGCATGTGGGCGTGCCTTGCTCCCGCTGCCATGCTTTTCCTGCCTGCCAGGGCACTCGGTGCGACTCCAGCGCATGGCATGGTCGGAGCGGTGCCATCGCTCGCGGAAGGGATTCCTTTCGCCGGGCTGCTTGCCTCGATGGCCCTCGGACCGATGTTCGCGCCGCGCCTATGGCACCGCTGGTCGCGGTTCATGCTGCTTGGCTGGAGCCTCACCCTCCTCCTCGCGGAGGGTTTGGCATTCGGTCCGGATGTGGCCGCCGTGTCGCTTCGCAACGCCATGCTCGAAGAATATCTGCCGTTCATTACATTGTTGCTTGCGCTCTACACGGCGGCCGGTGGAATCGTGGTTTCGGGGGGGCCGTGGGGGCGCCCGGCGGGGAATACCGCGCTTCTGGCGTTTGGCACGCTGCTCGGCGGGGTTATCGGCACGACGGCCGCGGCGATGGTGCTTATTCACCTTCTTCTGCGGGCCAATGCACACCGATCCCGCAAGAGCCACCTGGTGGTCTTTTTCATCGTGCTCGTGGCCAATGCTGGCGGAGCGCTGAGCCCGATCGGCAATCCGCCCCTCTATGTGGGCTTTCTGGCGGGCGTGCCGTTCCTCTGGCCACTCGGTCGGCTGGCCGGGCCGCTCCTCGTGCTTGCCGTACCGCTGCTTGCGGGGTTCTACTTGGTCGATCGGTGGCTCGCTGCTGGCGAGCCGCCGGCGCCGCGGCGCCAGCGGTTCCGGCTTCGGGGGGTTGCCAATCTTGGATTGCTTGTCGCGGTTGCGCTGAGCACGGCGGCGCTCGGGATTTGGCAATCAGGTTCCGTATCGCTACTCGGCGCGAGGGTGAAGATCGGGCTCCTTGCAAGCATTGCGCTTTGTGTCGGGGCGAGCGTTGCATCCGCGGTGGCGACACCGCGGGCGGTGCGACGGCGTAACATGTTCTCTTGGGCGCCCATGGTAGAGGTGGCGGAGTTGTTCGCTTCGATCTTCATCACGATCGGCCCGGTTCTGGCGATGCTGCGAGCGGGGGCGGCGGGGCCGCTTTCGGGCGTGTTCGGGTTGTTGGCGAACGCGGCGGGGGAGCCGATTCCGGCGGCCTATTTCTGGTTCAGCGGACTGTTTTCGGCATTTCTCGACAACGCACCGACGTACCTCGTGTTCTTCGGCCTGGCCGGCAATGATGTCTCGCTTCTGACCGGCCCAATGGTGCGAACACTGGCGGCCATCTCTATGGGCTCGGTGTTCTTCGGTGGACTTACCTATATCGGGAGCGCGCCCAATCTGCTGATCTGCGCCATTGCCGCGCACCGCGGGGTACGCATGCCCGGATTTTTCGGCTATTGCGGGATTGCCACACTGGTGCTGGCCGTACCGCTCCTGCTCGTGACGTGGGTGGTGTTCTGAGATTCGGGAGACTGCTGATGCCCTACCTGGTTGCTGCGGATCTGCCGGACATGCCGGCCGGTGCACGGTTCCGCGCGTTGCTTGCGGGTGGGGGCATCCTCGGCATTCCCGGAGCACAGAATGGGCTTGCGGCGCTGCAGGCGCGCGCCGCAGGGTTTCCTGCGCTCTATCTCTCCGGGGCGGCGATGAGCGCCTCGATGGGTCTGCCGGATCTCGGTGTGATCACGGTGGAGGACGTGTGCTTCTTCATCCGCCAGGTTGCCCGGGCGGCCGGGTTGCCGGTGCTGGTGGATGGAGACACCGGCTATGGAGAGGCACTCAACGTGATGCACATGGTGCGCAGTTTCGAAGATGCGGGCGCGGCCGCGGTGCATATCGAGGACCAGGTTCTGCCGAAGAAATGCGGGCATCTCAATGACAAGAAGCTGATCAGGCCGGACGAAATGGCGGCCAAGGTGGCCGCGGCGGTGAAGGCGAGGCGGCATCTTTTCATCATTGCGCGAACGGACGCGGCGGCGGACGAAGGGATCGAGGGGGCGGTTGCACGCGCCCGGCAATATGTTGCGGCCGGTGCCGATGCGATTTTCCCGGAGGCGCTTACTTCCAAGACGATGTTTGGCGCGTTTGCCGAGCAGATGGAGGGTACTCCACTGCTCGCCAATATGACGGAGTTCGGACGCACACCCTTCATTACAGCCGACGAATTCGCAGAGATGGGCTATCGGATGGTCATCTGGCCGGTGAGCAGTCTGCGCGTGGCGGCCCGTGCCCAGGATGAGCTTTATCGCGTTCTCCGGCGCGACGGCGGGACCCAAGCGATGGTGGAACGGATGCAGACGCGCGCGGAGCTCTACGCGACGATCGGTTATGGCGACTACGAGGCGCTCGACGCCTCGATCGTGAGGACCGTGATGGCCGAGGGCATGCGGAAATGCTGAACAGGAGGCCGGGCAGTTCGGTGCAGCCACAAACGGGAATTCGCCTCGCGGCGTGCCGCTACGCTATCGCAGTGATTCTGGCCGGTTTCGTCGGCGCAGGATGGGCGGTGTCGGCGCAAGGCGTGACCGAACCCAACGGCCCGCAGGCGGTGCTGCCCGAGGAGACGCTCGTGATCGTCGGCGTGCACGGAGTGCGGCACGTATTCCATGTGGAGGTTGCAAGGACACCGCAGCAGCAGACGACCGGCCTGATGTTTCGGAAGGACGTACCGCCCGAGAGCGGCATGCTCTTCGTGTGGGGGCATCCGATCGAATCCCAGATGTGGATGAAAAACACGCTTGTCCCCCTCGACATGGTATTCATCGACGCCGCCGGCAGCGTTAGCCGGATCGTCGAGAACACGGTTCCGCAGAGCCTTGCCATCATTGCGAGCCGCGGCCCGGTGGTGGCGACACTCGAACTCAGGGGTGGGATCACGAGCAAGCTCGGTATCGTGGTTGGCGATCACGTGCTCTGCCGGGCGCTTGGCACGATGCCGTGACCCCCGTCCTGGGGTAACGGCCTGGGGTAACGGCTTGATGCGACGTACCGGAGGCCATAGTTTGCGCTCCGGCGGGGCGTGGCGCAGCTTGGTCAGCGCGCGTGTTTTGGGTACACGAGGCCGCCGGTTCGAATCCGGCCGCCCCGATCGGTGGGCTGAGGCGGGTGCGCAAGGGGCAGCTTGCTGCGGTATGTTGGCGGGGTGTTCGTGCCGCGATGGATCGCAACCTGACCCGCCCGGCGACCGACGATCCGTATCAGGGAGGGTAGAGGATGGCGGCTGAGGCGCGGATCTATTGTCCGCCGAAGACGGCGATGCAGTCGGGTTGGGCGGGTACGCACGAATGGGTTCTGGTCTTTGAGCCTCAGAAGGCGCAGCGGCCCGATCCGTTGATGGGCTGGATCGGCGGAGGAGACACGCGGGACCAGGTACGGCTTCATTTCGACACGCGTGAAGAGGCGGAAGCCTATGCTCAGAGACAAGGAATTGCCTACGAGGTGGAGATTCCGCCGGTGCGGGAATTCCATCCCAAATCCTATGCCGAGAACTTCCGTTTCGGACGGGTTGAGAACTGGACGCACTGACCGACGGGCGCCCTTAGCTCAGTTGGATAGAGCAACAGCCTTCTAAGCTGTGGGTCGGTGGTTCGAATCCACCAGGGCGCGCCATCCCCGGTGGCGCGTGCTAGGCTGCGCCAGCCAATGGCCCGTCGTCGGGATGGCCGGGCTTAGTCGGTAAGCGTTGCCGGGTGGTGCCCCGGCTTGCGGATCCGGCTAAAGACCTTGGACTTCTTCCCATTCGATGACCCGATAGAGCCGCCCCACGCGCTCCGCCTCGACCTCGATGGTCTTCGGGGGATTGTACTGCTCCAGTTCGACGCGGGTTGCGGTCCGCCGGAGCAGGCGCTTGAGAAAAGCGCGTGGCGGATGGCCGGGGTCGGGCGACCAGACCTCGGCGATCACGTGGCAACCGGGCGCAGGGGGGCGCTTTTCGTGCACGAAGACACGCTCGCCGGGCTGCCGCCAGGGGACCATCGAATCACCCTCGACATAAATGGCGAACACGCCCTTGACGCCGATCAGGCCGGCGGGCCGCCGCGCCCAGTCGATCGGCTCGCCGGTGTTGAGATGAAAGGCGCCTTCGGGTCCAGCCTGGGCCGTGCCGAAGACGGGCACGTCCCGGGAAAGCGTCGATGCCGATGAAGGCTGCCTTCCGGACGAGGGCGATTCGGCGGCGCTCTCGGGTTCGGTGGGGACTCCGGTCGGTGAGATCGGCCTTCCCGTGCGCGCGTACAGCATTTCCCGGGGCACCTGAAGCGCCTTGGCCAAGGGATCGGCGAGTCGGTCGCTGACCTTGCGCTTGCCGCTGACGACCTTGTGCACGGTCGAATTTTCGAGCCCTGCGCGGTGCGCCAATTCGGCGACGGTGAGCCCGCGCACGATCCGAATCTCATCGACGCGGGAGCGAGGTGAATCGAGTCGAAACATATAGCCATAATGGCCAAATCCACCGGGATTGCCAGTGTTTTTTTGTCAATCTATGGTTGACGTGATGGCCAATATGGCCATAGTCATTGATCAATGACACTTGAACAGTACCGCAGGCAGAATCGGCTTACCTATCAACGGCTTGCCGACATTATCGGCCTCAAGGGCACAGGTGCCGTCCGCACGGTACACCGGTATGCCGTCGGCATCCGCTTCCCTCCACCAGCGGTGCTCCGCCGCATTCGTGAAGTCACAGGCGCGGCCGTTACCGCTGACGATTTCGTGAACGAGCATACCCGTCAGACACCGTGGTGGTCGGAAAGGTAGGTCGGATGGATACCTCTCGATTCCCCAACTGGACCCGACAGGAGGATGAGCAACTGCGCCTGATGGCAGCCAACGGCCGCAGCAAGCAGGACGTTGCTCAGGAGTTGGGACGGACGATCAACGCCGTCGCGGCGCGTGCCGTGGCGACGCGGGTCCGGTTTCGAAGCCGACGGCATCCGAATGACCAAAAGCCGGTCTTTCGCCGCCGCTGCCTGCGGTGTCGCAATCTCTTCGATGTGGAATCGCGGTTTCGGTTCGTGTGTGACCTCTGCCATGCGCTCGATGAGTGGCGGAGCGCTGACCTGGGTTGACGCGCCAGCGGTCACGGCACACCGCCGTACGAAAGCGGCCCAGGGAGAGTGCGGCAAGTGAGGTGTGGTGAGTTGCGGCGCGTCTCAGCGCCGCGTCCTTCGAACTGTCTGTTGTAACGGCAATGATGGCCATCCGGATCGTAACGAAGGACGCGAATACGAGGAGATTGTGGGCAGGATGATCGTGTGTTCAGGACGGGACGTTGCGGCTGCATCGGGGCGTCAAAGCCGGCGCAACCGAGGGCGGAACAGGATGGCCGGCCGTAGCGAGGTTGCAAGTCGGAAGGGGGTGGGTGGCGAAATTCACGACCCGATCCGGACGAGCGCCGGCGAACTTCCATACACGGCCGAGTTGCTGACGCAGCGCCTGGAGGAGGCGGGGGCGACCCTGCTTTGCCTTCCGGCAACGGGAACGCGTACAGACATGCGCACAAGCAAGTGGCCGCTGGTCCGTGCTGCGATAGATGCGTATGGGTGGTCGGGCGCGCGGCTTCGTCCGGCTATTCCCGCTGCCGCAGCGATCAGCCGGATGGACGAGGCGCTCGGCTGGATTGGTCTGATATCGCACGAGAGTTATGTGCTGCGCCGAATCGTCGGTGCGCGTGCCCTGGTGAGTCCGCTGACCGGTCGGCATCTCTTCACCTGGCGGCGGCTGGGAACCCTGCTGGGCGCCGATGCCAGGGCGGTGCGGCGTTGGCACGCAAAGGGCATTGCGGCGATTCTCGAGTGTTTGAACAGCCGGCACGGGACCGTTGAGACTTGACTCGCCATCCGTAGCGAGGACCCCAGATCGGCAGGACAAGGCAGACAATTTACGACGTCACCGGACAACAAGCGCTGTTTGAGTACCTGACCATGTCTTCTGTTGTCGGGGCGACGATCGCGGCGGCGCAAGGCAGTCGTGGTGATGCGTCTGCTGCAGGGTGAAGACCTCGAGGGGGTCTCGTGTTTGCTTAGGGCCACTGCGGCGAGGTCGGCGCAGGTGTAGATGAAGGTCTGCTGGTAGATCGGCGGCCCACTCACTTCAGGGGGCCGTTCCTTCATCATTTCGGCTCTTCGCGCCGCGGAGGATGGCGGCGCAGGCTTGGCCGGTGGCGAGAACCGGGCGTCTCCCATCGGCTCCGGCCCGCGAACGCCAACACCGAATGTCGGATTGAATCGGCGCTCCGGCGGCGGACACAGCTCTCACCGGCGTTTCGGTGCAGCCCGTGACCGAAATGGACGGGCTGCGCTCGCCACTCATTCCCGCAACCGGCGACGCGAGACTTCCAAATAGCGCTCAGATCCCGGATGGCCCGGGGGCTGACGGATCCTCTCCAGCGGGCGGCGGACGAGTGGCCGCTTCGAGGCAGGCTTCGGCGCAATAGAGAACGGAGCTCAGCAGGTCACGCAATACCCGCAAATCGGAAAGGCTGATTGTTGGCATCAAGGTGACGAGACTGCCCCAGGGTCGGTCCGGTTCGATTCCCTGCTCGATGATGAGCGTGACATGGCCTTGGCTTGTCAACTGTGCCTCGATTGAAAGCCTGTCCCATGCGAGCCCCGACCGATCGACCAGGGAGAGATGGCCAAGCGCGATCATGATTGTCTCCGGTGTCGTGACGTTTTGCGGGCAACTCGATAGGAGGAGGCATACAGCGGAAGTGAAGACCGGCTCATCGGATCGGGAAAGGAACGGGCGGCGGGCTTGATCACGAAGAGCATGCACGGGCCTCCGCCACGATGTCGGCCAGCTCCTCGACGAGATGACTGTCGTCAAGCGCGGCAAGGCGTGTGGCGCCGTCGCGCAGGGCATCTGCGGCGAGGGAGAGGAACCCGACCGCGTCGTCCGCGGCTTGCACGGCTTCCGGCCTCTTGAGTACCCGCGTCGCGGCGATGAGACTCTCGCCCTGCCGCTCGATACCCATCAGTAGGCCGGCGAGTGCGGCGACGCTCAGCGCCACGTCACGTTGGGCGCTCGCAACCAGGGCCGGGTCGGGATGGAAGGCGTGGCCGCTTTGCATTGCGGTGATCCTGGCGACGTGATGGCCATTATGTCAATTATAATAGCCTTTTTGGCTCTAAGCTCTCACCCATTCGGCAAAGCCAGAGCGCCTGAGAACCGGCGCCCCTCGCGGATGCGAGAGCGGTGCGGCTCGGTCCGGCGGAGCGTCTGTTGCTGGAAGGCGGGCTTCTCCAATTCGCGGCGGGGACAACCGCAATCGCGTCCGAGGGCGATTGGAGAGATGTGGCCTCCGGTCGGAAGCCGAAACTCGGACCGGGAGATCAGCCGGCGCGGGTGCGTCGCGGTCGGTCTGCTCCAGCGCTATGAAGGCGAGCTGAGGCTCAGGAGCGACGAACGAATGGCCGGGGATTTCGCGACTCTGACGCTTTCCGAGCCCGGGCCCGGAATTCTCGAGATTACGCTCAACCGCCCGGACGCTGCCAACGCCATCAATACCGAGATGGGACGCGAGCTCTGGCGGCTGTTCGACGCACTGAACGCTGATCCTGCGCGGGCGCGGGCGGTGATCCTGACCGGTGCGGGCAGCCGCACGTTCTGCGCGGGCGGTGATCTCAAAGAACGGCTCGGCATGAGCAACGATGCCTGGCAGGCCCAGCACCTCGTCTTCGAGCGGATGGTGCGGGCGATTGTGCTCTCGCCGATGCCGCTGATCGCGGCGGTCAATGGCGCGGCCTTTGGCGGGGGCTGCGAGCTCGCGTTGCTCGCCGACTTCGCCTATGCGGCGGAGAGCGCCCGCTTCGCGCTCACGGAGGTAACGCTTGGCATCATGCCCGGGGCCGGCGGCACCCAGACCCTGCCGCGCGCGATCGGTATCAGGCGGGCGAAGGAGATCCTGCTCACCGGCCGGCCGTTCAGCGCCGCTGAGGCAGCGGAGTGGGGCCTCGTCAACCGCGTCTGCTCGCCTGCTTCGCTGCTCGAGGAGGCGCGAGCGACGGCGACGACGATCGCCGGCAACGCACCCCTTTCCACGCGGCAGATCAAGCAGGCGGTGAACGTCGGGATCGGGATGGACCTGCCGGCGGCGCTCATGCTCGAAATCGAGGCGTATAATCGTCTGGTGCCGACCGAGGACCGACGCGAAGGTGTGTGCGCCTTCAACGAGAAGCGCAGGCCTCGTTTCGCTGGCCGCTGATCGCTCGCCGATGCCTCTGCTTGCCCTCGATGCCGCGCTCGGCACGGCCTCCGCGGCGGTGCTGGCGGAGGAGGGGATCGTTGCGCTCGAACGGGATGCGTCGGGCGGGCGGCTTGCCCTGCTCGCGGCCTCCGTGCTCCGGGCGGCGGGGCTCGCTGCTGGCGATCTGGCGGCGGTTGGGGCCTCCGTCGGACCCGGCAGCTTCACCGGGATCCGTACCGGCCTTGCGCTCGCCGCCGGCATCGGGCTTGCCGCCGGGATTCCGGTGATCGGGGTGAGCGTGGGCGAGGCGCTGACCGCCCTTCTGCCCGACCCCTCGCCGCGCGTGCTCTGGATTGCGATCGATTCCCGGCGTGGACGGGTCTTTCTGCAGCGCGCGGGCGAAGCCACCGCGTTCGATCTCGATGGCCTGCCGTTGCCCGCGAGGCCGGTGCTGGTGGCCGGCGACGCGGCCGAGGTGGTGGTTGAGCGGCTTAGGCGGGAGGGAGCCGACGCGGCACTCGCGCCTCTCTGCACGAGCGACGCGGCGGGGGTGGGTCTGGCGGCGCGGGCGCGGCTTGCCGGGCGGCTGCCGCCGCGTGCTGCGCATCCCCTCTATATCGACGCACCGGCGGCGTTGTTTCCGACCGGGCTGCGCCCGCCGCCGGTGTGATCCTGCGTGCTGGCCCGGCGCACGCGGCGGCCATGGCCGCGATCCATATACGCGCCTTCGCACCTGACATCGGACCCGAGGCCTCCGAGGGAGTGACGTGGGGCAAGCCGTGGGGCGAGGCCGCCTTCGCGGTGCAGCTTGGTCTGCCGGGTGCGCTCGGACTGATCGATCCCGCAGGCGGGCTCCTGCTGGCCCGCCTCGTTGCCGAGGAGGCCGAGGTGCTGACGCTCGCGGTCGCGCCCGAGGCGCGGCGGCTTGGGCTCGGCCGGGCCTTGCTTCAGTGGGCGATGGTGGAGGCGGTTCAGGCCGGGGCGAAGCGAATCGTTCTCGAGGTCGCGGCAACGAATGCACCCGCGCGAGCGCTCTATACAGGGGCCGGATTCCGCGAGGTCGGGCGACGGCGGGCTTATTACGCGGACCGGTCGGATGCACTGGTGCTGGCCGCCGCGCTTCCGGGGGCAGGCTGAACGGGGCTCGTGGGCGTGCTGGGGAGAGTTGCGCCGTGGATCCGTCAGAAGCGATCCTTATGTGCGCGCAGGTCGGCGAATTCGGCGACGTCGCGGGCGAGCAGGAAGGGATTGAGCCGGCACTCCTCGGCAAGGCGCGTCGGCACCGTGGGCTCGGCAGCGGCGCGGCGTTGCGCGGCTTGGCCGGCGCGCGCCTTGAGAGCGGTATCGTTGGGGCGAAGCGAGAGCGCGAACCGGGCATTGGCGAGGGTATATTCGTGCCCGCAGCAGACAAGCGATTCGCCGGGCAGGGCGGCGAGGCGGCGGAGACTGCCGAACATTTCCTCGGGCGTGCCCTCGATCAGGCGGCCGCAGCCGAGGCTGAAGAGCGTATCGCCGGCAAGGAGTATTGGCCCGTCGGCGAAGAAATAGGCGATGTGCCCGCGGGTGTGGCCGGGCGTGTCGATCACTGCGGCCGCGTGCCGGCCGACAGCGAGCTGCGCGCCCGGGGCAAGCGCGTGATCGAGGTGCGGCAGGCGGTGCGTATCCGCCACAGCGCCGGCCACCTTGGCGCCGAAGCGTGCGCGGAGCGCGTCCGTGCCCGCCACATGGTCGGCATGGTGGTGAGTGAGGAGGATGAGGTCGAGACGCCCGCCCGAGGCGGCCACGGCCGACGCGGCCGGCTCCGCTTCCGCCGGATCGACGAAGCCCGTGAAGCCTGCCTCATCCTGAAGGAGCCAGCCGTAATTGTCGGCGAGGAGGGGGATTGGCCGAACGCTGAGCATGTTCAAAGTGTAGAGCCGCATGGCCGCCCCCGGAAGGCCACGCGTGCTATATCCCGCTTATGGCGATGGACGTTGCAACAGCGGCTGACTTCTACGCGACCCGCCAGGGCGCGGTCACCGCCCGGCTTCTGCGTGAGAGGCTGGCAGACCTCTGGCCCGATCTCAAGGGGCAGGCTGTGCTTGGCCTCGGCTATGTCGCGCCTTACCTCCGGCTCTGGCGGGAGGAAGCGCTCCGTTGCATCGCGCTCACTCCTGCCCAGGCAGGGGTCGCGCGCTGGCCTGCCGGCCTCGCCAATCTCTCCTGCACGGCCGAGGAGGATGCGCTTCCGTTCCCCGACCTCTGCTTCGATCGGATCATCGTCGTGCACGGGCTAGAGGCAGCCGAGAACGCACGGCGGCTTTTGCGCGAACTCTGGCGCGTGCTTCGGGATGACGGCCGACTCCTCGTTGTCGTGCCAAACCGGCGAAGCCCTTGGGCCTATGTCGAGGCAACTCCGTTCGGTCAAGGGCAACCTTATTCGCCGCGCCAGCTCGGCGCGTTGCTCGCGGCGTCCCTCTTCCGGATCGAACGCCGGGACACGGCACTCTATCTGCCGCCGCTCGACCGGCGGCTCCTCCTGCGCAGCGCCGTACTTTGGGAGAGGAGCGGGCGGCGACTTGCCCCGCAATTTGCGGGAGTAACGATCAGCGAGGCGGTGAAGGATTGTTTCGCTGCGTTGCCGACGCGCCGGGCCTTGCCGCGACGCCGGCTCGTACTCTCCGAGGCCGTCTGAGGTCGCGCCGGGCGGCGGTCCGACATCGCCCTTTGTTCCCGCACCCCTGTTCCCGCACCCCTTTTGCGCCCGAGCCACCGCGCGTACACTCGGCCTCCCATCCGCCACCTCTAGGGAGCCGGCAGATGACGAAGTTCGGCCTTGCCCGACCGGTCTGCCGTGTCGAGGACTCACGCCTGCTCGTGGGCAGCGGCCGTTACACGGACGACGTGCAACCGGCGGGTGCCGCTGTCGGGGTGGTGCTGCGCAGTCCGCACGCGGCGGCGCGAATTCGGGCAATCGACACTGTGGTTGCCAAGGCGATTCCCAGCATGTTGGCAATCTATACGGCGGCGGATCTCGCTTCGGACGGCATCGGCGGACTGCCGTGTCTCGTGCCGATGACCAACCGCGACGGATCGACGGGTGCCGATCCGGGACACCCGGTGCTGGCCGAAGGTGCGGTCCGCCACGTCGGCGATCCGGTTGCGTTCATCGTGGCGCGAACGGCCAAGACCGCACGCGATGCGGCCGAAGCGATCGCGGTCGAGTACGAGGTGCTGCCAGCCGTCACCGACCTTGCGCGTGCGACGGATTCGGGCCAGCCCGAGGTGTGGACGGGTGCCGCGCGGAATATCTGCTTCGACTGGGAGGTGGGCGACAAGGAGCGGGTTGCGAAGCTGTTCGCGGAGGCAGCCCATGTCACGCGGCTGACGGTTGTCAACAACCGCATCATCGTTTCGAGCATGGAGGCGCGGGCCGCCGTGGCCCGATATGATGCTGGCACGGGCCGGTTCACCCTCACCACCAACACCCCGGGCGTGTGGCTTCTCAAGGAGCAGCTCGCGAATGCGGTCTTCCATCTGCCCGAGGATCGCTTCCAAGTCATTACGCCGGATGTCGGCGGCGGCTTCGGCATGAAGCTTTTCCTCTACTCGGAGCATGTGCTTGTCTGCTACGCGGCGTGCAAGCTCGGCAGGCCCGTGAAGTGGACCTTGGAACGTTCGGAAGCATTTCTCTCCGACACGCAGAGGCGCGACAATGTTACCGAGGGCGAGCTTGCGCTCGGTGCGGTTGGAAGGTTTCTTGCGCTGCGCACCCGCAACCTCGCCAACATGGGCGCCTATCTCTCGAATTTCGCCCCCTTCATTCCTACCATGGCCGGGACCAAGGTGCTGGCCGGCGTCTATGGCTTCCAAGCGATTTACGCCAATGTTATCGGGCTCTTCACCAACACCGTGCCGGTTGACGCCTATCGCGGTGCGGGGCGTCCGGAGAGCAACTATCTGGTGGAACGGCTGATCGATGCCGCTGCGCGCGAGCTTGGGATGGATCGCGCGGAACTGCGTCGGCGCAACATGGTTGCCTCGGCCGCCATGCCGTTCAATTCGGCGATGGGCCAGCTCTATGACTCGGGTGATTTCAGCCGCGTTCTCGACACTGCCCTCGAGCGAATCGACTGGGCCGGCTTTCCAGGGCCGCGGGCGGAAGCGGCGCGCCGCGGCCGCAAGCGCGGCATCGGCCTTGCCTATTATCTCGAGGCGACCGACGGCGGAACGACCGAGCGGGCAGAGATCCGCTTTGCGGAGGATGGCTTCGTGGACCTTTACGTCGGGACGCAATCGACCGGCCAGGGTCATGAGACGGCCTATGTGCAGCTGACCGTCGATCGCCTCGGGGTGCCGGGTGAAAGGGGGCGCGTGCATCAGGGCGATTCCGACGCGATCCCGATCGGTGGCGGTACGGGGGGGGCGCGCAGCCCATATTCCGAGGGTCAGGCAATTCTGCTGACCGCGGCGAGCGTGATCGACAAGGGCAGGCAGGCGGCTTCAGAGACGCTCGAGGCGGCTGTAGCCGACATCACCTTCGGCGATGGGCGGTTCTCGATCGTCGGCACCGACCGCGGGATCGACATTCTCGAGCTCGCGGCGCGCCAACGTGCAAGGATCGGGGCCGGCCAGCCGGCGACCCTGCTCGATGCTGCCGAGGTGGCAAAGATCGAGCAACACACCTACCCGAACGGCCGCCACATGGCCGAGGTGGAGATCGATCCGGACACCGGGGTGGTGGACGTCGTGCGCTACCTCGTCTGCGATGATTTCGGCAAGGTGGTGAACCCGCTGATCGTGCGCGGCCAAGTGCAGGGCGGCGTGGCGCAAGGGATCGGGCAGGCCGTGCTCGAACGTACCGCCTACGATCCGGATTCGGGGCAGCTCCTCTCCGGCAGCTTCATGGACTACGGCCTTACCGCGTGCGGACGATCTGCCGAATATCGAAGTCGAGCTGATTGAAGTTCCGTGCGCGGCGAACCCGCTCGGCGGCAAAGGCGCGGGCGAGGCAGGCGCGGTCGGCAGCCCGCCGGCGGTGATGAATGCCATCGTCGATGCACTCGCCGAAAGTGGCGTGCGCCATATCGATATGCCGGCGACGCCGGAGCGCGTGTGGGACGCCCTCCGGCGCGCGCGGGCGGCCTGAGCCATAGAGAAAGCGCCAGCGTCGTGGAAGCGCTGGCGACGTGCATTCTGGCTGGGTTTGATGCGGCCCTGAGCAACCCGTGAGGCGGCAGGCGTGAGTCTCGCTCCGACGCATCTGCCGCGCGGAGGTCTTATGTCGTGAAACTTGTCGCAGTCTCGCGGGTGCTGAACGAGGACGACGTCATCGAGGCATTTGTCCGCCACCACGCCACGTTCGTCGATCACCATGTCCTGCTCGACAATGGCAGCGTCGATCGGACCATTGAAATCCTGAAGAAGCTCCGCGAGGCGGGGCTCTCACTTACGGTGTTCGCCAACCGTGCGCCGGTTTTCAGTGAAATGGCCTTCAACACCTTCCTTTATCGCTACGCCGTCGAGGAACAGCAGGCAGACGGCGTGATTTTCCTCGACGCGGACGAGTTTCTCGATCTCAGGCGGATCGGGGTGGGATTACGCCGCCGGCTTGCCGATTTGCCGGCGGACACTCCGGGGTTGCGTTTCCGGATGATCGATTATCATGCCTCTGCGAGCGACAATCCGAAGGATCTGCTGGTGCCGCGCCGGATCCGGATGCGCGAGCCGGTGCCGGGCACGACTGAGAAGGTCTTGTTGCGCCGCGTCATGCCGTCCTGGAAGGTTGTGGTGGACGCCGGAAACCACAAGGCGCTGCTCGATGGCAAGGAGCTTCCCTGCCTGCCCGAGAGACGCGTCGTGCTCGCGCATTTCGCCGATCGTGGGCATTGGAGGCGGCTTGCGCGCGTGCTTATCGGCCGGCTCAAGGTGCTGGCCGTGGGGCGACAGGAAATATCCCAGAGCCGAAACGAGCACTACGTCTTCACGTACGAGACGCTGCGCGATGCTCCCGAGAGACTCGGGCTTACCGAGAATTTCGGTGCCTTTCCGGCGGCGGACGATACCTGGATCGACGACCGGATCGCCTATGCGGGCGGGCCGCTTCTGTTTACGGAGGTCGGCGACGAGCGGCTGCACGCGTTGCGTGCCGTGATCGCCATGGCGGAAGGACTGGCGGAACAGCACGCGCGGCTGATCGATACGAACCACGCGGTGCGCCTGCAGGTCGATCAATGGGCAAGCCAGTTCCAGCGCCTGATCTGAACGGCCCGTTCCCCGTCGCGGGTTGATGGGCTGTTCGCTCTGCCGGCTGCCGCAGCCTCGGCCGGAGCGCGCCCGTTTCAGCAGGGAAGGGCGGCGAAGCGCCGGGTGGGACGGACGAATTCCTCCTGGGCGGCGATGATCTCGAGCTCCCGTGCCCCTTGTTCGGCTGTGCGGCGGATCACGCCGAAGAGGGAGGCGGCGGCACGTTCGAGCGCGGTGGGCGCAGTGCCCGTTGCCAGCCGGTGGTAGAGGAAAAGTGCCGCAAGCACATCGCCCGCGCCGTTCACCATGACCGGCAGAACCGGGGTACGCAGCAGATGAAACGCGCCATCCTCGCCGACCAGAAGGTCGAGCGCGTCCACGGGCGTTCCCTCGGTGCGGAGGCCGCTGACAAGCACGGTGCGCGGCCCCATCGCCTGCAATCGGGCGACGGCCGACTTGGCTTCTGAGAGCGTCGTGCATGCGCTTTCGGACAGCAGTGTCAGTTCGAACGAGTTCGGCACGGCGATATCGGCAGCCGGCAAGGCTTCGGTGCGCAGCAGCTCGGCAATACCCGCCCGCACATAGACCCGACCAGCATCCCCGATCACGGGGTCGCAGCAATAGAGCGCGCGCGGGTTGGCAGACTTGACCTGTCGGACGGCGCCGAGAACGGCTCTGCCGATATCCGGCCCCCCGAGGTAGCCCGAGAGCACGGCATCGCAGGCGCCGAGCGCGCCGCGGCGCGCGATGCCGCTGACGAGCGCGGAGATTGCCGGCCCATCGAACACATCGCCCGCCCAATCGCCGTAGCCCGTGTGATTGGAGAACTGCACGGTGTGCACGGCCCACACCTCGACGCCGAGGCGCTGCAACGGGAACATCGCGGCTGCATTACCGACATGCCCGTACGCGACCCACGATTGCAGGGAGAGAATATTCACGAAGCGGTACGACCGCCGTCCACGGGCAGCAAGATGCCGGTGATGAACGAAGAGACATCCTCGGCAAGCCAGAGACAGGCGTTGGCAACGTCGGCGGGTGTGCTCATCCGGCCGAGCGGGATGCTGGCGAGGAATTTCTGCCGATTCTCTGGCGTATCGGGCAGGCCCAAGAACTCCTCGAGAAGCCCTGTCGCGCCGATCACGGGGCAGACGGAATTGACGCGGATCTTGTGCGGTGCGAGCTCACTTGCCATCGTCATGCTCATTACGTTCACCGCGGCCTTGCTCGCGTTGTACCAGACGAGGCCGGGACGCGGACGAAGGCCCGCCGTGCTTCCGATATTGACGATCGCGCCGCCGCGGCCTTGGGCAACCAGCACGGGCACGCAAGCCCTGGCCATCCAGTAGAGTGACTTCACGTTGACGGCGAAGACCCGGTCGAAACTTGCCTCGTCCACTTCAAGCATCGGGCGGTTGCGGTGGGTCGTTCCGGCGTTGTTCACGACAATGTCGAGTGCGCCGAAGCGCGCGAGCGTTGTATCAACAATCGTCTGGACATCCCGTTCGCTGCTGACGTCCGCGTGCACGGCCGTTACCGTGTTGCCGAGCTCGGCCGCGAGGCGTTCGACGCCGGCGCGATTGATGTCGGCAAGCACGAGTCTCGCACCTTCGGCGGCGAACAGACGCGCAATGCCTTCGCCGAAGCCGCCGGCCGCGCCGGTAATGATGGCGATCTTTCCGGCAAGCCGCATCGGTTACCCTCTCATTGCGTGCGGGCTACAGTGACAGTCGGGCGATGGCTTGCCAAGGCCGAGCCGTGCCGGCGCGGGCGGAATGGCGTTCGAGGCCATTGCGGCCGCACGCACGCGGGAGGAATGGATTCCTTGCCTCTGCTTCAAAGCCCGAGATGATCGAGCGTGCGAGCGATCACCTTGGCTTCGTCGTAACAGGTGATGGCGCGGGCGCGTCCTTCCAGCCCCATGGACAGGCGCTTTTCCGGCGAGGCGGCAAGGGTGCCGAGGGCGGCGGCGAGGGCTTCAGGGTCGGCGGGCGGGACCAAGATGCCGGTCACGCCCGGGAGCACCTGTTCGCGAGGGCCGGGGATGTCGCTCGCAACGACCGGGAGGCCTGAGAGCATGGCCTCGATCACGACCATCGGCAGGCCTTCGAAGTGGCTGGGCAGCACGAAAATGTCGGCCGCCGCCAGGATGGCCGGGACATCCTCGCGATAGCCAAGCATTTTCAGCCTTTCGGCCAAGCCGGAGGTGGCGAAAAGGGGGGAAAGATCGGGGCCGCGGTCCGATGCGAGCCGCTCGCCCACGACCCAGAGCTCGGCCTCGGGCACGACCTGCATCGCCTCGAGGAGCTCGGGGTAGCCCTTTTGCCGTACCAGTCGCGAAACGATGACGATGGCCACGCGGCCGGGAGGGGTCGCGAGACTGGTGCGGATCCGCGCGCGCGCCGCGGGGTCGGGGTGGAAGGTTCCGGGATCGCGGCCGTTGCTGACAACCTCTACTCGGTGACATATCCGGAGCCGGCGGGCCAAGGTGGCGTCGGCTTCGGAAACGGTGAGGTAGGTATCGGTGAAGCGGCCGCCGACCCATTCCATCGCCAACGTGGCGATGCGGGTGGACCAACGCGCGGGCTGGCGGAAGAGATACCCGTGGCAGGTGTAGGCGACGCGCGGAACTCCTGCACCGCGTGCGGCGATGCGGGTGAGGAAGCCGCTGATCGGCATGTGAGCGTGGACGAGATCGGGCCGCTCGGCGCGGAAGGTAGCGAGCAGCGAGCGGAACGAGGCGAGGTGCGCGGTGGGTGAGAGGCGGCGAACGAACGGCAGCGCGATGACGCGGAATCCCTCGGCGCGCGCAACCTCGAGCAATGCACCCTCGGGAGCAACGCCGATCATATCGTGGCCGCGGGCACGGCCAGCGCGCATCAGAGGCAGGAGGAAATGCCGCAGCGCGAAGTCCGTGTTGGTGACCTCGACGACCTTCATTCGCGCGCGGTGATCTTATCCGACCTTGCTTACGGCCCACTTGACCTGCTGCGGGCCGTCCGCATAGCCGGTCAGCACCACCTGTTCGGCGCGTCGCGCTTCATTGTTGCCGAGGTAGATGCTCTCCTCAAGGGTCATGCGTGCGCCCTCGGCACGCAGCCGCCACCCGGCGCCGGACGGCAGACGGAGCAAAGCCGCCTCACTGTCTTGCTGGAGGCTTGCGGTAACGCCGGGATGGAGGTGGAAGCGGATCGTGAAGGCCTGCGGGATCGGTGCTTCGATCGCATCTTCGCCGCGGATGTCCTCGCCGCTCTCGGCCATGTAGAGGCGGCGGCGATGGATGGCGCCGAACGGCTTCGACCAGCCGTCATGACTGGTTTCCAGCCAGTGCGCACCGCTTGCCTCCTGCCGTTCGACCTCGACCTTCTCCGGGCGCCGGCGGAGTCCGTCGGGTGCGAGTTCGGAAGAATTGACGTCGGCAATGACAAGCGTGGAGTGAGCAGCGGTGGCCCGCAGCGCATCGCGCCACGCTTCCGAGGCGGCGGGAGCGGCTCCGCAATTGACCACAAGCCGCTCGCGACCCACGGAAAGCTCGAGCGAGAGCGTGCCGGCGTGGGCAAAGCGGTCAAGGCCGCGTGGCGCCGGCACGCCGGCATCGACGATCAGCACGCTGCGCCCGGCAGCGAGGCGGTAGAAGCCGGCGTCGGTCAGGGCGGGGAGGGGCCGTCCACCCCGACCGGCCTGGGCCAGCACGAGGTCGATCGACGCGGGGCTATCTTCCTTGCTGCCGTTGAAGAGGGCGAGCCCTCCATCGCCATGGCGCAGGCTCCTGAGTGCAGGGACCATGCGCTCGATGGCGCTCCCGAGCGGCGCCGGTTGAGTCGCATTGATGCTCTGCAGCAAGGAGCGGATCTCGATCAAGTCCCGGAGCGCGGCAAGCTGTACGGCGGGGCTACGCTCCACGTGGCACCCGTCCGGGAGGATCTGGCGGGCAATCTCCTGCGGAAGAAAGCGAAGCGCGCGAGTGAGCAGCGCCGCGTGCTCGGGCAGGGCGACCGCCGCCGCGATCAGCCCCTTGAGCGCGGTGAGCGCACGCTGATCGAGTTCCTCCACCGGCAGCGCAGCGGCGACTGCCGCTGCGTCGGCGGCGGTGCGGCTCATCAATCGCTGGCGGAAGGCGTCATCGGCCGAGGCCGCGAAGAAATCGTAATGGCCGAGCCAGGCAGCGATACGGGCACCGATGACATCCGGACGTTCCGCGAGCGGGTCGGTGTGTTGGGTTGCGATCCAGTCGGAGACGAGGGTGCGGGCGCGCCCACGTGCGGCGTCGGTGCCAAGGGCGTGCAGGTCCCGGAGCCAGGTAAATCCGTGCGCGGCGGCGCGCAGCATGGCTTGGTCGTTGAACTGATTCCATCCGCCCGGACGCAACGCCCGAGCGGTGCCGGCAACGTCGAGCTCGCCCTTGACGAGCCGTGCGCCGCAAGCGGCGTCGCCCGGCCAGGGATCGCTTGCGACCTGCGCTGGTGCATCCGGGACGTGCAGTGGACGGAACTGCTGGAGGCGGACGAACGCGCGGCGCGCCCGGCGCAGCCAGCGGCGTGAATCGGCCATGCTCACGCGGTGCCCTCCGGGGATTGCTCGCGAAGTGCGGCAATCGCCCCGGCATAGTCGGCAGTGCCGAACACCGCCGTGCCCGCGACCAGTACGTCCGTGCCGGCGGCGCGCAAGGCGCCGGCAACCGCAGGGGTTATGCCACCGTCCGCTACCAGCGCGATCGGCCGGCCGGTCTCTTGGATCATCGCGCGCAGTGCCGCGATCTTGGCAAGCTGGGAGAGAAGAAAGGTTTGTCCCCCGAACCCAGGATTCACCGTCATGACAAGCACGATGTCCACGAGATCGAGCACGGGCGCAACCGCAAGGGCAGGTGTCGCGGGATTGATGGCGACGCCGGCCTTGCGACCGAGTGCGCGGATGGCCTGCAACGAACGATGCAGATGCGACCCCGCTTCCGCATGCACGCTGATATGGTCGGCCCCGGCTTCGGCAAAGGCGGCGAGATAGGGATCCGCGGGCGCGATCATCAGATGCACGTCGAAGGGTAAGCCGCAATGGGCGCGGAGCGCGCGCAGCACCAAGGGCCCAAAGCTGATGTTGGGAACGAAATGACCGTCCATGACGTCAAGATGCAGCCAGTCCGCCGATGCCTGCTCGATCGCCGTGACCTCTTCCTTAAGGCGCGCGAAGTCGGCCGAGAGGAGGCTCGGGGCGACGATCGTCCGGACCGGAGTTTTTGCCGGCATGGACGTTTTCTAGAGGGCCGAATCCATGCCGCACAAGCGCTCATCCAGCCGGGCACTGATCCGACCGGGCCAACCGCGGGACCAGGGGGCTGCGATTTGGATGCATGGCGTCCCTCTGCCCACTCCCGGGGTCAGCTTCGGTGCAGCCGTGCGGTGAAGAAGCCGTCCATGCCGCCTTGTTCCGGCCAGAGGCCGGGATGCGTCGCAAAGGCGCCCTCGGCAGTGCGCGCCTCGGGCAGGGCGGCGAGTTCCGAGGGCGTGAAGGGATCGAGGACGAGCGGCAAGCGCGCACACGCCGCCGCGATGCGTGCTGGCCCCTCTTCGGGCTGGAGCGAGCAGACGGCGTAGATGATTCGTCCACCCGGGGCGAGGAGCCTGGCGGCGGCTTCGAGCAGTCGGTCTTGCAGGGCCGTGAACGAGGCCAGATCGCGCGGGCTGCGAAGACGGGCGATATCGGGATGCCGGCGGATGATCCCGGTGGCGCTGCAGGGCGCGTCGAGCAGCACGGCGGTGAAGAGCTCTTCAGGCGCCCAGCGGTTGACATCGGCGAGGATCACCTCGGCATCGAGGCGGAGCCGCTTGAGGTTCGCCCGCAGGCGCTCGAGCCGTGCAGGGTCGCGATCGAGGGCGATGACACGTGCGCCGAGGGCAGCGAGTTGCGCGGTCTTGCCGCCGGGTGCGGCGCAGAGGTCGGCCACGCGTTCTCCGCGCCGCGGGGCGAGCAGGCGGGCGGGCATCGACGCTGCGGTATCCTGCACCCAGAAATCCCCGGTTGCAAAGCCGTCCAGCGTGGTCACCTGCGTTCCGGGGGAAAAGCGCACCGAGCCGGTGGAAAGGAGTATGCCACCCTCCGGCAGCGGTGCGCCGGGCCGGAGCGTGAGGTCGAGCGGCGGCTCCCGGGCATGGGCGGTGGCGATCGCCCGCGCATTTGATCCCCAGGCTGCCCAAAGCCAGGGGGGGGTGTCGAGCCGCGGGGCGTCGAGCCCTTCGAGCAGAGCCGGGCCGGCGGCGGCGAGGCGGCGTAGAACGGCGTTCACCAGGCCGGAGAACGGTGCGAAGCCTTGGCTCCGGACCAGGGAGACGGCGGTGGCGACGGCAGCGTAAGCGGGCAGATCGAGCAGCAGGAGCCCCGCGGCGCCGAGCCGGAGCGCGTGGCGGACCGGGATGGGAGGGGCATGGCGCAGGAGGGGCTCGAGGGCGGCATCGAGGCTGCCCAACCGGCGGAGCACGGTGGCGGTGAGCCGGTGCGCGGCGGCGCGGTCGCTGGATGGCATCGCCGGCAGCGAAGCGATCGCGCGATCGAGCGGAATATGCCGATCGAGAACAGCGGAGAGCAAGGCAAACGCGCCCTCGCGCGTAGGATCGGGCATCGGGCGCGGCGAGAGGAGCGTCAGCCGGCCATCAGTTCGATCGCATCACCGACCGCGATGGCGCCGCCGGCGGTGACCTCTGCATGAATGCCGAGATCACGATGGCCGTAGGCAGCGGTGAGTTCCGCCACCGGGTCGGCATCACGCTCGCCGGTCGATGGATTGACCTCGGTTGCCGGGCAACGGGCGATGCGCTTGACGACGCGCAGGCGAACGCCGCCGGCTTGGAGCTCGGTGCCGACCCATTCGAGTTCGCGCCAGGCGGGCGCGCCGCAGAAATAGATATTCGCGCGGAACCGCATCCGCTCGCGCGGGGCTCCGACCTTGCGCTCGAAGTCGGCGAGGCTTGCGAGGTTGATGAGGCTCACGACCGGGCGGCGCTGGTCGCAGAAGACATGGCCGGGGACGTAGTGGAAGCGGGGCGTGCCGCGGGCCTCCGGACCGAGGAAGCGGACCAGGAAAGCTTCGATGCTGGCGCGTCCCTCGGGCGTCAAAGCGTGGGCAACACAGGTCGAGCCGTCGGGGGCGCGGACTGCAAGCTGGCCATTGCGCGGGTCGAAGCTCGCCTTAAGGCGCGCGATGGTGGCATTCTTCATCAGGCACATGAAGTTGGCCTTGGGGAGCCAGCGCGGCGCCGCGGGGTCGAAGGCGGCATCGCCCTGGGCGAGGGCGAAGGCCCGGTCCCAGGGGATGGCGCCGCCGGGCTCGAGGGTGGTTTGCTCGATGGCCTCGGCGGTCAGTCCCTTCACCGGATAGCGGTAGAGGTATTCGATTCGCATGCGGCGATGGCCTCTTGAGGCGATCACCCTGCTCTACCATGTCCCCGGACAAAGGTCCTGCCAGGGCTGCCTCCGGGGGTCGGGCGGGGCTGTCGCCTACGCGAAGGGACAGAGCCTATGAACATGGAGAAATTCACCGAGCGCTGCCGCGGCTTCCTGCAGGCCGCGGGAACCATCGCCACGCGTGAGTATCATCAACGGATCACGCCCGAGCATCTGCTCAAGGCGATGCTCGACGATGAGGAAGGGGCGGCTTCGGGCCTGATCAGTGCCGCCGGCGGCGATCCGGCTCCGGTCAAGGCGGCCATCGAAGCCGAGATTGCGCGCCAGCCGAAGGTGCAGGGCCCTGGTGCGGGTCAGCCGCAGGTGACACCGGAGCTTGTGCGCGTGCTCGATGCCGCCGAGCGCGCCGCCGAGAAGGCGGGCGATGAATACGTGGCGCAGGACCGGTTGCTGGTTGCGCTTGCCGCGGGCGAGGGGCCAGGTGCGCGGGCCTTGCGGGCAAACGGCGCATCGGCTGCGGCGATCGAGAAGGCGTTGGGCGAGATCCGCAAGGGGCGGAAGGTGACCAGCGCCGGCGCCGAGGCGACGTTCGATGCGCTGAAGAAATACGCACGCGACATGACCGAGCTTGCGCGCGGGGGAAAACTGGATCCGGTGATCGGGAGGGACGAGGAGATCCGGCGCACGATCCAGGTGCTGGCGCGCCGCACGAAGAACAATCCCGTTCTGATCGGCGAGCCGGGCGTCGGCAAGACGGCGATCGTCGAGGGGTTGGCACTCAGGATCGTCAATGGCGATGTGCCCGAGGCGCTGAAGGGCAAGCGGTTGCTCGCTCTCGATCTCGGCGCGATGGTGGCGGGGTCGAAATACCGCGGCGAGTTCGAGGAGCGGCTCAAGGCCGTGCTCTCGGAGATCGAGGCCGCGAGCGGGGAGATCGTCCTCTTCATCGACGAGCTGCATAATCTCGTCGGGGCCGGCCGTGCCGAAGGCTCGATGGATGCCTCCAACCTGATTAAGCCGGAGCTCGCACGCGGGACTTTGCACTGCGTCGGGGCGACGACACTCGACGAATACCGCAAATACATCGAGAAGGATGCCGCCTTGGCGCGGCGCTTCCAGCCGGTGTTCGTGGCCGAACCAAGTGTCGAGGATACGATCTCAATTTTGCGCGGGATCAAGGAGAAATACGAGCTGCACCACGGCGTGCGCATCACCGATGGCGCGCTGGTGGCGGCGGCCACGCTTTCCAATCGTTATATCAGCGACCGCTTTCTCCCCGACAAGGCGATCGACCTTGTGGACGAGGCGGCGAGCCGGCTCAGGATGCAGGTCGATTCCAAGCCCGAGGCTCTCGATGAGCTGGACCGGAGGCTGATTCAGCTCAAGATCGAGCGCGAGGCGCTGAAGAAGGAGGAGGATGCGGCGTCGCGTGAGCGGCTGGCGAAGCTCGAGAAGGAGCTGGCTGAGATCGACGAGCGATCGAACGCGATGAGCGCCGAATGGCAGGCCGAGAAGGCGCGGTTGACGGAGGCGCAGAAGCTCAAGGAGCGGCTCGATCAGGCGAAGAGCGAGGCCGAGGTGGCGCAGCGGCACGGTGATCTCGCGCGTGCCTCGCAGTTGCTTTACGGCAAGATTCCGGAGCTTGAGAAGAATCTGGCGGCGCAGCAGAGTGCCGGGCGGTTGGTCAACGAGGCGGTGACCGAGGAAGGGATCGCCGCCGTTGTTTCGCGCTGGACCGGCGTGCCGGTGGACCGGATGCTGGAGGGTGAGCGGGGGAAGCTCCTCAGGATGGAGGAGGAGCTGAGGGCGCGGGTCGTCGGCCAGGAGGAGGCGCTGACGGCGGTTGCGAACGCGGTGCGCAGGGCGCGCGCGGGGCTTTCGGATCCCAATCGGCCGATCGGCAGCTTCCTGTTCCTCGGGCCGACGGGCGTGGGCAAGACCGAGCTTGCCAAGGCGCTGGCGGCGTTCCTGTTCGATGACGAGCGGGCGATGGTGCGCATCGACATGAGCGAGTTCATGGAGAAGCACTCGGTTGCCCGGCTGATCGGCGCGCCGCCCGGCTATGTCGGGTACGACGAGGGCGGCGTGCTGACCGAGGCGGTGCGCCGGCGGCCCTACCAGGTGGTCCTGTTCGACGAGGTGGAGAAGGCGCACGAGGACGTGTTCAACGTGCTTCTCCAGGTGCTCGACGACGGGCGGTTGACGGATGGGCAGGGGCGAACGGTCGATTTCCGCAACACGATC
>JAKAWQ010000087.1 GCA_021816925.1 Pseudomonadota bacterium
GCCGGCGTGTGGTCCGCCCGTGTGATCGTCAGTGCCACGCCCATTCAGTGCCTCCCAAGCGCGAATCGCCGCCCCGCAGAGCGAATCAGAATTCAGCAATTTCGAGAAGCCCCAAGAGTCACCGACCACGCGGGTTGGTATGACTTCCTCAGGCGACATAGCTATCGCCCTGCGCGCGACTGGGCGGCCTCTTTGAGTCGCATCTCCGCAGCCGCGCGCCACGGCGCATCCGCGGGAGCGGCGGCGAGCGCGCGGCGGTAGAGCGTCGCGGCGTCCGGTGTGACCCGCCCGTGCGCGCGCGTCTCCGCCTCGGCTGTCTGGGCCGCGAGCGTCGCATCGAAATGGATGGCGAGCGCCGCCTTCCACGCCGTGGCCGCGGCGAGCCAGTTCTGTCGGTCGCCCTCGGCGCTGCCGAGCATGATATCCGCTCGCCAGAGCGGCGTGGGATCGCCGACCAGGGCGGACATTTCGGCATGGAGCCTTGCGATCAGCGCACGGGCGTCGGCAATGCGCGCCGCAATTGGCGCAGCCGGCAGGCCGGGAGAGCCGACCCTGAGGTAGAGCAGGATTGCCGCGAGGGAAGTGAGTGCGGCGGCTGCCAGGATGGGCCAGCGATGCAGTGCCGGAGCGGGCACCGCCGGGGCACGCCCGGCGGCGGCAAGCAAGCGCCGCGCGACCTCGAGACGGGCGCTCTCGTGCTCGGCGGGCGAGATCAGCCCCTGCTGGCGCTCCCGGTCCAGCTCGGCAAGCTCGGCGATATAGAAGCCTTGCGCGTGCCCGCGCGTTTCAACCGGCAGAGGACGGCGGAGGGCGAGCACCAACGGCGCAAGCACCACGCCAAGCAGCCCGCCGATGGCAAGCCAAAGGCCCATGATCCGCGTGCGCCACCACTTGCCATGGTCTCAGTTCATTTGCTGACCTGTTCGAGATAGTCGACGATCGACTTGGCGGTATTCATGTTGTGAGTGCCGGCATAGGGCATCCGGTTGCCAGGCACCACGCGCTGCGGGTCGTCGATATATTGCGCGAGTTTCGCAGGGGTCCAGGAGAACCCCGCCTTCTTCATCGCCGGGGAGAAGGAAAATCCCGGCGCCGTGCCGGCTTTGCTGCCGATGATCCCGTGCAGGCTCGGCCCGATCTTGTTGACGCCGGGATCGAGGCTGTGGCAGGCCGCGCAGATCGGGAACGCGGCCTTGCCTTGCGCCGCACTAGCGGCGTGCGCGCGAGGGACGGCGAGCGGGGCCAAGACCAGCACCCAGGCGAAGACGAGGCTTTTCTTCACGGCAGAGTCTCCTTGGTGGTCATGCTTTGAATTGGCACACCTCCCGATGCCGCCACCGTGCGCGGGAAGAATCGGGAGAGGCTCCTTGAGGAACCACGGTCCCGAGGCCCGGGAGCAAACCGTGCACCCTGGACCGGGGCCTGAAGCGGAGAGTATGCGAGCCGGGCGATTCGCCCGCAAATGGCAGCACCCTCTCCGCCCGGCTGCGCATCAAAACGCAAGCCATACGCCGAGGAACAGGGTATTGTTGTCGGAAGCATTGCGTCCGCTCCCGTCGTAGTTCTTCGCCGCGCCGTCGAACTGCGAATACCGTGTGTATTGGGCGAAGAGTTTCATGTTGATCCAGGGGAAAAACTTCGGCCCGCTGTTGTTGAACGGATAGTAGTCGATCTCCGCCGAATATCCCCGGGTGTTCGGCTTGCCGGTGTTGGTGCCCTAAAGTAGCGGGTCCGCCGAGCCGGAGTTGTAAAAATATCCCAGCACACCGCCGATCTTCTGGTTCCAGAGGTACTGGACGTTGGCGTTGAAGTAGTCGGAGTAATCTGCATTGTTGCTGACGAGCGGACCGGTCGGCAGGCCGGGGTTGAAACTTGCGTTCCAGGAAGCATGCTCGTGCGTGTAGGCCGCGTTCACGGTGACGGCGTTCACGCCGGAAATCCACTGATACATCCCATCCACACCGACGTCGGTGATCTGGTCTGTACCGAAGCCCCTGATCGGGCCCGTCGGTTGGGGATTGGCGTTCAGCACGAACGTGCCGAGCATGAAGCTGTGGTTACCAAAGGTGTGGTGCACGGCGAGCCGGCCATATACCGCCACGCCGGGGATACTGAGCCCGCTGACCTCGCCCCCGGTCAGCGCCTTGCTTTGGCCGTTCGAGAGCGACCGGTAGAGATCAAACTCGCCATAAACCCACTTGTTGTAATCGAAGTACCCGCCGCCGCCCCACACCGCTTGGGCGAGGCCTGCGATATAGGGGGAGAAATCGCCGGTGCCGAAGCCCAGGCTCGAATCGATGAACGGATAACCCCAGGCCGGCAGCGTGTTCCAGACATCCGCGACCGAGGGATTGTTGTTCAGGGTTGTGCCGACTACGAGGTCATGGCCGAACAGTCGCATGGGCCGGGCCAGGCGGATGTCGGTGTTGTCCCAGTCCCAGAGGTGGCCCACGCCGTCCCACGTCCATTGGATGAGCGCGCCGAGGCCGAGCGGTGCGTAGATCGCGCCGCCATAGAAGGCGGATAACTGTTGGACAGAGAAAACGTCGTTGGAACCGTAGCCGGGGCAGCACCACCGGGCACGTTGGTGTTGAAGTGCGACCAGCCCATCTGGACCATTCCGGCGAAGTTCTTCCAGCTTGGGATGCTGCCGCCGAGCACGTAGCCGTTCAGCTTGAAGGCGCGGCCGAAGGCGTTGAGCTGCGGGAACCCTTCGTGGCAAGCCGAGCAATTGAGGCCTGTCTGTTCGGCGAACGCCGGGATGGCGTGCGCCGGCCGGGCGAGGAGAGAGAGGCCGAGCAGCACGCCGAGGAAAGCCAAGGTGGGCGTAGAAATGAGGCGCGACCACTCCGGTACCATTTCGGCCGAGCATTCGCGGGGTACCGAGGAAGCCCGCCCTTGTTCCGAAGGTCGCTGGGAGGGTCGCAGACTCCAGCCTCGATCTGAAGATGTTTGGGTCATGCCCGGCGCCCCATTTGGGTCAGTGTAGGAACGATCTTCGAGTGCGTGTCTACCATGCCGCATTGATCCAGATCATTGACCGGAATGGTTTGGATCGCGCCGGCGGTGTCCCGAGGCGTTATTGCTGTGGTAATGTGGTAATCTGGCAATAACTAAGGCTTATCTCCCGATGCCTGGCTCAGCAGGGTGACGGAGCGGGGGAATAGGCCTCGGGAGCGACCTTTTCGGGCTTATCGGGCCCGGCGCACCGGGCTTCAGGGAGTTCCTGAACGCGACCTTGCCGCGGGTTTCTCTCGGCGACGCGGGTGACGCTGGTACCCTGTCGAAGGCGGCGGGCGATCCACGGGGCTCGCGCAGCACGGGGTGGCTTGTACCAGAACGCGGCACGCATGCTCGAGGCCCGTTTCGATGAGCCCGCGTCGATGAACCCCTGGCCGGCGCGAGGCAGCCATCTGGTGCGAGCGGTACTGGATGGGCTGCGGTGCTACTCGATGGACGCATTCACGCGGTAGCGTCGAGAGGCTGAAACGGGGGCGCAGCGGGAGATCGAGGAGGTAAATGCGGAAATCAGGCAGTTGATGATCGAGAACGATTTCTTCGCCTCGAGGTTCGGAACATGAGCGCGCCGGACCGCAGAGTGAAGCTCGACGGAGCGCATCCGACGGGAGACAACCCAGATACCGCCTATCTGTCGATCCGGCGGGGTTCTTCGGTTCTGACTGCCATCATGGATTGGCTCCGCCGGGCAGTTCCGGCCTTGTGGGCGACCGGCCTTCCCTTTTCGGGACCACGGACAACCGGAAGATTCCGATCCGCTCGATCAAACTCGCCGCCGGTGTCGTGGCCCTGAAGAAACTGGTCCGCTTGCACCCCCCTCACGTCACATCCGATGACGCCGTTCTTGCCCTTGCATCGACGCGGATGCCGTGCCCCATCGCGGATCGGCGGGGCATGCGCCGCGGCCGAGGCGGCGATCTCTGTCAACCCTGGCGCCGGCACGCCGCCGAGCCCGCAAAACCCGGCCTTTCCGAGGCCGGCGGTCCCGTTCACTGCAACGGCCGCCGATTGCTCAATTCGGTGATCCGAAATCCCAAGAGTCACGCCCGGGGATTTTCCAGGCTAGGCATACCCGGCGCCGCATGACAAACACTGCCGGCATGCTGATCGATTCCCACTGCCATCTCGACTATTACGACGATACGGAATTGGCCGCCGTGCTGACCCGCGCCGCGGCTGCCGGAGTGGGCGAGGTCGTCAGCATTGGCACGACGCTTGCCCAGTCGCAGGCACTCCTCCTTCGTGCCCGGGCACACGCCAATGTCTGGTGCACGGTTGGCGTACATCCCCACCACGCTGCCGAGGCGTCGCAAGCGGCGCCGAAGGCGATTGCAGTTTTCGCCGCCGATCCGAAGGTCATTGGCATCGGTGAAACTGGCCTCGACTGGTTTTACAAGGAGCCAGCGCGCGAAATTCAGGAGAAGAGCTTTCGGGCCCATATCCGTGCCGCGCACAAGGCGGGTCTGCCGCTTGCCATCCACGCGCGCAGCGCGGATGCCGATATCGAGCGCGTGCTCCGCGATTCCCTCGAGGAACTCGGGCCATTCGATTTTCTTCTGCACTGCTTCTCATCTTCCCGCCATCTTGCCGAGTTCGCCATCACCCATGGGGGCTACGTCAGCTTTTCCGGTATTCTTACATTCCCTAAATCCGGGGAACTGCGAGAGATCGCACGCGATCTTCCCGCCGAACGCCTGCTCGTCGAGACGGACGCCCCCTACCTTGCTCCGGTCCCGGTGCGCGGCCAGCGAAACGAACCTGCCTTCGTCGCCCACACTGCCGCCGTTCTCGCCCGCATTCGCGGTCTCGACCCGGACGTGCTCGCCCGCATCACCACCGCCAACTTCCGCCGCCTCTTCCGCAAGGCCGCATGCGCGTCGTGATGCTGGGCTCGGGGGGCTCGGCCGGCGTTCCGCTGGTCGGCGGACCGGATGGGCGGGGCAACTGGGGCGTCTGTGATCCGAATGAGCCGCGCAACCGCCGCACCCGCGCTGCCATCGTCATCGAAAGTGCGGGCGGCGAACGCCTGCTCGTCGACACGCCCCCCGACCTGCGCGCTCAGCTCCTCGCTTGTGCGATTCCGCGTGTGGACGCGATTCTTTTCACCCACGCGCACGCCGATCACATTGCCGGACTCGACGAGGTGCGCATCCTGAACCGCATCGTTGCCCGCCCGCTTCCTGCCTGCGCCACCGCCCCGGTGTTTGCCGAACTCGCCCGTCGCTTCGATTACGCTTTCCGCCCATGGCGGGGGCCCGGCTTCTTCCGTCCGGCGTTCGAGACCCGCGCGGTGATCCCGGGCGATACGATCACGCTGGCGGGCATGGATGTACGGCTCTTCGACCAGGATCACGGCTTCGTCCACACGCTCGGCCTGCGCGTCGGCTGTTTCGCCTACTCCACCGATGTGCTCGACCTCGACGAGGCTGCCTTCGCAGTCCTCGCCGGCATCGACACCTGGATCGTCGGTTGCTTCCAACGCTTCGGACCCCACGTCAGCCACGCCCATCTCGAGAAAGTCCTCGGCTGGACCACGCGGCTCTCGCCCCGCCGCACCATTCTCACCCACATGAGCAACGATATGGATTGGTCCTGGCTCGTGAGCCACCTCCCGCCGGGGGTCGAGCCGGGATACGACGGAATGGTCCTCACCTGGTGAGCCCGGCCGGAATGCCGCCTCGGCCGCCACCTGGAAATACCTTTTGTCGCCGACCGCAAGCCTTCGCGGGCATTCGTGATGCTGCTGGCCGCTCCCCTCGGCCGGGATCAACATCCGCTCCGGCATCGCGGAACAAGCGTCCGGAACCGATACAGCCCGGGGTCGGATTACGGAGAGAGCAGGCGGTACCGTGGCATTGATCAGCAAAGCCGAGCGAGGGCATGATGACGAACAATCATCATTCTTTATGTGTCGCGCGGCTCAGGTTGACTGGAGGAGATCATGGCCATCAGAACGATTCTTGCCGGTGCCAGCGGCGGCAGTGCGAACCATGGTGCGGTCGAGCTGGCCTGCCGGCTGGCCGCCCGGTTCGGCGCCCATCTTGAGGCCATGCACGTGCGGCTTGACGTCGAGCAGCTCATGCTCGCTGCCGGCGGCGCCGGTGGCATGATGCCGCTCGACAACGGATGGATCGACCACATCACCGCGAGCGCCGCGGCGATGGCCGATCGTACCAAGGCGGCCCTCATCGAAGCTGCCGCCCGCCATGGCCTTCCGCTCGTCGACGCCGCGACGCCCGGCAAGCCAAGCGCCTCGTGGCATGAGGAAACCGGCGACGCGCCGGTGTTCCTTGCCCGCCGCGCTCGTTTCTTCGATCTCGTCGTGCTCGGCCGATCCGAACGCGTTGTCGAAGAGCCGCATACCGACACTGTCGAGCAGGCGCTGATCCAGTCGGGCCGCCCAGTTCTGCTCGCCCCGACCGAACCGCCGTCCGTGTTGGGCACCAGCATTGCCGTCGGCTGGAACGGCTCGGCGCAGGCCGTGCGCGCCACAACCGCCGCAATTCCGTTCCTCGCCGAGGCGAACGCGGTCACGATCGTTACAATCGACAATCGGCACGAAGAGAGCGCCGACGCGCTCAAGGTGTATCTCGGCATGCACGGTGTGGCGGCCAAGGTTCACCGTTTCCTCCCGGTGCCCGGCGTCGGGGCGGGCGGGCAGCTTCTCTCGGCAGCGCGCGAGGAAGGGGCGGATCTCCTCGTCATGGGTGGCTACGGCCACGCGCCCTGGCAGGAAGCGCTCTTCGGCGGCGCAACACGCGCCATCGTCGGCGCAAGCCTGCTTCCGTTGCTGATGACCCACTGATGCCGGCAACCTCACCGCTTGGCTCGTCGAGCGTGGCTCAGTCCAACGGGGGTATCCTCGCTCTCGCCTGCCCGTCGCACGCGCGATCCCGCCGGCACGCTGCCCTGCCCTTACGAGCACACGGTCGGCCCGGACGGAACCATCCGCCCGGGCCACGCCGTTTTCCAAACGGAAGCGGATCAGCCTGCCTTCACCTCGATCTTCTTTTCCTTCCTCTGTGCCTCAGGCGCCTTGGGCAGAGTCACGGTCAGCACCCCGTTGGCGAAGCTGGCTGCCATCTTGTCGTAATCGATGCCCGCCGGCAGGGAGAAGCTTCGCCGGAAGGAGCCATAGGCACGCTCGGAGACGTGCCGGTTTTCGGTCTTCTCCTCTCGGTCTTCCCGCTTTTCGCCTTTGATCACCAAGATGTCGTCCGTCACCGAGACCTCGACGTCCTTCTCGGTCATGCCCGGAAGCTCGGCCGCAACCTTGTAGGCTTGATCGGATTCGGTCAGATCAACCGCCGGTAGTCCATCACCCAGCAACCAGTCGGATTGCCAAGCCGGTGCCATGTCGAACACCCGCCCGAAAGAGGGAAAGCCGAAACCTGTGGTGAAGCGATCGAAAATCCGATCCATCTCGTTGCGAAGCGCCCGAAAAGGATCGGTAGCAGGCGCGACGTTCGACTGCTTCTTCTCAACCGGTACCTGAGCCATATCTCTCCTCCATCCGCAAGGCCTTGTGCCAACCGCTTGCGCAACTCGAAAAGCTAGCCTGGCTAGGTGAGGGCGACCATGATCCACGTCAATCGATGGCGCAGCGCCCGCCTACGCCCTGGCGATCACGAGTTTGTCTTCAACTTCCCGGACGCCCGGCGCCGACCACGCGGCCCGTTCGATTGCCGCGCGCTCGGCCCAGGCGTTCACGCGTCCCGTCAGCACCACCTTGCCGCCGGAGACGGATACGGCCACGTTGCCTGCCTCGATCTCGGCATTGCGCTCGAGCGCGGCACGGATCTTGGCCTGCACGTCGGCCGCCCTTACCTGCGGCATGACCGTAATGTTGTTGATCACCGCCCTGACGCCGCTCAGCTTGTGGATATCGTGCTCCGCTGCGTCGCGCTGAAAGCGCCAAAGCACCTCGCCTCCGAGGGTGACCACCCCGTGCTCGACCTTGATCGTAATCCGGTCACCAGGCACCGAGCTGTCCCAGGTCAGGATGCGAACCGCCCGCTCGGCGATCTCGTCGTCGGCAACTTTCCGGTCTTCTGGCAGCCGAACATCAAGCTCCATTGCCACGGCCTTGACTCCCTTCACCCGGCGCACCGCCCGCTCGGCTGCGTATTTCTCTGCATAGCTTTCGACATGACCCGAGAGGGTCACGACGCCATCCTTCACGGCTACGCCGATGTGCGCAGCGTTGACGCTCGGCTCGAAGTCGAGCTCATCAATCACGCGTTGCTGCAGTTGCAGGTCGTCACTCATTGCTTCCTCCTCGGTCTCGCCGGAGATTTCACACCATCAATTTCTCAGCATGCAGAGTCAGGGACCCGACCGCCTTGATCCCGATCAATCTCCCGCGCCGTCCCGCCGGGGCATTGGCTCCCCTCCCAGCAACGCAGCGATGATACGGCGAATGGACCGTGCCGACACCGGCTTGGTGAGCAAAGTGCCAGGAGGCTGCTCCGGGTCGCGCAGGCTCGCCGGGCTGCGGTTGGCGAGAAGCACGATCGGTGTTGCGGCAAGTGACGGGTTCTCGCGCAGCCATGCGACGACGGTCCGTGCCGGCGCATCGACGAGCTGGGCCTCGATGAAAATGATCCGGGGTTCTGCTTCCCGCGCTGCCACCACCGCCGCCACGCCGGTCTCGACGACTGCGACAAGAAACCCGAGGCCTTCGAGCGTCTCCCGGCAGAGCCGTCGGGTTGCCGTATCGCCATCGACGAGGAGTGCCAGGCGTGCGTCCGTCGGGGCAAGAGCGGGGGTGGTATTCGGCGGTCTCATCGTGCTTGGACGTTCCGAGGGTCGAACCGGCACGAAGGCGCCTGGCCGCACGAGCGCGGGCCGCGGCGCCCATTCCCGGCCTTGCCAGGGCTCAGGCTGCCGCAGCGGCGCCATCGTGGGCCAGCATTTCGAGGCGCCTTATGTCGCGGATTTCCACCCTGGTCGGCGTCGGAAGTCCGATCGAGCCTGCTTGCTTCAATCGGCTCAGCGTGCGCGAGACGGTCTCGATCGTCAACCCGAGATAATCGGCGATGTCGTTCCGACCCATCGGCAGGTCCACAAACCGCGCCAATACGCCACCTTGGCGTTTCGCCAGCACCAGGAGGAAGCTCACGACCTTCTCCACGGCGGTCATGCGGCCAAGCAGCAGCATCTGCTCCTGCGCCGCGTCAAGGTCGTCGGCTGTGGCGGACAGCAGGCGACGGGCAAACCCAGGCTGCTCGTCGATCATCCGATCGAAGGCGGCAGGCGGGAAGCGGCACAGCACCAGATCCGTGACCGCCTCGGCGGTGTAGGGGCGGGCGCCATTCGGCGTGACACCGACCAATTCCCCGGTCGACACAAATCCCGTGATCTGGCGTCGTCCATCGGGCAGCATTTTGTAGAGGCGAAGCATGCCGCGTACGACCTCGTATGCGCCGTCGGCGCGATCGCCCTGCGAGAACAGCATTTCTCCGGCCCGTTTGGTCTGCAGCACCCCACAGGCTGCGCCGCCGGCCCTCCCCCGGCATCGCGGCTCGCTCGCGGCGCCAAGCTCCGGCCCCTGCTCTCGGCCCGTTCCTTCCACGCTCCGCCACGGAGTGCCGCGCGCCACGCCAAACTCGGGAAAATCGAGCTTCGACTTTCCAACGTACCCGGCCTGCGTGAACATTTTCCGTGCCCCTCTCTTCCGCTTCAAGCCATGTTCGGGCCTTCGACGGCGAAGAATGGAGGAGGCCGGTGGCCGCCCGATGCCGAAGTACGTCGCCTGCGACGCAGGTCGTCGATACTTCATGGCATGATGTGGCGGTTTGTGGCCGTTCAGTTTTTGTTCTCAATCCACGCCGCTTCCGGACGCCTTACGGTCGATCTAGAGTTCCTGGCGATTCGGGATTTCTCGCGGCAAATCCCAAAATCCTCGATCCGATGGGGCCCTGGCCGGACGTGAGCAAGCCACCGCACATTCTCGTCGCCGACGATGCCGAGGCGATACGAACGATGCTTCGCCGTTACCTCTCGGGCGAAGGATTCGAGGTCACCGAGGCGGCGGACGGTGATGGGGTGCGTTCGCTCCTGGAAGGCGAGGCGGTCGATCTCGTGCTGCTCGATCTCGTCATGCCCGGCGAGGACGGGCTTTCCCTGGTGCGCGAGATTCGGCGCACATCCTCCGTGCCGATCATCGTGCTGACCGGTAAGGGAGATCTGATTGATCGAGTGGCCGGTCTCGAAGCGGGCGCCGATGACTACATCGCCAAACCCTTTCATCTGCGCGAGGTTTTGGCGAGGATTCGCACCGTTCTGCGACGCTCCGCCGCGCCCTCGCCGCCGACCCCGCCCGCCGAGAGCGGCCAACAGACTCTTCTTTTCCGCGGCTTCCGGCTCAATCTTGTGCGTCGCGAGCTCTCCCGCCCTGATGGTGAGCAGGTGTCGCTCACCGCGGGCGAGTTCGACCTCCTGCGCGTATTCGCGTTGCATCCCAATCAGGTGCTGAACCGCGATCAGCTCATGGATCTCATCAAGGGGCGGGAATGGGCATCCTACGATCGTGCCATCGATTCTCGCATCGCCCGGCTCAGGCGCAAGATCGAGCCGCATCCGGACGAGCCAGCGCTCATCAAGACGGTTCGAGGCGCCGGCTATGTTTTTGCCGCCAGTGTCATGCCGGGACCAAACGCCTAGGGCGTGTCGTCAATTAAGCCAGATGGTGCTGGCGGCCGGATGGATAGCGGCGAGGAAGTTGCGAGCGGTCTTGTCGTAGCGGGTGGCGATCGCCCGGAACTGAGGGCTGGCTTCGGTTGTCTGAACAACTTCGCGCGGAAGATAAGTGGCGTCCTGCCGGGGTTGGTTGGTGGATGTGATGCGCTTTTGGGTTGCGACACAGGGAGGGCAGGGCCCGCAGGAGCGCGCCGAGACGGCCGAGGCCATCCGTGTCCTGATATCGACCACATCACGCTCACGCCCGGTCCCAGGCGCGGCGAGATCGACGCCACGCTGCATGGCGACCTCGGCACGATCCTCGAATGGACGGCTCAAAAAACGAACACTCCCGGAGCTTTCGCCTCGGGAGTGTCGGTTTCGGTGGTTGCGGGGGCAGGATTTGAACCTGCGACCTTCAGGTTATGAGCCTGACGAGCTACCGGGCTGCTCCACCCCGCGGCAAATGGAAAGGGAGGGTTGGAGGACCTGGCGGCGACCTACTCTCCCGCGCCTTGAGACGCAGTACCATCGGCGCTGGGGCTTTTCACGGCCGAGTTCGGGATGGGATCGGGTGCAGGCACCCCGCCATGGCCACCAGGTCGCCCAACCCTCCCGGGTGAGACGGGTTCTGGTGCGGGTGTGCGCGAAAGATGTGGATGATTGCTGTGCATGGCAGGCGGATCACGAGCCTTGCGGGCGATTAGTACCGGTCAGCTCAATGCGTTGCCGCACTTTCACCCCCGGCCTATCGACGTGATGGTCTATCACGGCCCTTGGAGAGACCTCGTTTTGAGGTGGGTTTCCCGCTTAGATGCTTTCAGCGGTTATCCCGTCCGCACATAGCTACCCGGCGATGCCGCTGGCGCGACAACCGGTGCACCAGAGGTGCGTCCATCCCGGTCCTCTCGTACTAGGGACGGCTCCTCGCAAGTCTCCAACACCCACGGCAGATAGGGACCGAACTGTCTCACGACGTTCTAAACCCAGCTCACGTACCACTTTAATCGGCGAACAGCCGAACCCTTG
>JAKAWQ010000088.1 GCA_021816925.1 Pseudomonadota bacterium
GCGGGTATCCCACGTCTTTGGCCTTTTGGCAGGCCAGCGACACCAACCACGCGCGTGCTTCCCAGATGATCTCGGGCTCTTTGCCGGGCCGCGGGCTGTCGTCGAGCGCCGCCATGACCCCGAACCTAGTGGCGCGGGCCAGACAGCGCTGGACGGTCTGGTGTGTCACTCCAACCGCTCGCCCAACCGCATAGCACGACGCATCGTCCCGGTAGCACAGCAGAATCCGAGCCCGCTCCACCCGGCTCGCCGGCTCCGTCCGCGAGCGGGCGATCGCACGAAGCTCCGCCAAGTCCGCATCCAAAATCGAAACCCCCACCACCTTCCGCGCCGCCGCCATGATGCCCATCCACCACAATGAACCAGCCTAATACTCCAGCATCTGGGGGTACCGAGGGAATCCACCACAACCGGTTGCTTTCATGGAATCGATGCACTAGAATCTCAGTCCAAAGAGCATATGTATTCCGAACCCGATGATCTGGTCCACGATCAGAAAGAAGATCGCGATCGCGGCTGCCATGGCCATCACCAGTCCGGTCGAGACGGCTGTCTCGCGGCGGGATGGCCATGTGACCTTCGCGATCTCGCTCCGCACTTCCCGGATGAACTGGGCCGGATCCACCATTACCGTGCTGCCTTCTCGTCTTTCATCGGCTGCCGGTCGGTCCGCTTGGCTCTAACCCGCCTGTTGCCGGCTGCTGGCAGGGGTGGAGGGTCTCGAACCCCCAACCTCCGGTTTTGGAGACCGGCGCTCTAGCCAATTGAGCTACACCCCTCCGCAGAAGCTGTTCGCGGGTTAGAGAGAACGCTTGGCCCTGCCTGTCAAGATGAAGGGGGCCGGCCTTTCCGACGCTCCCCGCCATGACTACCGGACCCTAATGCGGTCGGCCGGCATTCTTCCGAATAGGCTGCCGGCATGGCTTGCCCGCGTCGGTGCGAGGACCCAATTTGGGCGCATGCCTCGCCTCGCGCCCCTCCCGAACCGCGGAATCCTCGCCATTGCGGGGGCCGACCGCGTGCCGTTCCTGCAAGGTCTTGTCTCAAACGACGTTGCCAAGGTTGCCCCAGGCAGCGCGGTGTGGGCGGCGCTTCTGACGGCGCAGGGCAAATGGCTCGCGGACTTCTTTGTATTCGCGGACGGCGCGAGGCTTCTGCTCGATTGCGAGCGCCTCCAGGCGCCGATGCTCGCTGGTCGGCTGCTGCGTTATCGGTTGCGCGCCGATGTCACCATCGCGCGTGCCTCGGAGGAGCTCTCGGTGTACGCCGCCTGGGGCGGCGTTCCGCAGATCCCGCCCGGCGTGATCGCTGCGCCGGACCCGCGCCTTGCCGAGGCGGGCTGGCGGCTCGTTTCGCCCGTCCCGCTCGCCGCGGACGCCACCTTCGAGGAGTGGGATCTGCATCGGCTGGCGCTTGGCCTGCCGGACGGCTCGCGTGATCTCGAACCCGAGCGGACGCTGCTGCTCGAAGCCGGGTTCAACGAGCTTTCGGGCGTCTCCTGGAGCAAGGGCTGCTTTATGGGCCAGGAACTTACCGCTCGTACGCGCTATCGGGGGCTGATCAAGCGCCGGCTCGTGCCGGTCGGCGTCGCGGGCCCGCTGCCGCTGCCGGAGACGCCAGTGTTCGGCGGTGGCGCGCCGCGCGGGAGCATGCGCTCTGGTCGGGCGGATCTCGGTCTTGCCTCACTGCGACTCGATGCCCTTTCAGAGCGGCTCCTGTGCGGGGATGCCGAGCTGACGCCGCGGCTTCTGGCCTGGATGCGCCTTCCGGCGTGAACCTCATGCGTGGCCTGACGGCGCGCCGCCGCTATAGTCCCGTGATGACCGAAATGCCTGCCTTTCTTGACCGGCTGCGGCCCGATGTCCCCGACATCGTGGTGCCGCGCGCGGTCCTGCCGTTCTTCCTGCCGCGCCACCCGGTGCGGGGCCGACTGGTGCGTCTTGGTCCGCTCGCCGAGGCGCTGCTTGGCCGCCATCGCCACCACCCGGTGGTTGCCACGCTCGCCGGCCAGGCGCTGGCGCTGGTGGCGGGCCTCGCCTCCGCGCTCAGATTTCGCGGCTCGTTCAGCCTCCAGGTGAAGGGGGACGGCCCAGTGTCGCTGCTGCACGCGGATTGCACCGATGTCGGCGCGCTTCGCTTTTACGCTCGCACCCGCTCCGAACGCCTTGCCGCACTCCTCGCGAGCCTGGCCGAACCGTCCGCCGCGGCGCTCCTGGGGCGAGGCTATATTGCCTTCACGGTCGATCAGGGGGCTGAGCGAGAGCGCCACCAGGGGATCGTGGCGCTTGGCGGGGAGAGCCTCGAGGAGATGGCGCTCGCCTATTTCCGCGAAAGCGTGCAGCTTGCCGGCCTCGTGCGCCTTGCCGCTGCGCCCGGCCCGAGCGGCTGGCGCGCCAGCGCACTCATCCTCGAACGCGTGGCGGCCGCGGGCGGCACGCGGCCACGGCCCGATCACGAGGATGCGACAGAGGCTTGGCGGACCGTGACAGCGCTTGCTGGCACGCTCTCCGACGCCGAGCTGCTCGACGACGGGCTCGCCCCCGAGCGGCTGCTCTACCGGCTCTTCCACAGCGAAGGGATCGCCGCGGAGCCGCCGCGTTCGCTCGCCTAT
This sequence comes from Pseudomonadota bacterium, assembly GCA_021816925.1. Lineage (GTDB taxonomy): Bacteria > Pseudomonadota > Alphaproteobacteria > Acetobacterales > Acetobacteraceae > JAKAWQ01. The sequence continues at coordinate 2,612 of JAKAWQ010000088.1, forward strand.
GGCTGCCGCTGCACGCGGGCCCGGCTCTCGGGCATCCTCGAAGGGTTCCCGATCGATGATCTCGACCACATGGCGATCGACGGCGCGATCATCATGACCTGCGAATTCTGCAATCTCGACTTCCGCTTCTCACGTGCCGACATCGGCGGGCGCGGGCGCGCCGATTGACCATTGCGCGGGTGGGCGTCAGGGTAGGCCAAACGAACCGCCGGGGAGGAGCCCGATCGCATGAACGTCCGCGGGGTGCCGCGCCGCGTCCTGATTTTGTTGCCGCTGGCCGCCGCCGGATGCGCCACCGGCGCGGCCGTGAGCGAGAATTTCCCGCAGTTGCGCTACAATTATCTTCCCAAGCTCCGGCTCTCTGTCGCCTCGATCGAGATCGAGAACGCGTGGCAGCCGAGCGGCGATGTCGATCACCTCGAATCGCTCTCGCCTGAAACGCCGCTCGCGGCGCTGCGCCAGATGGCCAAGGATCGCCTGGCTGCCTACGGCACTTCGGGCAAGGCCGTCTTCGTGATTGAAGACGCCTCGCTGGTGAAAAGCGACTCGGAGCTGATCGGCTCGTTCGCCGTGCGGCTCAATGTCTATTCCGCGAACGGCACGAAATCGGGCTTTGCCGAGGCGCGCGTTTCAGAGACTGAGCACGCTCCTTCGGGCGAGGGGTCGGCGCTCCGCCAGGCGCTCTACGATCTGACGCGGCGCATCATGAACACGATGAACGTCGAGTTCGAGTACCAGCTGCGCCGATCGCTCGGCGAGTGGCTGGTGCATGCCTCGGCCACCCCGGCGGTCATCGAGGCGAAGCCCCTGGGGCCGCCCGGCGCCGCCGCTCCGCCTGCGGGAAGCGGCACGTCTCGGCCTCCGCGGAGCAGCCCCACGCCACGCTCTGGCGTGCTCGGCACGCTGCCGGTCGCGCCCGCCAAGCCGCAGCCGAACCCCTGAGATTGCCCTTGTGTGGATTGCCCGGGTGTGCCTGCTTAGGGCGCGTGCGGCAGGCCGTGCGGATCAAGCCGATAGCCGCCGCCCTCGGTGATCAGCAAGCGTGCGTGGGCCGGATCGGGCTCGATCTTCTGGCGCAGGCGGTAGATGTGCGTCTCGAGCGTGTGCGTGGTGACGGAAGCGTTGTAGCCCCATACCTCGTTGAGGAGGACCTGGCGCGCCACTGGCCGGCTGCCCGAGCGGTAGAGGAACTTCAGGATCGCCGTCTCCTTCTCGGTCAGCCGGATGCGGCGGTTGCGCACGGGCTCCTGCAGGAGCTTGGCGGCCGGGCGAAACACGTAAGGGCCGATCGCAAAAACGGCATCCTCGCTGTTTTCGAAGATGCGAAGCTGGGCCCTGAGCCGTGCCAGCAATTCGGCCAGGCGGAACGGCTTGGCGATGTAGTCGTTGGCGCCGGAATCGAGCCCACGCACCACATCCGCCTCCTCGTCCGAGCCGGTCAGCATGATGATCGGGATTTTGAGCCCTTGGCGGCGCAGGCGCACGCAGAAGTCCCGCCCGTCCCCGTCTGGCAGGCGGACGTCCAGAATCACGGCATCGAAGCGTGCATCCTTTGCCGCGAGCAGTGCCTCAGCCTCCCCGAGCGTGGCCGCCTCGACGGCCGCGAATTCCCCCTCCACCGCCAACTGTTCGGCCAATGTGGCCCGCAGCGTGCGATCGTCATCGATGACCAAAATCGGGCGCTCACCCGCCATCCTTGTTCCTCCTGGCGCCGGCCCGAAACACCGGGTCGCGGCCCCGTGTGCCATCTTCCACCAAAAAGTGATGCCGGTATGGCAAGCTCCCGTTCGGTGCGGCTGGGGGTTGCCGGCATGGCTAATGCACACAATTCGGCGCGCCGGCGCAAGACAAGGGGTTCCGACTCGCCATATCCTCACGACCGCGAGGCCGGTTCCAGCCCATCGCGGCCGGGATGGCGCCTTCCTCCTGTGACTGCGACGGAGCAATCATGACGCGTGCGCCGTTCCGCTCGAACCCGCTGGAGCAGGTGGGACCGTCCGCGTCTCTAGCGGATGCCCCGATGCTTGCGCGCCGCGCGGTCGATCGCGCCGCCGCCGAATTGGCGGCTGGCACGCCCGTTTTGCTGGCGGACGGATGCAGTCACGTCGTGCTGGCCGCGGAAACCGCCTCCTTGCGCAGCCTCGCCGAGTTTGTCGCGCTCGCCGGCACGCCACCGGGGCTCCTGCTCGCGCCGGCGCGGGCTGCCGCGGTGCTGCGGCAGCCGCTCGAGCGGGGAACCGAGCTGGTGGCACTTCGCCTCGACGGCCTGCTGCTGACCCCGGAACTGCTGCTCGCGCTCGCGGATCCTTCATCCGGCCTGCCGATCCCGACCGGGCTCGAGCCGGCGGCGGCAGAGGGTGCTGCCTGCGCGCCGGCCGCACTCGCGCTGGCAAGAGAGGCTCGGCTTCTACCGGCCGCTCTCATCGCGCCGCTCGGCCCGGGGGGAGGTGCGGTCGCCGCCCGCCTCCGGCTGCTTTCGGTCTCCCCGGCGGAGATCGCGGCCTGCTCGGCCGTGCGCGACTTCAAGCTGCGGCGCCTCTCGGAAGCTCGAGTTCCGCTCGAGGCCGCCGGCGATACGCGGATCATCGCCTTCCGCGCCGCCGACCGTGGCACGGAGCAGTTCGCGGTCCTGTTCGGCGAACCGGAGGCGCGGGATGCGCCGCTCGTGCGCGTGCACTCCGCCTGCTTCACCGGCGACCTCCTCGGCAGCCTGCGCTGCGACTGCGGGGCCCAGCTCAGGGGCGCGATTGCGCGGATTGCGACCGAGGGGGCCGGAGCGCTGCTCTATCTCGCCGAGGAAGGCCGCGGGATCGGCCTCATGAACAAGCTCCGCGCGTATCGGCTGCAGGATGCCGGCTTCGATACCCTCGATGCGAATCGCGCGCTCGGCTGGGGTAACGACGAACGGAACTACCGGACCGCGGCCGCCATGCTGACCGAGCTCGGACTCACGCGCGTGAGGCTTCTGACCAACAGTCCGGACAAGCTCGCCGCGCTCGGCGCCGCCGGCATCACGATCGTCGGCCGCGAGGCGCTCGCCTTTCCGCCGAACGGGGTCAACGACCGCTATCTGGCGACGAAGGCGAGGCGCCTCGGGCACCTTCTCGGCTAGTGACGCGGGACCCGGCACGCATTTTGCCTGGCTCCCTCCGTCCCGTTATGGCCGGAGGCGCCAATGATCACTCCGCTCACCCCGTTGATCCCGCCCGACGCGAGCCTCGTCCAGGCCGCCCCCCCGCAGGGCGGCTCGGGAAGCCTCTTCGAGCAGGCACTCGCGGCGGCGTTCGGCCCGCTGCAACAACTGCCGGTAGTCGGCACGATTTTCCGGGCGGTTGTCAACCACCCGCTCCAGATCGCCGGCGCAGCCGCCCAGGGCTTCCTGGCCGGTGGCCCGGTCGGCGCCGTGGCGGGCGCCGGCCTCACTGCGCTCAGCGACCAAGTGAGCGGCGACGGCACCATTGTCCAGCGTACCGAAGCCCTGCTCAAGGCGTACGGACCGCTGGCGACCACCTGAGAAGGGGCTGGCCCGCCTCTCCTGCCGCGCTCCAAAGCCGGCGCCCGCCCTGGCCCGGGCCGGTGGCTCGCGGCACTCTTCTCCGCATGGATGCGAAAGCGGGAGACCGGGCAGCCGGGCAGCAAAGCGGCCGCCCGCTCAGACGGGGCGAGAACGCACGGCTCCTCACCGGCGCCGGCCGCTGCGAGCCGCACCGCGTCGGTCTGTCGGTATCTCATGAACAACATCATTTGGATCTGGTGATCGTTGACGTGTCGGCCGGCACCCAGGGGCTTTCTCTTTTTGATCCGAGAAACCCCGTCGATATCCGACCGCCCGACCACCAGTGGCACGCCCCCGAAATGGCGCACTCCCCGCCGGCCTCTCATCCTGATTGTTGATGGAGTCTCATCCTGATTGCCGCGCCATAGCCACCGCCGCCAAGCCAGGATGGAGGTAGGGCGCCGCCTGGGAGGCCGCAAAGAACGCACCTTCGCTCACCGAGGCGGGTTCGCGCATCCGCCGCAGGATCACGTCCAGGATCGGTGCACGCTCTTGACGCGCCGCCGCCGCCGGCCCCCCGTCGAGATTGCCGTGCTCCGGGGCGTCGATGGGCGCGGTCGGGCGCTTCTTCATGGGGCCCGGGGGCGCGGCCGGTTGTCCTTCGCGCCTCGTGGCCGTTCGAGTGCGTCGCCTGTTCAAGAACGCGGGATCATGCACCGCCCGCCAGCAGCCACGTTCGACCAGCCCGATTGGGGGCGATACGATCCGGGGGCGAGAGAGGTGCGCCATGATCCGCCGCGTGCGATTTCCGGGCCATCCGATCGCCGCCATCGTCCTCGGGGCAATGATTGCCGGGGTCGCCGCCCGGCCGCCGGCGTGGGCTGGAGACGGCGTTGCAGCGCTGCGGACGCCCGCCGAGCAGGGCAACGCCGCGGCGCAAAACAACCTCGGGACCCTTTACGATCATGGCGAGGACGTGCCGCAGGACTATGCGACGGCGGCGACATGGTACCGCCTCGCGGCCAAGCAGGGAGATGCCGAGGCGCAGGACAACATCGGGGGCCTCTACGATCTCGGCCACTGCGTGCCCCAGGACTACGCCAGGGCCGCCCACTGGTTCGACCTCGCCGCCGCGCGGGGAGATGCGTGGGCGCAGGCCAATCTCGGGGTCCTCTACGCTCAGGGCCATGGCGTGCCGCATGCCCAGACGTCGACCCCCGGAGTGCGGGTTTGCTCGGCAACCAGTGTCGGAGATACGCGCGACAGTCAGCCTCGCCAAAAAACACCGCCTGACGCCGGTTTCCACGCTGCGTCACGGGATGCGGGACCCCTGGGACAACAGCCCGCGCAAGTCTGGCCATCCACGAACCCTGCGTCGCACCAACCCGACGTCGACAGTGTGTATAGTGTCCTCTGGATCCCGATGGCCCGGTCGGCGCCGAAGCAGGCGCCGGCTTCACTGCGCTCAGCGACCAAGTGAGCGGGTACAACGCCGTTGTCCGGCGCACTGAGGCCCCCGCTCAAGGCGTACGGGCCAATGGTTGACACCTGAAGGGCTACCGCGACCGGGGGCCAGCGCCGGCCCTGGACCGCACGGTCGGCGCGCGGCACTCTTCTCCCCATGGATGGAAAAGTAGGGGACCGGGCAGCCGGGGAGCAAACCGGCCGCCCGCTCAGGCGGCGCGAGGACGCACGATTCCTCACCGGTACCGGCCGCTTCGTGGATGACGAGGCGGGCAAAGGCGCGCTTCACGCATGGGTAGTGCGCTCGCCGCACGCCCACGCCGCGATCGAGGGAATCGAGACGACTTCCGCCCGCGCGATGCCCGGCGTCGCCGGCGTGTTCACGGCCGCCGATCTTGCCGCCGACGGCCTTGGCTCGCTCCCCTGCGTGGCGAAGCCCCGCACCGAGGCGCCACTCATCGTTCCACCGCGCCATGCCCTGGCCAAGGAGTGCGTGCGCCACGTGGGGGACCCGGTGGCGCTCGTGGTGGCGGAGAGCCGCAACCGGGCGCGCGACGCCGCGGAACGGATCGCCGTCGCGTATCGCGCGCTTCCCGCCGTTGTTGATGCTTCCGCCGCGCTCTGCGCCGACGCCCCCCGCCTTTGGGATGAGGCGCCGGGAAATCTGGCCTTTCTGTTCCGCGCGGGCGATCGGGAGGCGAGCGATGCGGCGTTCACGCGCGCTGCGCACGTAACCGATCTCACGCTCGTCAACAACCGCGTGGTGGTCGCCCCGATCGAACCCCGCGCCGGGCTCGCCCGCTACGACGCAGGAACCGGAACGCTGCATCTCGCGCTGACCGGCCAGGGCGTGCAGGAGATGCGCCGCCAGCTCGCGGAGGACGTGTTCCACCTGCCTCTCGAACGGGTGCAGTTGGTCGCGCCCGACGTGGGCGGCGGCTTCGGGATGAAGAATTTTCTCTATCCGGAATGGGTGCTCGTGCTCTGGGCGGCGCGGCGGCTCGGGCGACCGGTGCGCTGGGTGGCGGAGCGAGGCGAGGACTTCCTGTCCGACACGCAGGGCCGCGACAACCATACCCGGGCACGGCTCGCGCTCGATGCGGAAGGCCATTTCCTCGCACTCGCAGTGGAGACGGTGGCCAATCTCGGCGCCTATCTCTCCGGCTACGCGCCCGGTGTCCCGACCAACATGACGGCCATGGGCGGGGTCTATGCGATCCCGGCGCTGGCCGTCGAGGTGCGCGGCGTCTTCACCAACACGGTGCCCGTCGATGCCTATCGTGGCGCCGGCAAGCCCGAGGCGAACTATCTGATCGAGCGGCTGATCGATCTCGCCGCGCGCGAGACCGGCCGCGATCCGCTGCGGCTGCGCGAGCAGAACCTGATCGCGACCTTTCCCTATCGCAACGCCGCCGGAACGGTGATCACCGAGGGACGATTCGCCGCGAACCTCGAGGCCGCTGCACGCGCGGGATCGGAGGGCCTCGCCGCCCGCCGCGCCGCCGCGGCCGCACGCGGCAGGCTGTGCGGGCTCGGCATCGGCTGCTTCCTCGAAACCGCGCGCGGGTCACCTGAGGAGACCGCGGCAATCCGCTTCCCGGCGGACGGAACGGTGGCGCTCCTGCTCGGCACCCAATCCAACGGCCAGGGCCATGAAACGAGCTTTGCGCAGATCGCCTCTGACCTTCTCGGCCTGTCCGTCGAGCGGTTCCGCCTGGTGCAGGCCGACACGAGGGAGGTCCCGGAGGGGCACGGCCACGGCGGCGCTCGCTCGATGCACATGGGAGGCTGGGCGCTGGTGCACGCCGCCCGAGAGGTTATCGAGAAGGGCAGGCTCGTGGCGGCACACCTCCTGCAAAGCGAGCCCGCCGCGGTGACGTTCGAGAACGGAATGTTCGCCGCGCGCGGCAGGCCCGGTGCGCCGGGCATCGATCTCCTCTCGGTCGCCGCGGCGGCGCGAAATCCGGCCGACCTCCCGCCGGGGTTGACCCCGGGTCTCGATGCCCTCGTGCGGCACCGGTGCGATCTCTTCACCTTCCCCAGCGGCTGCCACTGGGCGGAGGTCGAGATCGATCCTGAAACCGGCCAGGTCGCACTCGTTCGTTACGGGGCGGTCGATGATTTCGGGCGTCTGATCAACCCGCTGATCACCGCCGGGCAGGTTCATGGCGGCGTTGCGCAAGGGATCGGCCAGGCGCTTCTCGAAGAAACCGTTTATCAGCCCGAGAGCGGCCAGCTTCTCACAGCCTCCCTGCTCGACTATGCGCTGCCCCGCAGCGACGACCTGCCATCCTTCGAGCTTACCCTCGTCGAGCTGCCGACTGCCGCAAATCCGCTCGGCGTCAAGGGTTCGGGGCAGGCGGGTTGCATGGCCGCGCCACAGACGGTCATGAACGCGATTCTCGATGCGCTCGCACCGCTCGGCGTGCGCGCGCTCGACATGCCGGCGACGCCCGGGCGCATCTGGCAGGCCATTCGTGCGGCCCAGGCGGCACGCCCCGCATGACGAGGTTCCAATGACACTGTTGCCGGCCAGAGACGCGCTCGAGATCTGCTTCGCACATGCCGCCTATCGGCTGCAGGATCGCTTCCACGCGCGCGCAAGTAGCATCCGCAGCTTCGAGGTGCGGAGCCGCGATGCCCTCGAGTCCCGTATCGGCTCGGCCGACGTGCTGGTGATCTCCGGCCTTTGGCACGACGATCTCCTCGAGAAGGCGTCGAAACTTCGTTTCATCCAGTCGATCAGTGCGGGAGTCGATCAGTACGGGCGGGAGGGGCTCGCCAGGGCAAGCGTGCGCCTGGCGAGCGCCCATGGCGCGAACGCGCGGGCGGTGGCAGAGCACGCAATGGCGCTCGTACTCGCGCTCGCGCGCCGCCTTCCCGAGGCGCGCGACAACCAGGCGCGACGTATCTGGCGGGGCATGATTGGCGATCCGACGGGGCGGGAGGACGAGCTCGGCGGCAAGACGATGCTGATCGTGGGGCTTGGCCGGATCGGCGGCTATCTGGCACGGCTCGCCAAGGCGTTCGGCATGACCGTGCTTGCGACACGGCGCGATCCCGCCGCCGGAGCGGGCGGGGCGGACCAGGTGTCCGCCCCGGACCGGCTGGGAGAATTGCTGGGAAGCGCGGATTTCGTGGTGCTCACCTGCCCGCTGACACCCGAGACGGCCGGGCTGATCGATGCGACCGCCCTGGCGCGCCTCCGCCCCTCCGCCTTTCTTGTCAACGTGGCGCGTGGGCGCTGCGTGGACGAGCCGGCGCTGATCGCCGCTCTGCAACAGGGCCGGATCGCCGGCGCCGCGCTCGACTGCTCGTCCGAGGAGCCGCTGCGGGCCGTCTCACCCCTCTGGGGAATGGCCAACGTCCTGATCACCCCGCACACGGCCGGCGAGACGCGTGCCTACGAGGACAACGTGATCGACCTCCTGATGGAGAACCTCGGTCGTCTATGGCGCGGTGAGGAGAGGCTCAGGAACGAGATCGTCTGACCCCGGGGTGCGCTGGGCCGCGCGGGCGGCTTTCTTGCCAGGCTGCCCAGCCGAGACCACACTTTTCTGCCGCTTTTTTTATGGCCCGTCGAAGCGGAGCCCGGCAGGTCGGAACGGAGCAGAAGGGAAAAGGGGTATGTCTCCTGGCTCGGCTGATGCCTGAGGAAGTTCGCAAATCCGCTACAACCGGTGCCGCGCCTACGCGCATCGACTGGCTCGAACGGGTGCGCGCGCTGGCACCCTCGATCGCGGCAGCGGCGGCCGAGAGCGAGCACGAGCGGAGGCTGCCGGAGAAGCTCGTCGCCGAGCTTCGGGCTGCTGGAATGTTCAGCCTGGCCCAACTTCCACAGTGTGTGAAAAAATAAAGAGTTATTACAATTGGATAGATGCTGTTTCCGATTTTAGGCACCACAAGTTTTCGGTTGGCTGGGTCGGCGATTTCGCTTGATGGCATCTCCTGGA
>JAKAWQ010000089.1 GCA_021816925.1 Pseudomonadota bacterium
GGAAGCGTTGACGCGCTCCCAAAAGGCGTCCATTTCCCGAGCGTTGAAGGCAACGTCAAATCCGTAACGGGCAAATCCCTCGAGCGAAAAGTACACTCCGCCGAGCCCGAGCCTGCGGTGAACCCGGTCGAATTCGCGTAACACCGGCGCGGTGTATGCACGTGCCTCGTCGACGTTGAGCAGGGCGGTAAACTTGGTGGGGTACTGGTTCTGCGCGAATGCGTTGTAATCGTTCATTGCGCCATAACCCCAGCCGGCCTGCAGAACGCAATGCTGGACGCCTGCATAGCTCATTTGGGCGAGCATCAGCTCGGGCGGTGCCTCGATATGCTGCATGCCGACAGGCATATACTGGGAGTGGTAATCTTCGCCGTCGATCGTGAAGTCAAGCCTGCCGTAGGTGCCGACGCGAAAGTTGACGTCCCGGAGGCCGGTCCAGCCGTTATCTCCTGCCGCGAACAGCACCGACCCTCCGACTTCCTTGCCGTCGCGCGCACGAAACACCTTTGCGGCAGTTCGCGCCTGGACTTTCTGCATGTACTTGCGGTGGATCTCGCTGGAGGAATGCCCGCCGGCGTTCGCCCAGTTCTGAAATATATGGGCATGACAGTCGATAATCATGGCGTCACCTCAAGCGAGCCGGGAACGGCGATCCGGAACGACAGTGGGTGTAACATGCTTGGTCGGGCTGCCTCCACCCTTCACGCGAAGGTAACACCTTTCACCTCGTCGAGGCGGCCCGCCTGTCGGGTACGACGGCGGGGCCAGACTCCGGCGCTGCTCTCATGTCAGCATGGTCAAGTACTTGTCATAAAGCTGCTTGACCGTACCGTGGACCGTGACGAACTGCGCCCACATATTGAGGAAGTTCGTCCATGCCGCGTCGCCGTAGCGGATCATCCAGGTGTTCGGCCGCTTGCCGAAGGGATGGGACGGGTCCACAACGTGTGCCCAGCTTGCGTTCTTCTTGGCAAAGGCCAAGGCGTCGCTATCGCCGACGACGAAAGCCGTTGCCCGGCCCGTCCGCACAGGCTCGGCTCCGAGCGCGATGGGGCCGGCGACAGCAATGAACTTCGCCTTCGGAAACAGCTTCGGCATCGTGTCCTGCTCGCTCGAGCCTGCGGCGACCGAGAAGATCACGCCAGGCTGGTTGAGGTCGGCGATCGTCACGTACTTGGCAGCGTTATCCTTGCGTACGATGACCAGTTCGCCCTTCGACCACAGCGGTCCGATGTAGTCGGCGACGAGCGCGCGCGGGACCGTGTAGACGGCCGAGGAGCCGAAGAGATCAAAGTCCCCCTTGCGCAACCCCAAAGTAAGGTTGCCAAAGCTCACCTCGTGCCATGCGACTTTCACCCGCAGTTCACCAGCCAATATGTCGACGAGGTCTTTGTACACGCCGTGGAGCCGGCCGGTCTTCGGGTCGCGGTAGAACCAGAGCGGCGTCTGCGCGAAGCCTACCTGCAAGGCGGAGCCCCGGCCCACCTTGGCCAGGACAGAATTGGCCGGGATGCCGTTTTCGACGGCTTGCGCCAGCGCCTGTTGCGGGGTGAGGGCGGCGGCAAACCCTGCGCCAAGCGCGACCGCTCCGCCGAGGAGGAGGCGTTTTTCGAGGTTGGGTTCTGGGGGTGTTTCTGCGCTGTTGGTCGGGAGGGGCGGATTGTTGGTCATCTCGATGTTTCTCCTTCACGGTTATTTCGCGCGAGCCTGCACTGCACCAAAGCGCGATTCATGCGCTCCGACGATTCCGCCTCGCGCGGCCATGGTTTAGCCGGTCACTGGTAGTCCGAACCGCGTGCGAAAGCGGGTTGCAATCCGCTCAGCGCACGTCGAGATCGTGAAGATCACGAGGAAATAGAGCAAGGCGGCCGTGGTCAGGATCGCGGTTGGTTCGAGCCACTGATCAACGATCCTGAGCGCCTCGTACATGAGATCAGGAATGGCGATCACGGAGACCAGTGTCGATGATTTGACCACAACGGCCATTTGGTTGACGACAGCCGGAGCCATCATAAGCAGGACCTGCGGCGCGACAATGCGCAAGGCGATCGTCGGCCGCGAAATTCCGAGCGCGAGCGCCGCTTCGTATTGTCCCCTGGGGAAGCCCTGGATGCCAGATCGGAAAGTCTCGGCGAGGTAGCCGCTCGACTGAAGCGCGAGGGCGATGATCCCTGCGCCTTCGGCGGTGCGCGGAAACCCGAGAAGTGTCGGCCAGACGTAGTTGACCCAGAGGAGTTGTACGAAGATTGGGGTCGCGCGGCAGAATTCGATGTAGGCGATTGCGAGCGGCCTCAGCGCGGCAACGTAGAGGCGGAGCATGCAGGTTGCCAAGCCAAGGAAGACGGCGAGAAGGAAGGCGATGGCGCAGGTGTAGGCCGTAATGGAGAGCCCGTTCAGGAGAAGGGCGGAATTCGCAAGGACCGTTCGATCAAAACTTGTAAACATCGTCGTGCCTCAAGCCCAGCCGCGCCGGCGCCAGCGCTCCGAGAGGTGCTGGATCGATTGAGAGGCACAAATTATGACAACGCAATAGAGCACGGCCGCGCCGGTGTACAGAGGGATGGGCCGCATCTCCTGGGTGTCGATCATCGATACCTGGTACATGATGTCGGGCACAGCGACGAGGGAGACGAACGACGTTGCTTTGAAGAGGGAGACGAACTGGTTGAGGGCCTCCGGAAGCATGCGGCGGAGCGCCTGGGGCAGAATGATTCTCTGCAGTATCTGGAAGCGGCGCAAGCCGAGGGAGAGCGCTGCCTCGATCTGCCCGCGCGGCACGGACAGGATCCCCGCGCGTACGGTCTCCGAGAGGAACCCGCTGTAGGCAAGACCGAGTGCGAGGACAGACGCGACATAAGGGCTGATATCGACCTTGGTTGCCAGCAACTGGCCCAGCAGAACAGGAACTACGTAGTAGACCCATACGAGGAGGATATACTCGGGTGTGTTCCGGAAGAACTCGGCGTAGGCCGTAGCAAGCGCGCGAAGGAGTGTGTTGCGGCCAAGCCTCGCAATGGCAATTGCGAAGGCCAGGAGTACCGCGAGGGTGGCACTCGCGAGAAATACGTACCCGTCGACCGCCAAGCCCTTGAGGAGGATGACACGATATTCCCAAAAAAGCGCGGGATCCAGGAGCGCGCCGAGACGGTGCAACATGTTCGCTCAGCGTGTTCGGGACGGTTGGGAAGAACGGCCGTCGCGCGCCGGGCTGCGTCGGTGGGTCGGTGGCCGTACTTTGGGAGTAACGTCGCGGTGGGCGGCGCGCGACGGGCGACGAGGCGGGGGCGCGAATGCTGCCCGGCGGGCCACCGCAGTAGTGGTGAAAGCGTATCGCGGGTTCGCACCCGCTTCGGCGTCGAGGCAGATGCTCATTCGGCAACCAATCCGACATTTCCCAGATAGCCGACGGTTTGCCCGTCCGGGGAGGACGGTAGTCCTTGCCTCGGCCTTCCGACAAGGAGCTTGTCGATGAGAACCGCGCCAACGCCCCTGCTGCGGTGCAATGATAGCAAAAATGGCCCGTCTTCCGATCCATAGCCCAGCACCCGGACGCACGTCTCCTGCCGACATCCAAGATGACCCGGCGTGGCGAGGGTCCTCAGCATCGGGCCGGTGGCAACGGACGGAGCGCGGCGATGGCGCTCAGGATTTTCTGGAACAGAGCGCGGGGCACTACGACCTCAGCCATCCGGAAGGTGATCGACCGTCCATGCCGGACAATCCTGGCGCCGATCTTCACCAGCCGCTCGCGCAGCGTCGTCATGGACCACTGCTTCACCTCCTCGGGCAGCGCCGGGGTGCGCAGGAAGTTGGCGAGACCGTAGGCCAGCGCGCTGCAGTTGCAGCCGCACGGCGTTGGCAGCAAAGTGGTGGCAGGACAGCCGGGTCCAGGTGACGGCGTTCTTGCCTTGATCCACGCGAAGCCGTCCCGCGATGGTTGTAGAACATCACCACCCGTTCGGCCGGTCGCGTCATGTTGGTGACGATGAATCCGATGCGGGGATACAGTTCGCCGGGATGCCATTCGACCTTCGCCACCACCCGACGGGGTTTGGTCCATGACCCGGCCGGGTAGCGGAAGCCGGCGTAATTGCGGCGCACCTCATGCGGGGGGCGGCCCACCGGGCGCTTCAGCAGCCAGCCGATGCGTTCCTGCAGAACCGCGTTGGTGGGCAGTCGGATCGTGTATTTGTAGGCCTCGGCTTCCAGAAACTCGTAGATCTCCGGATTGGCGAAGGCAGCATCGCCGCGGAAGCAGCGGCGCTTCATCCCGTGCCGGTAACGCCCCACCACCGGCTCCAGCACATCGCGCCAGCTATCAGCACTGTGCACATTACCCGAACGCAGGGCACACTGCTCCAGATCGCCGACCCGGTTGAACACGAACAGCGGGTGGTAGCACATGCAGGCGAAATGGCCGTTGCAGGCGGTGCCTTCCTGCGCCCCATGGGTTTCACTGACGCTACTGTCCATGCCGGGCACGATCGCCGTCTGCGGCTTGCACGCGTGCACACGATCGATCCACGCACCGGAGGGATCGGTCAATGCCGCGAGGTTGGCGTCGCCGGTCAGCCATGCAGTCTCGAAGCGGCCCATCTGACTCGTTGAGGCGGCACGACGATCCAACCCGCCGCGATCCACCACGGCGCGCATCGCCGGATCGTGCGCCAGACGATCGGCATCGTTCACGTCTTCGTAGCCGGCAAGCCGACCGAACACGGACTGGCGAAACAGACCAATCGGCAGATGGCGGGTGTTCTTGCCGCGGCGGTATTCTGACAGGACACTGCCCGCCGGATCGGTCAGCCCAAGCACGTCGTCCAGCTCGCGATAGGCCAGCAACCCTGCGTCCGAGGTGATCCGGCTGCTATGGAATTCCAGCTTCAGACGGCGGTCGAAATCGACCCGCCGCGAGCCATCATCCGATTCCCCCGCCGGGTGTTCCATCCGGGCCCGTCCAATCCAACCATAACACACTGATATTTACGACAGATTCGGCGAGAAGGTACAAGAAAAACCGTGCTCATCCGGGAAATCCGGGACCATATCTCGTTGAGCCGTCCGGGCTCGCCCATCCGTGCACCAATTCCGGGATAAACGAAATCGAAGAAGAAGAGCCCGGCGATGCGTTGAGGCACACGGCGCGCCAGCACCTGCATCACCGCGCCGCCGACATCGTGCCCCACAATGCCGATACACCCGATGCCAAGCGCATCGAGGAGCGCGAGCAGGTCTGCGGCGTGCTCCTCCGCGCCCCAGGGGCCCGCGAGCTTGCTCGAGGCGCCGAACCCCCGCAAATCCGGCGCAATCAGCGCATGCCGGGCGGCAAGCCGCACCATAACCGGCTCCCAGGTGAGCCAGAACTCCGGCCAGCCATGCAGCAGAAGAAGCTCCTTTCCCGCCCCGCTTCGCGCGAGATGGAACGAGGCACCGTTGGCGGAAATCGTCGTGTGCTGCATGCGCGGCGCCCCTCAGAGCGGGCTCACGCCGAACAGCCAGTGATGAACGAAGGCAAGGAAGATGGCCCAGACAAAAACCGCTGCGAGCGGCCACGCCCAGCCGATCTCTTCCGCAACAAAGCGGTTGCGCCCGGCGAGAATCGCTCCGAACGGGACAATCGAGGTGCTCCGCACAAGCTCCGCCGCAAGCGCCGGGTTCCTCGCCGCAAGCTTGGCATCGATCGAGGGCATGCCCCAGAGGGAGGTCACGAGGAAGGCGCCGAAGAAAACGAGCCCATCGGCGGTGCCGAGGCCGATCATGTGGGCGCCGGCCCAAAGCGTAAGCGACCAGAGAAGAGGATGCCGTGTCACGCGAAGGATCCCCCACCGCGGATCGGGTGCGGCGCTCTCGCCGCCGATCGCGGTCGGGCTCCGGATCGTGACCCCGGCACCGAGGAGAAGAAACGCCACGAGCATGACCAGGGCGAGAAGGCCGCGAAGGGCAAGCGATGCGGACCAGAGCGGCACCGCCGGGGCACGGCGGAACGCGATGATGAGAAAGACAAGGCTCGCAAGGGAGATGGCGGAGTAGAGACCGCGGTATCCTCCCTCCCCTGCCCTCTGCACGAGCCACCCGCGCGGACCCGCGGCGGCAAGGCCCGAGTGCGTTGCGATCCAGATCAGCGCAGCCAGCACCAGAAGGCCCATGACGCCGCTCCTCCGCCTGCCTGTTACCCGATCTCCGCGCACCGGACCACGGCCACGGGCGGCAGGTGCTCGCAACTGGACGAACACACCAGCAGCACGAGGCCGTTGCCCGCGAAGCGATCCCCCGGCGTCCCGGCACCGCTTCCTCCATAGGCCCGCGTGCACTTCCAGGAGATCGCCCTTGCCGTCCGCCCCAGCCCGAATCTTTCAGCGCGACCGAAGGCGCGCCGGGGCGCATGATGCGCGCACCCTCGACCCGACCACGGAAAGCAAAAAATGCCCGACGATACCCCCGTCCGCTGGCAGCCCGAGCGCAGTCAGCCGCCCCCGCCCTGGCCCACCCCTCCGATGTTCACGGCCATCACCCGCGGCCTCAGAGGCCGCTGCCCGGCCTGCGGGCGCAGCAATCTCTTCTCGGGTTATCTCCGTGTCGTTCCCCTCTGCCCCGCCTGCGGCGCACCGCTCGGCCGCGTTCCGGTAGACGATAGCGCGCCGGTTTTCACCATCCTCATCGTCGGTGCCGTTGCGGTCACACTGCTGTTGGTGATGGAGATGACGATGGCGCTCTCCGCTCTCCTCGAAACCGCAATCCTGATCCCGCTCACGCTCGTGCTCGCACTCCTTCTGCTCCGCCCGGTGAAAGGCGCTGCCCTCGGGTTGATGCTGCGCCTCGGCATGCTCCGCTCCCCCGAGGAACCGTAACCCGCCCACCGCTCTCGCGGGCCTCCTCACCGCCCTCGCCCGCCCCGGGATAGACATCGCGCGCCCACCCTCGCCAAACTCCGCCCCGAAGAACGGGGGAAGAGCGGAGAATCTGCCCGATGAGCGGGGACGATTGTCTCACTGGCATCCGGGTGCTCGATCTCACGCAGTTCGAGGCCGGGCCCTCCTGCACCGAGGCGCTCGCCTGGCTCGGCGCCGAAGTCGTCAAGGTCGAGAACCCCGCCGGTGGCGATCCCGGCCGCGCCATCAATCCCCCGCCCGGCGCGGACGCCCACTATTTCCTGCAATACAACGCCAACAAGAAATCGATCACGCTCGACCTCAAGAGTGAGAACGGCCTCGCCCTCCTCCAGAGGCTCGCCGCACGCGCCGACGTCTTCATCGAGAATTTCGCGCCCGGCGCGATCGAGCGCCTCGGCCTTGGCCCCGCCGCCATTCGCGCCATCAATCCCGCGATCATCTATGCCCAGGTGAAAGGCTTCGGCACCGGTTCGCCGTTCGAGAGGAACCTCGCCTTCGACATGATCGCGCAGGCCTGCGGTGGCACGATGAGCATCACCGGTGAGCCCGAAGGCCCGCCGCTCAAGCCCGGCCCCACGCTCGGCGACACCGGAACCGGCATGCTGCTCGCGATCTCGATCCTGGCCGCGCTCTATCGCCGCACGCGCACGGGAGCCGGCGAACATCTCGAGGTCGCGATGCAGGACGCGATGTTCCAGTACATCCGCGGCGCCTTGGCAACCCAGACCAGAACCGGCGCCCCGCCCCGCCGCGCCGGCGCAGGCAGCGTGCTCGCCCGCAATCCCCCCATGGGCATCTATCCCTGCAAAGGTGGCGGCCCCAACGACTATGTCTATGTCTATACGAGCCGCGCCAACCCCGAGCACTGGCGCCGCCTCCTCGCCGTCATCGGCCGCGAAGACCTGCTCGACGATTCGCGCTACGCCACCTCGGCCGCCCGTGCCGAACACGAATCCGAGGTCAACGAGATGGTCGCCGCCTGGACACGCGCGCACGACAAACACGAGGCGATGCGCATCATCGGCGCTGCCGGCATCCCCGCCGGCGCGGTGCTCGACACTGCCGAGTTGCTGCACGACCCGACCTTCGCCGCCCGCGGCATCGTCCAGACGATCGATCACCCGACCATCGGCGCCTACCGGATGCCCGCTTGGCCGGTGCGCTTTTCCGGCCGCCCGCCGCCCGTGCGCCCCGCGCCCCTGCTCGGCGAGCACACCGAAGCCGTCCTCGCGGACTGGCTCGGCCTCGCCGCCGCCGCGAACGACTGAACGAAAGACGAGGAAACCACAGATGGCCGATCTCACCGGCTCGGAAATTCTCGCCCGTTGCCTCAGGAAAGAGGGAACGGAGCATCTTTTTTTCATTATGGGCGGCCCGATGCTGCTCGCCGAGGCGACCTGCATCAAGGAAGGCATCCGCATGATCGACGTCCGCCACGAGCAGGCGGCCGCCTTCATGGCCGAGGCCTACAGCCGCCTTCTTCAGAAACCTGGCGTCTGCATGGCCGCAAGTGGCCCCGGCGTCACCAATCTCATCACCGGCGTCGCCAATGCGCTGATCGACTGCGCGCCCGTCGTTGCCATCGGCGGATCGAGCCCGATCGGCCAGTTCGGCCGCCAGGTCTTCCAGGAAATCGACCAGGTGCGGCTCATGCGCGGTTGCACCAAGCACGTCGATCGCGTGCATAATCTCAAGCGCATTCCCCAGCAGGTCAATTTCGCGTTCCAGAAATCGATCGCCGGCAAGCCGGGCCCCGTTTATCTCGATTTCCCGGGCGACATCCTCTACCAGAAGATCGACGAGAGCGCGGTCGATTGGAGCTTCGCCGGCCGCCCGCTGCTCGACGCCCGCCCGCTCGGAGACCCGCGCCAGGTCGCGCGCCTCGTCGATGCCCTCGCCGGTGCGAAGAAGCCGCTCCTCGTCTCCGGCAGCGGCGTCATCTTCTCCCGCGCCCCTTCAGAGATGCAGGAGTTCGTCGAACGCACCGGCATTCCTTTCTACACAACCCCGCAGGGCCGCGGCGTCGTCCCCGACGACCATCCCTTCTCTTTTCTCTCCATGCGCAGCACCGCCTTCCGCGATGCCGACCTCATCATCGTTCTCGGCACACGCATGAACTACATCATCGGCCACGCCGCTCCGCCGCGCTTCAACGCCGCCGCGACGATCGCCCGCATCGACATTGACGCGGAGGAGCTGGCCACGGCGCCCCGTGCCATCGACATTCCGATCGTGGGCGATTGCCGCGCTGTCCTCGGCCAGCTCCTCGATGCCATCGGCACGCGCATCACGCCCGACACCTACAAATCGTGGCGCCAGATCCTCGCTGACGGCGAGGCACTCAAGCGCAGCGCCGCCGGAGCCAATCGCCCGGCCGAAGACGGCGACATCCATCCCGTGCGGCTCTTCGAGGAGATCCGCGATTTCGCCCGCCGCGACGCGATCCTTTGCGTCGATGGCCAGGAAACGCTGAACTTCGGCCGCCAGACCATGCCCACTTTCGTGCCCGGCCACCGTCTCAACTCTGGCCCTTTCGGTTGCATGGGTGTCGGCCTGCCTTTCGGCGTCGGCGCCAAGATCGCCAAACCAGACGCGCAAGTGATCGTCGTCCACGGCGACGGCTCGTTCGGCCTCAACGCGATGGAACTCGACACCGCCGTCCGCCATCACGTCCCGATCCTCGTCGTCATCAGCCTGAACGGCGGCTGGACCGCCGACCCGAAACGCGAAAAGCCCGGCCGCGATCTCGGCTATACGCGCTTCGATCGCATGGCCGAGGCGCTCGGTTGCTACGGCGAATATGTGGAACGACCGGACGAGATCCGCCCCGCTCTCGAACGCGCGCAGAGGAAAGTGGACGAAGGAATGGTGGCGCTGGTCAACGTCCGCACCGACTACCGCTCCCGCTACGCCGGCGCCGCCTTCTCCGATTATTCCACGTGAAAAAGCAAGGGGTCCCGCCTTCGGAAGCCGGCATCGAGCCGTCCGTCGGTAGCGTCGGCGACAGCTACGACAAAACGCGCTCGCCGAGACCATCAACGGCCTCTACAAGGCCGAGGTCATCCATCGGCGTGGGCCATGGCGGCCCTTCGAGGCCGTCGAAATCGCCACGCTCGAATGGGTGGACTGGTTCAACCATCGCAGATTGCTGGAACCCATCGGCAACATCCCGCCAGCCGAAGCCGAAGACCGCTACTACGCTATGCTCGAACAGCCAGCCGTGGCAGCGTGACTCAAACCAAACAGCCTCCGACAAACCCGGGACGGTTCAAACCGCGTGCCAAGCGGCCGCGGATGGTGGAGGATGAAACGGCCACTCTGCATGCTGGGTAGCGAAATTTGAAATTCTGGTTGAGTTCGGCTGAAACCTCGCGATCGCCCGCGCCGTGAAATTACTCGCCGATCGCCTCCGCCGCCAGCAGCAGGCACACTGCCGCCGTCCATGAAAAATTCTCCCCGCCAAGCCCACTCCCATCCCGCGGGTCGAAATACTCGTGGAACCCGCCGGCATCGACCAGCCGCGCCATCACCTCTGCAAGCAACTTTCCCGTCGCTCTGTCACCCGCCGCCACAAACCCCTCTGCCAACATCCAGTTCATGCAGGGCCAGACCGGTCCGCGCCAATAACGCCCCGGCTCGAAGGCGAGCGAGTCAGGCGCGGTCGAGGGTGCCGGCCAGCGCACGCGCGCCCGCCAGTGCGCGAGCGTCGTGGCCAATGCCGCCGCGTGGCCGTGCTCGCCCGCAAAGAGAGGCAACATGCCCGCCGAGGTCGGAACCCGGATGAGCGCATCCGAAATCAGATCGGCGGAAAAATAAATCCCGTCCGCCCCGCTCCACAGCCGCTCGATCGCCGCCGCTTGGCGCGGAATCCGCGCCTCGATCTCGGCGCGCTCGGCCGCGACCCAGAAACGCCCCGTCAGCACCAAGAGGTCCCTCTCGGCGCGCGGCAAAATCGCATTGGTGCCGACGTCCGCGACGCGAAAGGGTGACTCCTGGAGCATCCGTGCCGCATCCCACCCGAGTGCACGAAACAGATCCACGAGATGGATGTAGCGCTCGTATTCCTCTGCCCGCGGGCGCATGGCTGCGTCCGCGTGCGAGAGATCGCGCCGCACGAGCGGCGTCGTCGTCTCCCGCGGCACGCGCGCCGGCGGCACGTCCCAGGCCGGGGAATTGTCCATCCCCGTCTCCCACGGATGAAGCGTGGCGGCGAGCCCGCTCGCTTGCGAATCGCGCGCCCTTGCCCACCAGCGGTGGCTCGCCACCAGCCGCGGATAGATCGCGGCCGCGCGGCCTTTGCTTCGCTCGGCGGGCCGGCCGCGCTGCGGCGCGGCGTTCCGTTCGCCTTTCATCCGGGGCCGGAAGGAGCTAACGTCGGGCCCGTTCGGGGCGGCTCTGCCGCCGATCCGGGAAGAGCAAGGAAGAACGAGCCCAGGGAGAACGCACCATGAGCCTCACCGGCCTACGTCCGGATCCCACCTTCTACCCCTCGCCGCGGCTGGCCATGGAAGCGCCGCGCGAAACCCTTGCCTATGTCGCGCTGTTGC
>JAKAWQ010000090.1 GCA_021816925.1 Pseudomonadota bacterium
TCCCGCAGCTGGGCAGACGACAGCTCATCAAGGTCATCCGGTGGGCTCACACATAGCTTGAATCCGAGTCGCCCGCGTCGGGGCAAGCACAAAATGCAACCTCGCCCGGGGTTTTGCCGCTATTACTCCAGACGCACTCAAGCGTCTGAAATCCCTGCAAATTCACACACCCTCGCCGATCCTCCACCTCACCTGAGCGCCTAGATACACGGCCCTTCCGCGGAGTGCGCCTACGTCCTTGTTCCGTCAGCGAAAATCGACCCACCGTATCCAGGTGCTGTCAAAGTCGGGCGAAGGGACCAAAACTGTCCCACGGTGCGCCGCCTCTGGTCGGGGCTATCGCCCCTCCCGTCGTCCGCGCACCGCGCCCACGTTCACTCCCAGCAACACTGCGCGCCGAAATTGCGCGGATCCTGACCACCACCGACACATAAAGGCATGACCATGACAGACCAAGAGATGCAACGGCTTGCTCAGCGGTTGGAGCGGCTGGAGCGGCAGAACCGACGGTTCAAGGTTGGGGCGGTTGGGGCTGCCCTGGTCGTTGCTGCCGGCGTGGTGATGGCCGCAACGGCGCCGATACCGCGCACCATAGCTGCCCGGGCTTTCAAGCTGGTTGACGAGCACGGGGTGGAACGGGCTTCTCTGGACATGCTGGCGGGCGATCCGGAACTCACGCTCTTCGACGCGCAAGGCAACGCGAGAGCTTCCCTCTTCTTGGGGAGCCACGGCAACGCCGGCGAGCCGGAGCTTCAGTTCGACGATGCGAGCGGGAGGGTAAGGGCGAGGTTCTTCCTACACGGTAAGGGCGAACCGTCGTTTTCGCTGTTCGATCCGCAAAACCAGGTGTCCCCGGCGGGTTCCATCGCGGACCATAATGGCGGGCCAAGCGTCACGCTCAGGGATGCGACGGGCGCGGTGCGGGTAAAGCTTTTTCTCGCTCCGCCTCGCAGCCAACAGAACGTGCTTCCCCTCATTCCTACCGCTCCTGCTGGCACGCCTGTACTTCAGCTTTTCGGCAGGGATGCCGACCTTGAGTTCGATCACAACTGGAGGGGGATGCAAGTGCCGAGTCTGCTGGTCGGCGCGGACAACGGGAGCGGCACCGCGGCATTCTTTGATAGAAACTTGCAGATGAGGCTGTCGCTTGGAATCACGCGGCTTTACCCGAAGGCAGGCGGCCAGGTGATACTGCCGGAGTCGTCCATTTCGGCCTTCGATGGACTGGGCAATCTGATGGCGCGATGGCCGCTGCCGTGAGTCCGGAGAGTGACGGCAGGATTCGGCCGTGCCGCGCAGCATGAGGCGATAACGTACGGCACATGGCCCCGGTGGCGCGCAACGCCCCGGGGCCGATCGACCAACGGAGCAAACGATGGCCGACGGCGAAAACGATAGCACGAGCTGGCCCGCATGGATGCTGAGGGCGCCGGGTATCGCGCGCATTCTTGACCGGGAGATCACGCCACCGCCGGGGACGATAGCCGAAGTAAACGGCAAACTGTTCCCATATCGGCCGGCGGTGCCGGCCGTGCGCGCGGTCATTCGACGCATCGCCTGGTATCGGCGCACAGAACAGACATGGGTAGAGATCGCACGTCACCACGGAAAGCTCGAGCCTACCAGTAGAGCGAAGGCACTGGCACTACTTGATCCCGAGATGAAGACGGGGCCGGAAAGGTTGAAGCCGGAAATGCGGGGGTGGCAGGCGTTCCTTTGCAGCAAAGTGCGGGGGTGCCAGGCGGACGCGGCGATGCGCGCGGCAATCTTTGCCGAGGCGATCGTGACAGCGGCCAGGATCGCGGCAATGCCGGCAGACGGCCATGAACGGGTTACCGTCGGCATCGAACAACCCCTCGATGCTCTTGTCGATCGGCAGCAAACGGCATGGAAGCTGGCAGATGCCGGACTGCTGGACGCCGGGCGCGCGGTGATGATGGACGTTCGACGCCAGGCTGAGCTTCTGCAAGGGCGTATTGAGGCATTGGCCGCGTCGGATCCGTTTTGCATGGATGAAGCGAACCGGCGCCGGAAGATGATTTGGATCCTCAACCTGCTCTTCGAGCAGATGATGGGGAGCGGGTGCGACGGCACGGTCGCTACGCTCACCGAAGCGGCGACCGGAGTCGCCACTAGCTGTAGACGCTCGCCATCATCGGGGTTCGTGCTCGCAAACAGGGGCGTTTCCTGCTCGGATTAGCTGCCAATGGGGCGAGCCTCGTGCTCACATTATCTGCCACTGGGCCCGCCATTATCGCGCCGTGCTCGCCAACGGAGGGTCGTGCTCACATTGGCTGCCAATGAGGGAAGCGGTCCGGTTCACACCGGAACGCCTGCCACGCGGAGCTGCTCGGTGAATTCGCGCGCGCGGTCTGCGGCGAGGGTCCCCGCCAGGAAATCGCGCACTTCGGCCGGCTTGGCATTGAGCAGCATGGTCAGCGCGGGCGCGTCGTAGCCGTTGCGGGTCAGTGTCGGCTCGAGTTCGTCGATCGCCCGCGACAGCACCTGCTCGACAATCTCGACGGATACGCGCTTCTCGCCGAGACGAAAGGCGTGCTCGAATGCCAAGGTCAGGTGCATCTCGATCTGCAGCGCCGTGCGTAGCCGCTCGGCCAGCAGCTCGATCGCGTCCACATCCATGATGTCCGCCGGCTTGATGCCGTCCCGCGCGCAGGTCTTCACCAGCCAGCCGATGAACTCGCGGCGATGGCCGGACACGCCATCGAACTCGAAGGTAGTGGTGCGATAGCCGATCTCTTCCATCTGCGGTCGGCGCAGATCGTTGCGTAGCTTCGGGTGTCCGATCAGCAGCACGGACAGGATCACGCCGGCGCCTGCGGCCAGCTCCATCAGCCGCTTGAACCCGGTCAGGGTCTTGTGGTGCAGCTCGTGGGCCTCGTCGACGATCAGCACGACCGGATGTTTGTTCTTGCGCATGAGGTCGCGGAGCTCGCACTCGCGCCGTTCGGGCTGCTTGGGGATCTTGACCTTGCTGCGATCGCCGGGCGTGAGGTCGTAGAACATGGCCTCGATCAGCGACGGCAGCGACGTGCGGCGTTTGTCGATCGCCAGCGACTTTGCGACCGCGATCTTGCCGGAGTGGGTGAGCTCTTCCTCGATGCGGGTCAGGAGGTGCGTCTTGCCCGAACCGACCAGGCCCGCGATGACGACCAGCCGGCCCGTTTGCACGACCGCGCACACCTCGCGGACCAGCGTGCGCTGGTGCTCGGTCTCATAATTGCCGACCTGGTGGAAGGGCCGCGTCAGCCCGAAGTGCGCCTGTACGTCGGCGAGCATCAACCCCTCCCTGCCGTCCTGAAATGCTCGCGCACGCGCGTAGCAACGGTGTCTCGATCCAGCGTTTCCGCCAGCAGTGCATCGATGAAGAGGCGGTCGGGTTCGGGCAGGCCACCCAGAGGTCTCGACAGCTGGACCGAGATCGCGAGCCGGGCCGCCAGCGGCGTCGGGAACGCGACTTCGGTTGCCGGCTCAGAAAAGGGCGTGCGCGGCACCGGCATGGAGGCGGCGGCAGGGGGCAGGGACGGCGAGGGCCTGTCCCCGCCGGTAACCGCGGCACGTGGCAGCCCGAGCTGGTTGGCGAGCTGCACGACCTTGTCGATGCGCTCCTCGGCCCGGCTCTTCTGGTACTTGCGGTAGCGATAGAGCGGGATCGCACCCCGCGAAGGCTGGTACGGCCCGAAGCGCTTGCCCGCGAACTCGACGAACAGCTCCTGGTCGAACAGTCCCCACCAGAGCGTCACCGTCTCGCCGGCGAGCTCGGGCTCGACCTCATACGAGACGCCCTCGACCGAGACGGTCGCGTCGCCGGCGACGATGCGACGCTCAGGCTCGCGCGCAAAGGCGCAGAACCGCTCCCAGGAGCACATCGCGCGCACGCCGCTCGGCGGCAGGTACATCAGCCAATCCTCGATCCGGCTGTGCGGCTCGCTTCGGTGATCGCCGTTGTTGTAGGTGACGAGTGCCCGGCGCAACCAGAGATTCGCCTCCGCCTCGTCCTTCGGCTTGTGGAAGTGATAAAGCGTCTCATGCACTTCCTTGATGGTGCGGAACGGTCGTTCGACCTTGCCCTTCGACCGCTCGGGCGTGCGGCGCTCCGCCTCCGACGGCGGCATATGGGTCAGCACGCGCACGCCGAGACTGCCCATGACGGACTGGAACACCTTCGACCGGCTGACCGGGCCATTGTCCATGTAGATCGCGGCCGGAATGCCCTGGAACGGCAGCTCGGCGTCGGGCTTGGGGGCCATGGCGTTAAACAGAAAGCGCAGCGCGGCCTCGGCCTCTTCGCCGTACACGCAGCGGTATTCGTCGTAGACGACACCTGAGCGGTCATCGACCGCGGAGAACAGCATCAACGTCGGCTTGCCGCGGCCGGGCTCGATCCAGAGCGGCGCTTCGACCTGCTTCAGGTCGGAGGGGCTCATGTCGAAATGCCAGAGCTCGTTCGCACGCTTGGCCTGGAAGCGCACCGCCGCGATCGGCCGGATGATCCGCGCATGGTCGAGGCCGGAAACGCGCAAGACGCGATCGACGGTCGCGCGCCTGAGCAGACCCGGCGGAGCCTGCACCAGCCCTCCGGGTGTCTCAACGCCATCTTCCTCGAGCAGCCGGATCGCCCTCGCCGTCGAGAGATGGCGCCCCTTCTTGTTCGAGCTCCTGATCTTGAGCGCTGCGATGATCTCGGCGTAGCGCTCCATTGCAGCAGCGGGCGCCGCGCGGGGCGAGCCATGGTCGGAGCGCCGCACCGATTTCGGCCGCGTCAGCTCGCGGAGCGCGCGATAGATCGTCCAGACCGAGACGCCATAGGCCTCGGCAGCACGGCTCGTGACCTCGGTGCGGGCCGGGTCGCGCGGCGAGAGCAACGCCAAACGCCGGCGCAGATCGACCAGCGCCTCGCCGGGCGGCCGCTTCGAGCGGTCAGCCATGCGCAGCGGCGCTCTCCGCGGTTTCGTCGCCGGCGCCCCGCTTGCCGACATGGCGATAGAGGGTAGCGACCGATACGCCCATGCGCTTGGCGACGTCGCGTACCGGCAGCTTGCCCTCTTTCATCAGGGTACGCGCCGCGGTGACGTCGCCAGCCTTGAATGCCGCAGGGCGCCCACCCTTGCGGCCGCGGCGGCGCGCCTCGGCAAGGCCGGCAGCGGTGCGTTCACGGATCAGGGCGCGCTCGAATTGCGCGATCGCTCCGAACACATGAAACACCAGCACACCACCCGGCGTGGTGGTGTCGATGCTCTCGGTCAGCGACACCAACCCGATGCCACGCCCCTCGAGGTCCTCGGCCGTGGTGATCAACTTCTTCAGCGACCGGGCGAGACGGTCGAGCTTCCATACAACCAGCACATCGCCCTCGCGCAGCACGTCGTCGAGGACACGCGCGAGTTCGGGCCGGTCCGCCTTGGCGCCCGACGCCTTCTCGGTAAAGATCTTCTTGCAACCGGCACGTCGGAGCGCGTCAAGCTGCAGCTCAGGCGACTGGTCGGTAGTGCTTACTCTGGCGTACCCGACCCGCATCCCGCGCCCATGTTCTCGAAACCCGTTCAAACGGTAGCGTTTCGGAACGAAGCAATCAAGAACAGTTCTGAGAAGGGAAAGCGCCTCGATACACGGCTCCGGGCGGCACGCGTCGGGGATCGTCAGAAACCCTGGTTAGCGAGAACGCTCGTCGGCTTGCGACAGGTCAAACTCCCGTTGGCACGGATTGTGAGCACGACCGTCCGTTGGCAAGCACGTCGCGATGATGGCGAGCACAGTGGCGCATAATGTGAGCACGAGGCTCGCCCCATTGTCAGCTAATCCGAGCAGGAAACGCCGCCGTTTGCGAGCACGAGCCCCGATGATGGCGAGCGCCTACAGGTACGTTTCGTCGATGGTATAGGAACCGGCCAGGTACCCGCCGTGCGCCTCGCCGGCATAGATGACGCTCTCGAGCTGCGCGTCCGAGAGAATGCCAGCGGAGATCAGGCGCGGCGGCAGATGCGGCCGATACGAGGGGCATGGCGGTGCGACCGCGGCCATGGCTGCCGACTGCACCAGCTTCGTCGGATGCGGCCTGGCTCCGGGGATCCGGATCGCCTGCAGCGCGTAGCCTTCGTAGAGGCTCGCGGTGAGGCGGGCGGCGCCACTGCCAGGCGCCCACTCGCAGGTCTCGTAGGCAAGCTCGATGGCCTCCGGCTCGGAAGTCCGATCCGCGGCCGGGACGAGGGCAGGGGAGGGGGCCGGAGAGGGGGAGACCGCGAACCCCGCGCGTGGGCCGGCGGTCCGCAGTTGCCGCGCCTTCGCCTTCGGCGCCGGTGCGGGCAGACGGGCCGGTAGCGGCGCTTCGGGCGGGGAGGGGAGGGCGAGCGGCGGGCGCGGCGGGACGAGGCGCAGAACCCAGTCGAGCAGATCGGAGGCGCCGGCTGCCATTCCGGGCGAGGCCGGAAGGGCGCGCGGATCGTCGGCCGGCACGCGATCGATGACGGTGAGCCGGGTGTCGAACGCAGTGCCGTGGGGGGCGTACGCCTGGCCGGTGAGTGTCGCGGTGAAGACGACGCGGCCCTTCTTTTGCAGGCGGACGAAGCCATCGCGCCACGCCGGCTGATCGGGACCGACATTGTGGCCGGTGACGGCGACCAGCCGGCCGCCTTCGGCGAGCCGCGCAAGAGCCGAGGCAACATGGCGCAGGGCGGCCTCGGCGAACCGCCCCTCGATATGCGGCGAAGCCGAGAAGGGTGGGTTCATCAGTACGACGCTCGGCCGCACGGCAGGGTCGAGATGGTCGTGGATCTGCTCGGCGTTGTGCCGGCTGAGTGGCGGCGCGCCGTCGCGGAAGAGGCGTGCGAGCAAACCGGCACGTGTCTCCGCGAGCTCGTTGAGGGCAAGGCGCGCGCCCGCGAGCTCGGCGAAGATCGCGAGCAAGCCGGTGCCCGCCGAAGGTTCCAGAACCAGGTCGGATGAGGTAAGCGCGGCCGCCTCGGCGGCGACGAAGCCGAGCGTGACGGGTGTGGAGAACTGCTGCAGCCGCTCGGACTCCTCGGAGCGGCGCGTGTGCGAGGGCAGCCGCTCGGCAAGGCGGCTGAGCATCTCCAGCATCGCCGTTGGCGAGCCTGCGCGGGCACGCATCGCCGCGCCGGACTTGCGCAGGAACAGCACCAGCGCCGCTTCCAGCGCCTCGTAGGCATCCTTCCAGACCCAGGCACCCTCGGCGTCGGAGGCCGCGAAGGCGCTTTCCATCGCGGAACGAAGTGCGCGGCTGTCGAGCGCACGCCCCTGGCCGAGCAGCTGCGCAAGCAACGTCGCGGCATGAATGAGGCCGGAAACCTTGTCGGGAGGCGGCTGAGGAAGGAACAGCGGGAGGGTCGCCGCGGACCGGGCCGCAGCGGCAGCACTGGCGAGCATGGCCGGGATCTCCGAGAGCGGGGCTCAGGCGGACCCGGCCGGACGCTCTCTTTCTCCTTCCGGGTCTCGCCCGCTTTCGGCTGCCCTCTTCCTTTCGGAGCGGCGCGGGAGAATCTGCTCAGGGCTCAGGGGAAAAGGGCGTGCCGCAACCGCCAGCCTTCCACCGGGGTGGAAGACCCAATCGAACGCCTCTGGAAATTCCGTACGAACAACAATCGCGCCCTTGTGAGCCGCTGATCCCACCTGCTACGACTTGTCAACAAGTCAAACCCGCAGGCCGCCCATGAAGCCATCGGCACCGGCCGGCAAGCCACAAACACAAGGGAAGGCCGACAAGCGCCGGCACACAGTGCTCGGGATGCGCATGACGAATGAGCGTGCCACCGACGTGAAGGTCGAAGCTGCGAAGCGCGGCATGTCGGGGGAATGTCCCGGCGAATGTTGAAATAGGGAGGCGGCGTTGCCCGCCTTGAGCCGCTAGGCTCGGGGTGCCGAATCCACGAAGGAGAGCAACGCCATGAGGAAGGATATCGTACCGGCGGGGATTGTCGCGCCGGGGATTGAGGAGGCTTGGCAGGCCGTTGGGGCGAGCTTCGAGCGGTTTTGCCTGGCTGCGGGCATCGCCAACCTGGCGGAGATGATGGAGCGCGATGCGGTTGGGCTCTGCGGTGTGCGCCATGCTCGGGACGGCAGCCGGCGCGCTTCCCCGGGCACACGCTTGAACCCACCACCCTCGCCGCGTAATGTCGCAACCCGGTGACGCCCGCTTCGCCTTTTTCAACAGCAAACGGGACATCCCCCAAGAAGTGCGTCGATGGAGGTGCGCCATCGGCCAAGGAACGGGGCGTGCCGGGCGCCGAGGTCGGCAAATGTCCTGGCTGCAGTCGCGTGGTCGAAACGATCCCAGGCGGCGAAGGCTTGGGAGAGGATGGCGAGATCGGCGATGCGGCGGGTGAGATCGGGTGGGGCGTCGGGGCGGGCGGCGAGACGTTGTTGGAGCGTTGCGAAGCCATCGGCGGCCTCGGCGTAGCCGAAGGTTTTCCATGCGTTGCGGAGAAGTGCCGCCTGGCGCTCGATGAGGAGGAAGTCGGGGACGATGGGGAAGGGGCGCTCGGTGCCATCGGCGACGCGAACGAGGTCGAGGCGTGTGCCGGCCATGATCTGGAGGGTGGCGCCGGGGATGGCGAGCGCGGCGGCGAGGAGGGCGGCGGACATGCTCTTCGTTCCGCCCGTGTAATCTGCAATCAGAGGATTGTCGGGGAAACGGGCGCGGAGGGAGCGGAGTGTCTCGGAGACGGTTGCGAAGGCGTTGTCGGGGTGGTCGGGGGGAACGGTGACGTGCTCGAAGGAGGTGCGGTCGAGGCCGGTGCGGATGGGGATGGAGTCGGGGCCGTCAAGCTGGTGGCACGAACCGGGTTGCGGTTTGCCGTCCTCATTGATGCGGTCGGCGGTGACAAGGGAGAGGACGAAGGCGGGAGTGGCGGCGCGGATTGCCGAGATGATGGGCTGGGCGGCGCCGCCGACGGTGCAGACGAGGACGGGCGCGGTCATGGGGATGCCTGGCGGAAGAGGAGAAGCCAGCCGAAGGGGATGAGGCATTCGGGTGAGCCGGAACCGGTGCGGACGACGGTGCGAGAGATGCCTTCGGTGCCG
Source organism: Pseudomonadota bacterium (assembly GCA_021816925.1). GTDB lineage: Bacteria > Pseudomonadota > Alphaproteobacteria > Acetobacterales > Acetobacteraceae > JAKAWQ01. The sequence goes on from JAKAWQ010000090.1 coordinate 9,055, forward strand.
GGCGAGAGCTGCGGGCGGTCCTTGTCCTGCGGGCGGTGGCCCTGGCGGAGCCCGTCCACCGATTTGCTTTCGAAATGGCCGAAGCGGCCGATGCGCAGGAGCCAGTAGTTCGGGGCTGGCTGGGGCCCGGTTTCGGCAAGGGTTTTGCCGCCGGTTCCGATTTTCACTTGGCGGAGCAGGCGATCCATGGCGGCGCAGGTTTCCGATTCGGTTGCGAAGAAGCGTGTGCGTTCGGCTTGCCAGCGTCCCCAGTGGAAAACGGCGGCGGCGTCGTGGAGTGTTTTGAGGTCGAACGTGCGGCCGGGTGGGCAGGAGGCGCGACGGCGGTCGCGCATCGCCACCTCGTCGAGCGTGATGGTGACGGTCAGTTCGCGCTCGCGGGGCACGGTGCCATCCGAGGCGGCGAGGAGCCGCTCGTAGTGCATCTGCATTTCGTTACGCTGGAGGGAGCCGTCGCGCGCGCGCTTGATGACGATGGCGCGGTCGATGCGGGTCGCGTTCGCGGGGATTTCGACGTCGGCGACGGAGAGGAAGCGAAGGGGATCGTCGGCGGTGTCGTCGCGGGTGAGGTCGAAGGCGGCTTTGGTAAGCGCGGCGTGCTTGGCGGACATCGAGGACGCAGCGCCTACGCGCGGTTTCACCTGGGGATCGGATTTGGAGAAATGGTCGAGAAGGGCGGTGCGGAGTGCGCCTTTGATGGAGGAGCCGGGGATGTAGGGCTTGCCGCCGGAACGGACGAAGGGGTGGACGCGGCCGGTGCGTGCGCCGTCGCCGGCGCCGCGGCGGAGCGCGGAGGCGGAGGCGTCGGAAACGGCGACGCGGCCGGTGATGTACGGCTCGGTGGCGGCGTTGCCGAGGATCTGCTGGGCTTTTTCGAGGTCGCCGCGGTCGAGCGTTTGCAGATAGAGGGCGCGTTGCGGCGGGGCGAGGGAGGCGAGCACGCGGGCGGGGTCGAAGAGGAGGAGTTCCTTGCCGGCGATTTTGTACGTGTCGGGCGTGAGCTCGGTTCCGTCTCCGACGTGGATGGGCGTGAGCGGGATCGCGCGGAGGGTGAGGATCTGCGGGGCCATCAGCGGCGCTCGGCAAGGGTGAAGGGGATGGCGAGATGGAAGGCGTTGTGGCCGATTTCGGGACGGTCCTGGTGGACGCGAGTGAGCCAGGCGCCGAAGGGGCCGTCGTCGGCGGGGATGAAGGTGGCGCCGGGGCGGGCGAGGAGGATCGGGAGCTTCCAGGGGCGCTGGACGTTGGCGAGCATGGAGCGGCCGACCTTGCCGAAGTGGGCGGTGAGTTTGTAGCAGGCGTCCTGCATGTTTGCGCTGATGCTGCCGTGCGAGAGGGAGAGCATGCGGGGCGTGCCGCCGGCGGGCGGTGGGGAGTCGAGTTCCGGCGCGGGATCGATGGTGAGGGAGAACGTGCCGCGGCCGGTGGAGGCGTCGCGGCCGTAGCCTGATTCGCCGACGGCGCGGAAGAGTTTGCCGACCTCGTCGGCGGAGGCCGGGGCGCGGACGTAGATGTCTGCGGCGAGGGATTTTGCGCCGGGCCAGAATTCATCGACGAACCAGAGGCCGCCGGTATCGGGAGTAGTCGCGGTGCGGCGGTCGATCGTGTTGTGCGCGATACGGTGCTCGGCCGGGACCGGGGCGTCACAGGCGTGCTGGGCGAGCTTGGCGGCCAAGGAGTGAAGCCCATGCCAGCATTGATTGAGGACCGGGGCGTCACAGGCGTGCTGGGCGAGCTTCGCGGGGGTGAGGCCGACGCGGAGATCGCGCCAGCGGGCGCGGGGGATGAAGGGATGCTTGCGGCGCTCCTTGTCGGCTTCGAGCGAGCGCAGCTTGTCCCGGGTCATTTTGTCCGGGCGTGCGGGAGCGGGTACGGCGGGCGGGATGAGCGGGCACGGGAGATGTTCGGCGGGGAAGCCGTCGGAGATCATCCAGGGTTTCTCGGGGAGTTCGCGCAACCAGGATTCGAGCGCGGGTTCGCCGTGCGCGTCGCGATAAGCCCAGCAGAGATGACCGAAGATCGTTCCCGAGGTGAGCGGCGTGCCGAGCGGGCCCGAGAGGGTGAGGCGGAGGCGATAGAGAGTCATCGGTCTCGTCGCGGTTTCATGGAGCGGTTCTCGTCGGGCCTCGCGGCAGAGGGAGGCGGCAGGGCGATCGTTCCGGGTTTCGATGGTTGGTCGGGGCGAGTCCGGGACGGGGCGTGGCGGACCGGCCCGAGCCGTCGCGGGGCTGCGAAGAACCCGGCGCTCGGGCGATCGAGGATCGGGGCGGTGCGAGATTGCTTCGTCGCACCGCGCGCGTC
>JAKAWQ010000091.1 GCA_021816925.1 Pseudomonadota bacterium
CTGTCTCACCTGCGCCAGCTGCAGAAGCTGCCCGAGTTGGTACGCAGCTTCTTTCATGCGCCCACTACCAAGTACGCATGGGTCTGATTGCAACTATGCTGGGACGGTTAATAAGCGGTGACTCCGGGCTGCGTGAGCCCGTCCTTGATCATCATCTGATAGAGCGTCAGGGCCTTGATGCCGGCGGGCGAATCGAACGCGGCCTTTCCTTCCTTGTTGATCAGCTCGCCGCCATAGCTCCAGAGCGCGTAGTACCAATAGACGTCGGTTTCGATCGCCTTGCCTTGCAGGCCGAAGCCGTAGCCGCCGGCGGCCTTGATCTTCTTCGCTGCGGCCACGACGTCATTCCAGGTCTTCGGTCCGTCCGGGAAGCCCGCCTTGGTCAGCATTGCCTTGTTGTAGAACATTGCGCGCGCCGATGCCGCGATCGGCAGGCCGTAGACCTTGCCGTCGATTTCTCCAGGCTTGAGGAAGGCACCGATGAAGCGATCACGAAATGCCGGCGTCATGAAATGGTCGAGCGGTTCGGCGATTCCGTCCTTGACGAAGGTGAGCAGCCAGCGGGTGCCGATGATGGAAAGATCAGGAGTCACGCCGCCGGAAATGTCGGTCTGCAGCGTTTGCAGGAGCGTGTCCCAGTTGACGACGTCGATCCGGATGTTGATGCCGGGGTTCTTGGCCTCGAATTCCTTCGCCATCTGCATGAAGTAGGGGCCGGTGGCCGCACTGTAGTAGGCAACGGTCACGTGCACGGTGGTTACTGCGGCGCGCGCGGCGAGCGGTGCCAGCACGAGCGCCGAGCCTCCTGCGGCGATCAGCGGCCGGCGGCGGAGGCCGGCCGGCGCAGCCTTGCGAGTTTCGTTTGTCATCACGACGCCCTCCTTCCCACCCGATTGCCTCGGGGACTGTATGGGGGATATCCCTGCGGCAGTCGAGCGCAGCCGGTGCCCGATTGCAAGTTCTCGCGCGGCGGGTGCAGGGAGTTCGGGGGGCGGGACGGCCATGTCATCGTGGATGCTCGCCGAGGCGTTGGAAGCTCCGGCCGCGGTCGCTCGGTTTTTGGCCGCCGATGCGGGCGCCTGGGCCGGTTTCGGCGCCCGCCTCAGGGCAGCGGACCCGCTGGCGGTGGTGACGGTTGCGCGCGGCAGCTCGGATCACGCCGCCTCCTACCTCGCCTATCTCCTGACCGCGCGGCTTGGCCGGCCGGTGGCCTCGCTGCCGATGTCGCTCGTCACGCTCCGCCATGCGCCGCTCCGCGTGCAGGGGCTGGCGGCGTTCGCCGTCTCTCAGTCCGGGCAGAGCCCGGACGTGGTGTCGTCGCTCGGTGCACTCAGGCGGGCGGGTGCACTCACCGCGGCGCTCGTCAACGACACCGCTGCGCCGCTGGCCAGGGCGGCCGAATGGAGCTTCGGGCTGCATGCAGGGCCGGAACGCTCGATTGCCGCGACCAAAAGCTTCGTCGCGAGCCTTACCGCAGCCGCGCGCCTGGTCGGTACCTGGCAGGACGATGCGGGCTTCCTCGCCCGGCTTCACGCGCTGCCCGAACAACTCGAGCGTGCCGGGCACCTTGATTGGGGAAACGGCGTGCCGCCGCTTGCGGTGGCCGCCCGGGCGATCGTCGTCAGCCGCGGGCTCGGGCTTGCGGTTGCCGCGGAGGCCGCGCTCAAGCTCAAGGAGATCTGCGGGCTGCACGCGGAGGCGTTCAGCGCCGCTGAGTTGCAGCACGGGCCGATTGCGCTCGTCGGTCCGGCCGAGCCGGTGCTGGTGCTTGCACCGAATGGACCCGCGCTCGGCGATCTCGTGCGGCTTGCGGACGTGCTTCGCAACCACGGCGGTACCGTGCTCCTTGCGGCGCCCGAAGAGATCCGCGCGCGTGATCTCACGCTGGTCGCGACCGGTGAGCCGGACCTTGATTCGCTCACCGCCGTGCAGTCGTTCTATCCGTTCGTGGCAGCGCTGGCCGAGGCGCGCGGCTGCGATCCCGATGCTCCGCCGGCTCTCAGCAAGGTGACGCGGACGATCTGATGGCAATGCGGCCGCGGGCGTTGATGGAAGGGGGCGGGCGAGATAGAGTTGAACCTCCTCGAGGCCGACTGCCGTGCTTCCCTCTTCAGCATCGTTCCGACACGACTGGGCTGGTGGTGGCGAGTTGCTGGCAGTTTCATTACTTTGGAACTGGAGAATTCGAAAGATGGCTGGGGTTGCTCTCGGGAATGTCTCGAAGCAGTACGCGCATCATCGGGGTAGTGTTGAAATCCTCCGCAACGTCAGCATCACGGTCGAGGACGGGGAGTTTGTTTCGCTTGTTGGGCGTTCGGGTTGCGGCAAGACCACGCTTTTGCGGATTGTCGGAGGGTTTGTCCGCCCGGACGCCGGAAGCGTGCTGGTGGACGCAACCCCGGTGCGCGGGCCCGGCTCCGATCGAGGTGTGCTGTTTCAGCAACCGATGCTTTTCCCATGGCTGACCGTACTGGAGAACACCTTGTTCGGCCCGCGCGCGGAGGGGAGCTACGCCGCGGATACGCGGGAGCGGGCGGTCGAACTGCTGCGTGTGGTGGGCCTTGCCGGTTTTGAGTATCACTATCCGAAGCAATTGTCGGGCGGGATGATGCATCGTGCGGCGTTTGCGCGAGCCATGATGGTCAACCCGAAGATCATGCTGATGGACGAGCCGTTCGGGGCGCTCGACGCGCTGACACGCGCAGGGATGCAGCAGTTCCTTCTGGAACTTTGGGAGCGGCGGCGCTTCACCGTCATTTTGGTTACGCATGATGTCGAGGAGGCCGTGCTTCTGAGCGATCGTGTGGCGGTGATGGCATCGGCACCAGGAGAGCTTGTCGAGACGATCGAGATCCCGCTCCCGAGGCCGCGCACGTACGACGTGTCCGAAAGTACCGAATTTGTAGATCTCAAGCGGCGTGTGCGGCAGGCTGTCGAGCGGGCGCGGGGCGGCGGGTCGGTGGTCGGCGCCGATCATGCCCGGGCGTCAGGCTGAGGGCCGCGGCATGAACTGCGGACCGGGGGCGTCGAGGGCGGGTTCATCTGTGGGCGATGTTCGCGCGGTTCCCAGCGGCGAGGGTAGGGCGCAGCGCGATCCGGCCGGGCGCGGGCAGCCGCGTTCGGCGCTGGGCGAGGGACTGCTGGCGCTGGAGTGGTCGCGGATCGGGATGGGGCTGCTCGGGGTCGCCTCGATCATCGTTGCCTGGTGGTTCGCGGCCCTGATCATCTCCGACAACGTCATCCTCCCCTCGCCGGTCGCGACCGGGCGGACGCTTCTGCACTACCTGACGCGACCCTATCCGGCGCGCGGCCTGACGCTGCTCGGAGACACTGCGATGAGCCTGGCCCGGATCCTGGCCGGGTTTGCGTGGGGTGCGATCGCGGGAACGGTGCTCGGGGCGGCGATGGCGGCGGTCAGGCCGCTGCGCCTGATCATCGACCCGCTCATCGAACTGGGCCGCCCGCTGCCGCCGCTGGCCTTCATCCCGCTCCTGATCGTCTGGTTCGGGATCGGGGAGCTGCCGAAGGTCATGCTGATCGGGTTGGGCGTGATCCCGATTATGGTCGTTTCGGTGGTGGCCGCACTCGACGCGGTGCCGGAGGAATATATCGAGGCGGCACGCTCGCTCGGCGCCTCGCCGGGCTACGCGCTCCTGCATGTGCGGGTGCGGGCGGCGCTGCCGGCGGTGATCACGGGCCTGCGTCTGGCGATGGGGATTTCCTGGACCAGCATCGTTGCGGTCGAGATGATCGCCGCGACGAGCGGATTGGGCTACGTCATTCTCGAGGCATCCAACTATCTTGTGACGCCGCTTATCTTCTCGGGTATCGTGCTGATCGCCGCGGTGGCGCTGATCCTCGATGGTCTGCTGCGGCTGCTGCGGAGGCTTGTGGCGCCGATGGGGTAGTGCGAGAATCGGAATGAAAGCGGGGACATGGCTGGCGGCGGGCCGGAGCGGGCGCGCAACAGGCGGCACGGCTTCGGCGGATCCGGAGGATGGTTCGGAAATTCTTTCGTCAGGATCGGAGAATTTTCGAATGCTCAGTCGGGGAGCGGCCTGGGGAGCACTATCCTTGAGACAGGTGAGGGAAATGACTGCAAAGCGGAAGACGATGAGAAGTCGGGTGAGGAATTCTCTGGTCTCGGCGATGGTTGCGCTCGGGGCGTTTGGAATCGCGAGCTTGGGCGCGGCAGCGCCCGCGGCGGCGCCCGAACCGACGATCACGTGGGGCTATTTCCAGGGCATGGTCTCGAGTCCGGGGGCGCTGATCGGAACCCAGGCCTCGATGGCGAAGATGATTCCGGCGCGCGTCAGGTTCATCCCGATCAACAGCGGCGTAGCGGCACTGGCGGCGATGCGGGCGGGTTCGTTCGATGTCGTCGAAGGGGTCGGCAACCCGCCCGTTGTCAGTGCGCTCGCGGCGCGCACGCCGCTCGTTGTGGTGTTTGCCGAGAGCTATGACGGCGCCGGGCTCTATGTGAACTCGAACGTGATCCACACCCCGGCCGGGCTCGCAGGGCAGAACATCGGCGACCTCGTGGGTTCGTCCGAGGATTACGAGCTCAAGGGCTATCTCCGCAAGATGGGGCTGATCGACAAAGTGCACGTGGTGCCGTTCGCCTCCGACTCTGCAGCAGCGGCGGCGTTCCTGGCGGGCAAGCTGAACGCCGCCTATCTCGATTACGGCTCGGGCGTGCCGGTGATGGCCAAGCCGGGGACCAAGGTCTGGACGACGGCCGCCAAGATCGCCGAACTCGGCTATCCTTCGCTCAACGTTCTGGTCGTGTCGCGGAAGCTCGCGACCAAGGAGAAGGTGCTGACGCAGAGCATCGTCTGCGCGGTTTCGGCCGCGAGCGATGCGATGGTGGGGCCGGAGCGGGCGAAATACTTTGCGGCGGCGGCGCCCTTGCTGGGTGAGCCACCGGCCATGGCGGTCAAGGGCTCCGAAATGTGGCCGGAGCTGACGCTCAAGCAACAGACGGAGTGGTTCGGTGCGCCGGGCGCGAGCGTGGCCGGAACGAAGATGGTCCAGGAGGCCTATCTCAAAAGCGCCGATTTCCTCCTCAAGAGCGGGGCGGTGATGAAGGTGCCCTCGACCCGGGAGATCGCCGCGGCGGTCGATCCGAGCTTTGTCGATGCGGCGCTGAAGGGTGCGTGCAAGTAACAGCTTAAGGAAGGGTTGCAAGCGGCGAGGTCGCGCGACCGCGGGCGCCCCGGCTGATGATCGCGGTGAAAACATCACGCATGGTGGCCAGGCAGCGCACGGCAAGCGCGGACGGCTGATCTGCGATGAAGGCACGTTCCGCCTTTCCTGAACGTGGCCGGCCGCGCGGCGATATCGCTGCCGCGCTCGCAGAAATGCGCGAGGCCGACGCGGACTGGCGCGGCGGCCGCGTGCCGCTTTACGTGTTCGGAGCGCTGCCGGAGGTCGAAGAGGTCGGCCGTGAGGCTTTCATGACGTTCTTTTCGGAAAACGCTCTCGGCGCCCGTCGCGCGTTCAAAAGCCTCGGACGGATGGAAGAGGAGATCGTCGACATGGCGCTCGGCCTGTTCCACGCGCCGGCGGATGGAGCGGGCGTGGTGACGTCGGGCGGTACCGAAAGCATCCTGCTCGCGGTGAAGGCCTGCCGCGACTTTGCCCGCGCGCGGCGCGGTGAGCGCTTTCTGCACGGCAACCTTGTCCTGCCTGAGACGGCGCACCCCGCGTTCGACAAGGCCGCGCTGCTCATGGATCTCGAGGTGCGCCGCATTCCCGTCGCCGGCGATCTCCGTGCCGATATCGCGGCAATGGCGAATGCCGTGGATACCGAGACGAGCATGATCGCGGGTTCGGTTCCCTGCTTTCCCTACGGTGTCATCGACCCAATTGCGGAGCTCTCGGAGCTTGCGCTCTCGCGCGGGCTTTGGCTGCACGTCGATGCCTGCGTGGGCGGGTATCTGGCGCCATTCGCGCGCGATCTCGGCCGTCCCATTCCGGAGTTCGATTTCGCACTGCCCGGCGTTGCGGCGCTCTCCGCCGATCTGCACAAGTTCGGCTTCTGCCCGAAGCCCGCCTCGACCATCCTGTTCCGGGATACCACACGCGCCAATGCTGGCGGCTTCGATCTCGACGTCTGGCCGAGTGGCCGCTTCACCACCCGAACGCTCGTCGGTACCCGCCCCGGGGGCAGTGTTGCCGCGGCCTGGGCCGTCCTCAACCACCTCGGCCGGGAGGGATATCGCGCCATCGCTGCCCGGCTCATTGCGATGCGGGATGCGTATGTGGCGGGGATTGAGGCCATTCCCGGCATGCGCGTGTTCGGACGGCCAGAGCTCACGATCATTGCCTTTGGCGCCGAGGCGCTCGACATGGCCGCGGTGGCGGAGGACATGGCGGCGCGCGGCTGGGTGCCGGGGCTGGTGCGAAGGCCCCCGGGACTGCACATCATGGCCTCGCTGTTGCACGAGGGGGTACGGGACCGGTACCTTGGCGACCTTGCGGCCGCGGTTGCCGCTGCGCCGCCGGCGAGTGCGACGGGGGTGGCCGCCGACTATTGAGGGGCGGAGGTCAGGAGCGGCGCCTGGCGGCCGGCGCGGATGTGGGGCCGTCTCTGCCAGGGCCTCATCAGGGAGTTCGGCGTGCGGTATTTCTCGACGCGCGGGCGGGCGCCGGCGCAAGATTTCGCCGGGGTGCTGTTGGCGGGGCTCGCCGAGGATGGCGGACTTTACGTGCCGGAGTTCTGGCCGCGCTTTTCCACGGCGGAGATCCGGGGGTTGCGAGGCTTGCCCTATGCCGAGCTTGCGGCCGCCGTCATGGCGCCCTTCGTCGATGGGGCGGTGGCGGACTTGGCCGCGCTTTGCGCCGATGCCTATGCGGGCTTCGCCCACCCCGCGGTGGTGCCGCTCCAACAGCTCGAGACCGGGCTTTTCGCGCTCGAGCTCTTCCACGGCCCGACGCTCGCCTTCAAGGACCTTGCCATGCAGCTTCTGGGGCGGCTGTTCGAGCAGGTGCTGGCCGGCGAACGGCTGACGATCGTCGGCGCCACATCCGGCGATACAGGTGCTGCGGCGATCGAGGCGCTGAAGGGAAGGCGCGGGATCATGATCGCCATCCTCCACCCCGAGGGGCGGGTGAGCGAGGTGCAGCGGCGGCAGATGACAACGGTCGCGGCCGCGAACGTGGGGAATATTGCCATCCGGGGCAGTTTCGACGATTGCCAGGATCTCGTGAAGGCCATGTTCGCCGACGCGAAGTTGCGAAGAGAGCTCCGCCTCTCGGCCGTGAATTCCATCAACTGGGCAAGGATCGCCGCGCAGATTCCCTATTACTTCGCGGCGGCTCTTGCCCTCGGGGCGCCCGATCGGGCGGTTGCCTTCAGTGTGCCGACGGGCAATTTCGGCAATGTGCTGGCGGGATGGGCGGCGGCGCGGATGGGGCTGCCGGTCGCGCGGCTGGTCGTGGCCTGCAACCGCAACGACATCCTGGCGCGCTACCTCGCGGCCAACGACATGTCGCTCCGCCCTGTCGAACCCTCACTTTCGCCCTCGATGGACATCCAGGTGAGCTCGAACTTCGAGCGCCTTCTGTTTGAATTGCTCGATCGCAATCCGGCCGAGACGGAGCGGATCATGCTGGACTTCCGCGCCGGGGGGCGGATGGAAGTGCCCGAGGGGGCTTGGCGTAGGATGCAGGGGCTTTTCTGCGGTTTTGCGCTTGATGATGCGGGGACGGAGGCCGAGATCGGGCGGCTTTATCGAGCGTCCGGCTATCTTGCAGATCCGCATAGCGCGATCGGGATCGCAGGGGCCCGGGCACGGCGGGCAGAGCGGGGTGTGCCGATGATCGCGGCGGCGACGGCGCATCCGGCCAAGTTCGCGCCCACAGTCGAGCGGGCGAGCGGCGTTTGCCCGGCTCTTCCAGCACGGCTCGCCGACCTATATCAACGCCCGGAGCGCTCCGTCGTGGTGGCGAACGATCTTGCCGCCGTCGCGGCCGAGGTGCGCGCGCTTGCCGGAAGGAACGTGGCCGAAGGGACTATTGTATGATCGAAGAAGCCATCCACGTGACCCGACTTGCCTCGGGCCTTACCGTGATCACCGAGGAGATGTCGCGCGTGGAGACCGTCTCGATCGGCGCCTATGTGGCGGCCGGAGCGCGCTTCGAGACGGCCGAGGAGAATGGCGTCTCGCACTTCCTCGAGCACATGGCCTTCAAAGGGACCGAGCGGCGGACCGCCGCGGTGATAGCCGAGGAGATCGAATCGGTCGGCGGACACATCAACGCCTATACGGCGCGCGAGCAGACGGCCTATTACGTGAAGATCCTCAAAGAGGATATGGCGCTCGGGGCGGACATCATCGGCGATATCCTCGGCCACAGCACCTTCGAGCCAGAGGAGCTCGAGCGCGAGCGGGCAGTGATTCTCCAGGAGATTGGCCAAGCCAACGACACGCCCGATGACATCATCTTCGATCATTTCCAGGAGGCGGCCTATCCCGACCAGTCGGTCGGGCGGCCGGTGCTCGGCACCGCCGCCGTAATCGAGCGGCTGAAGCGCGGCAGCCTGCTTTCCTACATGCAGGCGCATTATGGTGCCGGCAACGTGGTGCTCGCCGCGGCGGGTGCGCTCGCGCACGAGCGGGTGGTGGCGCTGGCCGAACGGCACTTCTCTGATCTCCCGGTGCGCGAGCCACCGCCGGCGCCGCCGGCGCGCTATCAGGGTGGTGAGCACCGGGAAACGCGCGATCTCGACCAGGTACATCTCGTGCTCGGGTTTCCTTCCGTCGGCTATTCGGATCGGGATTTCTATCCGGTGCTGCTGCTCGCCACGTTGCTTGGGGGCGGCATGTCCTCGCGGCTTTTCCAGGAGGTGCGGGAGAAACGCGGCCTCGTCTATTCCATTTACAGCTTTACCGCGCCCTATCGGGACGGCGGGCTGTTCGGCATCTATGCCGGCACCGGCGAGCGTGAGGTGGAGGAGCTGATGCCGGTGGTACTCGAGGAACTCCGCAAGGTGCAGAAGGAGGTCGGCGAGGCGGAGCTCGCGCGCTCGCGGGCCCAGGTGAAGGCATCGCTTCTGATGTCGCTCGAAAGTACGGGCAGCCGCTGCGAGCAACTCGCACGGCAGTGGCAGGTGTACGGCCGGGTGATTCCGGTGGCCGAAACTGTGGCCGAGATCAACGCCGTGACATTCGAGGATATCCGACGGGCCTCGGCGCGGCTCTTCCGCGCGGCGCCGACGCTTGCCGTGCTGGGACCAGCGGTGCGTGTTCCGGGGCTCGCCGCGATCATCGAGCGGCTCGCGGCATGAGGGGGTCCGAGCCCGCCGAGCTTCTTGCCGATCTGCTGCGCGCCGCCCGTATCGCGGGGGCGGATGCCGCTGACGCCGTTCTGCTCGCCGGCACTGCACTTTCCGTGACGCGAAGACTTGGGCGGATCGAACATCTGGAGCGGGCGGAGAGCCGGGATCTGGGCTTGCGCGTGTTCGTGAACCGGCGTGCGGCGATTGTCGCCAGCGGACGCGTGGAACCCGCGGAGTTTCCCGGGCTCGCCGAGCGGGCGGTGGCGATGGCACGCGTTGTGCCGGAAGATCCGCACGCCGCGATCGCCGAGGAGGTCACACCGGCAGCGGATGCGTGGCCGCTCGACCTCGTCGATCCGGAGGAGCCCACGGCTGCTGCGCTGATCGAGCGCGCGGCGGCGGCAGAGGAAGCGGCGCTCGCCGTGCCGGGCGTCACGAACAGCGAAGGCGCGGAGGCAAGCTGGGGACGAAGCGAGGTGGCGCTCGCCACGTCGGCGGGGTTCGTCGGCACCTATTCGCGCACCGGCCATTCGCTTTCTGCGACTGCGCTCGCTGGCAGCGGCACGGATATGCAACGCGACTACGATTCTTCGACAGCGGTGCATCTCCGCGATCTCGAGGAGGCAGCCACACTCGGTCGGAATGCAGGGCAGCGGGCGGTGGCGCGCCTTAAGCCGCGCCGCGCGGCCACGGCGCGGCTGCCTGTGGTCTACGAGGCGCGCGTCGCGGGAAGCCTGCTCGGGCACCTCGCGGCCGCGATCAACGGCGGGGCGGTAGCGCGCGGCACGAGCTTCCTCAAGGACCGTCTGGGAACAGCGGTGTTCGCGAAGGGCATCCGCATTCACGATGACCCTCGCCGCCGGCGGGGCCTGCGCTCGCGGCCGTTCGATGCCGAGGGCCTGCCCACGGCGGCGCGCACCCTAGTCGAGGACGGCAGGCTCGAGAGCTGGCTGCTCGACCTTGCAAGCGCGCACCAGCTCGGCCTCGCCTCGACCGGGCACGCGGTGCGCGGCGCCTCTGGCCCGCCGCAGCCGGGGCCGAGCAACCTCTTCCTTGCACCCGGCCCGGTTTCGCCTTCCGCCCTGATGGCAGAGGTCGGCGAGGGGCTCCTGGTGACCGAGCTGATCGGCATGGGCGTGAACACGCTCACCGGCGATTACAGCCGCGGTGCTGCCGGCTTCATGATCCGCCGGGGCTGCATCGCCGAATCGGTGGCGGAGATCACCGTGGCCGGCAATCTCGTGGAGATGTTCGCCACCCTCACCCCGGCCGACGATCTCCGCTTCCGGCGCGGCACGGATGCGCCGACGATCCGGGTCGATGGCATGATGTTGGCGGGGGCCTGAGGCCGAGCGGGCACACCCAATCTGCCACCGGCCCTCGCGCGATGACCACCTCCCTCTTCGCCCGCCACCTTGCCTTCGCCGCCGCACTTGCGGTGATCTCGGCAGCGATCGTGCGGCTGATGATCGCCTTCGGCCCGACCGACCACCCGGACGAGCGAAAGGGGCACGCGACGCCGACGCCCAAATCAGGCGGGGTCGGGATCGCCGCCGCCTTCCTGCTCGGGATCGCCATTCTCTACCGGTTCAGGGGCTTCGCGCCTCTTGCCGCCCCTTATTTTCGCGGCGTCGTGCTTGCCTCGGTGCTGATCGCCGCCGTCTCGTTTCTCGATGATCTCTATGACTGGCCATTCATCGTCAAGCTCTTTGCGCAGCTTGCCGCTGCAACCGCGGCGGTCGCGAGCGGCCTTTATCTCGAACGGCCGCGGCTTCCCTTTTTCGGTTCGACGGACATCGGATGGCTTGGCCCACCGGCCACCCTCTTCTGGATCGTGTTCGTTACGAACGCGATGAACTTCATCGACGGGTTGGACGGCCTCGCAGGTGGCGTAGCTCTGATCGCCAGTGCATTCTTCTCGGGTATCGCCGCCCTGCAAGGCGCCTGGTTCGCCTACTTCGCCGCTCTCTTGTTGGCGGCGGGACTGATCGGCTTCCTGCCGTTCAACCTGCCGCCGGCGCGCATCTTCATGGGC
>JAKAWQ010000019.1 GCA_021816925.1 Pseudomonadota bacterium
ATTCTAGTCACTACTTTGCGAATCCCCAGCCCACCTGCCGGCTCGTCCCAGCAATTTCAAACGCTTCCAGCCGCCCGCAGCCGTGCCGCCGTCAAAAATCGTCCTTAAAAAATGGAAGTTGGGCTAGTGTCCCGATACCGACGATTTGTCATGCTAAGGAACTTCGGAATCGGGACACTAGGCCGCTCCACATCGTCGTTTGCGCTGGATCAATGCAGGGTGCCGTACCGCCAGAGGAAAATGCCAAACAGTGGAGCCGATGATTCCCGAGCCTTCTCACGCGCAAAGGAGAAAAGTCCGATGACCTCGAAAGAACTAGTCCTTCGCAAAGCGCATCCCCCAGGTCGTTTGCGGCGGTTTCTGGCCGCCGGCCGGCGCCTGATCCGCGCTGCGTTGCGCCGGCTGCCATTGCGACTTCCGATCGGTTGGACGGCAGGGCTTCAGCCGGTGCTCGTACCGGTGCGCAGCAACCCGCGGCGGCACTTTGAACCGGGTCCGTGATCGCCCTGAGCGATGCTCACCCCTTTTCTCTGATACCGGGCGTGCGGAACTGAACACACGCCTCCCGCTCGGTGGTTCCGGCTTCCGTTCTTCCTCCCGGCCCATTGGCCCGCCCTTCCCCGCCCGCGCGGCAATCCTCTCGCCTTGGCCGCCGCCCCGACTTCGTCTACCAAACCGGCACGATGGAGAAGGGGGAACGCGTCGCGCGGTTTCGGAAAGCGAATGACCGGCCTCCTTTGGACGCTGCCTGATCCGTCGCAACGGGGTCGCATGAGTCGATTCGTCATCTTCGCGCTGCTCACGGCAGCCGCCTGCCTCGAGGTGGGCGGCGATGCTCTCGTGCGCTCCGGATTGCGCAGCCAAGGTGAGCTTCGGTATCTGCTCCTGCTCGCCGGCGCGGCAACGCTCGCGCTCTACGGGATCTCGGTCAATCTCGGTCCTTGGCATTTCGGGCGCGCTCTCGGCGTCTATGTCGCGCTTTTTTTCGTCATCGCGCAGATCGTCGATCGTTTCGTCTACGGGATCTCGCCGAAGCCGCCGATCCTGATCGGCGGCGCATTGATCGTTGCCGGGGGTCTGGTGCTGGCGGCGTATCCGGGCTGACCAGGGAGAATCATCTCGCCCGCGCCGGCCGGCGCGATTTCCGGGGGTTGCCCCTCCGGCCGGCGCGGCCCGCGTAGCGGGTTCAGCAGGCGCGCCGAATTGGCGAGGATGCCTAAATCGGGCCCGGACTGCGCGGCGGCGGCAAACACGGGCGGCAGTAGCCCGAGGGCAGCGAGCGAAAGCCCGATCAGGTTGTAGACAATCGTGAAGCCGAGATTGATCCGCACGACGCCCATCGTGCGCCGTGCGATGCGGAAAGATTCGGGGACGAGCCGCCAGTCCTCGCGCATGAGTGCGATGTGCGCCGCCTCGATCGCGATCGGGCTGCTCGCGGCTCCCATAGCGATCCCGATATCGGCCGCCGCCAGCGCCGGCGCGTCGTTCACGCCGTCTCCCACCATGGCGACGACCCGGCCCTCCCGCTGGTGCGCCCGGACGATCGCGATCTTGTCCTCGGGCAGCAAATTCGCGCGCCAGGCAATGCCGAGCCCACCGGCAAGCGCGGCGGCCGCACGTTCGTTGTCGCCGGTGAGGAGCGCGACGTGGCGGATGCCGAGTGCCTTCAGCTCGGCAAGCGCGGCCGGAACCTCCGGCCGCAGCCTGTCCTGCGCGGCGAGCACGCCGAGCGCCTGGTCGTCGCGGGCGACGAAGAGCAGCGTTTTGCCCGCTTCCTCGAGCGCGGCCGCGACCGACGGCGGCGCATGGCCGAGCACGCGGCGGCTGCCGACGGAGATGACGCCCGCCTCCCAGCGCATGCTGACGCCGAGGCCGGGATGGGCCTCGAAGCCCTCCGGTTCGCCGGGGTGAAGTCCGCGCGCGGCCGCGGCCTCGCGCACCGCCGCGGCGAGCGGATGCTCGGAATGGCGCTCCGCGGTTGCGGCGAGACGGAGCAGGCCCTCAAGGTCGATCCCTTCCGCCAGCGGCACGATGTCGGTGATGGCGGGCCGGCCGAGGGTAAGCGTGCCGGTCTTGTCGAGCAACACGACGTCCGCCCTGGCCAAGGCCTCGAGATACCGCCCGCCCTTGATCAGAAGGCCGCGGCGGGCCGCGGCGCCGATCGAGGCGAGCATGGCAACCGGGGTGGCGAGCGCGAAGGAGCATGAGCAGACGACCATGAGCACGGCGGCCGCGGCGAGCGGGTTGCGGCTGGCGGCGTAGGTGACGAGGGCAAGAGCAGCGACGAAGGGAAGGAACCACGCTGCGAAGCGGTCGGCGACGCGCTGCACCGGGGCTTGGTTTCGCCCCGCCTCCTCGACCAGTCGGACCACCCGTCCGAATGTGCTGTCGGCGCCGATCGCCCGCGCCCGCACGCGGAGGCTGCCCAGGCGGGCGAAGCTCGCAGCGAAGACCTGCGAGCCCGGCCCGGCCTCGACGGGCATGGACTCGCCCGTGATCGCGGCCTGGTCGATGGTTGCCTGGCCGGAGAGCACCTCGCCATCGACGGGGATCTTCTCGCCGGGCCGAACCAGCACGGTCTCGCCGAGGCGGACCTGGTCCAGGGAAAGGCTGATCTCGGCGCCCTCGCGCTCCACGCGCGCCGTCTCCGGTGCCAGGGCCGCAAGCTCCCCCAAGGCGCGCCGGGCGCCTGCGGCCGTCAGTTGTTCGATCCGCTCCGCGAGGCGCATGAAGAACACGACTAGCAGCGCCGCCGCCCACTCGCCGGTTGCAACGGCGGCGAGGAGGCCGATTGTCATCAAGGTGTGCGAGGTGATTCGGCGGCGGAACCCCGCCCTTACGACGTTGCGGAAGATCGGCCAGCCGCCGAAGCCGATCGCCCCCGCCCAGATCGGCGACGGGATGACCTTGTCCAGGCGGTCGAACAGCCCGAACCACTCGCCGAGCACGGCGAGCAGCACGACGAGGCCGACCAAAACTCCAAAGCCGATGAGGAGAGCGCCGGAAAACCGTGCCAGGCGTCCCTCCGCCGGCTTCGCGCCCGCGCGCCCTCCGCGGGCACGGCACTACAACCGCAGCCGGGTTCGGGACAGGCCGGAGCAGGGTCGTTCAGCATGGCTCGTCCCCATCAGTGATACGGGTGCAGGCCAGCACGCCGCGTGCCGCGTCCGCCAGAAGCCCCTCGGCGAGGCGAAGCAGCGTCTCGACCCGCGGATCGCTCAGCCGGTAGCGGACGAAGCGGCCTTCCTGGTCACGCCGGACGAGCCCGCAGTCATAGAGGCAGCCGAGATGGTTGGAGACGTTAGACTGTGTAAGGCCGGTTGCCGCAACGATTTCGCCGACGCTGCGGGAGCCGGAGCGCAGCGCTTCCAGGATCGAGAGGCGGGAGGGGTCGGAAAGGCCGCGACAGAGCTTGGCCATGGCCTCGGCCTTTCGGCGCAGCGCCTGGGGCCCGGCCGGCGCTGGCCTCGCCGCCGGAGCAGGCAGAAACATTGCTTGATCAATCATAAAATCAGGTTAGCACGCGCTGATATGATGGGCAACTCTATATGAGCGCAGGGGGCAGTTCTGCACGGGAACATTGACCCGCGTCGGCACACGACGGATGCGCCTACCCCCCACTTTCGATCTCAAGCCCCCGGCGCGCAAGGAAGCGGCTGGCCGGCGCGAGGCAGGCACGGGCGAGAGCGGCGCGGGCGGGGTTGCGGCGGACGGCACAAGCCAGCGCCTCGGGCCGGGCGAGGCCTGCCGTGCGGTAGAGTGCCGGCGCGGGGTGGAAGCAGGCAGCAAGGAACTGGCGGGTGAGCGGGCGGAGCAGCGCGCCAGCAAGAGGATGCGGTCGGGCGGGCAGGGTTTCGGCGAGGCGGCGGCGGGCGAGCGCGACGTGGCGGACCTCGTCGGCGAGATGCAGTGCGGCGATCTCGCCGACCGCCCGGGGTAGCGCCGGGGAGTGCCGAATGCGCCGTGTGAGTTCGACCGCGACGGTCTCGCCGATCAGCACCGCGGCCCAGAAGAGCCCGGAGCCCGTCGGCACCAGCCGGGCGAAGGCAGCGGCCAGGAGCGGACGTCGCGGCCGGATCCGTGGCAGGGTTGCGGAGGCGTTGTCGAAAAGCTTCAGGAACATGAGACTGTGGCCAGCTTCCTCGCGCAGTTCCTCAAGTTCCATGGCATAGCCGCGCGCACCGCCGGCGAAACTGCGCGGCGCGGCGCGGCCGAGATGGCCGAGCAGGTGCGATTCGAGCCAGAGCCCGAGGTCGGCCATGGCGAGGAACTCGGCCTGCGAGAGCCGGCGGCGCTCGGCGGGCGAAAGCGCCGCCCATTCCGGAAGGCCGGCGAGCGAGACGAGATCGTCCGGCAGCCAGGGCAGCGCCGGATCGAGCGTCTCCCAGGCGATTGCAGTGACCGGGTCGCGATAAGGGCGGGCGGCAGGCATTTCAGGCGCGGAGCGCCGCGAGGCAGTCGGCAACGCTCCGCTCGGCCCGCCAAGCGAGGCGTTCGGCGGCGCGCGTCGTTGCGATCACCGGAGGATGGGCAAAGCCCGTGAGCCAGCCTGCATCGCCGAAGCGGCCGGTGAGGCGGGCGAGCGCGCGCTGCGCACGGTCGAGCGGCCCGAGCGGGAGGACGAGGCGGAAGCGGCCGTCGCCCGCGGCGAATTCGCGCCACGGGAGCGGCTCCTCGGCGGCGATGTTGTAGATACCCGGCGGGCCCGCGAGCGCGGCAAGGAAGGCGCGCGCGGCGTCCTCCTCGTGCAGGCATTGCAGCCGCGCCGCCGGCGCGTGTGGCAGCGCCCGGCCGCGCGCGATCGCGTTGAGGAGCGGCTGGGACGAGGGTCCGACGATCGGGGCGAGCCGAAGGCGCGTGATGCCGAGCGCGGGATGGGCCGGGGCGAAAGCATCGAGCCAGTCTTCGATGGCGGCTTTGTCCTCGGCATAGGCGAAGCCGGGAAGCGGCCGGCGCGGCCATTCTTCGCGGATGGCGGCGGGAAGGTCCGGCCCTGCGCCATAGACGGCGACGCTGCCGGCCACGACGACGCGCCGCACGCCGGCCTTGGCAGAGGCGACGGCAAGGCGCGCCGTGCCTTCGCGGTTGACGCGCCGGGCGCCCCCGGAGCGCTCCTCACTCGAGGGAAAAAGAACGAAGGCGAGGTGGATTACCGCATCGACGCCGGCAAGCAGCCGCGGCAGATCGGCCTCCATCAAATCGGTCACGACCGGGGTCAGTCGAGGATGGGAAAGCGCCGGCCGGCGGCGATCGAGCGCCACGACCGCAGTGACGTCGGGTGCGGCGAGAAGGCGTGGCAGAAGCACGCGCCCGAGGTGTCCGGCCGCGCCGGTCACGAGCACGCGGCGGTGCCGCTCTTCCGTCATGGCTGGGGCAGGAGGTGGCGCGCCATCAGCGCCATCGAGCGCCGCACCACCGCGCTCGGCAGCGCGCCGGCGCCGATGGCGCAAAGCAGCCGGTCGATCCCGGCGCGGCGGAAGGCGGCGAAGCGCCGCGCGCACCCCGCTGGATCGCCCACCACCACCAAGCCAAGCCGCTCGAGCATCGGCAGGCTCACCGCGCGCTCCAGTAGCCCCGCAAGCCGCCGAAACCGGTGATAGTATTCGTAGCTTGCCTGCATCCCTCGCAGCACCGGACGGGCCTCCTCGATGAGGCGCCGGTAGAACCACGTGAAGGCCTCCGCACCGAGGCGGCGCGCCTCGGCCGCGTCTTCGAGGCAGAGCACGCCCAACGCCAGCGCGACGCGCGGGTTGCGCCCTTCAGCCGGCGGACCGGTTCCATGCGCCACGCGGAACGTCCGCCGATAGCGCGCGATGTCCTGGCGGATCATGAACCAGGGCTTGAACGGGCCCGCGAGAAGGCCGAGCCCCTGCTCCGCCGCCCAGGCCACGCTCTCGGGGCTGATCGCGGCGAGCCAGAGCGGCGGGTGCGGACGTTGCAGCGGACGCGGCAGGACGCTGACGCCGCCGAGATCGTGGAACGGCCCGCGCTCCGCGATCGGTCCCACCGCCGCGGCGCGCAGCACCGCCAGCCCCTCGGCCAACCGTGCCCGGCTCTCCTCGGGTCTCGCGCCGAAGATCGCGTACTCGGCCGCCGAGAAGCCGCGCCCAAGCCCAAGCTCGAGCCGTCCGCCCGAAAGAACGTCGAGCGTTGCCGCGCGCTCGGCGACGCGCAGCGGATGATGGCACGGCGCCACGACCACCGCATGGCCGAGGCGAATTCGGCTCGTACGCTGGCTCACCGCGGCGAGAAAGAGATCCGGCGCGGTCGCATGCGAATACCCGGGCGCGAGATGGTGCTCGACGAGCCAGGCGCAGCCGAACCCGAGCGTGTCGGCAAGCGCGATCTCCTCGAGCGTTTCGCGATACACCTCCGCCTCTCCGGCGGCGCGAGCGGGCGGAACGGCAAGCTCGTAGAAGAGATCGATCTGCATGCCGCGAGCGGGCCGCGCCGGGGCGGCGGCTCAGGCGGTGCGGCGAATGAGGAATGTGTAAACGCCACCCGCGGATTTCGATTCCACAAGCTCATTGCCGGTGGTCCGGCAGAAGGCTTCAAAATCCTGCACCGCGCCGGGGTCGGTCGCCAGCACCTCGAGCGTCCCGCCCGTTGGCACGCTGTTGAGCGCCTTCTTGGCGCGCAAAATCGGCAGCGGGCAGTTGAGCCCTTTCGCGTCCAGAACCTGATCTGCCATCGTGTCGCTCCCATCATGCTGCTAGGGTGAAACGCGCAGGCCCCGCCGCGCGTTTCAGATGTAGAGATTGATGTCCGAACGTGTCGCGGCCTCGATATAGGTCGCCGCACCCCCAAGCACCGGCCCTTCGATGAGATCTTCGAGCCTGTACTCGAAAAGATCCATCGTCATCTGGCAGGCGATCATCTTCACCTCGGCCTCGATGGCAAGCGCCCGCAGCTCCTCGATGGACGCAACACCCTTGCGCTTGATGAGGTTCTTCATCATCACGGTGGCAAGTCCGCCCACCCCCGGCAGCGCCGAGAGCAGGTTGGGCATCGCCACGTGCATTCCCGCCAGCGGCATTTTCATCGCCGGATTGCCGAGCGTGCTGATGCCGAGATCAAGCTTCTTTTTCAAAAGCGTGAGCCCGTAGAAGGTGAAGAACATCGTCACTTCGAGCCCCATCGCCGCGGCCGTGGTGGCGAGGATGAATGGCGGATAGGCCCAGTCGAGCGTTCCCTTGGTGACGATCAGGGACATGCTCTTGACGTTCGCTCGCTCGGCAGGTGCGGCGGCAGGGGTGGTCATGGTTGCGGTTTCGCTCATCGAACGATCCTTATCTCAGGCGGGAACCTTGCCTACGCACAACCGGCAAAACCGTCGGCCGCCATCTTGGCCTCGTAGGGCGCCGCGACCGCGCTGCCCGGGACGAGGCTCTGCCGCGCGCTCTCCCACGCAGCCGGGCGGAGCTTGACGAGCCAGCCCTCGCCGTAGGGATCGGAGTTGGCAAGCCGCGGGGTGGAGGTCATCGCGTCGTTGACCGCCACCACCTCCGCATCGAACGCGATCTTGGCCGGGCCGACCCACTTGCCCGACTCGATGGTGGCGCAGGACTTGCCGGCCTGCACCGCGCGCCCGGGCTTGCGCGGGGTAAAGGCGACAAGCTGGCCCGCCATCGCGGCAGCCACGGTCGTCATGCCGATCGTCACGGTGCCGTCCGCGTTGTCGCGATACCAGATGTTGTTCTCGACATCGTAGAGCAGGTCGTCAGGCAGGTTGCAGCCCCGGACAATGGGCATCGGCGGTCTCTCTCCCGGTTTGTTTCCTTAACAGTTCGCTGAAAAAGGTTTTCGAGCACCGGTGCACGCAAGATCGGTTCGCGTACCTGGGTAGGAGCGCACGAAAGCTTCAAAGTGGGTTCCATCCTGATTCTTTTCGGTCATTCGTTCCGCTGGCGTTGGACTTTTTCAGCAAACTGTTAAGCCCCCGCGGCCTCGGCGGCGCGCAACGGTCGGGCGGCGCAACAGAACTCGCCGAGCCCGGCGATTTCAAGCTTGCCGTCGATGAAGAGCATCAGATGCCGGGCAATCATCGCCCCAAGGCGCACGCGCCGCCCCGCTTCCGGATGCCAGGGTTCGAGGCGGAGCAGGTTCGCGTGATAGACGAGTTCGCGGCAGCTTTCGCGGCAGGCGTTGAAGGAGGGCTCGCCCGCGGCACCCTGGCGCTGCAACGCGAGCAGGCGGAAGCCCTCGTGAGTGGCCTCCGTCGGAACCAAGCCGCGGGCGAGCACGAAACGCTCGATGACAACCTCGCCGATTGCGAGAAGTTCCGCGGCGGATCGCTCGGCGTCCGCGACCCCCTGAGCCATCAGCGCCTCGATCCGCTCCTCGATCGGAACGGGTTCGGGGAGTTGGGCGGCGGCCATCAGCCGAGCCTCCTCGCGGTGAGCAGCGCGGAGGCATCTGAGAGGTTCTCCTGCACGCCCACGCGGCGGCGCGACAGGCCGAGCGCCATCCCGAGAAGCTGGGTGAAGTAGAGGATCTTCACCGAGGTTTTCTTGCCGAGCACCTTTTCCGCGCGAACCTGGTGCATTTCGAGCCCGGTGTGGCAGGTCGGGCATTCGGTGGCGATCACCTCCGCCCCGCAGGCCTCGGCGGTGGTGAGGAGGTTGAGCACGAGCTTGGTTGAGGTGTCGGAATCCGAAAGCGTGTGCGCGCCGCCGCAGCAGGCGGTCTTGAGTGGGTATTCCACGCACTCCGCGCCGGCGGCGGCGAGCAGATCGTCCATGAAGTGGGGCTTGGCGGTCGATTCCGAGCCTGTCCCCTTGTCCTTCTCGGGGAAGATGTGGCGCGGTCGGGTGTACATGCAGCCGTAATAATTGGCGATGCGGAGCCCGGCGAGAGAGTTCTTGACGCGCACCTTCAGTCCCTCCTCGCCGATCGTTTGCTTGATCCAGTCGAGTGCGTGGATCGTCGCAACCTTGCCGGAGCGATAAGCGGCGTGGCCGGCCTTGGCGGAGAGCCTTTCGTTCACGGCAGTCGAACCGGGATCGTTGGCGAGATCGTATTCGGCCTTCTTGAGATTATGATAGCAGCCGTTGCAGGGCGCCATGACGGTGGAGAAGCCCATCTTCTCGGCGATCGCAAGGTTGCGGGCCGAAAGATAGGTTTGCAGCTTGGGATCGACGTTCTTGACCTCCATCGCTCCGCAGCAGTTCCAGTTGTCGAGCTCGACCAGCTCGAGCCCAAGCGCCTTGCCCACCGCGCGCGTGGAACGGTCGTAGGCGTGGCCCGTCCCTTCGAGGGCGCAGCCCGGATAATAGGCGACGCGGCGATAGGACTCGGTCATGGCTCTGTTTCCTCGGGCGCGAGGGCAAGCGCGCGACGGTCGGCGGCACGGCGCTCACGCACATATTCCTCGATGCCGGCACGCGCGCCCGACCAGCGCCGCGCGCGCGGGCGGAGCACCGCTGCCTGGCCGAGGCGAAGCAGGTAGCCGAGGGGCAGGCGGCGGACCAGGCCTTGTACGAGTGCGACAAGCCAGGGTTGGTTGAGCTTCTGGCCGGTGCGCGTGAAGAAATTGCGGAGCACCCGCCCCTCTTCGATGCGGCCGGTGGCGAAAACCTGCTCTGAGAATTCGGCGTCGAATTCCGCGGCCGGAGAAGGCTTCGTATAGCCCTTCAGTTCGAGCCAGTGCGCGGTTGCCTTCATCACTCCTTCGGGATTGACATCGCGCGGGCAGGCATAGGTACACTTGTTGCAGGAAACGCACTGCCAGACGATGTCCTTGTCGCGCAACAGCTCGCTCTCCATGCCGAGCCGGATGAGATAGATCCAGTAGCGCGGATTGAAGTCTGGGTTGATCGCATTCACGGTGCACGAATTGGTGCACGAGCCACACTGCCAGCAGCGATGGATCCCCTCCCCGCCCGGCAGCGCCGCGATCTCCTGCTCCATGCGCTCGTTGTAGTTGGTGAGGACGCGCGGCTGGATGAAGGTGCTCCAGTCCCCCGAGACATCGACGCCTTCCAGCGTCAGGCGCTCGTGGGTGACGAGATCTTCCTTGCGGATCAGCGATTTTTCGTGGATGGGCATGCGTTTCCTAGGCCCGGATCGCCACGGCGGGCGCGGCCGGAGCGGCCTTGCCGTCGATCAGCTTGAGGCGCGTGCGGCCGGTACGGGTATCGATCGCGTCCAGGCCGAGCAGGCGGCGCGTATGCGCCATCGGATCCGCCGGACGGGAGAACTCGTTCTTGAG
This sequence comes from Pseudomonadota bacterium, assembly GCA_021816925.1. GTDB lineage: Bacteria > Pseudomonadota > Alphaproteobacteria > Acetobacterales > Acetobacteraceae > JAKAWQ01. Next base: position 10,211 of record JAKAWQ010000019.1, read on the forward strand.
GTAGTGCCCGCCGCGATCGTTGATGTAGCCGGCATAAATGTGTGCGGCGAGGAGCGAGACGTTGAGCGGAAGATCGGAGGCAACGCCGAGGCTGCGCAGGAAGCCCGTGAGTTCATCGCGGAGGGTGGCGAAGGTTGCGAAATCGTCCGCCGCGCCGATCCTGAGTGCGTCCATATCTTCGGCATACCAGATCTCGCGCAGCACGCCCGTGCCGGCGTGGGCGTCCCACACCCAGCGCGTCATCAGCGGATAATGCTCGGGCGCAGTGAAATGCAGGATCTCGGCGGCGAGATCGCGCAGGAAGCGGTGCGTGCGGTCGCGCGGGAAGCCGTCCGCGAAAGTGGCCATGCGGGCATCGGCGCCGGTGAGATCGGCCGCATCGTCCAAGAGGCGCGCGATGCGGAGGCGAAGCGGTGCGAAGCCCACTTCGGCGAGCAGCGCCGCGATGCGTCGCCGCGCCGGGGCGATGAACGCACACGCGCCGAGGAAATCCTCCTCGGTCAGCCCGCTCACGCGCCCGCCGCCGAACACCTCGTCGAACAGCGCCGCCTTCAGAACGAGCGCGCTCACATAGCGCTGAACGCCCCGGGTGACCGAAGCCGCGGCCTCGAGATCCGCCCAGGCGGCGCGGAGCCGCGCGCCACCGAGATCGAGCGTGACGGTCTTGGGAGGCGGCGCGGAGCGGGTGCGGAATCCGAACATGCCTAAAGGATCTGCCTCCGGGGTTCACTCGGCCGCCCGGCGCGCCGGAGCGCGGGCGAGTGCCAGCGCAGCGGCGGCCGCGGCCTGGCCCTGCGCGATCGAATCGTCGATCGTCTCCGGTCCGGTGGCGGCGCCGGCGGTGAAAACGCCCGGCCGCGTGGTGCCGCCCATGGCGGTGTAGGACGGCGCCTTCTTGATGTGCCCGTGCTTCTCGAGCGCAACGCCGAAGGTGGCAGCGATTCCGAGGTTATCGACGTTCGGGTCCATGCCGATCGCGTGTACCACCATGTCGAAGGGGATGGTGATCGGCCGCTTGACCAGCGTGTCCTCTCCTTTCACGATCAGCCGCTTGCCGTCGGAGGTGACTTCCGCAATCCGCGCCTTGATGTACTTCACCTTCCACTTTTCCTGGCTCTCCCAGTAGTAGGTGTCTTCGTAGAGGCCGTAAGTGCGGATATCCATGTAATAGATATAGACATTGCACTGTGGGAGCTGCTCGCGGATCTCCATCGCGATGTTGCACGAAACAGTGCAGCAGATTTTCGAGCACCATTCCCGCCCGATCTGCCGGTCGCGCGAGCCGACGCAAAGCAGGATGGCGACGCGCTCGGGCGCACGGCCGTCGGAGAGGCAGCGGATGCCGCTCCCCGAAGAGAGCATCTGCTCGACCTGGGTGGTGGTGACGACATCGGGATAGGTGCCGAAACCCCATTCCGGCTTGTTCACCGAATCGAAATGCGTAAAGCCGGTGCAGAGGATCGCGTTCGCCGCCTCGATCGCCGTGCCGTCGGAAAGCCTGGCCAAGAAGGCGCCGGGCGCGCCAGCAAACTCGCTGACGCGCGCATTGCGGTGGATTTCGATCAGCGTGTCATCCTCGACGCGCCTCACCATCCCGCCGATCGCATCGCGCGCCCATTCGCCCGAAGGGACGAGCTTGGCGTAGCCCGAGAGGATTGGCGCGCCGCCAAGGCGATCGGCCTTGTCCACGAGCACGACGCGCTCGCCCGCGGCGGTGAGCGCGTGCGCCGCCGAGAGCCCCGCCGGGCCGCCGCCGAGGACGAGGACCGGGCGGCTCATTCCGCCCCGCTCGCAGCAAGCGCCGGCTGGCGCCGATAGCCGGGGCCCGAGGTGATCGCTCGCTTCGGGTCGTAGAGCGTCTCGATCCGGCCAGCCTTTACCTCCGCGAGATAGGCATCGAATTCCGCCTTGGCCTTTTCCCAGTCGATACCGAGCTTTTCGAGCAGTTTCTCAAAGGGCGAGGCATGCCAGTGGAGTTGCGCGAGCTTGTAGGGATGGGCGCCGAGCGTGAGGGCGGCGAACTGGCAGTCGGCCATCACCGGCAGCTCATACACCTTGTCCACCGCGCGGCCGATCCACTGGTTCTTGTCGAGCGTGGTGATGCAGCCGGTATCATGGCCGATCATCACGTCCGCGTGCGCCTCGTCCACGGCCACGCGGATCTTGCGGTCGATCGCGAAGGAGCGGGTAAATTCGCGCTCCCCGATGATGTGGCGGAAGCCGAAGCCGCAGCAATCGTACCAGGTGGAGTAGTCGATCACCTGCGCGCCGAGCGTCTGCATCAGGCCGGTGGAAACCGCAACGCGGTTTCCGTCCAGCACCGTTTCGTCGTAGATCACGTCCTCGGGCACCATCTTGTAAACGTGGCAGGCGGGATGGATGGTCGCACGGATGCCGCTGCAATCGATCGTCTTCTCGGCGGCGATGCGCTCGCGCATCACGTGCAGCCATTCCGAGTAGTGCACGATCTCCTCGGGGATGAGGAGCTTGCCGTCGATCAGCCTGCCGAGTTTGGCCAGAATCTTCTTCACCTCCGCCCTGAGCTCCGCCGAGTGCAACAGGAATTGCCGCATCTCCTTGTAGTTGCCGAAGGAGGTGCCGCAATGCACGAGCGGGAAATAATAGCCGGGCGGCAGCCCTTCGGCCTGCGAGGAAACATAGGCCTGATGGAAGTTGCGCAAGAACACCGCGGCCAGGCTCAGCACGTTGCCGATGCCCGAGCCGTGATAGTTCCAGGCCGTGCACGAGGTCTGGTCGGTCTCGTCGAGATAGCGCGTGCCGAGCCGGTTCATCAGCCACATGAGCGAGGTGGGGTAGCCGGGAATGTTGCCGCACTGGCCGCACGACTTGTGGTGCCAAAGCTGGTTGGTGGGGATGCGCTTCTCCCAGCCGTAGAGCGTACAGGCGGTGACCGGTTCGTGCTGCCCGGAGATGCGATGCACGACGATCTCGCCCTCCCGCTCGAGATCCCACATCAGGCTCCGCACGTCCTCGACGCGTTCCTTGCCGGTCAGAGCCGAGCGGCGGTCGATGCGGGCCTCGACCCAGGCGGTGGCGGTGCGTGCCTGGGCGGGCGTCAGTGCCGAGGCACGCCATTCCGGGCCGAAGCCCGTGTAGGCGCCCTGGTGCCCTTGTTCCTTCGTCTTTTCCATCGCATTTCCCTCGGCGCCGCGCCGCTCAGCCCTCCTGTTCGGCGCGCCACTCCTCGTATTCCTCGCGCTTCTCGTCCATCACGTCGGTGATGACATCGAAGAGATTCTCGTCCACCTGCTCGAGCTGGTCGAGCACGCCGGTCGCTTCCCAGATGGTGTAAAGCTCGATCGATGTCTTGAGATTGACCACCCAGGCGGTGTCCATGCTGTGCAGGGTCGGCACCGGGATCGCCTTGCGCAGAATCTCGAGCGGTGCGTCGATCTTGCTCACGTTCGGTCCCCAGTCGGGGAAAGCATCACGCGTGATCATGTTCGGCGCAAGCTGATTGCCCGTCGAGATCACCTTGAGCAGCACGCGTGTGAACGGCCGCAGCGCATCCTTGGCCGACTGCATGCCGTGCTTGATCGCGACCTCGCGCATGATCATCACGAGGCCGCCCGGGGAATTGCGGAAGGGGCAACGCGCGGCGCAGGTGTAGCACTGCGCGCAGGCCCAGATCTTCTCCTGCATCGCGTCGTAGATGCCCTCGAGATTCTCGGTCCAGAGGAGCTGGACGATCTCGCGGGGCGAATAATCGTAATAGTGCGCCGACGGGCAGGTTGCGGTGCAGATGCCGCAATTGAGGCAGCCGTAAAGCTCGTGGTCATAGAGCCGGTGCGAGCGGATATCCTCGAAGATCTGTTCGAGCTTGGCCTGGCCAACCGGCGCGCCGCCGGCGAGCGGATCGGCGGCGGGCGCCTTCGCGGGAAGCGTTGCGGTTTCTGCCATGCCACCCCTCCGCTCAGTACGTGAGCACGCGCGTGTCATCCTCTTCCATCACGGCGGAGATGACATGCGCGCCGCCGACGATGCCCGAGCATTCCGGAATGAGGTCCGCCTCTGTCATGTCGAAGAGATCGAGATTGGGCGAGCAGCAATAGAATTTCACCCCCGCCTCGTGGGCATCGCGGATGAAATCGTGCACCGTCTTGGGCGAGCCCTCCTTCACGTGCAGTTTCTCCGCCACACCCTTCTTCATCAGCGAGCCCGAGGTCGCAGTACAGACGACCTCGACTTCATAGTCCATGGCGGCGGCGACGCTTGCCTGGAAGAAGGGCGCGCCAAGCTCCTCGCCGTTGCGAGGATCCGTGTTGACCATGATGATGACGAGCTTGCGCGCCAATTCTTTCCCCCCTTCTTGGCTTGGCCACGCCGGCCCGAAAGCCAGCGCCGGGCGGCATCGATCCGGTAAGGATAGCCGTTCGCCGGTGGCCGGCCAAGAAAATATTCGTTTTATGCGATCTATTCGCCGGGCGGCCCCCCCACTCGCTGCAGCGCGGCGGGCAGCGGCCGGCATTCCGCGCGAGGTTGCTCGCAGAAGAGGCTGTAAAGGAGCGCGATGGTTGCCACGGCTTCCGGCGAGCCCAGGCGGTAATAAATCGTGCGGGAGACGCGGCGGGTCCGCACCAGCCCGTCCTGGCGAAGCCGCGCGAGCTGCTGGGAGAGGCGCGCCTGGCGGAGCCCGAGCCGGCGCTCGAGCTCGCCGACCGACCGCTCGCCGTCGGCGAGGTTGCAGAGGATGAGGAGACGGTGCTCGTGCGCCAGCCCCTTGAGGAAGCCGGCCGCGCGCCGTGCGTTGCGACCCATCGCGCGGAGATCGATCGTGCTCGCGTCCATCGGTTTCTGCGATCCCCCGCGCCGGCTCCTCGCAGGTTCGCCCCCCGAACGCAAGGGGCCAACGCAGCAGCCGAAGGCCGAGGCCGAGCGCGAGACGCATGGGGGCATGTTTCCGCTTTCTCAAATTCATAAAGTCGAATATGTTTCCCAGCGGCGCGCCCGCGAAGCGAGGGGTTACAGTCAACGGGGGGACCATGCAGCTCGGCCTTGTCCGCGCGCTGCCGCTGATCGACGCAACGCCTGCGCGAGCGTGCTCAGGGCGGGGCCATCAGGCCCGTGAGGACGACGAGCCCCACCATCATCGTGCTCAACGCCTCGGCGATCGCGTGCTGCGCGGCGCGGAGGGCGTCCAGCCCCGCGGGAATATCGTCCGGTGCTTCGGGGAATTCCATCACCAGGTCCTCGAGCATCGCGGTCTTCATGCCGGGATGGAAAAGAAAACCGAGCGCCCGCGGGCCGATCTGGAAGAGGAGCGGCGCGCCCCCTTCGTTGCGAGCGAGGATGGCCGCGTCCGCAGGCGGAAGCGGACGGTCGCGCAGATAGGACGCGGCGGGAAAGCGCTCTGGCAGCCAGGCGGCGCCGGACTCCGCCGCCGCACGCTCCGCCGTTGCGAGGCAAAAGCGGAGGGGCGCCGCTTCGGCCCCACCGCCGGCCGCAACCGCGAGCATCGCCGCACCCGCGCCGATTCCGATCACCGGCAGCTCTCGGCGGAGGAAATCTGCGGTGAGGCGCAGCTCGGGGCCGAGGCTCGGCAGAAGGTCCCCGCTCACCACACCGCGCGGCCCGGCGCCGAGCAGCACCAGCCCGTCGAACTCCTCTGCCGTTGCGGGCACGACCGTGCCCGGCACGAACGGGCGCACGTAACGGAAGCGAATGCCGCGCTGCTCGAAATGATCCTCCATGAGGCCGAGATATTCGGAGTCGGTGTGCTGGAGAACCGCGAGCGTGCGCATCGGGGCCGCTTGTCGCACCTCGCCGCTCCGTGCGAAAGGGGAACCCGCCGATGAGCTGGCAGAACGCCATCGCCGGGATCGAAAGCTTCGAGGACATCCCCCTCGATGCGCGCCTGATCGCCGGCTTCGAGGCCGAGGCGCGGGCCCGCCCGCTCGGGCCGATGCGGTTCTATACGCCCACCTTCCGCGCTTACGAGAACGACGAACTGAAAGGCTGCGGGCGGAGCGCGTTCCCCGCCTTCTCGATCACGGGTGGTGCCTGCGCGCTGCAATGCGATCACTGTCAGGCGCGTATCCTCGAGCCGATGATCCCGGCGAAGAGCCCCGAGGAACTCGACCGCAAGGTGCGCGACCTCGTGGCTTTGCGGGATCTCGGGGGCTTCCTCGTTTCCGGCGGTTCGAACCGGCGGAACGAGGTGCCCTACGACCGCTACTATCCGGTGATCGAAAGGCTGAAGCACGATTTTCCGCATCTTCGCATCGCCATCCACGCCGCCCTCCTCGATCGCCGCCGCGCTCGCCTGATGGAGGCGGCCGGCGTCGACATCGCGATGATGGACGTGATCGGCGCGCCAGAAACGATCCGCGAGGTCTATCACCTCGATCGGCCGGTCGAGGACTATGCGGCAACCCTCGCGGCGCTCACGGAAACGCGCATGGAAGTGGTGCCGCACATCATCCTCGGCCTGCATTACGGGGAGATCAGGGGCGAGGCGCGTGCGCTCGAGATGGTGGCCGCCGCGCCCGTGGCGGCGCTCGTGCTTGTCGTCGTGATGCCGTTCTACGCCCCGCCCGAGCGGCCGTTCCGCACCCCCTCCCCCGAGGCGGCGGCCGAGATTTTCCTCCAGGCGCGGCGGATGATCCGCAACGCACCGGTGCAGCTCGGCTGCGCGCGGCCGGCCGGGCGGCACAAGATCGCAACCGACGCCTATGCCCTGATGGCCGGCTTCGACGGCATCGCCTATCCCGCCCCGGGGATCGTGGCGCTGGCGCGCGCGATCGGGCGCAAGGTGATGCAGCAGCACGCCTGCTGCGCGGCCGCGCTCGAAGGCCTCTCGGGCCGGGCCTGCGCCGCGTGAGCGACGCGCCATGAGCGTCGACGTGCTCGTCGTCGGGCTCGGCCCGGCGGGCAGCCGCGCCGCCGCGGCGGCGGCCAACGGAGGCTGCAGCGTGCTCGCGATCGACCGGCGCGCGCGGGCCGGCGTGCCGGTGCAGTGCGCGGAGTTCGTCCCCGCGCTCCTTCAGCAGGAAGTGCCGGGCCTCGCGGCCGCTTGCGTGCAGCCGATCCGGCGGATGCTGACCGCGATCGAGGGTGGGCCGTTCGAGGAAACACCCGATTTCCCCGGCCGCATGCTCGATCGCGCGCGCTTCGATGCGTTGCTCGCCGCGCGCGCCGTGTCCGCCGGCGCAAGCTGCCGGTTCGGCGTCGCCACCACCCGCATCACCCGCGACGGTGCGGTCAGTCTCACCGACGGCACACCCATTCGCCCCCGCGTCCTGATCGGGGCGGACGGACCGCGCTCGCGCGTCGGCGCGGCGATCGGCGCGGTCAACACCGCCCTCGTCGAGGCGCGGCAGATCCGCGTCCCGCTCCGCCGCCCGCACGACGCAACCGACATCTTCCTGAGCGCCGCCTATCCCGGCGGCTATGGCTGGCTCTTCCCGGCCCGAAACGAGGCCAATCTCGGCATCGGCGTCGTGCCCGCCGCCCGCCCGGCACTCAAGGGGTTGCTTGAGGCGCTCCATGCCGCGCTCACTGCCGCCGGCCGCGTCGGGCCCGAGGTGCTTGGCCTCACCGGCGGGCTGATCCCCGTCGGCGGGCGCATTCGCGCCTCTGGCCGGCTCGGCTCCGTCTCGGTTCTCCTCGTCGGCGATGCCGCGGGCCTTGCTCATCCGGTGAGCGGCGCTGGGATCGCTGCCGCCGTGCAGTCCGGAACGCTCGCCGGTGAAGCCGCGGCTTCGCTCCTCGCCGGCCAGCCCTCCGCCGCCGCCGACTACGAAGACGAGCTCGCTTCTCTCTTCGACGGCACCTTCGCCCGCGCGCTTTCCCGCCGCCACGACCTGCTCGCCTGCCACACTTCCGGCCGTCCGCCCGACCCTGCCCGCCAGCGCGCCGGCTGGATCGGGTTTGCGTCCTATTGGGAAGACGGCGCCACGCCGGCCGCCACCACCCCCTCCATCGCTGCCCCACACGCTGCGGGAGAGAAAGTCCATGAGCTGTCTTGAACTGCACCGCCATCCCGCTCCCGCGCGCCCCGGCACGCACGAGGTGAATACCGCCGCGCAAATGGCCCCCCGCGCGCCCGCGCCGGTGCCGCCCGAGGAACGCAACGGCGGGCGCGTCAAGGCCGCCGGCATCGCCCCGCGCGGCATCTATCGCCCGAACGACAACATCCTCACCCCCGCCATGCGCTCGCCCGCTTACGTGCAGATGTCCACCGCCGCCGCGATCACGCTCGGCGTGATGCAAGGCGTGATGCATCGCACCTCCTGCACGCGCTGCCTCAACCTCCTGCTCACCTATCCCGAGGGCTGCCGCGCCAACTGCGCCTATTGCGGGCTCGCACGCCACCGCGAGGCCGAACGCAACTACGCGGACCGCAACTTCATCCGCGTCGATTGGCCGGCCGTGCCGTACGAGGACGTGCTCGACATCATGCAATCAGGCGGTGACGCCAGGCGCTTCCACCGCATGTGCATCAGCATGATCACCCATCCGCGCTCCGACGAGGACACGCGCGTCGTGCTCCGCCGCTGGGTGGAGCGGGTGCCGCACGTTCCGGTTTCGATTCTTTCCAACCCGACGACGATGACGCGCGCCGACGTGCAGGAGCTTTACGATCTCGGCGCCGAGACCTTCACGGTCGCGCTCGATGCGGCGACGCCGGAGCTGTTCGACCGCACGCGCGGGCACGGCATGCAGTCCCCGCATTCCTGGGCGAAATACTGGGAGATCCTGCACGCGGCGGCGGAGATTTTCGGGCCGGAGCATTTCGGCGCCCATCTCATCGTCGGCATGGGCGAGACGGACTACGAGGTGCTGGTGCAAGTGCAGGCGCTCAAGGATCTCGAGGGGCACAGCCACATGTTCGCCTTCTTCCCCGAGCGCGGCTCGCTCATGGACCATCTGCCTGCCGTGCCACGCCCGCAATGGCGGCGCGTGCAGCTTGCCCGCTATCTGATCGACTATCGCGGCCACCATCTCGCGCGCATGCGTTTCGATGAAACCGGGCGTCTCATCGATTTTGGCCTGCCCGCCGAGGAGCTCGATCGGGTGATCACCGCCGGCACCGCCTTCCGTACCTCCGGCTGCCCGGGGCGCGAGGGCGCCGATATTTCCGCCTGCGACCGCCCCTACGGCGATTCCCCGCCTTCCGACATCGCCTCTTATCCGTTCGCGCCGAAGGGCGGCGACCTCCGGCGCATCCGCGCGCAGCTTCGCCGCGGCCCCGCCTGACACCCACCCAGCGCGAGAACCGCCGCGCATCCGCGCGAGATGCCCCGCTTCCGCCTGATCGACACCGGCATTCGCGGCGGCCGCGAGAATATCGCCTTCGACCAGGCGCTCGCCGAGCGGCACCGCGAGGGCCGCATTCCCGATACGCTCCGGTTTCTCCGCTTTCGCCCCTCGGCACTCGTCGGGCGGCATCAGATTCTCGCCGAAGAGGTGAATGTCGCCGCCTGCGCGGAGGTCGGCATCGAAGTCGGGCGGCGCATCACGGGCGGTGGCGCGATCTATCTCGACGAGGGCCAGCTCGGCTGGGAGCTTGTTTTCTCGCGGGCAACGCTTCCCTTCGCCGATCTCGAATCCGCCGCGCGCGCGATCGCCGGGGCGGCCGCGGCGGGGCTGCGGCGGCTCGGCGTGGCCGCCGCATTCCGTCCCCGCAACGACATCGAGGTGAACGGGCGGAAGCTCGGCGGCACGGGCGGCTTTTTTGACGGCCCCACCCTCTTCTATCAGGGCACGGTCCTCATCGATTTCGATCCCGCGCGCTTGTTGCTTGCGCTTCGCGTGCCGGCGGCAAAGCTTGCGCGGCGCGGCCTCGATAGCGCGGCAGAGCGGCTGGTGACGCTCCGCGCCCTCCTCGGCGCGACAGCCCCCTCGATCGCGGCCGTCCAGCAGGCCCTGATCGCCGGCTTTGGCGAACATCTCGGTATTGTTGCCGAGCCGGAACTGCCCCGCCCCGAAGAGGAGGCACACGCCGCCCAGTTGCTTCAGGACGAAATCGGCACCGATGCCTTCGTCCACCAGGAGGGCACGGTGGCGGCGGGCGCGCCAGAGGCCAGCGCCAGCATGTTCACAGCGGGTGGGACGGTGCGGCTTGATCTTCGCATCGAGCGTGCCGGTGAGGCGCGTATCCGCGAAGCGCTCATCAGCGGCGATTTCTTCGCCACGCCGCCGCGCGCCGTGCTCGATCTCGAAGCCTCGCTCCGCGGCGTGCCGCTCGCCGAGGCGGCCCAGGCCGCGCGCGAGTTTTTCCAGGCGGCCGGTGCGACGATCGAAGGTTTATCTTCCGAAACTATCGGTGCGCTCCTCGCCGCGGCGCTCGGCAAGGCGGCGCTGCGGAACTGACGGCGCGCAACGGCGGCGCGGCGTTATGCTTGCCGGAGGGCAGCCCAGGCAAAAGCCGCAGCGCCTAGCTGCGCAGCCCCCCCGCCAAGCATCGCCGCCCGCAATCCCTCCGCGCCGCCCCCGAAACCGGCGAACAGGGCGCCGAGAACGGCAACGCCGAGCGTCGCGCCCACCATGCGGGCTACATTGATCACGGCCGATGCGGTCCCGGAACGTGCCGCCGCCACGGCTTCCACGGCAACCGACATCAAGGGGCCCGTGTTCAGGCCCATGCCGACCCCGGTGAGAGCAAGCCCTGCTTCCGCGAGCACGAGCGGGCGACCCGCCGCGGTCGTCGCCAGAACCAGCAGTCCGCAGGCAATAAGCGCCGTGCCGCCGGCGATCATCACGCGGACTCCGCAACGTTCCGCCAAAGGGCCGGATTGCGGCGAGACCAGGAAGAAGACAAGGGCGCAAGGCAGAAGCGCCGGGCCGGCCTCGGAGGCCACCAGAAAGCGGGAAGCCTGCCAGACCAGCGGCAGCAGGAAGATCATGCCGTAGATCCCGAACGTCATGGCCGCGGTCGCCACAATCGCGGCGACGAAGGCGCGCCCGCGGAACAGATCGAGCGGCACGAGCGCCGTCGCGCCGGCGCGGCGTTCGAAAACGAGGAAGAATGCCGATGCAGCGAGCGAAACGAGAAGCGCGGCACCCCAGACATCGGCACCGCTCCTGCTGGCGATCGCGGCAAAGACGAGCGCGCCAAGCGCGAGCGCCGCGGACATCTGCCCCGGCATGTCCAGGCGCCGCCCGACCGGATCGGCCGATTCCGGAACCTGCGCGGCGGCAAGCCCGAGTGCGGCGAATGCGAGCGGTATGACCATGAAGAAGACGCTGCGCCAACCGAAGCGATCGATCAGAAACCCGCCAAGAATGGGCCCGACCACGAAGGCAAGCCCGTTGCAACTGGCCCAGATGCCGAGCGCGCGCCGTCGCGCCACCGGATCCGGCCAGACGATGCGAATGATGGCGAGCGAGGCCGGAACGAGGAGCGCCGCGCCAACACCCGCGACCGCGCGCGAGACAATCAGGAACGGGGCCGACGGGGCAGCGGCACAGCCGAGAGACGCGATCGCCAGCACCGCGCCTCCGATCTGGAACGCGCGGCGCCGGCCGTAAAGGTCGGCGATCAGCCCACCGGCCAGCAGCAGTACGGCGTATGGAAGATTGTAGGCATCGAGCACCCATTGTAACGCCGGAACAGAAGCATGCAGCGCCGCGCCGATCGGCTGCATCGCAAGGTTGACGACGGACGTATCGACCTGCGCAATCAGAACGCCAAGGCACATCGCGAGAAGCACAAGGTTTTGCGCGCGGGCGGAGACTGCCTCGCGGGTGACCGAAATCGGGGCCATGTCGTTCATCGCAGCTCGCGTCCGGTTTCCTGATGCACTTTCTGCGCACGACCGTACGCCACCCCTGCTGACAGCGTTCTGTCAGCATGCGAGAGTTGCCGCGCACATCCATTCGGAGAGGGCGATGCGGCGTGCCGATCGGCTGTTCGACATCATCCAGATCCTGCGCACCGCTGCCCGGCCGGTGACGGCGGCCGCGCTTGCACGCGAACTCGAGGTTGGCGTGCGGACGGTCTATCGGGACGTGGCGACGCTCCAGGCGCGGCGCCTGCCGATCGACGGCGCACCGGGGATTGGATATGTCCTGCGCCGGGGGTTCGATCTGCCGCCCCTGATGTTCACGCCCGAGGAGATCGAAGCGATCGCCGTCGGGGCGCAGATGCTGCGCCGGACCGGCGATCGCGGATTGGAAGCCGCGGCCGGGAGGGTGTTGTCGAAGGTCATGACCGCCCTCCCCGATGCGCTGCGCTCGCACCTCGCGGAGCCGCCGTTCCTGGTCTCGGGCCGTGGCGCGCCGCTGCCCGACATCGCGGATCTCGCGGCCGTGCGTGCCGCCATACGGGACGAGGTCAAGCTCCGTATCCGCTATCGCGACGAAAAGGGCGAGGCAAGCGTGCGAACGATCTGGCCGATTGCCATTGCCTATTACGTCGAAGCGACGCTGATCTGCGCCTGGTGTGAATTGCGCGGGGACTTCCGGCATTTTCGCGCCGATCGGGTCCTGGAGTGCCGAACGTGCGAGGAGCATTTCCCGGAGAGCGGCCGGAGCCTTGCGCGGCACTGGTACGAGCAGGTGGTGGCCGGGAGGGACGAGTGGGTGTCCGCCACCGGCGCGTGGGGCCCGGCGACGCTCGGCGTTGCAAACAACCACCGATTGCCTGCGGAACGCCGCGGCGCTGAGCGCCATGGCAAGGCGATGCGGCACGAAGCGGCCGACGCGGCGTTCCCGCCGCGGCCGGATCCCGCCGATAGCAGCGCCCCGCAGGGCTCAGCCGCCGGTTGGACGCGGCGGCGCGGGCGTGGATGATCCGCCTCGGGCAAGGGGACACGAGATGGACGGGATCCCATCGAGCATCGACTGGAGCGGCGTGCGCGAGGTGATCGCGCGCGCCGAGCGGGACGGCGCCGTCATCGGCGCGGCAATCCGCGCGCCTTCGGGCGAGCCGTTCCGGCACAACGCAAGCCGCCGTTTCGTTGCGGCGAGCACCGTCAAGGTACCGCTGATGATCGCGCTTTTCCGCGAGATCGATGCCGGGCGGCGCGGTCTCTCCGATCCCTATCGGCTCGCGAATGCCGATCGCGCGCTCGGGAGCGGGGTGATGCTCCATTTGCACGAAGGAATCGAATTCACGCTCGGTGACCTCGTCTATCTGATGATCTCGATCAGCGACAATACGGCGACGAATGTGCTGATCGACCTCGTCGGCATGCCCGCCGTGAACGCGGTGATGCGCGATCTCGGCATGGCGGGCTCCTCTCTCGAGCGCAAGATGCAGGGCCGCGCCGCGGAGCCGGGTGCGGCGGAGAACTGGGCGGTGCCGGAGGAATATGCCGCGATGCTGGCCGCGCTCCTCGGGAACCGCGTTGCCGCGCCCGCTTCATGTGCCGCGATGATCACGTATCTCGAGAAGCAGCAGAACGAGCGGCGCATCGCGCGCTTTCTGCCGCGGGAGGAAAAACCGCGCTGGGGCTCGAAAACCGGAAGCGTGCCGGGCGTGGTGAATGATGTGGGGTTCATCGAAACGGCGCACGGCATGCTCATCCTGAGTATCTTCTGCGAGAAGATCGACCCGCATTCCGGCGAGGAGGTGATCGGGGAGATCAGCCGCGCGGCGTTGGCGGCCCTTGGATAGGACGCCGCTCGCACCCCCGCTCCGCGGCATCGGCGATAACGGCGGGCCACCGCTCGATCCCGACCCGGCGGAGGATCCCGGCGCATCCTGGCGCCTCTTCTGCTGGCGGCGGGCGTGCAGGGCGGCATGGAAGACCCCGCCGCGCGAGATCGCGCTCCGGCGGCTTGCACTCGCCGAGGCGCTCGGCATGACCTATCGCGAATACACGCTCGAAATTCTCGAGCGCGGGCGTTACCCGGACAAGCGGCCGGTCAGGCGCTGAGCGCGGCAGGCACCTCGGGCTCGCCAAGGCGTTCCTCGATGGCGGCGGCAGCCTCCTGCACAGCGGCAACGAAACGGGTGCGGTGGCGCCGCGCGCGCTCCTCGAGCGTGACGATCGAAATCGTCGCCAGGCAGGCGCCGGCGTGATCGCGGATCGGCGCGGCGATGCAGGCGACCGCCTCGGCCGACTGGCCAAGCTGGATCGCGATGCGCTGGGCGAGTGCGACGGCGGATTCGGCGCTCAGTGCCTCGGGATCGATGGGCGCGCGGCCCGTGGGCGAGGGCCGCGCGGCGCGGCCGAAAAGGGCAACGCGCTCGGCGCGCGGCAAGTGGCCGGCAAGCAGCCGCCCCGAGGCCGTCCAGTTGAGCGGCAGGCGCGTGCCGACGCGGGCGCTGATCGGGAAATGGCCCGGCCCTTCGACCATGGCCAGCACCACCATGCTCTCGCCGTCGCGGCCGCAGATCTGCACCGTCTCGCCGACGCCGGCGGCAAGCCTGCGCATGACCGGGTCGGCCAGCGAAAGAAGGTCGAGCGCGCGCGCATAGGCAAGGCCGTAATGATGGAGGCGCGGACCGAGCCAGATGCGATTGCCGGCGGCGCGCGAAAGAAGGTTGCGATGCAGGAGCGAGTCGATCACGGCGTAGATCGAAGAGGCGGGGGCGCCCACGCTGCGGCCGATCTCGTATGGCGATGCGGGCCGTCCGCTCTGTTGCAGGTGATCGAGGATCTGCAGGGTGCGGTCGAGGAAGCTCGCACGGGTGCGGCGGCCGGCGGGCCCGGCAGCGACAGCGAGGGCGGAGCGGCGTTGACGCATCACGGGAGCTGCTCCAGAGTAAGGAACGATGCTCCGTAATTAGAGAATGAGCGCCCGCCCCGCAATGCCCGCGCCCCTCGATGCCCCCGCCCCTCCCCGCCCCGACCAGCCGGCCGACATCCGCGCGCGCCTTGGGCTCCGGCCGATCATCAACGTTTCCGGCACGATGACCGCGCTCGGCGCCTCGATCGTGGTTCCGGAGGCCGTGGCGGCGGTCGCCTCCGTGCTCCGTGAGTTCGTCGAGATCGACGATCTGCAACGCAAGGCGAGCGGGGTAATCGCGCGGCTGACGGGCGGCGAGGCAGGCTTCGTTACCGCCTCCTGCTCAGCCGGCATCACGCTCGCGATCGCGGCGGCGATGGCCGGGGCCGACCTCGCGGCGATCGAGCGCCTGCCGGACGCAACGGGGATGCGGAACGAGGTGCCGATCTTGCTCGGCCACATGGTGGGATACGGCGCGCCGGTCGAGCAGGCGATTCGCCTCGCCGGCGCGCGCCCGGTGCCGGTCGGCCAGGCAACCGAGGCGGAGCCCTATCAGATGGCGGGCGCGATCGGGCCGCGCGCGGCCGCCGTGCTCTACGTCGTCTCGCACCACACGGTGGAATACGGTCAGCTTTCGCTCGAAGAGGTGGCGGAGGCAGCGCACGCGACGGGCGTGCCCGTGATCGTCGATGCGGCCTCGGAATATGATCTCAAGGGATTCCTGGCGCGCGGGGCGGATCTCGCCTGCTACAGCGCGCACAAGTTCCTCGGCGGCCCGACGGCCGGCATCGTCGCCGGGCGGAAAGCGCTGGTGCGCGCGGCCTATTTGCAGAACCGCGGCATCGGCCGCGGCATGAAGGTAGGCAAGGAAGGCATGGTGGGTGCGATCGCCGCGCTGGAGGCATGGGAAAAGCGCGACCATGCGGCGGTGCGCGCGCGCGCGCGTGCCGCACTCGACCTCTGGCGCGAGGCGCTCGGGCGACGGGCAGGAATCCGCGCCGAGATCGTGCCCGACCCGACCGGCAATCCGCTCGAGCGTCTCAGGGTCTGGGTCGATCCCGCCGCGGCGCGCATTACCCCCTGGGACCTCGCCGATGCGCTGGCGGCAGGCAGGCCGCCGGTGATCGTGCGCGACCACGAGGTCGAGCTCGGCTGGTTCCAGCTCGATCCCTGCAACCTGCACGCGGGCGAAGAGCGCGTGGTGGCGCGGCGGCTCGAAGAGGAACTCGACCGGGCACACGCGGCCAATGCGCCGATTGCAACCAGCCTTGCCGAGCGGCGCCGGCGGCGCACCACCGCCGTGCTCGCCTGGCCCGACTGACCGGCTTCGAGAAATCGAAGGAAAATAGGAGGAAAACAGTGATGACCACACGCACTTCCGAACGGCGCAACCTGATGAAGCTCGGCGGGGCGGGCCTCCTCGCCGCGGGTGCCGCGGCCGGGCTGCTCGATGCGCGAAAAGCCGCGGCAGCGCCCGCAAGTCTCCTCCAAAAGGTGCTCAGCCGCGGGCACCTGATTGTCGGCACCGGCAGCGCCAATGCGCCCTGGCACTTCAAGGACGAAAAGGGAGTGCTGACCGGCATGGACATCGCGATGGCGAAGATTCTCGCCAAGGGCCTGTTCGACGACGAGAAGAAAGTGG
The DNA here is from genome assembly GCA_021816925.1 of Pseudomonadota bacterium. GTDB lineage: Bacteria > Pseudomonadota > Alphaproteobacteria > Acetobacterales > Acetobacteraceae > JAKAWQ01. Next base: position 26,493 of record JAKAWQ010000019.1, read on the forward strand.
AGTTCGTGCTCTCCACGCCGGCCTCGCGCATCCCGAACATCACCACCGGCAAGGTGGATATCGTCATCGACTTCATGACGGTGACGCCTGAGCGCGCCCAGCTCGTCGCCTTCACCCGGCCCTACTACGTGGAAGCGGTATCTTTGCTGACGCTCGCGGGGGCGAAGATCAACAGCTTCGAGCAGATCGCCGCCAAGGGCTCGGGCGCCACCGTCTCGATCCTGCAGAACGTGGGCGCGGCCGAGCTCGTGCACCGCGCACTGCCGAAGGCGAAGGTGCTGCAGCTCGACACGCAGGCGAACGTGATCCAGGCACTCGACAGCCATCGCGTGGACGGTGCCGCGGTCGATCTCTCCAACGTGCGCTGGCTCGTCAAGCAGCAGCCCCACCATTACGCCGACGCCGGCAAGACCTGGGACAACATGCTCTACTCCGCGGCCGTCAGGCTCGGCGATCCGGACTGGCTGCACTTCGTCGATACCGCCTTCTCGGTCGCCATGTTCAGCGACATGACCGGTCACGGCATCTACGTCTCCGCCTTCCAGGAATTCTTCGGCGAGCGGCCGCCGGCCACGCGCTCGGGCTTCCCCTCGATCTGACACGCCCGCGATGCTCCTCCCGGAGACGAAGGGGCGCCGCCGGGTGCTCTTTGCGCTCGGCGGCGTCGGAGTCGCTGCTGCCATCACCCGTTCGCGCCGGGGGCATGCCGCGGAGGAAAGCCTTCTGCAGAAGGTGCTCGCTCGCGGCCGCGTGATCGTCGGCACCGGCAGCGCCAACGCGCCCTGGCACTTCAAGAACGTCAAGGGCGCGCTCACCGGCATGGACATCGCGATGGCGCGGATCCTGGCCAAGGGCCTGTTCGACGACGGAACCAAGGTAGAGTACGTGCTCTCCTCGGCCGCAGCGCGGATCCCGAACCTCACCACGGGTAAGGTGGACGTGGTGATCAACTTCATGACCGTCACGCCGGGCCGCGCCCAACTCGTCGCCTTCACCCGCCCCTATTACGTCGAGGCGGGCGCGTTGCTGACGCTCAAGGGCGGCAAGACCTACGATCAGCTCGCCGCGATGGGGAAGCGGGCGCGTATTTCGGTGCTGCAGAACGTCTATTCCACGCGCAACGTCCACCAGAAGCTGCCCAAGGCGAGCGTCGAACCGTTCGATACGCCCGCGAACGTGATCCAGGCCTTGGACAGCGACCGGGCGGACGCCGCCTCGATCGATCTTTCGAGCGTGCGCTGGCTGGTGCGCCGCTTCCCGAACCACTACGCCGACGCGGCCCCGGGCCGCGCCTGGAACACGCAGCTCTATTCGGCGGCGGTCCCGCTCGGCGAGCCCGATTGGCTGCACTTCGTCGATACCGCCTTCCAGGTCGCGATGTTCAGCGACATGACCGGCCACGGCATCTACGTCTCGGCCTTCGAGGAGTTCTTCGGCGAGCGGCCGCCGCCCACGCGCTCGGGCTTTCCCTCGATCTGAGCCGCCTCGGGCGTGGGATACGTTCTCAACTTCACGCTCGTCTGGCGGCATTTCGGGCGGCTCGAATGGGGGCTCCTGCTCAGCCTCGAGCTTGCGGTACTCGCGATCGGCATTGGCAGCGTGCTCGGCCTCGCGCTCGCACTCGTCCACAATGCCGGCGGGCGCGCCGTCAGGCTCGCCGTCGGCGCGTATGTCGAGTGCATCCGCAACGTGCCGCTGCTGCTGCTCGTCTATCTCGTCTTCTACGGCATCCCGACAGTCATCGATCTCCGCTACAGCGCGACGACGAGCTTCGTTGTTACGCTTTCCTTGTACGCGGCGGCCTACCTCGTGGAGGTATTCCGCGCCGGCCTCGCCGCCGTGCCAACCGGCCTGATCGAGGCGGGGCGCGCGATCGGGCTCAGGCGCGGGCAACTCCTGCGCGACGTTCGGCTGCCGCTGATGTTCCGCATCGTGCTCCCTTCCCTTTCCAACACCTTCGTTTCGCTCTTCAAGGATACCTCGGTCGCCTCCGTGCTCGCCGTGCCGGAGCTCACCTACGGTGCGCAGTGGATCAACTTCAACACCTTCCGCATCATCGAGGTCTATATGGTGGTGACGCCGATGTACGTGGTCACCGGCTATGCAATCCTCTGGGTGCTGCGCCGCTTCGAGCGGCGGCTCGCGGTGCGCTGAGCATGTTCGCCGCCATGCTCGCGGCCCTGCCGTTCCTGGGCGGCGGCCTCCTCGTCACGCTTGAGGTCTCGGCCCTCGTCGTCGTCGCGGCGCTTTTCGGCGGCCTTTTGCTCGGCACCGGCGTCACCTGGGGCCCGCTCGCCCTCCGCCTCGTAATCCGGACCTTCGTCGATATCGTCCGCGGCATTCCGGTGCTGGTGCTGATCTTCGCGGTCTATTACGTGAGCCCGGAGATTGGCCTCCGCTTCGGCAATTTCACCGCCGCGGTGGTCGCACTTTCCCTCTTTTCGACCGCGCAGGTGACGGAGATCGTGCGCGGTGCGGCATCTTCCATCCATCACGGGCAGATGGAGGCGGGTCGCTCGATCGGGCTCACCTTCACCGGCTGCCTCGTCTGGGTCATCATTCCCCAGGCCGTCCGTCGCTTCCTGCCGCCCTGGATCAACAGCGTGGCGGATGCCGTGAAGGGCAGCGCGCTCGTTTCGTTGATCGGGGTGGTGGATCTGATGCTCTCGATCCAGCAAGTGATCGGCCGCACCTACCGCCCGATGCCGCTCTATATACTCGGGGCGATCATCTATTTCGTCATCAACTACACGCTTTCGAGCCTGAGTCGCGGGTTCGAGGCGCGCTTCGCCTATGTCCGCGAATGACCCAAGGGGACCGTGGGATGAGCGAGCCGATCGTGCGCATCGAAAAGTTGGAGAAGAGCTTCGGCGCGGTGCGCGTGCTGAACGAGGTGAGCCTCGATGTCGGCAAGGGCGACGTGGTGACGATCATCGGCCCCTCGGGCGGCGGCAAGACGACCCTCCTCCGCTGCGTCAACGCGCTCGAGACCTACGACGCCGGTTCGGTCCGGATCGACGGCGATGAGGTCGGGTTCTCGGACGGCGCACGCCGCCGCCGGCGCGGCGACCGCGAGCTTGCACGCATCCGCGCCGAGACCGGCATGGTCTTCCAGCTCTTCTATCTTTTTCCGCATCTCACCGCGGCCGAGAACGTGATGCTCGGGCTCCGCCGCGTGCGGCGGATGGGCAAGGCCGAGGCGCGTGAGCGCGCGATGCGCTGGCTCGAACGGGTGGGGCTTCGCGAAAAGGCGGAGAGCCTGCCGGCGCAGCTTTCCGGCGGGCAGCAGCAGCGCGTCGGGATCGCCCGCGCGGTTGCCATGGACCCGAAGGTGCTGCTGCTCGACGAGATCACCTCCGCACTCGATCCCGAATTGGTGGGCGAGGTGCTGGCGGTTGTGCGCGGCCTCGCCGAAGACGGCATGACGATGCTCGTGGTGACGCACGAGATGACGTTCGCGCGCGAGGTGAGCGACCGCGTCGTGTTCATGGAGGGAGGACGGATCCTGGCCGAGGGCCCGCCGGCGGCCGTCATCGTCGATCCGGCCAACGAGCGCGTCCGGACGTTCCTGGCACGATTCAGGTAGTGCCCAAGGCAGAGCAATGCCGGTCGCGGAGCCGCCGCGCAAGGACGCCGAGATCGGACACAGCAGCAAAGGGTCGTGCGGCAGTGACCAACAAAGAGGCGGAACGAATCCTTGTACAGGCCCTGTGCAAGCTGAAGGGTGAGCTCTGCACGTTCGGCAAAATAATCGGCGAGCGTCCTCTGGTATTCCGTATCGCCCACTACGTGGCGTGCGAAGCCGAAAGAGAAAATATCACCGTGGATTGCGATTATAATCGACGCATCAGCGACATCAAAACATTCCGGACTAAAAAATGGACCCTGCCTGACGGCAGGAAATCGCTTCGTTTTTTTCCGGACATCGTGCTTCATCAGAGAGAAAGCGACGGTCGGAATATTCTGGTCTGCGAGGTCAAGAAGAAGGGGGATCGCCGGGGGCGCGAGTGCGACCACCAACGGCTGAAAATATTAACATGCCGGAACGGTGGGTTCGGCTATAGCGTCGGCGCGTTCGTCGAAGTTGACCAACAGGAGTCGCGCATCCGCTTGCAATGGTTTCGCGGCGGCGCAAAGGATGGCGAGGAGATCACCATCTGAGCTGTTCCGCGCCGGGCCTTTCCGCGGCTCCGCGTGACTTCCTTGTGAAGCAGCGACAGCGCGTGGCTGCCCTCCGGCGGAGCCGCCCCCCTTGCTGGCCCGGGCGCAAAGCCGCTGCTTCGCCGGCCCGCCAGTCCGGATCCCCTCCTTTCGACGACCGCCCACGGTCTCCGGTCGGACCGTAGCCGGTCATCTTCACGGCGGTTTGGATCCGCTCGACCGTCATGCCGGGCCACAGCGGCCTTCAGCGGGCGGCGCCCCGAACGAGCTTCCGACGCCGGCACAAGCGAGGGATCACCACTGGTGCAATGGCTTTGGTTCTGTGCTACCCAGGTTCCGAATTGGAGCTAATTCGGAACCAATGCCCGCCAACCTGTCGATCAAGAATGCCCCCGATGAGGTGGTCCGTCGTCTGCGCCAGCGGGCCGAGCGGCATCATCGCTCTCTGCAAGGAGAGCTGCTTGCCATCATTGAGGACGCGGTGCGATCCGAACACACGCTCAGCCCGGCAGAGTTGCTGGCGGAGGTCAAGCGGCTCGGGATCAGCACACGGGCCGATTCCGCGGCCATCATTCGGACCGACCGTGAGCGACATTAAGGTGGTGGACGCCTCAGCGCTTGCCGCCCTGCTGTTCGGGGAGCCCCGGGCAGCGGCGGTCGCAGCGAGCCTGGAAGACGCCCGCTTGGCCGCCCCTGCCCTGCTTCCCTTCGAACTTGCCAATGTGTGCCTGACCAAGATGAGACGCCATCGGGCGCAACGAAAGGCATTACGTGCCGCGTTCCGGCTCGCGGAGCGACTGGCCATCGAGACGGTTGTCGTCGATCATGAGGCCGCGCTTGATCTCGCCGAGGCAACAGGTTTGACCGCCTATGACGCAAGCTATCTCTGGCTCGCGCGTGCGCTCGGCGCAGAGCTGGTGACACTCGACCGGAAGCTGGCGAAGGTGGCGATATGAGGTCCGCTGCCGTACGCAACGCGAGCGCGATCATCCATGACGCGAGGATATCTCGCGGGTCCGGCGGGGAGACGGAGCGCCGTGACGTTGGCGGCGCGCCTAGTCCGTGACGTAACGGCAACCGAGGTGCCGGCCGCCGAGCGGCCGACGCCAGCCCATCCCCTCCAGCTCTATCTGCACGATTTTTCCGAATACGCCCCGCTCGAAAGCCCGTATGGCGAAGTGGGCGAAGAGGGGCTCTTTCCCTACGCCTGGCTGGAGAGCTATTGGCAGGAGGCCGGCCGTGTTGCGCTCCTCATCCGCGCCGACGGACGCATCGCGGGCTTCGTTCTGCTGAACCGATGGTCGGCGCTCGACCGGCCACTCGATCGGGCGGTGGCCGAGTATAATCGCCCGGCGCTCGCGTTCTGGCGAAGCGCGGTCGGCTCACTCGGCGTCGGCCGGATCGAAGAGCAACCGGGGAACGGGCAACGCTGGTCCGGAACCGTGCTTTCTTTCGACAACCGGCCTGCGTCGGCAGAGCGCCAGCAACTGGAGGAAAGGCGATGAGCGGACAAGCTGGAGACGGGACAATCCTTAAGCATATCCAGGACCTCGCCGCGGAGGAGGAGCGGCTTTACGGGCAGGCCAGGATCACGGAGGCGGATCGCACGCGCCTCAAGGCAATCGGCGTGGAGCTTGACCAATGCTGGGACCTGCTGCGCCAGCGCCGCGCGCTCCGCGAATTCGGCATGAACCCGGAGGAGGCAAAGCTCAGGCCGCCGGACGTCGTGGAGAAGTACGAAGGATAGGCCACGCCGGCGGAGCGGGTGGGCACGGCGATGGAAAAGGACCGGTTGCTCGCGTTCACCGACGGCGTGATCGCGATCATCATCACGATCATGGTGCTCAATCTCGAGGTGCCGCGCGGGCCAAGCCTGGCGGCGCTGGCAGCCTCGGCGCCGGTGTTCCTGAGCTACGTTCTGAGCTTCCTCTATGTCGGCATCTACTGGAACAACCATCACCATTTCTTCCATCTGGTGCGGCGGGTGAATGGCGCCGTGCTGTGGGCGAACCTCAACCTCCTGTTCTGGCTCTCGCTCATTCCCTTCGCGACCCGCTGGCTCGGGCAGTACCATTTCGCGCCCGTGCCCACGGCCGTTTACGGCGTCGCACTCCTGATGCCCGCGCTTGCGTGGTACGTCATGCAAACAGTGCTGCTCCGCGCCGAGGGAGAGAAATCGGGGCTGGCGCGGGCGATCGGGCGGGATCTCAAGGGCAAGATCTCGCCCTTCTGCTATCTCGGCGGCATCTTCGCCGCCTTCCTCGAGCCGCTCCTTGCCGATGCGATCTATGTGGGAGTGGCGCTGCTGTGGCTTGTCCCCGACCGGCGGATCGAGCGGCTGGTGCGCGAGCGGTAGCGCACCCCAACAGGGAAACCCCGCTCAGACCGTGCCGCCGAGTTCGGTGGCAAGCTCGGCCAGCTCCTTGCCCCCGGCCATCAGCGCCTGCAGCGATTCGAGCGTCGCCTCGCCGCGACGGAACCGCCCCGCGATGCGGCCGCGGTCGAGCACGGTGAACTCGTCACCGACTGCCATCGCGTGGCGCACATTGTGGGTGATGAAGATCACTCCGAGCCCTTTCTCCCGCACCAGGTGGACGTAGCGCAGCACCATCGAGGTCTGTGCAACGCCGAGCGCCGAGGTCGGCTCATCCAGGATCAGCACGCGCGCACCGAAATAGACGGCGCGCGCGATCGCCAGGCACTGGCGCTCGCCGCCCGACAGCGTGCCCACCGCCTGGCCGGGATCGCGGAGATCGATGCCGATCCGCCGCATCTCCTCCCGTGCCACGCGGTCGGCCGAGCGGAAATCCATGATGCGGAGCGGGCCCCACGCGCGCACCGGCTCGCGGCCCATGAAGAAGTTCCGCGTGATCGACATCAGCGGCACCATCGCTAGATCCTGGAAGACGGTGGCGATCCCGGCATCGAGCGCATCGCGCGGCGAGGTGAAGCGCGCGGGCGTCCCTTCGACAAGATACTCCCCCGCACTCGGGCGGAAGACGCCCGAGAGGATCTTGATGAGGGTGGACTTGCCGGCGCCGTTGTCGCCGAGCAGGCAATGCACCTGGCTCTCCTCCAGCATGAAGGAGATCCCGGCCAGCGCGATCACGTGGCCGAAATGCATGTGCACGTCACGGGTTTCGATCAGGGATGCCACGTTCAGCGTTCGCCGGTGACGCGGCGGCGGATGAAGTTGTTGAAGAGCACGGCGATCAGGAGAAGCGCGCCCAGGAACACGCGGAACCAGTTGTTGTTCCAGTTGGCGAAATAGATCCCCTGCTCGGCGATGCCGAAGATGAGCGCGCCGAAGCAGGCTCCCGTCGCCGAGCCGTAGCCGCCCGTGAGCAGCGAGCCGCCGATGACAGCGGCGATGATCGCCTCGAACTCCATGTCGAGCCCGCGGTCTGCCGCCGCCGAGCCGAACTCCATCACCTGCGAAATGCCGAGGAGCGCGGCGCAGAACGCCGTCGAGCAGAAGAGCAGGATCTTCACCCGCGCAACCGGCACGCCCAAACTCCGCGCGGCGTTGCGGTCCCCCCCTGTGGCGAAGATGTGGTTGCCGAAGCGCGTCGAGGAGAGGACGAAATGCGCGACGGCGGCGATTGCGATCCACCAGATCATGATCATCGGAATGCCGGAGATGAGCGGCGAGCCATCGCGGTAGGTGCCGATGAGGTGCCAGCGGGCGAGCAGGACGAAGAGCGGATGGCCGATACGCCCGCCGAGCAAAGGTGCGAGCCAGTCGCCGCGCGCGGCGTGGTTGACGCCGCTGATGATCGTCTGGTTGGTGAGCATCACCGAGACGGCAAGCGAAAGGCCGCGCAGCACGAAGAGGAAGGCGAGCGAGACGATGAAGGAAGGAAGCCGCGTGCGCACGACCAGATAGCCGTCGAGCGCGCCGAGCCCGACCGAAAGGGCGAAGGCGAAGAGGATCGCGGTCCAGACCGGCCAGCCCCAATAGACGGCGGGAATCGCCGCCGCCATCCCGGAGAAGCCGATCATCGACCCGATCGAAAGATCGAACTCCCCGGCGATCATGAGCAGCGCCGCGGGAACGGCGATCACGCCAAGCTCGGCCGAGACGTGCAGCCAGTTCATGATGCCGTCCGGGGCGAACATACCGGAGCCCGAGGCAGCGAAGGCGAAGAAGACGAGCAGGAGCACGACGCCGGCCAGCGAGCCGAAGTCTGGACGCATGAAGAGGCGCTGCAGCGGATGGAGCGCGCGCACGCGCTCGTCCACGCGCAGCCCAGTCGCCTCCGCGGGCGCCACCCCGGGCGCCGCCGGCCGGACCGGTTCGGCCCCAGGCGCGCTCGGGTCCATCACCGGCGGCCCGACCGCGCCGGCAGACTCAGGAGCGCAGCGCGATCACCTGTAGGTCCCGGCATATTTCTCGACCAGCGCGACGTTCGCCTTGGTGACGAAGCCCGGGCCAGTCAGAATCACCTTGTTCGCCGGGATCACGCCGTAACGGACATAATTGGCGAGGAAGACCACCGGCAGATAGCCTTGCAGGTACGGCTGCTGGTCGATCGCCCAACTGATCACGCCGTCCTTGATGCCCGTGACGACCTCGGGCGCGAGGTCGAAGGTGCCGAAATAGATGTGCCCGGCGAGATGCATGGCCTTGAGCGCGGCGATCGTCGGGATCGCCGAGAGCGGCCCGAGCGTGAGCACGGCCTCGGTCTTCGGGTTGGCGCGGAGATAGGCTTCAACTTTGTTCTCGACGACGGTGGGATCCGTGCCGCTGTCGATCATCTGATGGCCGAGAGCAACGCCCAAGCCCTTGGCAAATCCCTCGCAGCGCTGCACCGAGGCCGGATTGGTGATGTAGTGATTGACACAGAGGAAGCTCTTGACGCCAGCCGCCTTGGCGCGCTCGCCGGCCAGAAGGCCCGCCGTGTAGTCGGGCTGGCCGATATGCATCAAGGCACCGATCGCCTGGGACTGCGCGGGCGTTCCGGAATTCACTGTGATGACCGGGATGCCGCGCCGCACGGCATCGGTCAGCGGGCGCTTCAGCACGTTATAGTCGGCGATCGTGCTGATGATGCCATCGGGGTGTGAGGCGGCGGCCTGGTCGATCAGCCGGGCCATGGTGGCGATGTCGCCGTTCGGCGGATTGCGGTACTCCACCGTAACGCCCGTCTGCTCCGTGGCAACGCGGATGCCGGTTTTCACCGTGTTCCACCAGGGATCCGAGTTCGGCGCGTGCGAGACGAAGACGAAACGAAGCTTCTTCGCCGCCGCCGCGGCTGGATGGGGAACGAGGCCGAGGGCCAACGCGGCCAGCCCGGCCAGCAGGAAAAGGCGAATTCTTTGCGCCATGGTGCTTCCTCCCGAACCCGGATATTTCCGGGCTACCCGGAGCAACTATACGCCCGGGAGGAACGCCGGCAAAGAGAGGGCAAGGACAGAACGGCGAAGCTGGATTACGGCGCCGGCGGACAGGAGACCGATGGCTGGAACGTCACGCCAATGCTGAGGCCCGGGCAGGCGTCGTCCACGGAGAGAACGGCCTCGTGCAGGTCCGCCGCCGCCCGGACAAGGCTCAGCCCGAGGCCGCTTCCGGGCGTCGTGCGGCTCTGCTCGCCGCGATAGAATCGTTCGAAGATGCGCCCGCGCTCGGATGCCGGCACGCCGGGCCCGTTGTCCGCGACGACGAGCCGCACCGCCTTGCCGGCGCGTTCGAGGCCAAGACGGATGGTGGCGCCCGCCGGCGTGTGCCGGAGGGCGTTCTCGAGGAGGTTGGAGACCATCTGGGCGAGAATCTGCTGATCGCCCGCGATTCGGATGCCCGGAGCCACGTCAAGGACGAGGGTGTGCGTGGCTTCCTCAATGGCTGGGGCGAAGGCTTCGGCAACCGAGAGCACAAGCGCGCTGAGATCGAGCGGGCGGAAACGTGATCGCCGCGTTCCGGCCTCGAGCTCGGCGATGCGGAGCAGGGCCGCAAACGTGCCGAGGATCTCATCCGTTTCGAGGATGGCGCCGTCGATTGCCTGGCGGTATTCGGCCGCAGAGGCGGCGTGGGTGCGCGCCGTGTCGAGCCTCTGGTAGAGGCGCGCGAGCGGCGTCCGCAGGTCATGCGCGATCGCGCTCGACACTTGGCGCAAGCTTTCCATGAGGGCGGCGATGCGATCGAGCATCCGGTTGAGCGTCGCGGCGAGTTGGTCGAAATCGTCCCCCGTGCCGTGGACCGGAATGCGCTGGCTGAGATCGCCGTCGATGATGGCCTGCGCCGTGACCGCGATCGCATCAACGCGGCGTAGGAACGCGCGGCTCAGCAGGACGCCGCCGAGGATGCCGAGCAGAAGGACGAGGCCGGTGACGGAGGCGAACGCCCCAAGGATCGCTGTCTTGGCCGCGTTCGTCCGGGATAGATCGTCACCGACAGCCAGCAGCATCCCGTTGCCGAGCGCGGTGGCCAGCACGCGCACCCGTTCGGGCTGCCCGCCATGCTCGATCGCCTGTCCGCGCGCCTCGCGATTGCCAAGCGAAAGATCGATCCACCCGGGCCCGGCAAGGCCCGGCAGGTCGCCGGCGAGCCGGGCACCGCCCGCGCCTTGCAGCAGGTAGTCGAGGGATCCGGCGCCTTGCTCGCGATGGCGGATCGCGGCGATCACGCGCGTGGCGCCGAAAGCACGGAACTCGCTCACCAGCGCCGCCGTTTCAGCGGTGATGCGCATGCGCATCTCACGATTGAGCGCGGAACTCGCGATCCAGAATACCACCGCACCCAGCAGGAGGGCAGAAGCCGAGGAGGAAAGGACGTAGAGCAGCGCGAGGCGGAAGCTCGCGGTGCGCAGGATCCTAGTCAGCCGCACGAATCGTATAGCCGGCGCCCCGCACGGTCTCGATCAGGCTCCGCGCGGCGCCACGGTCGAGCTTGGCGCGCAGGCGTGTCATGTGCGTCTCGACGATGTTGGTGCGCGGATCAAAGTGGAAGTCCCAGACCTTCTCGAGCAGCATCGTGCGCGTCACCACCCGCCCCTGGTTCCGAAGAAGGAACTCGAGAATCTGGAACTCCTTGGGCTGCAGCTCGATGCGCCGGCCGGCGCGAGTGACGGTGCGGCTCGGAAGGTCCATTTCGAGATCGGCAACGCTGAGGATGGAGGGCGAATCCGTGAGCGGCGGCCGGCGCGCCAGAGCATTCAGCCGGGCCAGCAACTCACTGAAGGCGAAGGGTTTGACGAGGTAGTCGTCGCCGCCGGCCTCGAGGCCTGCCACCCGATCATCGATGCCAGCAAGGGTGGTGAGGAAGAGTGCCGGCGTCTGCACGCGTGCCGCACGCAAGGCCTTGACGATGCCGAGGCCGTCCAGGCCGGGCAGCATGCGATCGACCACGAGCACATCGTAGGGTTCGTTGCCGGCGAGGAACAGCCCGTCCCGTCCGCCGGCGGCATGGTCCACGACATGGCCATGCTCGCGCAGGCCCCGAACCAGGTAAGCGGTGGTGGCCGCATCGTCCTCGACCAGCAGGATCTTCATACGAACGGGGCCTTCCGCGACGCTGGGGCTGCCGGCATGCGCCTTGGTGGCACATGCCGGCATGGGCGATCCAGCGTTCCGCGGTCAGTCCTGGTGTTCGCCGTCGGAGCCCTGGTCACTGCCCGCCTGAACCGCCGTGACGCTGCCGGTGTTCGGGTCCACCAGCACGGTCTGGGTGCCCAGGCCGGTGGCCACTTCGACAGCGAACTGAACCGTGCCGTTCTGGTTGTCGATGCCGGCACCAACCGCATGGCCGTTGCTGTGCTGCTCGGCGGCGACAATGGCCTGAGCGAGCGAAATCTTGGCGGCGGCGATCAGAGCGGCGTCGCTCTGCCCGGCCGCCTGATCGGCGAGTGCCGTGGTGCCGAGCACGCCGCCCGCGAGGAGCGCGACCACAGCCAGGGGAAGGAGGTGTTTTGCAGTCATTTCCGGTCTCCAGGTCAATCGACGACACCCTGTCGCCGAGGCGCCGACCATGCGGACGGGCCGATGGGATCCGCTGGGACCGCACCTTAATTCCTGTTTACGTGGCCCCATTGCGGACGCCGGGCGGAAACGACGTGCACGCGCCGCAGAGGGGACCGAATTCATCAGCCGGGCCGAAGGCCACTCCCGCTGCACCACGTTCGCCTCTCCGAGCGGCGCCGCCCATGCCCCTGCCGTGCACGGCTCAGGCAAGCCCATCATCGCCGAGACGCTTCAGCATGAAGACGCGCTCGTATCCCGCCTCGGTGCCGCGCCCCGTCTCCTCGTAGCCGATCGCCGCGTAGAGGCGCTGGTTCTCGACCATCGTCTGGTGCGTATAGAGGCGGATCTCGCGATAACCCCGCCGCAGCGCCTCCGCCTCGGCGAAGGCCAGCAGCCGCCGGCCGAGCCCGTGCCCCTGGCGCATCGGCGCGACCGCGACGTTGTCGAGCAGCAGATGTCCCGGCTTCGGCAGCAGCACGAGGATGCCGCCGATGCCACCGGCATCTTCGATCACCCATACGGCACCCTTCGAAACGCGAAGCGCGTAATCGTCGAGCATCGGTCCTGGAGGCTTGCCCATGTGCGGGATGTAATGGCGATAGGCGCGCTCGACGATCTGCGCGATCAGCGGCACGTCGGCAGCGGTAGCGGCGCGGATTCGGGGATCGGCCGCCATGTTCCCTTTCGCAACGAATGTGGGCGCCGGGCCCGCCTCAAACCGCCGGTTCGTAGCGTCCACCGATGACCGGCTGGCTGTGGCCAAGTCCGGGCAGCTCCCACACGCCGGCGCCGGAAGGGTTGCGGTCGGCGGCGATGTTCGCATCGATCAGATAAGGCCGGCCGGAGGCGATGCCGGCGCGGATCGCCTCGCCGAGATCGCCGGCGCGATCGATCCTGACGCCGGCAACGCCCGCCGCGCGCGCCATGGCGGCGAAGTCGGGGTTGTAGGGCGCGCCGGTCTCGGGATCGCGGAAATCCGTCACCAGCTCGCGCCCGCCGAGATAGCCGCGTTGCAGCCCGCGGATCGACGCATAGGCGTAGTTGTTCCATACCACCCAGACGGCAGGAATGGCGTATTCCACGGCGGTGGCCAGCACGCTTGCGTGCATCAGGAATGCGCCGTCGCCGCACACGGAAACGGCGGGCCGGTCGGGCGCTGCGAGCTTCGCGCCGAGCACGCCGGCAACGCCGAAGCCCATCGGCCCAAAACCCATCGAACCGATCAGGGAATCGGGTCGCTTCGGATGGCAATACTGGATCAGCCAGTTGTGGTGGATGCCGATGTCGCTCACCAGGATCGCATCCGCCGGCAGCGCCTTGTCGATCTCGTGCGCCGCGCGCTGCGGATTGATCGGCGAGACATCGTCGTGGAACCCGGGAGCGATCAGCGCCTCCCATTCGCTCCGATAGCGGCCGATCTCGGCAAGCCAACCGGCCCGCGAGGCGGCCGCCGCACCCGTCTCCGCCCGGCGCTCGAGCTCGGCCAGAAGCTGGCGGAGGAACGTGCGCACGTCCGCCATCAGGCCGAGCGTCACCGGATAGTTGCGCGCGATCTCGTCCGGATCGATATCGACATGGATCAGTTGGGTAGGCGGAATGGTGAAGGAATAGCCCGGGAGCCACGAGCTCGAGGTGCGGTCGTCGAAGCGCACGCCGAGCGCCAGCAGTACGTCCGCCTGCCTCGCGGCGTGGTTCGAATGATAGGGCCCGTTGCGCGCCACGAGGCCGAGTGCCAGCTCATGATCGGCCGGAATGGCGCCTTGCCCGCTCGCCGACCAGGCAAGCGGGATGCGAAGCCGCTCGGCAAGCCGCACCAGTTCCTCCGCCGCGCCTGCATATTTCACGCCTTGCCCGACCAGGATCACCGGCCGCGCGGCGCCGAGCAGCATGTCCGCGGCCTTCGCCACGCCTTCCGGATCGGCCCCGCAACGGCAGGAGATGGTTGCGCTCCAGGCCGCCGGATCGAGCGGACCCTCGGCGGCCGCCTCCTTGAAGATGTCGAACGGCACGTCGAGCACCACTGGCCCGGGCCGGCCGGTGACCATCGTTTTCCAGGCTTGGCGCACCGCGAGCGGAACCATATCGCCCCTTGTCGGCTGGAACACGCGCTTGCAGCAGGCGCGCACCGTCGAGGGAAAATCCGCCTGATAATGGCGGTAAAGCTCCTGGAAGGCGCCACGGTTGAACTGGCTGGTCGGGATATTGCCGGTGACGGCGAGGAATGGCACGGAATCGAGGAAGGCGTTGGCAAGCGCGATCGGCAGGTTGGCCGAACCCGGCCCGCAGGAGGTGAAGGTCGCGGCGGGCTTGCCGGAGACGCGGTAGAAGACGTCGGCCATGAAGCCGGCGACGCTCTCGTGGCGGACCGAGATCGAGGTGATCTCGCTCGCGCGCTCGTAGAGTGCGTCGATGAAGCTGATATTGCCGTGCCCACAAAGGCCGAAGGCGTACGGGACCTTTTCGCGGATCAGGTAATCGACGATCACCTGGCCGCCGTTCAAGCTGTTCTGCATTCTCGCTCCTCCCGCTCTTCGCCGCCCGCCGCCGGGGCATGCCGCCCCTCTGGGCGGCATCCGCGACGGGGCTGAAGAAATGGCTGAACCCGCGAGCGATGTCGATCCGCGCCCGAGCAACCCGTGCGGGCCGGCGGCCACGAGGGCGCCGCTCCCCGAAATGGGGATTCCGGCGCGGCCTCAGGACAACGGCAACTCTCCGAGCTTGCCGATGCCCGCCACGCGCCCCGGCCCGCCCACCAACGCCCGGCACCTCTCAACCGGCATCGGCCGCCCGATCAGGTAACCCTGTACCTCGCGGTGGCCCATCTGACGCAGCATCTCGAGCCGTGCCGCCATCTCCACGCCTTCAACCAGCACGGGAATGTTGAGGCCCTGGCCGGGCGCCAGCACGGCACGCATCACCATGGTGGCGTCCGCAGCCGGCAGGTGGCCGACGAATCTGCGGTCGATCTTGATGCGATCGAACGGGAAGGAGCGTAGCGTTCCGAGCGAGGAATAGCCGGTGCCGAAATCGTCGAGCGCCACGCGCATGCCGAGCGCGCGCACCTGCTCCAGCATCTCCCGCGCACGCGCCGCGTCGCGGATCATCGCACTCTCGGTGACCTCGAGCTCGAGCCACTCTGGCGCCACGCCCGAGGCCGCCGGCGCCTCCTTTACCCGCCGCGGCAGGTCCCCCTGGTGGATCTGCACGGGCGAGACGTCGACAGCCACCGTGAGGCCGTGCAGCCAGCCTGCCGCGACCATGCAGGCCTCGCGCCTTGGCGCCAGCGCACGCTCGGAGGCGGCCGCGGCCGCAAGCTCGAGGCGGCGCCCGTTGACGCCCCCCGCGCGGTTGGCCTCGGCAAAAGCCGTCAGGATGCCCATTCGCATGCCCCGGCCGAGCGCGGCGGCCGGGCCGTTGAGCAGAGCCGCCTGGCCGAACACGATGCGGTGGGCAAAGACGCCGTCCTCGGCCCGCGCCGCCTGTGGGAAGGCCACCGCGGCAAGGGCAAGCGCGAACGCGGCCAGCCGGATGATTCGCTCGAGCAAGGGGCCTCCCGATGCGATAGCACCGGCAGCATCGCATTCGTTCGTTGATGAGCGCTTAGGGCGGCGCGCGCAGAGAGAGCCAGGCGATGACCTCCGCGGCACTCCGGTCGGGCGGAAAGACGGGATAGAAAACATGCGTGATGCGGCCGTCATCGACCACGAGCGTAACACGCTTGAGGAGGGTCATCCCGGCGGCTTCGAAGGTGGGCAGCCGGAGCGCCAACGTGAGCGCGAGGGATCGGTCGGAGAGCAGAGGGAACGGCAAGTGAAGGCGCTTTGCCGCCTCCCGCTGGTAGAGGGTGTCCTGCGTCGAGAGGCCGAACAGGTGCGCAACCCCGAGCGCCGCGATCTCCGCAAAATGATCCCGGAAGGAACAGGACTGGGGCGTGCAGCCGCGCGTGCCCGGGATCATGTCCCAGCCGGGCGGGTTCTCGATGCCGGGCCGTCCGGTGCGGGGATAGGCATAGACAATGCTGCGGCCGGACAGCGCCGAGAGATCGATAGCACCGCCATCGGTTGACTGGAGGTGGAGCGAGGGCAGCTTCGTGCCGGGCAGATGGCGCGTGCCGCCGTCGTCCTCCGGGGCCGGGATCGCCGACCAGTCAGGCACCTCGATGCTGCTGGACATTTTTCCCCTGGATTCGCGGCCGCGAGCTTGGCAGGGCCGCACTGAGGCCGGGGATGCCCCTGGGTGGTCCTGGAGGATCAGGTCCGGGGTTTTTCGGCCGTCATTGAAGCGGAGGCGACATAGTCCTCGATCGACCGTCCCGGCGCCCAGGAGGCGACGAGGTCGCGGCTCTCGGCCTTCGGCACGATGCGGATCGAAGCGAAGCCGGCCGCACGCAGCATCGCCTCGAGGCGCGGCACGGAGGCAGCGCCGGCAACGCAGCCGGAGACCAGCGCGCGGTCCGCGGCGAGTTCAGGCGGCAGCGGCGCGATGTTGACGACGTCCGAGACCGCCAGCCGTCCGCCCGGCTTCAACACGCGGAAGGCCTCCCGGAACACCTGCTCCTTCTCCGGGACAAGGTTGATGACGCAGTTCGAGATCACGACATCGGCGATGCCGTCGGCAACCGGAAGAAAGGAAATCTCGCCAAGGCGGAATTCCACGTTTTCAAGGCCAAGGCGCGCGGCGTTGGCCCGCGCCCGGGCGAGCATCTCGTGCGTCATGTCAACGCCGATGACGCGGCCCGAAGGACCGACTGCACGGGCGGAGAGGAAGCAATCGAAGCCGGCGCCGCTGCCGAGATCGACCACCACTTCGCCCACGCGAAGCAAGGCGATCGCCTGCGGGTTGCCGCAGCCGAGGCCAAGATTGGCCCCTTCGCCCGCCGCCTGAAGATCGGCCTCGGAATAACCCATCTTGCGCGATTGTTCGGCCACATCCCCGCCGCACGGCGCGTCCCCGCCGCAGCAGCCGCCCGAGGCGATGCTGCCATAGCGGTTGCGGACCATTTCTTTGATTTCTGGATCGTCCATCTTTCTCTCTCTCGGTTCAGGCTTCGTCTTCGGCGAAAACCGGATAGGCTCCCTCGGCCGGCTCTCCCGCCAATTCCTCGAGCCAGGCGGCAAGCGTGTGAAAGCGCGTGCGATTCAGGCGGTAGAACACGTATTTCCCGGCTTTTCTGGCTTCGACGAGACCGGCATTCGAGAGCCTCTTCATGTGATGGCTGATGGTCGGCTGGGTCAGGCCGAGCAGCCGTTCGAGATCGCATGCGCAAACGCGGTCTGCGATCGAGCAGCAGGCGGCATCGGGGCGCGCGAGCATCTCGACGATGCGCAGCCGGACAGGATCGGCCAGAGCTTTCAGAAGGACCGACGGCAGGAGGGACCCCGGTTTGTTCATAGCGGGTAACATATCGATGCATTTAGATATGTCAAGGGAACAGTAGCGCACCGGCCGTTTGATCCCGATCAATGGCAGGTGCGTCGCGGGGTGCAAGGCTTGCCGCAAGGAGAACCGGCCATGGTCAACCGCTCGATGGAGGAAATCCTCCGCAACCAGAAGCCGCTCACGCTGCCTCTCGATGCCACCGTGCGCGAGGCCTGCCGGCGGATGTACCGCCGCCGTGTGGGCGCGGTTCTTGTGACGGATGCGCACGGGCGCCTCGTCGGCATCTTCACCGGCCGCGATGCGGTACGCTGCCTGGCGCGGCCGGAGGATACGGCGGATCTGCCGCTCCGGCGGGTGATGACGCGCCACCCCGAAACCCTACCACCTGGCTCGACGGCAATCGAGGCGCTTCGGCTCATGCGCGACGGCGGATTCCGCCACGTCCCGGTGGTGGCGGACGGGCACCTCAAGGGCGTGATCTCGCGCGGGGATTTTCGCGGCCTGGAGCTCGACCGCCTGGACGAAGAGACGGGGATCTGGGAGCGGATCTGAGGCTGAGCGCTCAGGTCGCGCCGAACGCCGCAATCCGCCGTGCGGTTTCGGGGTCGAGAAACGCCCGCACCGTGGCCTCGGCCTCCGCCGCCATTGCCTCCTGCAATCCGGGCTGAGCGAGGACGCGGCGGAGCGCCCGCACAGGTTCGGGCGGGAGTGCCGCGATGCGCCGGGCGAGCGTCAGCGCCTCCTCGATCATCGTGGCCTCGGGGACGACCTTCCAGACGAGCCCCCATTCCCGCGCTTGTTCCGCGTCGAAGCGCTCGCCGAGCAGCATCAGCGCACGCGCCCGCTTGAGCCCGACAAGGCGCGGCAGCAGCGCCGTCGCGCCGCCGGTCACGAACATTCCCCATGCCAACTCGGGAAAGAAGAAGCGGGTTCCTTCGGCGGCGATCGCAAAGTCGGCATTGATCATCCATTCGAGCCCGCCTCCCGCGGCCCAGCCGCGCACCGCGACAATGACCGGCGTCCCGCCCAGCATGATCGCGCGTGTCACGTCTTGGATGCGCTCGACGTAGGCGCGCGCGGTCGGCTCGTCGGCGGACTGCGAGGAGAATTCCTTGAGATCGTCCCCGGCGCAGAAGGCGCGGCCGGCGCCCGTCAACACGATCGCACCGACCGCCGGGTCACGATCCGCCGCGCCGAGCGTTGCGATGAGATCTTCGAGCAGTTCGGGAACGATGGCGTTGAGTCGGTGCGGGCGGTTGAGCGTGACAATGCGCACGCCGCCGGCGGCGTCTTCGGAGAGGACGGTTGCGGGCATCAGGGTTCCTTCTTGCGCACGAGGCGACGGGTTTTGCCCTCGGTGCGGGGGAGGTTCGCGAAGGGCAGCAGGCGGACGCGAGCGGTGAGGCCGAGATCGCGCTTGAAGGCGGCGGCCACGGCTTCGGCGAGAGCGGGAGCTTCGGGAACGCCTTCGGCGAGCTCCACCTCGATGGGGAGAATGTCGTAAGGGCCCGGGCCTTCGAGCACGATGCGGTACTCGCCCGAAAGAGCGGCGTGACGGTTGACGATTGCGGCAACCTGGGAGGGGAAGGCGTTGATGCCGCGCACGACCACGAGATCATCGCTTCGCCCGACGACGCGGAAGCGTGGCGCGGTGATGCCGGCGGCTCTCGGGTCGGTGCCGGTAAGGAGAATGATATCACCGGTGCGGAAGCGCACCAGCGGCTGGCATTCCCGATCGAGGTGCGTCAGCACGAGCTCGCCTTGCGTGCCGCGCCGCCAGGGCAACGGCGCGCCGCTTTGCGGTTCGATCAGTTCGGGCTGGAGGGCGTCAAGCGCCAGGAAGTGGAGGTCGTGGTTTTCGCCGGTTTCGGCAGCAAAATTGGAGAGCACGTCGGAAACGCCGTAATTGGCGTTGCGCGCCGCCATCCCCCACGTCTCCTCGATGCGGCGGCGGAAGTTCGGATCATCCAGGCCGGCCTCGCCGCCGAAAAGCCCGAGCCGGAGGCGGAGATCGCGCGGCCGGAGCGTGGGAAATTCGGCGGCGAGCACGCGCTCGAGCACTGCCGGATAGGAGGGCGTGCAGGAAATCGCGGTGATGCCGAGTGCCTGGATCGTTTCGATCAGGAGCCGGGTCTCGCCGATGCCGAAGGGAACGACGGTGGCCCCGGTTGCCTCGAGTGTGGTGTGGTCGGTGAAGCCGCCCATCCAGAGCCGGTAGTTGAGGCAATGGATAACGCGCTGGCCTGGGCCGAGGCCGGCAAGGGCGTGGGCGCGGCCGCCGATGCGCGCGGTTTCGGCGGCGTCGTGGGCGGAAAGTGCCAGGTTGATCGCAATGCCCGTCGTTCCCGAGGTTCGGTGGATACGCGCGATCTTTTCCGCCGGAGCAGCAAGATAATCGCCGAAAGGCGGATGCGCGCGCTGGCTTTCGCGCAGCATCTCCTTGTCGATCAGCGGCAGTGCCGGCAGGTCTTCAAGGCGCTTCGGCGGTTCGCGCCCGGCCCACACCCGCCGGTGCAGCGCGGAGGCAGTGGCGACGTACTCGCGCTGGCGCTTCCAGCACGCCTGGCGGTGCGTCGCGAGCAGGCAGAGGTCGGCGAATTCGGCGCGTTCGATCAGCACGGCGGGCAGCATCCGCGAACGGGACGCGCATCATGCCGCGCGGACCGGCGATGGAACAGCCGTGGTCAGAGCAGAGGCAAGGCGCCAACCTCTCTCAGGGCTGGATCGAGATCGGCTCGTTGTATTTCGAGTACTCGATCGTGATTGTGACGTCCTTGTTGTGAACGACGCTTTGAACGGGCAGCGAGTTCGCGCCGACATATATCGTCGCCGGCACGCCCTCAGTCGTGTAGGAATAAACGTGCACGCTTTGGCCGCGCAGGGACTGCATTCCGAGATCACGAGCCGATTGCCTGATGTCTTGGTTCACCGAGAAGCCGGCACCTTGGAGATTTTGGCGGATCATGCCGCCCCCCAACGGCAGTTTGGTCGTATGGCCGTTGGCGAGCATATAGACGTCGCTTCCGATGACGAGTTCGGTGATATTCGGAGCGGGCTGAATGCGCCAGCGATCCGGCGCCGAGTACTCCACCGTTACGGCTCTCCCATTGGAGAAGTGCTCGTCGGCCTGCCATGACCTGGCGTCCTTGAACGCCGCCTGAACCTTCAACAGGTCGTGGTACGCGTCTCCGAACGCGGCGCCGGGCAAGAGGGTAACCAAACCCGCCGCGACGAGCATCGAGCGAATGAGGACGCTGCGAAACATCCGTTCTTCTCCCGCGCGCGTGGAAAAAAGCTTCCCGTTCAACTCGCCATCTTCCTGCCAGGAACGGCGCCGGTCGTAAAGCGCTTCGTTTCGCGAGTGCGAACGCGACGCGCCCGGCTGTTCCGGGAAACCGCGGCCTTCAGAGGACGATCATGCCGAGGCTCGCGAGCGCCATGAGAGCCGCCGCGCCCCAGCCGAAGATGCGAAGCCAGGCCGGAAGCACGAGCGCCCCCATGACCGAGGAAAGGCTCCCCAGCACCAGCATGGCGATGATCATCGGCACGGCGACGACGCCGTTGATCACCGCCGACCAAAAGAGCGCTTGCATCGGGTTGAGAGGCGAGAAGATGATGAGCGTGCCCAGCAGCGTCGCGGCCGCGATCGCGGCATAGAACGCCCGCGCCTCGAGCGCGCGCCGGCCGAGCCCGACCATCCAGCCCGACGCCTCGCCGAGCGCATAGGCGGCCGAACCCGCGAGCACCGGCACGGCCAAGAGGCCCGTGCCGAAGATGCCGAGCGCGAAGACGAGCCCCGCGAAGCGCCCGGCGATCGGCACGAGCGCGGAGGCGGCATCCGCGGCGGTTGCGATTTCCGTCACGCCGTGCGCATGGAGAGTCGCCGCGGTGCCGATGATGATTGCAAGCGAAACGATGTTGGAATAGCTCATGCCCGCCCAGGTGTCGAAGCCGATGCGGGCGATCTCGGGCGCGGCCTCGAGGGAAAGCTCGCGCAAGGGCCGGGGATCGGGCGCGGCGGCGAGATCCTCGGCTTCCTCGGCGGCCTGCCAGAAGAAGAGATAGGGGCTGATGGTGGTGCCGAGCACCGCAACCAGGGTCGTCAGCGCCGGACGCGTGAGCGCGACGCGCGGAACGAGCGTGCCGCGCAGAACCTCGCCGAGCGGCAGGCGGATAACGAAGAGAAGCGCGAGATAAGCCAGCAGCGCGAGCGTCAGCCACTTCAGCAGCGTGACGTAACGGCGATAGCTGATCCAGATCTCCGAACCCGCGCAGAAGAGCGCGGCGCCGAGCGCCCAGAAAGCGGCCGGGCCGCCGAGCACGAGCTTTGCCGCGTCGGCCATGGCGCCGACGTCGGCGCCGAGATTGATAACGTTGGCCAGCACGAGCAATGCCACGAGAACGAGGAGGAGCGGCCGCGGCGCATGTGCACGGAGCGCGGCACCGAGCCCCTTTCCGGTAACACGGCCGATCCGCGCGGCGATCTCCTGCACCGCCACCATGAAGGGAAGCGTGAGCACCACCGACCAGCCGAGCGCATAACCGAAGGCCGCACCGGCCTGCGCGTAAGTGGCGATGCCGCTCGGATCGTCGTCCGCGGCGCCGGTGACGAGGCCGGGGCCGAGCCGCGAGAGAAGCCGGTGGACGAGCCGCCGGCGATGGCGGCTCATAGCGTGAGAACGATCTTGCCGATATGCGTGCCCGCCTCCATGAGCCGATGCGCGGCCGAAACATCGGCGAGCCGGAAGGTTGCGTGGATCATAGGCGCGATCGTGCCGGAGGAGAGGAGCGGCCAGACCTCGGCCTCGAGCTCGCCGGCGATCGTACCTTTTTCGGCGGTCGTGCGCGGCCGCATGGTCGAGCCGGTGATGGTCAGTCGTCGCGTCATCACGGGAAGGAAATCGAATTTTTCCACCTTTGATCCGCCTTGGAAGGCGATCAGGACGAGGCGGCCGTCGCGGGCGAGGATGCGGAGGTTCTTCGCCATGTAGGGCGCGCCTACTATGTCAAGCACGACATCGACGCCGCGATCGGCGGTGAGGCGAAGGATCTCGGCCACGAAATCCTGCGTGTGATAGTCGATCGCGGCGGCGGCGCCGAGCCGGAGGCAAGCCGCGCATTTCTCCGCCGAGCCGGCGGTTGCATACATCGTGGCGCCGCGGGCGCGGCCGAGCTGAATGGCTGTCGTGCCGATGCCGCTCGACCCACCGTGCACGAGTGCGCTTTCGCCCGCCCGGAGGCGGCCGGCGCGGAAGAGATTGGCCCAGACGGTGAACAAGGCCTCGGGCAGCGCGGCCGCCTTCACGGCGTCGAATCCGGCCGGCCAGGGCAGGCACTGGGCGGCAGGAACGGCGCAATACTCGGCGTAGGCCCCGCCGTTGCAGAGCGCAGTGACACGATCCCCTTGGCTCCAGGGCGCGGCCAGCGCGCCTGCCTCCACCACCTCGCCGGCCGCCTCGAGGCCAAGCAGCGGGCTCGCTCCGGGCGGCGGCGGGTAGAGGCCCTTGCGCTGCTGGATGTCCGGTCGGTTGACCCCGGCGGCGGCCACCCGGATCAGCACCTCGTCGGGCTGCGGCACGGGAAGCGGCAGCTCGGCCGGAGCCAGCACCTCGGGGCCACCGGGAGCGGTGACGGTGATGGCGGTCATGCGCTCGGGCAAAGCCATGGCGGAATCAGCAATCCTTGCATCGGGAGTTCGGGGAACAAGAGAACGCCAGAGCGGCGCGGTCAAGCAGCGCACTATAACGCGGCGATTGCATCTCCGCTGCATCCTGGCCGCGCCACGGCGAGACCGGGGGTACCCTTGCGCCGCCAAAGACCCTGCGCGATCGTTTACCGGACACGAAAGGCAGAAGGACGTGCGGGGCGCGAGGAGGAAACTGGGCGCCGGCGTGGGGCGCACAAGGAAGGCAACGCATGGCTGAGGTCAGCCTGCGCGGCATCCGCAAATCCTACGGCGCCGTTCCGCTGTTCGACGGCTTCGATCTCGAAGTTCGGGACGGTGAACTCCTCTGCCTGCTCGGCCCCTCCGGCAGCGGCAAGACGACCCTGATCCGGGTAATCGCGGGCCTCGAGGCGATCGCGGCCGGGCGGATCGTGATCGGCGGGCGGGACGTTACCGCTCTCGAACCGCGGCACCGCCGGATCGGCATGACCTTCCAGGGCTACGCGCTCTACCCGCACCTCCCCGTGCGCAGGAATCTAAGCTACCCGCTCGAGGTGCGCGGCGTCGCGCGCGCTGAGATCGAACGGCGCGTCAACGCCACCGCCGCGCTGCTCGGCATCGAGGGGCTGCTCGATCGGCGCATCCGCCAGATCAGCGGCGGCGAGCAGCAGCGCGTCGCGATCGGCCGCGCCATCGTCCAGGAGCCTGACCTCTATCTGCTCGACGAGCCGATCAGCAACCTGGACGCCTCGCTACGCGAGGCGGTACGCGGCGAGCTGCGCCGGCTGCAACGCACCCTCACCGCCACCATGGTGATGGTGACGCACGACCAGATGGATGCGCTGGCGGTTGCCGACCGCATCGCCGTGCTGCACCGCGGACGACTGCAGCAGATCGGCACGCCGGCGGCGCTTTACGGCCGCCCGGCCACTCTGTTCGTTGCCGGATTCATCGGCCGTTTGCGCATGAACTTCCTCGCCGGGCGGCTTGGCGAGGACGGTGTGCTGCGCGGCGAGGGATTCGCCTTGCCGCTGCCGGCAAAGATCGCCGCATTACCCGGCGCGGCCGAGCAGGAAATCGTGGCCGGCTTCCGCCCCGAGGTCGTCGAAGTGCTTTCCGCCGACGCGCCAGGGGCAATTCCAGTCCGCGCGGCGGGCGAGCTTTTTCATGGCGAACAGACGATCGCGTTCTTCCGCCTCGGCCCGGACCTCGTGCAGGCGCTGAGCGCTGCGCCGATCGGGTTGCCGATGGGAGCCGCCGCCTGGCTCCGGCCGGCGCCGGAAGCGCTCCATGTTTTCGACCGCGAGACCGGACGTCGGCTCGCGGATAACCTCGCAACGGAGGAAACCTCATGAACAAGACCGTTCTGCACGCGCCCGCGATCGGCCGGCGCGGCCTCATGGGCGCCGGGCTCTCGGCGCTCGCCCTCGGCGCGGACCCGAGGCGGGCGGCGGCGGCAAGCCGGGTGAACATCGAGTGCGACGCCGGCCAGAACGAGCTGCCCTTCCGCTGGAACGCCGCCGCGCTCGAAACGAAAGAGGGCGTGACGCCCAATCTCGTGAGCCTGCCCTTCGTCGGCCAGTACGAAAAACTGGTGACGGATCTCACCGCGCGCTCCTCTGCCTACGACGTGCTGGTCTTCCCGCCCTATTTCCTCGGCGATTTCCAGGCGCTCGGGTTCCTGCGCGAACTCGACCCCTATTTCTCCCTGCTCGATCCCAGGCTCGCCGACTATCTTCCGGTCTATCGTGATCCGGTCATCAAGCGCGCGGGCAAGACCTATGCGCTCATGTTCGACGGCGATCTGTTGCAGCTCAGTTACCGCACCGACCTCTTCAACGATCCCAAGGAAAAGGCGGCGTTCAAGCAGAAATACGGCCAGGATCTCGCGGTTCCAGCGACCTGGGCGGACTTCATGAAGGTGGCGGAATTCTTCCACCGCCCGCCCCATCTCTACGGCACCGCGTTCTATGCCGCGCGCGGCTTCTGCTATGCGTGGTTCGTCAACATCTTCGCCGGGCTCGGCGGACACTGGTTCGACGCCAAGATGAATCCCGGAATCAAGTCCGCCGCCGGCTACAAGGCGCTCTCACTGCTCGTGGAGATGAAGAAATATGCGCCGCCGAACATCCTGCAGATCGACTATCCGACGCTCAACCAGGTGTTCCTCGACGGCTCGACGGCGATCGTCGTGCAGTGGGACGATCTGCCGCTCAAATGCGAGAATCCGAAGATGAGCAAGGTGGTCGGCAAGTCTGGCTTCGCTCCCTGCCCGCAAAGAAGCTACATGCCCTATTCGCGGGTGATGGCGGTCTCTGCCTTCTCGAAGAACCCCAAGGATGCCTACAAGCTCGCCGCCTACATGCAGCTCCCCGAGGTCGGGATTACGTATGTCTATGACCCGGAGTGCGGGGAGGATCCGTACCGCGAATCCTATCTCAAGCCGAGTGCCGTCAAGAACCATCTCGGCCAGCCGACCATGAGCCCCGCCGCAGCGGCGAACTATGTCGATGCCATCCGGGGCGGCCTCAAGGCCGGCTATCCGGAACTTAGCATCCCCGGTGCGCCGCGTTATATCGACATCCTCGATCTCTACGTGAACCAGGCGCTGGCCGGCTCGCTTTCGCCCAAGGCTGCGCTCGATGCATGCGCCGGCGAATGGGCGGGGATCACGGAGGCCGAGGGGCCCGAGCGCGTCGGCAAGGCGTACGCCGACTGGGTCGCCTCGTTCCGCAAGGTCGGACTCGCCTACTGAGCCGCGCTCTTGCGCGCAACAATGCCGGCGGCGGCCCTCCTGGCCGCGCGCCGGCGCTTTGCCTGGTGGCTGATGGCGCCGGCGCTGGCCATGTTCGCGGCGAACGCGGTCTTTCCGCTCCTCTACGCGCTCGACGTTTCGGTCAGGAACTATCAGCTCCTGATCCCGGTGCCGGCGCGCTTCGTCGGCCTTGCGAATTATGCGCAAATCTTTTCCGATCCCTTGTTCTGGAGCAGCGTGAAGGTGACGCTCTGGTTCATCGCCGGCGTCGTCTTCCTCGAACTTCCGGCGGCGCTCGGGCTCGCACTTCTGTTCGCGAGCCTGCCGCGGCGCGCGGGCGTTGCGGTGACGGTCCTGCTGGTGCCGACCATCCTCGCCCCCTCGGTGGTCGGCTTCCAATGGGCGCAGATCTACAATTACCAGTTCGGGCCGCTCAACTATCTGCTCGGCCTCGCCGGGCTCGGGCATCCGGTTTGGACAGCCAGCCCAACACTCGCATTGCCCTCGCTGATCGCGATCGACTTCTGGGAGTGGACGCCCTTCATGGTGCTGCTGTTGTTCGCCGGGCTCTCCGCGGTGCCGCGCGATATCATCGAGGCGGCCCGGGTTGACGGCTCATCCTATCCGCAAATCTTCCGGCGCATCATGCTGCCGCTGATGCGCCCGGTGATCGGGATCGCGCTCGTGCTGCGCGTGCTGATGAGCTTCAAGACGTTCGACATCATCTACATCCTGACCGCCGGCGGGCCGGGTGCGGTGACAGAAAACCTTGCCTATTACACGTATATCCAGGGCTTCCGCTATTTCAATCTCGGCTATGCGAGCGCGCTCGCGGTCATCCAGCTCATCGTGGTCGCGGCCCTGGCCAATGCCCTGCTCCGACTGGCGCGGCGGCCCGGCCTTGTGGGGACGGCATGATCTCCTCGTTCGGCGCGATCCTCCTGCGCGGCGTCAGGGCCGCTTCGGTGATGGTCATCCTGTTCCTTTTCCTCTGCCCGGTGCTCTGGATGCTGATCACCGCCATCAAGCCGCCGGGACAATGGCTGAACTCGCCGCCCGTCTTCTGGCCGAGCCATATCTATCTCGCCAACTTCCGCGAGGCGCTGGTGCGCTGGAGCGGGTTCAAGGGGCTGCTCGACAGCCTGGCCGTCGCTTCGGGCGCGACGGCGCTTTCGCTCCTCGTCGGCGTGTTCGCCGCCTACAGTCTCGGCCGCTTCCGGACCGGCGGGGAGAATCTTTCGTTCGCGATCCTCGGCGTGCTGTTCATGCCGCCCGTGGCGGTCGCCGTGCCGATGTATCTCTTCTGGCGCACCTTCGGGTTGCTCGATTCCTTCACGGCGCTGATCCTGCAATATACGGTCTTCAATGTTCCCTTCATCTCATGGGTGCTGAAGGGCTTCTTCGAGGATATCGATCTCTCGCTGGAGGAGTCGGCGCTGGTCAACGGTGCGACGCGGTGGCAGGCCTTCCTGCACATCGCGGTGCCGCTCGCGCTGCCGGCGATCGTCGCGGTGGCGCTGCTTTCGTTCATCTTCTCCTGGAACGAGTTCTTTTTCGCCGTGATCCTGACGCGCGCGCGGGTAACGACGCTGCCGGTGATCCTGCCCACGCTGATGGAAGGCCACGATATCCGCTGGGGTTCGATCGCGGCGATCGCCACCATCGCCGCCGTGCCGGTGATCGCGCTGGCGTTCGCTCTGCAGCGCTACCTGGTGCGCGGGCTGTCGTTCGGCGTGTTGCGTTAGTGTCCTGCGCCCTTCGTTCGCCGCCGCAGGCGGCGAACGAAGGGCGCAGGACACTGAAAACAAAAAAGAAGTGCCCCAATTCCGGCATTATTCTCGGGATAGAAACTTCGGGATCGGGACACTAGGGCGTGTCGTCAATTCAGCCGAATCGTAGCGGCGACGAGGTGGATGGCGGCGAGGAAGTTGCGGGCGGTCTTGTCGTAGCGGGTGGCGATCGCCAGGGACTGCTTGATTTTGCCGAAGAAATTTTCGATCAGGTGCCGCTCCTTGTAAAGATGCCGGTCGAAGTCTCGTGGGCAGCTACGGTGGCTCCGGGGTGGAATGACGGCGGCCTTGCCGACGGCGGCGAGCGGCTTGAGAACCCGTTCGTCGGCATCGAAGCCCTTGTCGGCGATCAGCAGGTCGGCCTGCATACCGGGCAGCAAGTGATCGGCCCCGGTGAGATCGT
>JAKAWQ010000092.1 GCA_021816925.1 Pseudomonadota bacterium
CTGCGGACGGCATCCCGCGAGCCTCCCGGGTGTGCGTGCCCGCTTGTCGGATTGGGAGCCGTTCGCGCCACCGATCGTCAGCCTGAACAGTTGACTGGGGATGCTCACGCATACCCCGCAGGACAGGAGCAGGGATCGTGACAGACCAGATCTTCGTCGGCGTCGATCTCGCCGGCGGCGTGGACGAGGCAACCATTGCCGCCATCCGCCGCGCCTGGCTCGAACACGGCGTCGTCTTCTTCCGAGACCAGCCGCTCCCGGAGGCCACGTTCCTCGGCTTCGCGAAACGTTTCGGAACCGTCATCGAATACCCCTTCATGAAAGGCCTGGACGACTTTCCGGAAATCATCCCGGTCGTGAAACGCGAACACGAGCGCGTCAATTTCGGCGGCGTCTGGCACTCCAACACCAGCTATCTCGAAATCCCGCCCATGGGCACCATACTGACCGCCCGCGAGATACCTCCGCGCGGCGGCGACACGCTCTTCGCCAACATGTATCTCGCCTTCGAGACCCTTTCGCCAGGCCTGCAACGTCTCCGCGAACCCCTCGTCGCAGTGAACAGCTCCGCCAAAGCCGACGTCACTCGCACCCGCGAAGACCAGGTGCGTGCGAACGCCCGCCCCGACGCCACGCCGAAATACGCGGCCGAGCACCCCGTCGTGCGCACCCATCCCGAAACCGGCCGCAAAGCCCTCTACGTCAATGTCGGGCACACGCTCCGCTTCCGCGACAGGATGGAGGCCGAAAGCGCGCCCCTGCTCTCCTATCTCTTCGCCCACCAGATCCGACCGGAATTCACCTGCCGGTTCCGCTGGCAGCCGGGCTCCATCGCCTTCTGGGACAACCGCTGCACGCAGCACTATCCGGTCAACGACTATCACGGCTACCGCCGCGTCATGCACCGCATCACGCTGGCGGGCGACACCCCACGCTGAACAAGGCACGCAATCTGCGGCGTTGCGCAAAGGACAAGGCGTGCCGGAAACCCTATCGCCCCCGCGGATTCGCTTCCTTCCGAAGCCGCTCTTCCCATAGTCGGATATTGCGGTCCTGGCCCGCGAGCGTGCGCGCAAAGGCGTGCCCGCCCTTGCCGTCGGCCACGAAATAAAGATCGGGGCTCGCCACCGGATGCAGCACCGCCCGGATCGAAGCGATCCCGGGCGCGTCGATCGGCCCCGGCGGCAATCCTGATACATAGTAGGTATTGTAAGGGCTCGGCATCTCGAGATCGCGCGGCGTGAGCGGCCGATCCAGCACGCCCTTGCCGTGGCTCGCCGCATAGATCGCCGTCGGGTCCGACTGCAGTTTCATCCCGAGCCTGAGACGATTGAGGAAAACCCCGGCAATGCGCGGACGTTCCTCCGCTATGGCCGTCTCACGCTCCACGATGCTGGCAAGGATCAGCGCCTGCCGCGGGCTCGCGAACGGCAGGCCCGGAGCCCTCTTCACCCAGAGCGCGGCCAGCGTCCGCTCCAGCAATTCATGCGCGTGGGCAACGATCGCTGACCGTTTCGTTCCGTAAAGGTAATCGTAGGTCGCCGGCAGCACCCAGCCCTCGTGCATGAGACCGCTCGGCCCGACAAGATCGGGCGCACGCCGCAGCAACGCCCTGATCTGCCGCGCCGTCAGCCCTTCCGGAATGACCAGCCTGTGCTCGACCGGCGGCGCGGTTCTGAGCACCGCTAGTACCTCCGCGTAGCTCGCATGCGCCGGAAAGAGCAGCTCCGCCGCATGCAACGGCCCGGCGCCGGACGTGGCAAGCGCGGCGAGCGTGAACAGCATGGGATCGCGGATCACCCCCGCGCGGGCCAGGCCCTCCGCAACCGAACGCGTCGGCCCGGCGGCAACGACAACCACGCGCTCGGCCGCCAACGGCCCTGCCGCATAGTAGCGCCAAAGCCCCGCCCCGGCGCCCGCCGCAACCAGCAGAACCCCAACAAGCAAAACTCCGGGGATCCGCCCCCGCCAGCGCGCGCCGCCCGCGGGCCGGGGCGCTTGCCCTCCTCCGCCAGCTCCCTCAGGAGGCGGCGCCGACGACGATCGAGGCATTTGTGCCGCCGAAGCCGAAGCTGTTGGAGAGCGCCATGCTGATCGGCCGCTCCTGCGCCACGTGTGCCACGCGATCGACCACGCTGTCGCGGCTGGGCTCGTCGAGGTTGAGCGTCGGCGGCGCCACGCCGTCCCTGACCGCAAGAATCGCGAACACCGCCTCGACCGCACCCGCCGCCCCCAGAAGGTGCCCGATCGCCGACTTGGTGGATGACATCGCAAGCCCCTTCGCCGCAGGACCGAACAGGCGTTCGACCGCCTCCAGTTCCAGATCGTCCGCGAATGTCGAGGTGCCGTGCGCGTTCACATATTGAATCTGATCGGGCCTCACGCGGGCGTTCCTGAGAGCCGCCTGCATGGCGCGAAACGCGCCCTCGTGCCCCTCGGGCGGCGCGGTGACGTGAAAGGCATCTCCGGAGAGGCCGTAGCCGATGATCTCGCCGTGAATGGGCGCGCCGCGCCGCCTGGCATGCTCGTATTCCTCGAGCACCACGATCCCGGCTCCTTCGCCCATTACGAAGCCGTCGCGATCCTTGTCCCACGGCCGTGAGGCGCGCTCGGGCGTCTCGTTGAAACCCGTGGACAAGGCCCGCGCGGCGCAGAAGCCGGCGATCCCAAGCTGGCAGACGGCCGCTTCCGCCCCACCGGCAACCATCACCTCCGCATCGCCGAACGCGATCAGGCGCGAGGCATCGCCGATCGCGTGTACGCCCGTCGCGCACGCGGTCACGACGGAATGGTTCGGCCCCTTCAGGCCATAGCGGATCGAAACATGCCCCGACGCAAGATTGATCAGCGCCGCCGGAATGAAGAATGGCGAGATGCGCCGCACCTTGCCCTCGTGCAGCAGCACGGCGCTGTCAGCGATCGTCTGCAGCCCGCCGATGCCCGAGCCGATCATCACGCCGGTCGCGCAGCAGTCCTCTTCCGATCCCGGCCACCATCCCGCGTTCTCGATCGCCTCCGCCGCCGCGATCAAGGCAAACTGGATGAACCGGTCCATCTTGCGCTGGTCCCTGGCCGGGATCCACTCCGCAAGATCGAGCCCGCCCTCGGCCCGCGTGCCGGGCGGCACCTGACCGGCAATCTTCGAAGAAAGCTCCGTCACATCGAAGGACTGGATGGCCCGGATGCCCGACTCGCCATTGGTCAGGCGCCTCCACACCCGCTCCACCCCGATCCCGAGCGGGCAGACCACCCCCATCCCGGTCACCACCACCCGCCGCATGGCGGTCGTTCTTGTCCCGGCCTCGGGCGTCAGGCGGCCTTCTGCTTCTCGATATACTCGACGGCGTCCTTCACGGTGCTGATCTTCTCCGCTGCATCCTCCGGAATCTCCACCCCGAAGGCCTCCTCGAACGCCATCACCAGCTCGACCGTGTCCAGGCTGTCCGCGCCCAGATCGTCGATGAACGAGGCCTCCGAGGTCACCTTGGATTCCTCGACGCCCAGATGCTCGACGACGATCTTCTTCACCTTGTCGGCGATCTCGCTCATTGGCTCTCCCGCTCCTGCATGCCGGTACCCGAGGACCGACCCTGCTGTCCTGGCCGACCGGACAGCCCGGATCGGCGCCACACCCCCGCTCCGGACGAGGCGAGCGGGGCGCTTAGCATGGATTTGTTGCAACCGCCAACCTGCGGTATCGCCTCCTCACGGCATCGCCATGCCGCCGTTCACGTGCAGCGTGGCGCCCGTCACCCAGCCGGCCTCCGCGGACGCCAGATAGACCACCGCCGCCGCCACGTCCTCCGGCGTCCCGAACCGTCCCAAAGGAATCCGCTCGGCGAGTCGCTGGCGCTGCGCTTCCGGCAGAGCCGCCGTCATCGGCGTCGTGATGAACCCGGGCGCCACTAGGTTCACCGTCACCCCCCGTGACGCCACCTCCAGCGCCAGCGCCTTGCTCATCCCCGAGAGCCCCGCCTTGGCCGCCGCATAGTTCGCCTGGCCGACATTCCCGGTCGTCCCCACCACGCTTCCCACAGCGATTATCCGCCCCGTCCGCCGCCGCAGCATGCCCTTGAGCGCCGCCCGCGCCAGCCGGAACGGCGCCGAAAGATCGACATCGATCACCGCCTGCCAGTCCGCCTCGCTCAGCCGCAAGGCGAGCCCGTCCCGGGTCAGACCCGCATTGTTGACGAGGATGCCAAGCGGCCCCGCCGCCGCCTCGGCCGCGGCGATCAGCGCCTCGGCAGCCGCCGGATCACGCAGATCCGCCGGCGAGACAAACGCTCCCTCGCCGAGCGTTCCCGCCAGTTCCTCCAGAACCTTCGTCCGTGTGCCGGAGAGCACCACCCTCGCTCCCTGCGCGTTGAGCGCCCGCGCGATCGCTGCGCCGATCCCGCCCGAGGCACCGGTCACCAGCGCGACCTGTCCGTCGAGGCGAAACATCGTCGCTCCTCAAAGCGCTTTCACGAGCAGCTCGATCTCAGGCGGCGTGCCGGCCGCCTGGACCGCGGCATCCGGCACGATGCGGCGCACCAACCCGGAAAGAACCTTCCCGGCGCCAAGCTCGACGAAGCTCTCCACCCCCATCGCCGCCATCTCCGTCACGCTCTCCCGCCACCGGACAAGCCCGGTCACCTGGCTTACCAGCAGCTCCTTGATCTCGGCCGGGTCGGTTACCTTGCTCGCCGTGACATTGGCAACCACCGGAACCTCGGGCGCCGCAATCGCCGTCGCCTCCAGCGCCTCCGCCATTGCATCGGCGGCCGGCTGCATCAGCGCGCAATGGAACGGCGCGGAGACCTCGAGCAGCATCGCCCGCTTCACCCCGCGCGCCTTGGCAATCTCCACCGCCCGCGCCACTGCCTCGCGCGCCCCGGAAATCACCACCTGGCCCGCACCGTTGTCGTTGGCGGGCGCCACCACCTGCGGCCCCGCCGCCCCGGCCTCGGCCTCCGCGCAAATCGATCGCGCGTCCTCGAGCTCCACGCCGAGGAGTGCGGCCATCGCACCCTCTCCGGGCGGAACGGCCCGCTGCATCGCCTGCCCGCGCCGGCGCAGAAGCCGCGCCGCCTCCGAAACGGTAAGACTCCCCGCCGCAACCAGCGCGCTATATTCCCCGAGCGAGTGCCCCGCGACCGCCAGGGCCTTTTCCGGCACCTGAACGCCGGCTTCCTTCTCGAGCACCCTGAGCACCGCCAGAGAGACCGCCATCAGCGCCGGCTGGGCATTCTCGGTGAGCGTAAGCCCCTCCGCCGGACCCTCGAACATCAGCCGCGAGAGCTTTTGCCGCAGGCTCTCGTCCACCTCCTCGAAAACCTCGCGCGCGGCCGGAAAGGCCTCCGCAAGCGCCCGGCCCATGCCGACGAACTGGCTGCCCTGGCCGGGGAAGATGAAGGCGTGCGAGGACATTGGGAAGAATTCCGGGAGAGGGCCGGGTCAGCCGAAAGCACCCGGATGCGGGCCGGCGCAGTATCCCGCGTGGCCGGCCCTGTCAATGCTGGTGTCCTGCCCCTTCCGTTCGCTGCTCTTCACAGCGAACGGAAGGGATCAGCAGGCCACTGAAACCAGGGAATCGAGTGTCCCGATTCCGCCGATTTCTATGCCGACAAACTTCGGAATCGGGACACTACGAGGCCGGCGGCACCTCCGCCTCCGCGAGCACCGCGGCCTGGCGTTCAGCCAACGCCTTCGCGTCAAAGTCGGCGATCAGCTCCTGGAACATGCGGTGCCAGTTGAGTTCCGCACCAAGGCGCAGAAAAACCCCTCCAAGCCCGATTGCCGAACGGTCCATCAGCACGAACTCGCGCGGTGGCCGCACCCCGCCGGTGCGTTGCAGCCCCGCGTGCACGCGCTCCGCCACCTCGCGGCCGAATTGCGGATCGTTCGTCTCCTGGATTCGCCGCACCCGGTCCTCGATCAGCGGCTCGTAGAGGAACTCCGCCCAGAGGTTCAGCACCGCGAGCTTCTCCCGAGTGATGCCCTTGAACCCCCAGCTCTCATAGGCGCGCAGCGCCTTCGCCTCGTCGCCGTCGCGCACCGCCTCGAAGAGATCGATCACGCCGCGGATGAAATGCGGCGCGAACACCCGGATCGCCCCGAAATCGAGCAGGTTCACGCCCCCTTCGGGGCGCACCTGGTAGTTGCCGAGATGCGGATCGCCGTGGATCACCCCGTAGCGGTAGAGCGGCACATACCAGGCGCGGAACAGCGCATGCGCGATCCGGTTGCGCTCCTCGAGCGGCGGATCCTCGGCCAGCCGCGCCTGGAGCGCGCGCCCTTCGAGCCACGTCATCGTCAGAAGCCGGCGCGTGCAATACCCGCCGGTCGGGCGCGGCACGTGCACGTCCGCCTCCCCGGCAAGCATCAGCCCGTAGAGCCGCATCTGCGCCGCCTCGCGCAGATAGTCGAGCTCCTCCCGCAGCCGCTCCGCAAGCTCCTTGTAGATTTCCTCCTGGTGAATAGCGTTGTCCATCCGCCGATAGACCGCCATCGCAAGCTTGAGCTGCCGGAGATCCGCCTCCACCACGCTCGGCATGTCCGGGTACTGCAGCTTGCAGGCAACCGCCGTGCCGTCCGGCAATTCCGCTCGATGCACCTGCCCGAGGCTCGCCGCCGCCGCCGCCTGATGTCCGAAACTCCGGAATCTCTTCTCCCAGTCGCTCCCAAGCTCGCCCGCCATGCGCCGGCGCACGAAGCTCCACCCCATCGGCGGCGCATTCGCCTGCAGCTCGGAAAGCTCCGCCGCATATTCCGCCGGCAGCGCATCGGGCACGGTGGAAAGGAACTGCGCCACCTTCATCAGCGGTCCCTTGAGCCCGCCGAGAATCGCCTTCAGATCCTCCGCGTGCGCCGCCCTGTCGGTGCGAATGCCGAACACGCGCTGGCCGGCGATACGCGCGGCAATCCCGCCGACCGCTCCCGAGGTGCGCGCGAGCCGGCGCAGCTCGCCGAAGATCGTGCTCTCGCTGCTCTCCGCCATTACGCGCTGCCGGCCGCCTTCATGCCATCGAGCTCGTCGATGAATCCCGCGATCACGTCGAGCCCCCGCTTCCAGAACCGCGGATCCGCCGCATCGAGCCCGAACGGCGCAAGCAGCTCGCGGTGCCGCTTCGCCCCGCCCGCCCTCAGCATCTCGAGATACTTGGCCTGAAAGCCCGGATGCCCGTCACGATAGATCGCGTAGAGGGCATTCACCAGGCAGTCGCCGAATGCATACGCATAGACATAAAAGGGCGTGTGCACGAAGTGCGGCACATAGGCCCAGAAATTGCGGTACTCGGCGGAGAATTCGAACACCGGCCCGAGGCTCTCCTTCTGCACGGAAAGCCAGATCTCGCCGATCCTCTCCGCCAGCAGCTCGCCCGTTCGCCGCTCCTCGTGCAGCAGGGTCTCGAACCGGTAGAAGGCGATCTGCCGCACCACCGTGTTCAGCATATCCTCAACCTTGGCCGCCAGCATGATGCGCCGCGTGCGTGCGTCCTCGGTCGCCTCCAGCATCGCCCGGAAGGTCAGCATCTCTCCGAACACGCTCGCGGTCTCGGCCAACGTGAGCGGCGTGTTGGCAAGCAGATAGCCCTGGCCGCCGGCCAGCACCTGGTGCACGCCGTGTCCAAGCTCATGGGCGAGCGTCATCACATCGCGCGTCCGGCCGTGGTAGTTGAGCAGCACGTAAGGGTGCGCAGACGGAACGGTCGGGTGCGCGAACGCGCCGCCCGCCTTGCCGGGGCGGAGCGCCGCATCAATCCAGGGCGCCGCAAAGAAGTGCTCCCCGATCTCCGCCAGCTCGGGACTGAATGCCCGGTAGGCGTCGAGCACGTGCCGCTCAGCCTCCTCCCAGCTCACTTGCCGGTCGTCGTCCTCCGGCAAGGGTGCATTGCGGTCCCAGTGCTGCAGCCGCTCGAGGCCGAGCCATCCGGCCTTCAGCCCGTAATAGCGATGCGCAAGCCGCGGATAGTCCGCCCTGACGGCGCTGACGAGCGCCTCCACTACCTCGTCCTCGACCATGTTGGCGCGGTTGCGATAGCTTGCAGGGTGCGGATAGTGCCGCCAGCTGTCGGCAATCTCCTTGTCCTTCATGATCGTGTTGATGATCAGCGAGAAGAGGCGGATGTTGCGGCCGAACACCTCGCCGATCGCCCTCCCGGCCGCCTCGCGCACCGCCCGATCCCGATCGGAGAGGCGGTTCAGCGCCGCGCTCATCGTCAGCTCCTCCGCCCCGATCGGCACGCGAATGCCCGCCATCGTCTCGTCGAAGAGCCGGCTCCACGCCGTGTGCCCCGTCACCTCCTTCTCGTGCATGAGACGTTCCAGCTCGTCGCTCAACTGGTACGGACGGAACACGCGGAGATCGCGAAGCCAGGGGCGGAAGCGCGCGGCCGCCGGATCGGCAAGCTTGGGTTCGAGCACCGGGTCCTCGATCCGATTGAGTTCGAGGCCGAAAAAGATGAGATGGCTCCCGATCACGGTCACCCGCTCGTTGATCGTCTGGTAGAACCGCCCGTAAGCCGGATTGCTCGAATCGCTGCTGAAGAGAAGCTGCGCATAGGAAACAACCCGCCCCAGCGCTTCCTCGAGCCGCTCGAACTCGGCAATGGCAGCGCCGAGTGCCGCGCCTGAAAGCCCGGCGAGCCGACCCCCATAGCGCTCCGCGAAGGCTTTCGCCCCCGTCTCGGCCGCGGCAAGGTCGCCAGCAATCTCCGGGCTTTCGGGGCCGGTATAGAGATCGGCCAGATCCCAGGCCGGCAGGACCTCGGCGCGTCCGGCTTCTCCTTCGGGGGCACGGTGCGGGCCGGGATATAGCATCGGCGGCGGGTCCTCTATCGTGACGATCTGGTTCGCGACTCGCTAAAAGATGGAGACGGAGGGCGGGGCCGTCAAAGGGTCGCCTTTCCGCCGGTTCGAGGAGAAGACGTGGACGCCTATCCGCAGTGGCCGAATCTCGCTGCAATGCTGTTCGATCGCGCCCGGCAGTGGAACGAACGGCCCATGTTGCGGGCCTATCGCTCCGGCGCCTGGCAGGGCTGGACCTGGGGCCGCTTCGCACGCCAGGCCGCCGCCGCCGCCCGCGCGCTCGGCGCCGCCGGCGTCAAGCCCGGCGATCGCGTGCTGATCGCCGCCGAGAACGGCCCCGAATACCCGATCGCCGAAGCCGCGCTGATGGCGATCGGTGCGGTGCCCGTCCCCGCCTACACCACCAACACGCCGGCCGACCACGCCCACATTCTCCGCAACGCCGGAATCCGCGCGGCAATCGCCTCTTCCCGCCTGCTCGCCGAACGCGTGATCGCCGGCGCCGCCCTTGCAGCCCCGCTCGATCTCTGCATCGCGGTCGAACCCGCCCCGGCACCGCGGCAGACGCGCCTGCTCGATTGGTCCCTGCTCATCGCCGATGAAAAGGACCCCTCGGACATCGCCGCTTCGGCCGCCCGCATCACGCCCGACTCCCTCGCCTGCCTGATCTACACCTCAGGAACCGGCGGCACGCCCAAGGGCGTGATGCTGCCCCATCGTGCGATCCTCTCCAATTGCCGCGGCTGCGCCGCGCTCGTTCGTTCGCTCGACCTCATGGGCGGTGTCTATCTCTCGGTGCTTCCCCTCTCGCACAGCTACGAGCACACCGTCGGCCAGTTCTTTCTCTCCTCGATCGGCGTCGAGGTCGTGTACGGCCGCGGCATCGAGCATCTCGCCGCCGATCTTCTCACCGTTCGCCCCACCCTCATCACCGTCGTGCCGCGCGTACTCGAAGTGTTCCGCGCCCGCATCCTCGCCCAGATGGCCCGCGCGCCGCGCCTTCAGCGCGCGCTCTTCAGCCGTGCCCTGGCCAACGGTCTCGCGCGCATCCATCAGCGCCCGCTCTCGCCGTTGGAGAAGCTGGCAGAGCCGATCCTGGATCGGCTGGTGCGCAAAAAGGTGCAGGCCCGTTTCGGCGGAAACCTCCGCGCCCTGGTCTCCGGCGGCGCGCGGCTCGATCCCGAGGTCGGCCGATTCTTCATCGCCCTCGGCGTGCCGGTGATGCAGGGCTACGGCCAGACCGAGGCCGGGCCCGTGGTCAGCGCCACGCCTCCGGGAAGCACTCGCATCGAAACGGTGGGCCCGCCGCTCGAAGGCGTTTCTTTGCGCATCGCCGATGACGGAGAGGTCCTGGTCCAGGGCGATCTCGTCATGCTCGGCTATTGGAACGAACCGAGATACACCGAAACGACTCTCGCGGGCGGCTGGTTGCACACCGGCGATATCGGGGTGGTCGATCCCGACGGCTACCTCCGCATCACCGACCGCAAGAAGGACATCATCGTCCTCTCCGGCGGTGACAACATCTCGCCCGCCCGCATCGAGGGAATGCTGATGTCGGAAACCGAAATCCTGCAGGCGGTCGTGAGCGGCGACGGCCGGCCATATCTCTCGGCACTCCTCGTCCCCGCCGAAGGAGCGGACGCCGCCGCGGTTGGCGAGGCCGTGCGACGGGTGAATTCCCGGCTCGCCGTGATCGAGCGGGTTCGCCACCACAAGCTCGTGCCCGCGTTCACCTTGGAAAACGGCCTCCTGACACCGACGCAAAAAATCCGCCGTCAGATGGTGCTGAGCGCGCACGGCGGCGCACTCCGGGAACCGGGCTGAAGCGAAGCCGCGGAGCCGTCATGCCCGGCGCCGATCGCGGCTGCGCGCGGCTCGATTCCGGCCGACGCTTGCAACGCGAATTCCGCCGCCGCCGCTTCAGCGCCGCGCAAGAGCATTCGCCGTGCGCTGACCGCCTTGCTTCAGCGGTCCGTGTTCGCCCGCTTCAGCGGCTACGCGAATCCCATCGGCGCTGGCCTTCGGCACCGGGCGCAGCGATACGCGTATTGACAGTCCGAAACGGCCCCGACCAAACCGCCTTGGCCAACGGGATGGCCCGCTTCAAGACTGCTTGGCCCACCAGTGTCACCAATCTCGCGAACCTCGTTCATACGCTGACGCCGCCCATGAGGTGGTCCCACTTGTTTGGACAGGTGGGCAGCGAAGTTATTAACCGTCCCAGCATAGTTGCAATCAGACCCATGCGTACTTGGTAGTGGGCGCATGAAAGAAGCTGCGTACCAACTCGGGCAGC
>JAKAWQ010000020.1 GCA_021816925.1 Pseudomonadota bacterium
GGGACTATCTCGGCAGCCGCCTCCAGATCCCCGGCCCGCGCGTCATTCCGCCCCTCCCGGACCTCGTCCGCTGCCGCGGCCAGCCCGCCTGATACCACCACCTGCCCGGGGTTTTGCCGCTATTACATCACGCCACGTCGGCCATCTGAACAACGCAGCCGGGCGGATCAGACGCGATCGAGGGCCCGTTCAATCGCCCGGGGCTGGTGAAGAACCCGTCGCATCCGGGGGTTGTGTGCCCTGTGACGGGAGGCAGGTGACCGCAAGCCGATGTTTCCAAATCCACTCTTCGAGTCGGGCCAAGCCGCTCTCACGCCAACTTGCCCCAGGGTGAAGGGGGCAGGCGCAATTATGAGGCAGACGCTCAACGCTCGAAGCAGCCGATAGGCTCCGATACATTGGGCCAATATCCGGCAAGCATGGTTTGCTGCAGGATGTTGGTGATTGTCTGCTGATCGCACCCGGCGAGCTCCGATCGCCATTTGTTGGCGGCCGTGGCGACATTCCGGAAGACGCTGTAGTAGCGCTCCGTCCGGCCGCCCTGAATACTTTGCTTAATGAAATCCTCTGTCTGCCGGTTCCAATCGAGATTCGCGAAGCGGAAGAGCGCCTTCCCCTGCCGCACAGGATCGGAGCAGACGTCCTCGTAGGTCATGATCAGCGTCCTGCCGTGTCCGCGGTTCGAAAGTGCTTCCATCGCGAATTCGTTCATGGCGACCCAATTCCATGTCCATTGCTCTATGTCCGACGACTTCGCTAGGCTCTGCAATGTCAGTCCATAGCGGGCCGCTGCCGGGGTGCGCGCGACGTCTTTGATGAATGCGTCGCGCTGTTCCATCCTCCCAAGCCTCATGCCGCGGAGCATCGAGGCGACCTGACCACCCGGGTGTCTCAGGAGAAAGACGACGCGCAGCATTGGCGCGGCGCGGAGGAAAACCTCTATCCTGCCGAGGGCGGTGACAGTCTTCAGGATGAGTTGCAGCTCAGGATGCTGATCCAAGTCGAAAAGGTTGGGGAGGGCAACTGCCCCGACCCGCGGGGTGGCCAGAACTTTCGCGAAGAGGCGCGCGGAATGGACCATGGCTCCATAGAGCGGCTGCATGGCCCGAGAGCGATAATTCTTCGGAAAGAGCGGGACTTGTGCCGAGGACTTGATCGTGGAAACCCGAAGCAGCCGGTCGAGATAGGCGGCGGCGATCTCGACATACCGCGCGCTGTCATCGGTACGAATGATGAAGGGCAGTCTTGATTCGGGGAGGACAGTATCAGGCTCGTGACGGTACAGCACGTTGGGGTGACTGTCGAAGATCTTCCCGACCCAGGATGTCCCTGAGCGGGGGGCGCCGACAATCATGACAACGTTGTCGAACGGGGGAGACGTCATGACATCCTGTCTTCCAAGCGCACCATAGGTTTAGCCTTATAATGCTGCCGCTGGTCCGGCAGGCCGGAACCTTGACCGTCCCGGCTCAGTGTTATCTCCTGAACTGCGCCCTGTTGCGCCACCAAGCATCGCATGCGCGTGTCATTTTTCTGATACCATCAACGTGAACCGGGGTGAATGTCGCCCTGCGGATGGATCTGGTATGGGGTTCACGGGATACGCGCGCTTCGGTTTCGGTCATTCCCAGGGCAGCCACGGCAAGCAGGTGATGTGCGGTCGCGCGGGGGCATTCCGGAATGCGGCTTACGGCGACGAGGCTGGTTCCGCGTGGGCTGGGTCCGCACAGCTCTGCCACGTACGGGGCGCGATCAGGAGCCGCGGCCGAGGGGCAAAGGCAGGAGTGGCGAGCGGGATTTCTGGTCTCTCCTGCTCGTTGGCGTCGAGGGCGCCGGCGGCGGCGCTTGCCGAGGGAGGGGTCTACCCGTTTCGGTCGTTGCACCCGGTCCTTGAGGACGAGGGGGGACGCTTTGGCCTTGCGTCGTAATGCCCGGAACCTCCTCCGCGTCTGCCGGGGTGGGGGTAG
The DNA here is from genome assembly GCA_021816925.1 of Pseudomonadota bacterium. Lineage (GTDB taxonomy): Bacteria > Pseudomonadota > Alphaproteobacteria > Acetobacterales > Acetobacteraceae > JAKAWQ01. The sequence goes on from JAKAWQ010000020.1 coordinate 1,968, forward strand.
CACGTCGGCCATCGCCCTGGCATGACGGCGGAGCGCCCGACGAAGCTCGCTCCCGCCGGCACCGATGACGCCGGTCTGGCGACGCTTGCCCAGCCCGGCTCCCTTCTCGAGCGGATGGCGCACGGCGCGGCGTGGGTCGTCGGCTGGCGCATGGCGAGGCGCTTGGTCGGCCTCGTGAGTACGCTCATCCTGGTCCGGCTGCTCGTCCCGGCGGATTTCGGGCTCGTCGCGCTCGGCTACGGCTTCGTGGGCGCGCTGGATGCGCTTTCCGCCGCCGGGGTGGAACAGGCGATCATCAGGGACGACAAGCCCGATCGCGCTCTCTACGACACGGGCTTCACCGTCAATCTTCTCCGCGCACTCGGGATGGCTGCCGTTCTTGCCGCAGGGGCGGGAACGATCGCGGGCTTTCTCGGTGATCCGCGCCTCTACGGCATCGTGCTGGCGTTCGCTGCGATGACTGCCCTCACGGGCGTGACCAATATCGGAATCCTCGACTTCCAACGCTACATTGCCTTCGACAAGGAATTCGTTCTGAAGATCGTGCCGCGCCTGCTGTCGGTCACGATCACCATCCTCGCCGCCGTGATCTGGCGGAGCTACTGGGCGCTGGTCGCCGGTATCGTCTCCACAAACTTGTCCGGCGTCGTGTTCAGCTATTGGATGCATCCCTATCGGCCGCGGCTTACGCTTCGGGGCTGGCGGCGGCTGGTCCGCTTTTCGCTCTGGATGTGGGTGCTCGGGCTGATCAACACGCTGCGCGGCCAGGCACCCAACCTGATCGTCGGGCGGCTGGCCGGCGCCGCATCGGTGGGTATTCTCAGCGTGGGCAGCGAGGTGGCGAGCCTGCCGAGCACGGAGCTGATAGAGCCGCTAAGCCGCGCTTCGTTCGCCGGGTTCGCGGCCGCGCGCCGGAGCGATCAGAATGGCGCCAAGGCTTTCCTGCGCATGATCGCGGCCATGGCACTCATCGTCTTCCCGGCCGGCGTCGGAATCTCCCTGGTCGCCGACCCGGTTGTCAGGCTCGCCTTCGGTCCGGCCTGGATGCAGGCCGTGCCGCTCATCGAGGTGCTCGGGGTAGCCGGGACAATGACGTTGTTCGGCTCGATCAGCGGCACCGTGTTCGCGGCGCATGCCTGGATGCGCCCGATGGCAAAGATCAACGCCGTCACGACTACTGCATGCCTGCTGCTGCTGGCGGTGCTGGTGCCGCGCTTCGGTATTCTCGGCGCGGTCGTCGCGATCGCGATCACGGATGCGCTGAATCAGGGCATCTATCTGGTAGTGACGCTGCGCCGGCTCGGTCTTCGCCTCACGGAGCTTCTTGCCCGCGTGTGGCGAAGCCTTGCTGGAACGGTGGTGATGGCGTTCGTTCTCGTCAGGCTCGGCCTCGGCTGGACTGCGTTTTCCGGTGCCGGTTTCACTCTCGCGGGCCACCTGCTCGGAGCCGTTGCGCTCGGGGCGGGCATCTATTTCGCCGTGCTCGCCGGTGCCTGGCTGATGTCAGGAAGGCCGGACGGAGCGGAGTCGGACCTGCTCGCGCTGGCTCAGCGTATTGCCGACAGTCTGACACTGCGCCGGAGACGAGCATGAGGCGCGTGCGGGTTCTCGTCCTGACCGCTTCGCTCGCGCTCGTGGGGTGCGCATCCGCGCTTGCCGGGGTCCGGCCGGGGCTGGTCGCCTCCGCTGCCATACCCCAGCCAACGCATCCCGGCGACATTGTCGGGCTGGTGCTGCAGAACCTCGGCAAGACCGCGACGCCGGTGCTTCCGCTCACCTTCGGCGAAGTATTCAAGCGGGGTGCCGTCATGCCGGATGGGCAGCTTCTGTTCGACATCGGCAAGCTCATCCCGCTCCAGATGGATCCCAAGACCTACCATCACGACGGATCGGTTGCGATGGCGACCATCACCGTGATGGCTCCCTCTTTGCCGGCGCGCACGGCCACGGGCGCGATGCTGGTGCACGCGCACGCCAGGACTGCGCCGCCGGCTGCACCCGTCGATCTCTCCACCGCGCTTCGGCACTACAGGCTCGTCGTCGATCTCGGGTTCCAAAATCCTGACGGCTCGACAAGCCGTGTCGAGGTGAACGGCGTTGCAGCCTTGCAGGCGGCGCTGCGCAAAGGCACCGCAAGCTATTGGCGGCGCGGCCCCTTGGCCACGGAAGCGCTTGTCAATGTGCCGGTGCGGGGGTCGTTTCGCCTCGTTTTCGACATCACCGCTTTTGCAAACGGCGCGTTCTCGAGCGACGTACGCTTCAACAACGACATTGCCATGCAGCCGGTCGGCGGCACCGTCATCTACAGTGAATCGATCGTCCAGGACGGGAAGACCGTCTCCCGCCATACCCGCATCACGCAATACCAGTATCAGGACTGGCATACGGTGGTCGGCACTGTTCCGTCGTCCGCACAGGTGAACATCCAGCACGATATCGCGTATCTCGAGCAGACCGGAGCAATCCCCTATTACGACCTTCACTTGGGCGTTGCCGCCTCAATTCTGCGCCAGGAAGCTGCCATGATGGCGAGCCCGGGGTGGGAGGCGCCGCTCTCTGCGAATGGCATAACGGAGGGCATGCCGGGGGTGGGCGGGCGGCCGGACATCGGCCCGACGACGCAGTGGAACGCCGCCTGGCTGATGACGCAGAACCCGATCGCTGCGCGGTTTGCCCTCGGCCAGGCCGATGCCGCCGGTGCCGTGCCATGGCACTTCTTCTATCCCGAGACGGGCAATTATCTCACCACCCAGGATATTCCGAGTGTCTGGATAAACGCTGATCCCGAACGTCCTTACGGGGCGACGCCCTTGACGCAGCCAGTCACACTGGCGGGCGGCCACTGGAGGCCCGACCCCGCGCATCAGCCGGATCTCTCTTACTTCGCCTATCTCTTGACGGGGAGCGAGTACAACCTCGATCAGCTCAATGCGCAGGCGGCTTGGTGCGAGACCTCGCGTTGGCCGTCGCCCGAAGCGCGCAACTTGGGGGAGGGTCTGGTGGTGCAGGGCAACCAAGTGCGCGGCGCGGCCTGGAGCTTACGCGAGATCGTTGAGGCGGCTTATGCAAATCCGCCAAGCTCGCCGATGGAACGCTACTTTCGCCGGATGGAGAACAACAACTTCTCCTGGCTGCTTTCGCAGATTCCGACCTGGACCGGCTGGGAAGGTCAGGCCTACGGATACATGCCCCTCTTTCACCCGGGTGCAGTGCCTCCACTCTGGGACCGGCGTTTTTACGGGTCGCTCGAGCCCTGGCAGCAGGATTTCCTGGCGAGCACCATGGTGCTCGCCGCCGAGCAGGGCAACCGCCAAGCCGTGACTTTCCTCAAGTGGCAAAGCAATTTCCTTGTCGGCCGCTTCCTCAACGGGGCCAATGGCTTCAGCCCGCGCGACGGGGTTGCGTACGTCCTTTTTCCTTATAACCGGAACGCACGCCAAGCCTACCAGACTTGGGCAGGGATGGAGCGGGCCACTGAGGCGGAGGGCTTTTCCAACCGTAACGGATGGGTTCGCAGCAGCCGCGGCTATTACGGCCAGCTAGGGCTGCAGACCCTTGCCGGCATCATCACCATTACGGGCTCGCCCGAGGCTGTCGAGGCTTACCACTGGTTGCAGCATAGCGGGGCGTGGCGCATCGATCCCGTCTCGCGCGCCACTTGGCCACAGTTCGCCATCGTGCCGGGGCGCGATCCTGCGGCGCAGCCGGCAACGCGCTGATTGGGGTGGGCGCGGTGTGCATCGCCAGCAAAGCGCGGGTCCGCCAAGCGACCTCTGTTCACGGCACCGACGCGGAGGACGGGTGTTCGAAGCTCGACCTCGGGCGTTGACGAGGGGCGTTGGGCCGACGCGGGGCCGGGAACTGCCGGGGTGGGTCCGAGGAGCAGCTCATTTCGTGAGCGGAACGCGGCGATGTCCGGACTTCCCGCGACGGGCGGGCGGCGGCCCGCCGGGCGCGGTATCTATGCGAGAGCGGCTCCGCGCCGCTGGCCGGGAAGGGCCGCCTCACGCTTCTACATGTTCCGATACGACCAGCCGCGCTTGCGCCGATGTGGTGCGTGCGGGGCTTGAATGGCCGCGGGCATCGGCGGCGGAGCCGCGTACACACCGACGCGCGGGGTTCCGAGGCCGCGTGGATGATGCAGGAAGGAGCCGCTCGGCCTCTCGCGAGCGGCTGGCGGTGGACGGCGCGACCGCGTTCCGAACCGGGCGGAGCGGAAGGAAACAGCGGGGCACGGGCGCGAGCACCGTTTCCGTAAGCAGCTGATCGCTAGAGGGATCCCGGAGGCGCGTTTCGATGGAGGGGGCGGCAAGCGGGCGCAGAGCGGGTCCGGAAGGCGAGTAGCTCAAGCACGGTCATCGGCGGGTCGAGGTGCGGAGGGCGCGAGCGCGCCGGCGTGGCAGAGAAAGGGCGCCATCCGGGGGCGGCTTGGGCTCGCGCATGTCGAAGGGTGTCCAGGCGCTGGGCTTGCCCCTTTCGGCCCGCGCAACCCAGACGGCGAGCCAGAGCACGACGAAGATCGTGATGCCAAGGAAAGCGCCCTTGATCATTGGCCGAGGCGCCGCAGCCGCCAAGAGGGGACGGCACCGGCCCGCGACGTGCGGGCAAGCGGCGCCGACGCGATGGCCGGCGCGGAAACGAGAGATACCGCGGCGCGCGGATGGTGTTCTTCCGGCACCGCTTCGACCGCCCGGGCGACCAGCTCCCGTGTGGCGGCGAGGGCGACCAGCAAAGAGAAATACAGGTCGTAGTAGCCCATTGATAAGAAGCTGCCGGCGCTCACGAATGCGATCAGCGTCACCTGGCTCATCCGCGCGAGATCATCCGCCCAGGCGAGCCGCGGGTCGCCGCGGGCGAGCTGCCGGATGCGCCGGATGTTGAGAAAGCCGAGCAGGAGCATGCCAAGCCAGACGAAAAAGGCGGGAAAGCCGTTCTCGCTCAGCACCTCGAGCCAGACGTCGTGCACCGCCCTCGGTATGACCCCGGGGTAGAACTGGTGGATCACCTGGGGTGTGACGGTGCTCCGGTAGCCCCCGCCGGTGAGTGGCCGGGCGAACGCGATGCCGAGCGCCTCGCGCCAGACCCTGAGGCGATCCTGGGCGGAGTTGGAGTGCTGGTAATGGACGATCGTTTCCATCCGAGCGGTCCAGCGCGCCGGCATGAAGGCGAACGCGCCGACGAGTGCGGCGGCCATCACGAGGCCGGTCGCGAGCTTGTGGCGGCTCTTCCACCAGAAGAACAGGGTCACGGCGGCGAGCCCGAGCAGGCCGCCGCGGGAATAGCTCGCAAATATCGAGAGGAGCGTCAGCAGCATGGCTACCACGAGGCCCTTGCGCACCACCCCATGCCCGGATTGCAGCCGGAGATAATTCATCAGCGGCAGGACCATCAGGAGCGATACGGCGAGCTGGTTGTTGTCTCCGATGATCGAGGCGGGGGGGCCAAAGACGTGAAAGCGCCCGCCGGTCACGATGGCGAAGAGTCCGCCCGTGACGCCGTAGAAGCCGAGCGAGATCACCATGATCCAGACCAGCGCGTGGATGCGGTGCCGCTGGGTCAGCAAGCCGGCCAGGACCAGGAGAAAAAAGAGGGTCTTCGCGATCTGGCTCCAGTACGGCAGCACGAGGCTCCGCGGGCCGAGCGCGAACAGGCTCGAGATCGTGGTCAGAATCACGAAAAGGATGACAAGCACGACCATGCCGTTGCGAGGCAGGCGCTTGGGCTCTCCGGCGACGACACAACCGAGCAGCGTCGCCAGCACCGAAAGGAGCGCCCAGGGCGGGGCGGCAGCGATGCCCCAGACCTCCATCTGGGGGCTCATGAAGGAGATCCAGTAATAGGCGATAACTCCCACCATCGGCGTGGCGATCGCCATTGGCAGCAGCCCGCCCATGCCGAGCAGGAAGATCAGCCCCCGCATTGGTTCCTCGCCCGCTTGGCGATTGGCTTCATTCCGCTCACGGGTTTGGTGCGAGCTTGTGAAGAAGCGCTCCAGCGGCCGCCTTGTCGGCGAACTTCGCCGGGCCGGAAACGATCGGCCGGAGCAGCGCGGCCGCCGCCTTGTTCTGACCGGCTGCGACGAGCGCCGCCGCAAGATGGTAGGCGATGCTCGGGTCGGTCGGTGCGGCAGCGTGCGCCGCCTGGAGGAGCGCGAGGCCGGTCGGGTCCGGCTTCTTCTGGGTTATGATCCAACCGAGGGTGTCGGCAATGTTTGGGCTCCGGGCGAGGAAATAGGCGCGCTCGGCCAATTGCAGGGCCTCGGGCTTGCCTTGTTTCGATCGGATCCAAGCGAGGTTGTTGAGGGCAGCCGCGTTGTTGGGTTCGGCCTGGATCACTTTCTTAAGGTGCGTGACAGCCTGATCGAGCTGGCCCTGGCCGATCTCGATCGAGGCGAGGGCGAGCGAGACGGGCGCCGCGTCCGGGTAGCGCGCGAGATAGGCGCGCAAGCTGTCCGCTGCTTGCTTTGTTTTGCCCGCCGCAAGGAGGGCCTGGCTGAGACGCAACGCAAGCGTCGCCGATGGCTCAGCGGCAAGGGCCGCGGCGTAGGCCTTGGCGGCGGCGGCGGGCTGATGCTGAGAAATCGCGAAATCACCAGGGAGCGCACGCGCGGCAGGAAGGTAGCTCGGGTCCGCGGCGAGACGCCGGGCTTCCGCCGCCGCCGCCGCTGGCCCATGTTCCGCAAGTGTCACGCCCACCAGGCCCTGGAGCAGCGCCAGGTTCCCGGGGTTTTGCGCGAGGCCGTCGTTCAGCGTACGGCGCGCGCCGGCGTAGTCCTTCTCCGAGACCAGAAGTCGCGCGAGCGTGAGCCGTACACCGACGGCCCCCGGTGCGTGCGCGAGGAGGGTCTTCAGTGTGTCGGCTGCGGCTGCCTTCTTGCCAAGCTGGAGCTCGGCCTGCGCCTCGAGGTCGAGCAGAGTCGGATCGGTCCCGACATTGGTGGCGGAGAGAAGATCAAGGGCGTCGCCGGCGCGCTTCGTGCGGATGTCGAGCGTGGCAAGATCGGCAGTGATGCTGGTGTTGTCGGGAGCCAAGCCATGCAAACGCTCGAGAAGTGCCCGGGCGTCCTTCTCCTTGCCTTGGCTGATGAGGAGGGTCGTCAGCGAAGCGAGCGCTACCGCATTGGTGGGATCCTGGGCGAGTACGGCATTAAGGTATTTCTGCTCGGTCTTGACGTTACCCTGGAGGGCGGCGATCTGCGCAAGCCCCAGTAATGCCGCGACCGTATGCGGATTCGTCTTCAGAATGCCCTTGTAGGTTGCCTTGGCGCCTGCAAGATCAAGGCGGGCAATCCGAAGTTGGGCCCGCAGAAGGGCATCGGGGACGGAAGCGGGTTCCGCTTTCCCGAGGATCGCGAGGTTGGCGTCGGCAAGTTCGAATTGTCCGGCACTGATGGCGGCGGCAATGAGTGCGCGGCGCGCCGCCGCATCGCCTGGCGCGAGGGCCAGCGCCTTCTCATACTCGCGGATTGCGCCCTGGAGATCGCCCTCAGTGAGACGTACGGCGGCGAGACCCGTGTGTGGCGCCTCGAACTTGGGGGCAAGCTTCGCGGCGGCCGCGAACTCGGTGGCGGCAGCCGAAAGATCACCGGTTTCGGCGTGTGCGCGGGCGAGGAGATCGAGGCTTTCGGGGTCCGAGCGTTCCGCCGCCGGCAATGCCTCGAGGGCGGCGAGCGCCGCCTTGGGCTGTCCCTGGTGCAACGCGATCGCGGTGAGCACCCGGACCCCGCGCGGATCGTTCGGGAAGTGGCCGAGGAACTGTTGCGCGGCGCCTTGTGCCGCGGCCCACTGGCCGAGGTGTTCAAGAGTGACCGCTTGGAGGAGATAGGCTTCGGGAACGCGTCCCATGACCGGGGAAAGCTTCAGCAGGAGCGCATAGGCCTGGTGGGGATGGCCGGAGCGCATCAGGAGCAGCGCCTGCAGATAGATGCCTTCGACCGAGCCCGGTACCATGGCGAGCGCGGTCTTGACCTCGGTACCAGCCTTGGCGTCTTCACCGGCTGCGATCAGGGCGTTGGCGAGTTGGAGGCGGACGGCCGGGTCGCCTGGTGCGGCAGTCTTGAGCCGCTCGAGCACGGCAAGCGCGGCCTTTGTGTTGCCCGTCGCGAGCAGTCGAGCCGCCTCGTGGAGCAGCACTCGTTTGCTGTGCGGGTTGATCGCTTGGGCCGCCGCCAGGGACTTCCATGCGGCCGTGAAGTGATGCTGCGCCAGTTCGAGATCCTCCTCGGCAAGCAGCGGGCCGAGTTGATGCGGGGCGAGATGGCGGGCCGTAGCGAAGTCGGCTGCAGCCTGAGCGATCTGGTTGAGCCCGATTTCGGCGCGGCCGCGGCCGACGGCGATGCGGGCTGCCAGCTCCGGATCAGGGTTGCCGGCGGGGAAGTCGTGCAGCAGATCTTTGTAACGAGCTTGCGCGAGATAGGTTTCGAGCAGCAGCGAGAGCGCCTTGCCGGGGTCGTAGCCGTGCGCCTGAGCGGCGCGTGCTTCGCGCTCGGCGGAGACCGCGTCGCCGAGCGAGAGGTCGATTTGTCCGAGCTCGAAATGAGCGGCGGCGTCGGCCGGATTCTGCTTGACCGCATTGCGAAGCTCGATCGCGGCTGCACGCGGCTCCCCCTTGGCGAGAAAGGCGGCTGCCCGCGCGGCATAGCCGGCAGCCCAAGCGCTGCCGGTGCCAATAACGATAACGCCAATGCCGGCGAGGAACGCCGAGCAGAGAGAGCCCTTCACGCCGACACTCCTTTCCTGTCAGGAACGACCGCGAGGTTGGGCTCCGCGGACCCAGCCAGCCCCTGCGCCTCGATCAGGCCATACAGCGTCGGGCGACTGATGCCGAGCAGCCGCGCGGCGGTGGCGATACGGCCTTGGGTCTGGGCGAGCGCGCGCTCGATCACGTCACGCTCGGCACGGAGTTTCGCCGCCCGCAGGTTGAGGTCTGGCGGCTCGCCGGTTGCAAGTTCCAATTCAGCGCAATCGATCACCCGCCCTTCGGCCATGATTACGGCGCGCTTCACTCGATTTTCCAGCTCGCGCACATTCCCCGGCCAATCATGCCAGGCCAGGGCAGCAAGCGCATTATCGGTGAAGCCGCGCACGCTTCGCCCGATCTCACGGTTGAACCGATTGAGGAAATAGCGCGCCAGCAGGACAGCATCACCGCCGCGCTCGCGAAGCGGGGGGACGCGTACCGTGACCGGGTTGAGACGGTAGAAAAGATCGGCGCGAAACTGGCCCGCTTCCAGCTGCTGCTCGAGTGGTTGGTTGGTCGCGGAGATGACCCTGACATCGACCGGGATCGGCTGGCGCCCGCCGATCCGTTCGATCGCCTGCTCCTGGAGGAAGCGGAGCAGCTTGACTTGCAGCGTGTGCGGCAGGTCGCCGATCTCGTCGAGGAAGAGGGTCCCGAACTGAGCCGTCTCGATCCGTCCGATGGTCTGCTTCGCGGCACCGGTGAAGGCGCCGCGTTCATAGCCGAAAAGCTCGCTCTCCAGCAGTGTCTCCGGGATGGCGCCGCAATTGATGGCGACGAAGGGCTTCCCCGCGCGCGGCCCGAGCTCGTGCAAGGCCCGGGCCAGTGCTTCCTTGCCGGTTCCGCTCTCACCGAGCAGCAGGACTGGCACGTCCGTTTGCGCCAGCTTCTCGACGTCGCGGCAGACGCGCAGCATCGGTTCAGCGGCCGTAATGATTCGTTTGATTGCTCCCGGGCCGATGGCTTCGGTGAGGCGGCGATTCTCCGCCTCAAGTGCGTAAAGGTGGAAACCGCGCTCCACGATCAGCCGCAGCACCTCGATTTCGACCGGCTTCTCATAGAAGTCGTGCGCCCCCGCCGCGATGGCGCGAAGCGCGTTCTGGCGGCTGCCGTTGCCGGTTGCGACGATGACTTTTGTTTCCGGAGCCGCCCTCAGGATTGCACCGAGGGTGGCAAACCCCTCGCTTACACCATCGGGGTCCGGCGGCAGACCGAGATCGATAATGGCAACCGCCGGCGATTCCTTCTCGACGATCGGTATCGCCTCCGCTCGCGTGGCGGCAGTATGCACGATGTGGCCGGGAAAGGCCCAGCGGTATTGCGTGAGGAGGCCGGGGTCGTCCTCGACGATCAGGAGGGATGGCTTGGTCATGTCTCGCTCCTGGCTAGTACCAGGAATCATGCATGGGTGATACACAGGCACCCTCACCCCGCGCTGCGCGCGACCCTCTCCCAGGGGGAGAGGGTAAGGTGTTTCGGGGTCGTGTGTGTGAGTCACCCATGAGCCAAGGTTGGTACTAGCGCGGATCAGGCACTGAGAGCCAGCGGCATCGGCGCTTCACGAGGCTTAACCAGCGGAAGGGTTATGCGCATGGTCGTTCCCTGGTCCAACGCACTGCTTACCGTAAGGTCGCCGCCCGCCTCGCGCAGAAGCACGCGGGCCTGGAAAGCACCAAGGCCAAAGCCCGAGTTCTTGGTGGAGCTGAACGGGCGGAACAGACGCTCGTGCACGAATTCATCGGTCATTCCACGGCCTTTGTCGATAACCGCGATGATGATGCGGTCAGGCTCGTGGGTGAGGCGAACACGGACCCCGTTCCCAGGCAGGGAGGCCTCGATGGCGTTGTCGATCAGGTGGCGGATCACCGCATCGAACGCCGCCTCGTCGATCGCCACGCTGCCCTCACCACCATCGGTCTCGAGGGTGACCGGAGTTGACCCTAGCCCCCTCAGTACGGCCACTACTGCCGGTAGATGGCGCGCGGGCGTGAGGAGCGACCGGGCCTCCTCGCGCGCCGGCGGTGACTGCAGGCGGGCAAGCAACGCCGAGATCTTCTGCACGGAACCCCTGAGCGTCGCCAGCATGTCGGTGCGGAAAGCCGGGTTGTCGAGGTGATGCTCGGCATTGCCGAGCAGGAGCGAGAGCTGCGCCGCAACGTTCTTGATGTCGTGGGCAACGAAGGCAAAGCGCCGGCCGGCTTCCGCAAACTGCCGCGCCTCCATGAGTGCTTCGGTTGCTCGTCGCTCGCCGATGAAAACCGCGACCTCACGGCCGACGATGCGCAAGAGGTCAAAGACCTCGCGATCGAGGCGGAATGGGGCGCGCGCACGCGCCAGGACGACGAAGCCGGCCAGACCGCCCACCGCCGGGAGTGGAACTGCAAGCCATGCCTCCGGGAACCCGGCAAACCAGAGGCATGCCGCCGGCGCTGCTTCCGCAATCCACTCGCCGGTGCCGAGCAGGCCAAGTATCGGATGGCCGGGTTCGACCGACGTCCCCTCGAGCCTGGGTGCGTTCCAGCTCCCGGCTGCCCAGAAGCTGCCATTCGGCGGCTCAGCCAGGAAGAGGACACCTCCGGGGCTGTCCACGATGTCTGCGATTGCACGGATGATCCGCTTGTGCAGTCCGAGGTAAGGGTTGGCCGAAAGAGTGGCGATGCACCGGCTCCATTCGCGCTGATAATCGAAGCGGCGCGAGAAGAAGTGATCGACGATCAAGCCACGAAGCTGCGAGCGGGCGCGGCCGGAGGTTGCGAGTACGGCGACGGTGATGCAACCGGCGAAGATCAGGCTGGCTTCCGCCAGCATGCCCCAACCAGACCCGAAGCGGCGGAACACTTCCCCGGCGGCGGCAAGGCCGACGAGAAAAATCCCGCTGAAGAGAAGCGTTGCGCTGTGGAAGACAACACTGCGGGAGACCCCTATGTCGTCCCGCCAACGCTGCTGGCGACGAGCCGCAAGGAGAAGAAGGGGCAGGACGACAAGGCTTGCCGGTGCCTGTCCGGCGAACAGGAGCGGGGGCACGCGACGGTAGAGGACGGTGTCTGCGTAAAGCAGGATCTGGTAGAGAAAGGTTCCGCCGATCGCGATGCAGGCAAGGTTAATGTGCCATCGTGCCTCGTCGGGGGCGTTCCGATAAAGGTTCTCGATCAGAAGCAGGACGCCGATGGCAAGCCCGAGGCGGACGATGATGCCAAGCGGCACGAGGATGGGCATGCCGGCCGGACTTGGAACGCGCCAGGAGAGGAGCGCCGACGAGACGGCGAGGGAACCGAACAGAAGCACGAACAAAGCGCCGCCGCTGAGCCGTCGGGGCTGCTTCGTGATCCGGTGGGCAAGCACGAGAAGATAGCCAAACCAAGCGCCGGCGCGCAGGAAATCGAGCGCGGCGGCCGGTCCGAACAGGACCGGCAGGGGCTCGGCCGCGGCCGTGGCGGCCCATGCGGCGCTCACCGCGCACGCACCTGCCAGCGCAACGTTGTTCCGGCCGGGCAGGCGCTGCAGGAGAACCACGCTCCCCGCGGCGGCGTATGCAACGGCCGAAAGGCCGAAGAGGAGGCTCGCGGCCGGCATCGCTCACTCTTCCGTATCGATTCCGGTGGTGCCCACGCCGGGCCGCGCTGCACGTGTTCCCAGCCACGAGATCGGGTGGGCGCGGTCGGTCATGGTTACTCTCGCTGCGGGCGACGGCCCGGTCCGACACTGGATCGATGTGTCACCGCGCGCCCTCCTGGCGGAGCACCACCCGGACGGTTGCGGCAAGGATCCGGAGATCCAAGAGCGCGCTGCGATGTCTGACGTAATAAAGGTCGTACGCCAGCTTCACCCGTGCATCCTCGATCGACGCGCCGTAACGGTAATTCACCTGCGCCCACCCCGTAATCCCAGGCTTCACCAGACTACGGTCATTATAGCAAGGAAGTCGCGCCGAAAGCTGCTCCACAAAGTAAGGGCGTTCGGGTCTAGGCCCGATGATGCTCATCTCGCCTCGCAGCACGTTCCAAAGTTGCGGCAGCTCGTCGATCCGAGTGCGCCGCATGAGGGTACCGATGCGTGTCGCGCGTGGGTCGGCCAGATTCGCCCATTGCGGGCCTGCTGCGGCCTCGGCGTCGCTACGCATGCTGCGGAACTTGGTCAAAAGGAACGGCTTGCCGTGCAATCCAACCCGCTCCTGGCGATAAAGAACCGAGCCGGAACTTTCGAGTTTGATGAGTATCGCCGCAAGGATCGAGATCGGCAGGGTGACGACGAGCAGCACGATGCTCAGCGCGATATCGGCCGCGCGACGACCAAACCCACGGCCTGCACGCCTTTCGCCCTGAGCTGCCGCAATTGTGCCCGGGCGCAGGCGATCGATGTCAACCCTACGTAGCCAGCGCTCGCGGAACTCGTCCTCTCGGAGCAGGCGTACGCCGGCGCGGCGGCAGTCCCTCTGCAGTTCGGCACTCGTAAACGCGGCATCGTCGGCTGTCACGACGCCCCAGATCTTGGCCTTTCGCAGCCCATCGGCCGCAAGAGCGGGGCAGCCATATGCGGGACGGATTTCCGCCACCCGGAATGAGGGGTCGTGCCCTGGAGCAGGGTGTGCGCCGATATGGGTCCATTCGGGTGGATTGCCAAGCACGAGCACGGTTCGTCGCGACAGCCCGATCCGCGCCAGCAGGTCGCATCCGAGCGCCGCCGCGACCACGCTGGTGCCCGAACATACAATGAGCGCAAGAATGGTGAGCCATCGGGTCACGGAGGATGCCGGACCGAGCAGGCTGAAAGCCAGGGCGACGGTGAGGAGAGGGGCGGCGAAAAGGGCGAGCCCGAGGAGCAGTGCGGCCGCCCGGCGAAGGCCCGGAAGGCGCCCGGCCGTCACCGGAAGCTCGATTGCCGTCCACAATAGTACTCCGACCGCAAGAAACATTGGGAGCGCGGCGGTCATGTACGGGTCGGTCAAGGAGTGCACCAGCGCCGGAGCACCGTCGAGGTGGACAGCTCCGAGCGGAGCGGGCCATCCTCCCGAACCGCGAACAGCCCCCGACCCACCGCCAGCAAGTGCGTCGGCACGGGCCAACAGCGGCATCATCATCGCTTCCCCTCGAGTGCCCGCCCAACCACAGCCTGCATGGGGTGTCGGCCCGTCCAGCGCGGCAACCTGAAACCGGGGGCGGCGTCGGTGCGGGGAAAACAGGACTGGTTCAATGCTGTTCGGGACCTGAACGCGATCCCCGGTGGTGGTATCGGCGAAAATCGGACGGTATCAGGGGACATTTGCATGAGTCTCCTTAGCGATGTCTCAAAATTCGAAGTTGGCTGAATTTCAGCCGACAGAGCCGCCTTTTCTCACGCCTGGCGGCCGGAATGGCTTGCGAGCGGACCGATTGTTTAACACGTGAGCAGGGCCACGCTGAAAGGTAGAAATTTAAACCATCTATCAATTTTTAGGGAGGAAAGTGCCCGGACGGCGGATTCGCGTTGCGTCAAGGTTTGCGCTGGTATTGGTTGCCCCGGTGATCGCCGACCGCCGCGTTACCCGTGGGGTCGGATTGGCCATGTGGGGATGGAGGGGCCGTGCCCAAGGTTACGAGCTTTCGTCCGTGCGGTGGCGGGTCATTGTTCGTTTGGTCGCCGGGAATTTGGCGCCGGCTACTACCAATCTTAATTGCGCTCGCAATTCCCGCCTGCACCGTCGCGCCGCCGCCGGCCTCGCTCATTGCTCCCCCCGCGGACGCGACAGCGGCCTACCGGATAGGGCCCGGCGATGCGCTGAGCATTTCCGTCTACGGTGCCCCCGATCTCAGCGTGAAGGGGCTGCCTGTGCGACCGGACGGACGAATCTCCACGCCGCTGGTGCCTGATCTTCGTGCGGTCGGCAAAACCCCGAGCGAGCTTGGCAAAGAGATCGCCGCCCGTCTGCGCAAGTATGTGAAGGACCCGCAGGTCACGGTGATGGTGGACACCTTCAATGGTCCGCTCGATCGCTCCATTCGTATCATCGGCCAGGCGACGGTTCCCGAGACCATTCCCTACGTTGATGGCATGACACTGCTCGACGTGATGGTGGCGGTGAAGGGGCTGACGCCGTATGCCGCGGGCAACAGCGCAAAGATTATCCGCAAGGAGAATGGTAAGGAGGTTGCGATTCCGGTGCGGATCGGTGCCCTCCTGAATGGGGGGGATATGTCGCAGAACGTCGCGATGCACCCGGGCGACGTCGTCGTCATTCCCGAAAGCTGGTTCTGAACGGTCATGGACGATATCATTATCCTGCTGCGCCGTTACGCCATCGGAGTTTGGCGCCGCCGGTGGCTGGCGCTTATCGCGGCTTGGGTCATTTGCCTCATCGGCTGGGCGACGGTGATCAGCCTGCCGCCGAGGTACGAGGCGAGCGCCGAGGTGTATGTGGCGGCCGATCCGGTTCTGACCCCGCTCTTGCACGGTATCGCTATCGGCAGCGGCATCGATAGCGAAGTGGCGCTGTTGCGGCGAACACTCTTGAGCCGTCCCAACCTCGAGACCCTCATAGCGAAGGCCGATCTCCTGTCCGGGCACGACACCCTGGCGGCCCATGAGGCGCTGGTGAAGAAGCTGGCGGCGACCATCCGGATCATCCCGGAGACGGACACCCTCTTCACCATCGCCTACAGCAACCGCAATCCCAAGCGTGCCTACACCGTCGTGCAGACGATGCTCGGCGTTTTCATCGAGCGGGCGAACGGCTCCAACCAGACCGACCTCGCCAATGCCCAGCACTTCCTGGACAGCCAGCTTGCTTATTACGAGAAGAAATTGCGGGATACCGAGAAGCGACGGGCCGCATTCCTCACCAAATACATCCAGCTGCTGCCGGGCGCCGGCGGAAGCGTCTCGCAGTTTGATGCAGCGGGTGCGAAGGTGCGCTCGCTCGAAGGGCAATTGCAGGACGCCCAGGCACGGAAGCTCATGCTGGAAAGCGAGCTCGAAAAGACGCCGCCAATGCTGGTCGGCAGTCAGGGAGCTTCCGGCAACACGGCAGCGACCAGCGCCGCGCTTGCGGCGGCGGAGCAGCGCCTGACCGTGCTCAAGCAGCGCTTTACCGACGCCTACCCCGGCGTCATTGACGCCGAGCAGCTGGTCAAGGCGCTTGCCGCCCAGGCGGCGGGCAAGGGATCTGCCACCATGCCGGTGGTCCGGAGGTCGATTCCCAATCCGGTCTATGACCAGCTCAAGCTGCAATTGATCGACGCGGACACGACGGTATTCTCGCTTACGCGCGAGCTCAAGGCGGCCACTGCCGAGCGTGCGCGCCTGGCGGCACTGGCGCACGACCAGCCGGGGCTGCAGGCGGCATACATCAATCTCAATCGCAACTATGATGTGCTGCGCAAGCAGTACCAGGAACTGCTCCTGCGCAAGGAATCGATGCAGATAACAACGGCGGCGAACACCGATGCGAGTCGCGTGCAGTTGCAGGTTGTCAACCCGCCGCAACTTCCGAGAATCCCCGTTGCCCCTCCGCGGGCGCTGCTGCTTGCTGCGGTACTGGTGGCGGGGCTTGGAGGGAGCGCCGGGCTTGCGCTCCTCCTTGCCCATGCCGACACCTGCTGTTACACGCTGCAGGATCTGCGCAGCATCGGACTGCCGGTGGCAGGTGCAATTTCGCTGCGACCGGTGCCGCGACAGAGGCGTCGTATGTTGCCGATGGTAGCCTTCAGCGCGGGGGTATTCTTGCTCGTGGTGGCGTTTGCCGGAGTTCTCGCCGGCGCGAGCCACTTGGCCGCGCTGGCATGAGCCGCGTGACCAAGCCGCTTCACCTGGTCGAGCGGGCGGCGCTTCACCTGCGTGAAGGAAGCATGGACGGGCCGGAGTCGGTACTGCTGCCCGAGGCGGTAGCGGAAGAAATCTCTACGTCCGCCCGTGCCGTGCCGATAACGGCGCCAGACCCGGTCGCCGACGGCTCCGTTGGAGGCCTTGCCATCGAGACGCTCGAAGGTGCCGGCATGATCATCACCCGCGAACAGCGCGACCGAATTGCCGAGGAGTTCCGGATCGTGAGCCAGCAGGTGCTGGCGGGCATGGCCGCTGTCGAGGGCGAAACGGCGCGGCGGAACGTGGTGATGCTGACCAGCGCCCGGCCCGGCGAGGGTAAGAGCTTTGCGGCTCTTAACCTCGCCGCAAACCTCGCACTCGGCGGGGAGCGGTCGGTCATTTTGGTAGACGCGGACGTCAGGCCCGGCTCGTTGAGCACGTCGCTCGGCCTGGAAGCCGAGCCAGGCCTGTTGGATCTCGTCGCCTCGCCCGCGCAACTTGCCGATGCGGCAATAGTCCGTTCACGGATCCGCGGGCTCTCGGTGCTTCCTGTCGGCGGCGGCACAGACGCGAATGGCCGTGCGCTAATTTCCACGCACAACCCGATTTCCGGTTTGCTAAAAATCCTGGCGGGCCAATTTGTGGACAGCCTGCTCGTCATCGACGCGCCCGCCTGCCTTTCCAGCAGCGACCCGGCGGCGCTGGCCGCGGTCGCGGGGCAGGTCCTGTTTGTCGTTGAGGCGGAAAAGACAAGGCGCCGCGAGATCGAGGCCGCTCTCGATCTCATCGACGCCTGTCCGAACATCAGGCTTCTGCTGAACAAGGTTACTGTTTCCACACGCGAAACGTTTGGTATCTATTCATGAGCGGTTACTCGGCCCGACCATGATCCGCGGCGGTCGCGGGCGAGGCTTCGGAATCAGGTCGCCGCGTAGCTCGAGCTCTGCGGGAGCCGGGGGGTGCCTCGCTGCCGACCAAGGAAAGACCCCAAGGGATCGGATGTGCCTGCGGGTTGCCTTGCGGCGAGGCCTAATGGTTGCACTCCTGGCGGCCTTGGCCGCTACCGCGACCAAAGCTCATGCGCAGGATCAGAGTGGCGCCGCAACCACCGCGGCGTCCGGCGCAGGAACCGCACCGGCCGGCACTGTGCCGCAGAGTGGCGCCCTGCCGGGCCCTGCGCAGGGCTTGCCCACTCTGCCTGCGCCCGGCACGGTGACGGCCGCACCCCCCGTCGGCGTGTCGGTCAGGCTCGGTGACGTGAACAGCGCGATCGCTGCGGCGAATGCCGTTGGCGGGGTGCTGCTGACGCGGCCGGCCGGGCTCACCTTCACACCAACCCTCGGCCTCTCAGAAGAGTTCAACGACAATGTGTTCGATACCACGACCGGCCGGCGCGCCGATCTCATTACCGCCGTCACGCCAGGAATTCTGATCAATCTTTCGACGCCTTCGGCCAGCGGGACCCTGAGCTACGCCCCCAGCCTGCAAATCTACGCCGAGAACTCCTCACAGAACGATGTGGTGCAGAGGTTGAACGGCTCGCTGCAGGCGACGCTCCTGCCGCGCACGTTGCTGCTCTCGCTCAACGCCTATGCCTCTCAGCAGACCACCAGCGGCGGGGTCGCCCCCGGGGGGATCGGCACCTCACCGAGCGGCAACCGCACCACCACGACCAGCTTTGCCGTCCGGCCGACCTTCGAACATCGGTTCGGCGATTTCGGCACCCTCCAGATCGGGTATGCGCTGCAATACAGTGACCAGAGCGGGAGGGCCGCCACGGCGCCGGGCGCGACCCAACCCTTCTTCGTCGGCTCCCACGCCGTGGCGAACGAGGGCAGCGCGTCGTTCACCACCGGCTCGGTCCTTGGGCGCTTCAATGATACGATGGAAGCGACGGCGAGCGTGGAGAGTGGCTCCGGCGTGCTGGGAGGCGCTCACCAGTATGTCGCCACCAATACCTTCCGCGTTGCCGTGCAGCGCCGCGTCTATGTCTTCGGCACACTCGGGTATGAAGATATCTTCTATCCAAGCGTGCCGAAGGTCCAGATCCGCGACGGGGTCTGGGCAGTCGGCTTCAATCTCACGCCCGGCCCGGCGACGTCGATCACCGCGGGCTATGGACGTCTCGAAGGCTTCGATTCCCCGTTTGTCCGTGCGACGGTCGGTGTCACAGCCCGTACCAGCTTGGTGGTCTCATACTCCGACACGCTCGGCTCGTCGCTTCAATTCCTGCAATCCGCACTCACCAATACGATAGTGGACGCCGCCGGAAACCCCATCGACAATCAGACCGGTGCCCCGGTCTTGCTCACGAACCAGCTTCTCAGCGTGCAGTCGAGCGTGGTGCGCAATGCGGTATTCTCGAGCAGCCTGATCACGACCTGGCCGCGCGATACCGTCTCGCTCTCGCTTCTCAATCAGCAGCAGAAACTGATCGCCAACGCATCCGGAGTGAGCGGGTTCTCACAGAACTCCTGGTCGGGAAGCATCGCATGGACGCACTCCCTCACTCCGCTCCTTACTGCCGCGTCCTATGTGCAGCTAGGCGAGACGAATTCCCGGGCGGTCGGGAGCGGATCGAGCACGGTCCTGGCCGGACAGCTCTCGCTCGTCTATCGCCTGACGCCGACGCTGAGCGGCAGCGCTATCTACGGCGTCACGAACCGGTCGCTAACCGGCCGCAGCGCGCTACAGAACATCGTGATCGTCGCCCTGCAGAAGACGTTCTGAGGCGAATTGATGTATGCTGAATACTATGGATTTTCCGATATGCCGTTCCGGCTTACGCCGGACAGCCGCTTCTTCTTCGCGAGCAGCGAGCATAGCCGTGCGCTCTCTCATCTCGTCTTCGGCCTCGCCCATCAGGAAGGATTCGTCGTCGTCACGGGTGAGGTGGGTGCAGGGAAGACGATGCTGCTCGAGCGACTCTGGGAGCGACTCGACCGCGGCTCCTATCTGATTGCGCGCATCGATACCGTACAGGTTCGCGCGGATGACCTTCTGCGCCTTGCTGCTGGTGGCTTCGGCGTCGAGCCGGCGGCGAACAAGGCGGCGCTTCTGCGCGGTGTCGTCGAGGCGCTGCATGCCGGGCGCGCCGCAGGGCGGCGGTGCCTGCTTGTGGTCGATGAAGTACAGGCTCTTGATCTCGCGGCACTCGAGGAACTGCGCATGCTCTCCAACCTTGCCGAGGGAGGGCGCTCGCTGCTGCAAGCCGTGCTGCTCGGCCAACCGCAGTTCCGCCAGACGCTCGCGCGGCCGGAACTCGACCAGCTTCGTCAGCGGGTGCTGGCCTCCTATCACCTCGGACCATTGAGCCAGGAGGAAACGCGCGCTTATGTCGAACACCGGCTGCGCGCCGTGGGCTGGCGCGATCGTCCGCTATGGGAGGAGAACACTTTCAAACTCGTGCATCAGTATACAGACGGCATTCCGCGGCGCATCAACCGGCTCTGCGGCCGCGTGTTGCTGCACGGGGCATTCGAGCGGAGCGATGCGATATCCGCGGACATGGTGCAGATCACCGCGAGCGAACTGCAGCAGGATCTTGCTGCGCCGCAGAGTACGAGCAGCGCTTCGGGCGACGCCGGGTCGGATCTCGCGGATCGGATCGGCGCGTTGGAGCGGATCGTCGCCCGGCGCGAGCGCGTCTTTCTCCGCCTCTTCGATTTGCTGGCGGATAGTGGAGGGGGGCGATGAGCGCGCCGGCGGAAGAGCGGGCGGTCGCGAGCGCGATGACGGTCGATGTCGAGGATTATTTCCAGGTACAAGCCTTCACCGACGCGATCCCACGCAAGAACTGGGAGATGATCCCCCGCCGGGTTGAGGCCAACACCGAGCGGATCCTGGCGCAGTTCGCCGAAGGGGGCGTCCAGGCAACATTTTTCACTCTCGGCTGGGTTGCCGAACGTCACCCCGCACTAATCCGGCGGATTGTCGCGGCGGGGCACGAGCTTGCCAGTCACGGCTATGACCATGTTCGGGCGGACGGATTCGATGAGGCGGGCTTTCGCGCCGATGTCGGGCGAACGCGGCGCTTGCTCGAGGATCTCGGCGGTGTTGCGGTGCGCGGGTATCGGGCGCCGACATTCTCGATCGGAGCGTGTAACCTCTGGGCTTTCCGGGCCCTCGAGGCCGAAGGGTACGCATACAGCTCCAGCGTCTATCCCGTGCGTCACGACCTCTACGGCATGCCCGATGCGCCGCGCTTCCCATTTCGTCCCGCCGGGGGCATGCTCTGGGAACTCCCGATGACGACCCTTGCGATAGGCGGCCGTAACCTGCCCTGGGCGGGTGGGGGCTATTTTCGCCTCCTCCCCTATTGCCTTTACAGGCGGGGCCTTGCGCGGGTGCTCCAGAAAGATCGGCGACCGGGGATATTTTACTTCCATCCTTGGGAGGTGGATCCCGGCCAGCCGCGGGTTGCCGATGCGAGGCCGCTTTCGCGGCTCAGGCATCGGCTGAATCTTGGTGCCATGGAGAGACGCATCAATCGCCTCCTTCGCGATTTTGCGTGGGATCGCATCGACCGGGTGTTTGCCACCGAGCTTGCCACGGACACGCGGAGCTAGCGGGCAAGATGGCCGTTCGTTGCCGCCCACTCGATGAGGGCTCCGCGGCTGCATGGGACGATTTCGTCTTGGCCAGGCCCGAGGGCACCTTCTTTCATCGCGCGGCTTGGCGCCATGTTATTACACGCACCTTTCGGCATCCGTCCTGCTACCTCCTTGCCGAGCAGGATGGGGCAGTCACCGGGGTCCTGCCGCTCGTCCACGTCAAGACACGATTGTTCGGGAATGGACTCGTCTCGGTGCCATTTTGCGTCTACGGTGGACCCGTTGCCGCGGACGCCGATACCGAGGCGGCGCTTGAGCGAGAGGCGGCAACGGCGATGCGCAAATCCGGTGCCGCATTCTGTGAATTTCGCTTCCTGGGACGCCCCGACTGTGCATGGCCCGAGAGCCCGGCTCTCTACGAGACGTTTCGGAAACACCTCGCGTCCACGGACGAAGCGAATCTGAAGGCAATTCCCCGCAAGCAGCGGGCGGTCGTTCGCAAGGGGATAGCGAATGGCCTCGTTGCGCGCGTTGGCCGCGAGGCAGATCCGCTCTTCCGTCTCTATGCCGAGAGCGTGCGCAACCTTGGCACGCCGGTTTACCCGCGCGGCTACTTTCGCCTTTTGCTCGATCTCTTTCCCGAAAGTGCCGAGATCCTTACCGTCGAGGATGGAGGGCGGCCGATCGCGGCGGTGCTTTCTTTCATGTTCAGAAATGAGATCCTCCCTTATTACGCGGGCGGCGGCCGCGCGGCGCGCGGCCTGGCGGCGCATGACTTCATGTACTGGGAGGTGATGCGGCTCGCCGTGGCACGCGGGCTTGACCTCTTCGATTTTGGCCGCAGCAAGGTCGGCACTGGTTCCCACGCGTTCAAGAAGAATTGGGGCTTTGCACCGCAGCCGCTGCATTACCGTCATCTTCTTGCCCCTGGCGCGCGTATGCCAGAGAACAATCCACTCAACCCGAGATATCGGATGATGATCGCGGCCTGGAAGCGGATGCCCTTGCCGGTGGCCAACTGGCTTGGGCCGCACATCGTGCGCGGTATCGGTTGAGCCGGTGCGCGAGCTTCTTTTCCTCTGCCATCGCATTCCCTATCCGCCGGACAAGGGCGACAAGATCCGCGCCTTTCATCTGCTTGAGCATCTGGCCTGTTCGTTCCATGTCCATCTTGGGTGCCTTGCCGATAATCCCAAGGATCTCGTGCATGTTCCGGCGCTTCGGGCGCGAACTGCGAGCCTTGGCTGCTTTCCCCTCGACCGCCGGGCAGCGCGCGCCCGCTCGATGACCGGCTTCGCGACCGGCAGACCGCTCTCGCTTGATTACTTCCGGGACCGGCGCGTTGCCAGATGGGTTGCCGAAACGTTGGCGCGGCGGTCGATTGCCCAATTGTTCGTCTTTTCCGCCGCGATGGCGCCGTACGTGATGCAAATTCCGACTTTGCCGCGGATCCTCGACATGGTCGACATCGATTCGGAGAAGTTCGCGGCATATGCGAGGGGTGCTGCATTTCCCATGCGCTACCTATGGGCACGCGAGGCACGGAGACTGTTTGCATTCGAGCGTGAGGCGACGATCCATTTCGACCGCACGCTGTTTGTCTCGCCTGCGGAGGAGGCGCGGTTCCTCGAGCTTGCCCCTGAATGCAGGGGACGCACCGGATGGGTGGAGAATGGAGTTGATCTCGATTTTTTCTCGCCCGACTGCGAATTTCCCTCGCCGTTTGCACCGAGTGAGAGGTCGATCGTGTTTACCGGAACGATGGACTACAAGCCGAACGTCGATGCGGTGACGTGGTTTGCAGACGCCGTGCTGCCGCTTCTTACCGGTGAGCCGCGGCCGGTATTCTTCATCGTTGGCGGGGAGCCGGTGCCGGCGGTGCGGGCGCTAGCCAGGCGGGCCGAAGTGCGGGTGACCGGCCGTGTTCCCGACACGCGACCCTTTCTTGCTCATGCATCGCTGGTCGTCGCGCCGCTCAGAATCGGTCGCGGTATCCAGAACAAGGTGTTGGAGGCGATGGCGCTCGCTCGTCCCGTGCTGGCTTCGCCGGCGGCAGTGGAGGGGATTCGCGCAACGGCGGGACAGGACGTGCTCGTTGCGACCGAGTCGGGTGAGATGGCGCGCTTGGCCGGCGAGGTGTTGGCGGGCCGGCATCCGGGTCTTGGCGCGGCGGCGCGTCGGGCTGTGCTCCGGTCGCACGACTGGCGAACGACGCTCGCGCGGCTCGATCCGATGCTTGCGGCGCCTCACGCCGATGCTCCAGAAGTGCTTGGGGCCGGTGCGTGAAGGTGGCGGCCTCTCGCTGGCCGGGCTGGTTTACGCTTGCCGCGGGTCTGCTCGTGCTAGGTTTTGTTTTTCATGCCGAAATTGGCGCCGCGATCAACGTTTGGCTGCATTCGACGGCCTACAATCATTGCTTCCTCATCTTGCCGATGGCGGCCTGGCTCGCCTGGCAGCGGCGCGAGCGGCTTGGGCGCACGACTATCCAGCCCACGCTTCTTGCCCTGCCCGCCGGGCTCGTTCTGGGCATGGTCTGGTTCCTGGCGGATCGGCTTGGGATTATGGAAGGACGGCAGCTGGCGGCGATGAGCCTCGTGCAGCTCCTGTTCCTTTCTGTGCTTGGCTGGGCGCTCTATCGCGCGATGGCTGCCCCACTGCTCTATCTCTTCTTCCTGGTTCCGTTCGGCGGCTTCCTGGTACCGTTGCTGCAAAGGTTCACGACCCTCTTCGTCGTGCATGGCCTTGACGTGATCGGTGTCCCGAATTTCAACGTCGGCAACGATATCGAGATTCCTCAGGGGGTGTTTCGCATTGCCGAGGCTTGTGCCGGGCTCCGCTTTCTCATCGCCGCCATTGCATTCAGCGTATTTTATGCCTGCATCATCTATCGCAACCCCGGCCGCCGCATTCTTTTCATTCTTGTCTCGCTGTTCGTCCCGGTGATCGCCAACGGCTTCCGGGCGCTTGGCATCGTCTGGCTCGGCTACATGCTCGGCAGCGCTCGCGCGGCCGCAACCGACCATGTGCTTTACGGCTATCTTTTCTTTTCCATTGTGCTGCTGCTGCTGATCATGCTCGGACTTCTGTTCCGCCAGGATCATCTTGTGCGCGAGGTGCGATCAGAGCCGGCAAAGCCGGAGGCCTCGGCGGGGCTAGCCCGTTCTCTGCCGCCCGCGGCCGCGGTGGTTGTTCTGGCGGCGCTCTTTCCAATGCTTGCCGGCGGGATCGATCGGGCGGCCGCCGCCACGCACCCGGTGCTTCAGGCGAGCTTCCCGGGCTGCACGCGGCAGCAGGGCGGCGTTACACTGCCAAGGCTTGTTGCCGCGGGCGGCGCGCTCGAGCGCTTTGCCTGCGAAGACCACACACTGGCACTGACGCTTGCCGTATTCCCCCCACGCAGCGATCCGCGGCTCATTCTCGATTCGGAGCGCGCGCTCTCAGGCGAGGACACACGCGAGGCGGAGATGCGCACGCTTCATGTTGCCGCCGCGGTCCCCAAGGACTGGCAACTCGTTTTCATCCAGGTGCCGCCGGCTGCGACGGCGAGCGCGCTCTGGATTGGCGGCCAGCCGGCCGCGAATGACCTAAGGACGCGGCTGAAGCAGGCACTTGCAAGCCTGCTCGGCGGTCGCAAATCCCCCCTTGTCGTCGTGATAGAGACCGCAGGCCCGCCGGCGGAGGCTGAAGCGCGGCTTGCATCGTTTCTCGCGGCGGGAGGCGCAAGCCCTGCGAAGCTCGCGTCGTTCCAACATTGATGGCTCCCGGAGTAGGACTCGAACCTACGACCCAGCGGTTAACAGCCGCTTGCTCTACCAACTGAGCTATCCGGGACCAAGCATCCTAATCCGTATAGCGAAGCGCTCGCCTCTTGTCAGCCGGGTGGGGGGCGGCGCACGTTGGCGAACGGGCGAGAGTGACGGAACCGGTAGACGTACGCGACTCAAAATCGCGCGGCCGCGAGGCCATGGGGGTTCGAGTCCCCCCTCTCGCACCAGTAATCCGCATCGGTTTTGGACAAGTTCGACACGGCGGGGCGCAAAGAAGCGGCGTCAGGCGGCGGCGAGGGCCGGTTCAGCGAGCGGTACCACAATACGGAACGCCTCGGGGCTGGCGAAGAGACGTTGAAGCAGGCGATGATTGAGGGCGTGGCCGGAGCGATGGGCACGGAAGCGACCGCGGATCGGGAAGCCCGCCAATGCCAAATCTCCTACGGCGTCGAGAAGCTTGTGGCGGACAAACTCGTCCGGCATGCGCAGGCCAGCCGGGTTGAGCACGCGCTGGTTGTCGACGACCACGGCATTCTCGAGCGTGCCGCCCTGCGCGAGGCCAGCGGCTCGGAGAGCGGCGATCGCGTCCGCCGTGGTGAAGGTGCGCGCCGAGGCGAGTTCGCGGCGAAATGCAACCTCGGTGAGTTGCAAAGCGAAGGCCTGTCGTCCGATCGCCGGTTGGTCGAAGGCAATCGAGAGCTCCATCGTGAGGCCGGGGCCGGGATCCGGCAGGAGCTCGACAAAGGATTCGCCTTCGACGATCCGGACCGGCCGCAGCACAACGAGCTCCCGGCGCGGCGCCTCCTGTACGGCGATGCCGGCACAATCGATGAGGAAGACGAACGGGGCGCCCGAACCGTCAAGCACAGGCACTTCCGGGCCGTCGAGGGAGATGCGGGCATTGTCGATGCCGAGCGCCGCCAGCGCAGCCATGATATGCTCAACGGTGCTGACCCGCACGTCCGGTGCCTCGGTGGCCGCAAGCTGGGTCGCGAGGCGACCGTCAACGACACGATCAAAGCGTGCCGGAATGTCGACGGCCATATCGCGGCGATGGAAGATGATGCCGCTGTCCGCCGCTGACGGAGCGAGCTCCATCCAGACCCGCAAGCCGGAATGCAGGCCAGTCCCCGTGCAGTCGATCGGGCTGCGCAGGGTACGTTGCTGCGCCGCGCCATGCGGAAGAAGGTGGACCGGACCATCCATGATCCCATGCTAAGCGCCGGCGGAAGGCCCTGGGAAGTCAAGGTTTATTTCGCCGTATTACCGCCTAACGAATTGTGTTTGCGACATTTATTGCGTTGCTCGGCGTTCCGTTTCAGGACGTCTGCTTGCGCAGGAAGGCTGGGATGTCAAGGCCCAGCTCATCGCCCGCGGCAAGCCTGACGGAGACTTCCTGAGGCACGGCGGAAGGGTTGTCGGGAGCTTGCGCAGGAGCAGGCGGCGCGGCCGTACCCCACGGTAACGCGCGCGTGACGGCCTGGAAGATGCTCGTCCGGCGGGATTGCGCACGTGCGTGCGGAGTCCCGAACCGCGTTTCCACGGGCGCTTCGGCGAAGAGCCCGCTGGCGCGGTGCCCTTCGCTCTCTGGCATTCGCGGCATCGGGACGGCCGCGTGCGCCGCCGGTGCCGGGCGCGGCTGCGCCGCCGAAGGGCCCAACCCGCTTTGGACTCCGGCCGGTACCGCCGGGGGCGGCACGGCGGCGACCGGCGGGAAGGGTATCTGGCCGGCTTGCACGAGGCTGAGCGGTCGTGGCTCGGAGGTCGCCATGGGCGTCTGCGGGGATGGAGCCGGGGAAGCGCCAGACGGGGACGAGAAGGCAGCGAGCGATGCGCCGACACCTGATCCGATCGGGGCGCCGACCGAAGGGAGTCCGAGCGGGCGGGTTCCGGGCGCGGGGCGGGGCGAGATGGCGTCGCCTGCTGGCGCAATGAAGCCTGACTGAGGCTCGATCGCCTCGGCGGCGAAGCTCCCACCGACGGCGACGAGGCGCGGCCGTTCGGCCACGGGGCGATCGATTCCGGTTGCCACCACCGAGACGCGCATCCGACCGTTGGCATTCTCGTCGATCGCTGAGCCGAACAGGATGTTCGCCTCCTCGTCCACCTCCTCGCGGATCCGGTTCATCGCCTGATCGACCTCAAAGAGCGTCATGTCCTCGCCGCCGGTGATGTTGATGAGGAGGCCCTTGGCGCCAGACATGGTGGTGTCTTCGAGGAGGGGGTTGTTGATGGCGGCTTCGGCGGCTCGGGCGGCGCGGTTCTCGCCCTCGGCCTCGCCGGTGCCCATCATCGCCTTGCCCATCTCCGCCATCACGGTGCGGATGTCGGCGAAGTCGAGGTTGACGAGGCCGGGCGAGACGATGAGGTCAGTGACGCCGCGGACACCCATGTAGAGCACATGGTCGGCCATCTTGAAGGCTTCGCGCCAGCCGGTGCGCTCGTTGGCGAGGCGGAAGAGGTTCTGGTTCGGGATGATGATCAGCGTATCAACATATTGCTGGAGCTGCTCGATCCCGGCCTCCGCGGCCCGAGCGCGCCGGACCCCCTCGAAGGTGAAGGGTTTGGTGACGACGCCGACGGTGAGGATGTTGCGCTCGCGTGCCATGCGCGCGATCACCGGGGCGGCGCCGGTTCCGGTGCCGCCGCCCATGCCGGCGGTGACGAACAGCATGTGCACGCCGTCGAGGTGGCGATCGAGCTCGTCGGCTGCCTCCTCTGCCGCGGCGCGGCCGATCTCAGGCTTGGCGCCCGCGCCGAGGCCCTGCGTCAGGTGCGGGCCGAGCTGGATGCGCCGGTCCGCCTTGGAGTGCATGAGCTGCTGGGCGTCAGTGTTGGCGACAACGAAATCGACACCCTGCAGATTGAACGCGATCATGTTGCCGACGGCGTTGGTGCCGCCACCGCCGACACCCATCACCGTGATGCGCGGGGTGAAGTCGGTGTGAAGCTGCTTCGGGACGGTGAGGTTGAGGGTCATCGCGGGGTTTCTCTCGCAGAGTGGGCGCCAGCGCCCGGGTTGGAGGGAAGGGCAGGCATCAGATGCGCTGCCGCAGGAAATCGATGAGGCGGCCCAAGAGGCCACGGGAGGCTTCAGGCGTCAGGTCGATGTCGTGCATGATCCGTCCCGCGCCGGCGGCCCAGGCCAGCAGACCGGCGGCGGTGGCGAAGGCGGGACCGGACGCAGCCTCGGGCAGGCCGCGCAGCCCGTGTGGGCGGCCGAGCCTGATCTGGCGACCGAAGATGCGCGCGGCCATCTCGCGCGCGCCGGAGAGCTGGGCCGCACCGCCGGTAAGCACGACGCGCGTACCGGCGATGCGCGAAAGCCCGCTTGCCTCGAGCCGCTCCTTCACCATTTCGAAAGTCTCCTCCAGACGCGGGCGAATGATGCTTACGACCATGGCGCGCGGCACGCGTGCAATCTGGTGTTCCTCTTCGCCGACCAGCGGCACTGGCAGCATTTCCCGCTCGTCGTCGGGGCTGGGTTCGGTGTTGCCGTAGAGCGTCTTCAGACGTTCCGCATGGGCAACCGGCGTGGAGAGCAGGCGCGCGATGTCGTTGGTGACGTGCATCCCGCCCACCGGCAGCGTCGCTGTATGCAGAATCTGTCCCTCGCCGAAGACCGCCATGCCGGTGGTGCCGCCGCCCATATCGACAACGGTGGCGCCGAGCGTGCGTTCGTCCTCGACCAGCACGGCCAGCCCGGCGGCCAGGGGGGCGGAGACCATTTCGGCAATGTCGAGATCCGCGCGCGCAAGGCAGACGCCGAAATTGCGCAAGGCCGAAGTTGCAGCGTCGATGATGTGTAGGCGTGCGGTGAGCGTATTGCAAAAAAGGCCGCGCGGATCCGCGATGTCGGCGGTTTCGTCCACGGCGAAGCCGAGTGGCAGTGCGTGGATGGTCTCGCGACCCTCGGAGAGGGCGCGTGCGCGAGCCTCGTAGACAACGCGCTGCACGTCCTCGGCACCGACCGCGCGTCCGCCGACCGGCCATTGCACGTTGAAAAGCCGGCTTTCCGGCTGGCCGCATGAGAGATTGGCTGTGACGGCACGCAGGCCGGTATCCGCCATGTCCTCGGCTTGGCCGACGGCGGCACGGATCGCCTTCTCGGCGTCCGCGAGGTCCGTCACGCCGCCGCCGCGCACGCCGCGCCCCTTCTGCCAGCCGAAGCCGACGACGCGCAACGCGCCGTCCGTTTCCGCGCGGCCAATCAGGCAGGCAATCTTGGTCGAGCCGACATCGAGCACGCCGAGCAATCCGCCCCGAGCAAGCCTGCGCGGCGGCTCGGTGGCGGTCTCGGGAGGAAGCGCGCGGCGGGCAGAGAAATCGTTCATCCAACGCCCCTCAGCCCGATTGCCCGGAAGGGTTCGTGGACGGAGTTGTCTGCTGCGGCCACGGACGCACCACGAGCCGGTCGGCGAGGCGCATGTCGATCACTGCGAGCGGCCGGTCGAGAAGCGCGTATTTGGCGTCCAAATCGGCAAGCCGTGCGAGCGCCACGGTGGCGTGCCCGCCGGGAAGCTCGACAGTCGTGCCGTCTTTGAGCACGAGATTCCACCGCCGCTCTCCTACCCGCACGGAAGCGGCGACGCGGCGGGCGATGGTAGGTAGATGGGCAAGGGACTCGATCAGCGATTTCGCGTGCACCGGAGCCCCTGGGCCCACCACCAACGGCAGGTTGCGAAAGGCGCGGACATCGTGCTCCGCCACCGTGTCCCCTCGTCGATCAATGACGGAAAAGTGCCCATCGTGCTGCCAGAGCGCATAAGGACGCCGCTCCGTAAGCACGACCACGATGGTGCCGGGTAACCGGCGCTCGATGACGACGCTTCGCACCCAGGCCAAGCTCTCGATTCGCCGGCGCGCGGCGGAAAGCGAAAAACCGAACGTGGGATCGCCGTCAGTGACGCCGAGTGCGGCGTCGAGCAAGGGGGCAGGTGTATTATGCTGGCCGCGGATGATCACGTGATCGATGCGGAAGCCGACGAGTGCGGCGAGATTACCGAAACGCTCGCGCATGCCGACCAGGTTTCGAGCCGGGGCGACGACGCGGATGAGCACGGGAAGGCCGATCAGCAGGCCGGCGGCGGCAACGATGGCCAGCAACCGGATGCGGCTCTTCTGCCGGCGCAGCAGGAGCCGGAGCCGCCGCGGCCGGTCCTTGATGCTGTTGCGTGGGGAGCGTCTCACGCGCGACACGAGGCGTTCTCCACCATCCACGTGCAGAGTGCGGGGAAGCTCATGCCACGGTATGCGGCCTGCTCGGGCAGCAGCGAGGTGCGGGTCAGGCCCGGCTGGGTGTTAATCTCGAGCAGCACGAGCCGGCCCGGCTCACCGGCAGTATCGTCGTAGCGGAAGTCGGCTCGCGACGCGCCGCGGCAGCCAAGTACCGCATGGGCCGCCGCAGCGATCTGCATGGCCTCCGCATAGGCCGCCGGGTGCAGGGGAGCAGGGATGAGATGGCGTGAACCGCCGGAAACGTATTTGGCTTCGTAGTCGTAGAATCCGTCGGTGGGGCGGATCTCGGTGACGGCGAGCGGCTCGCCGGCCATGACGCCGACCGTCAATTCCCGACCCGGAATGAATTCCTCGACCAGTGCGAGCGGGCCGTAGTCCCAGCCTTCCGCGATTCGGCCTGAACGATTGTCGCCGGGGCGGACGATGGCGACGCCGACCGAGGAGCCCTGGTCGGGCGGCTTGACAACGAACGGGCGGGGCAGCGGGTCTATCCGCCCGAGGCTCTCCACCGCCACCAGCACGTGCTTCGCGACCGGCAGGCCGGCGGCGGTGAAGGCCGCCTTGGCTGCGACCTTGTCGATGGCAAGAGCGGACGCGCGGACGCCGGAATGGGTATAGGGGATGCCGAGCCAGTCGAGCACACCCTGGATGACGCCGTCCTCGCCAAAGCGGCCGTGCAGCGCATTGAACACGACGTCCGGCGGTGGGGTGAGGGTGGCAATCAGGGCCGCGAGATCCTTGCCGACGGTGATTGGAAGCACGTCGAAACCCGATTCGCGAAGGGCCGCGACAACCTCCCTGCCGCTGGCAACGCTCACCTCGCGTTCCGTCGAGATTCCGCCCTGCAGTACGGCCACGCGCTTCATCGCCCGGCTTCCAGGGTGGGGCATCCCAGGCGGCGGATCTCCCACTCGAGCGACACGCCAGTGGCAGCCAGCACCCGCGCCCGCACCTCTTCGCCCAGGCCCTCGAGATCGGCAGCGCAAGCGCTGCCGGTGTTGATGAGGAAGTTGCAGTGCTTCTCGCTCACCACCGCCGCGCCCCGCGCGAGCCCGCGGCATCCGGCTGCTTCGATCAGCTCCCAGGCCTTCATGCCGGGCGGATTCCGGAAGGTAGAGCCACCGGTGCGGGCGCGCACGGGTTGCGTTGCCTCGCGCGAAGTGCGGATCTCGGCCATGCGTGCGGCGATCGCTGAGCGGTCTCCTGGGTGGGCGAGGAAGCGCGCACGCACCACAACTGCGCCCGGCGGCAGCGCGGACTGGCGATAGGCAAGGGCCAGCGCGGCAGCCGACAGCCGGCGGACCTCGCCTGAGCGGCTGACGATCTCGGCCCATTGCAGAACCTGGGAGATGTCTCCGCCGTAGGCCCCCGCGTTCATTGCTACCGCGCCGCCGATGGTACCGGGAACGCCGGAGAGGAATTCGAGCCCGGCAAGCCCGGCGTGCGCGGCGGCCTCGGCCACGGTGGCATCAAGCGCGGCAGCGCCAGCGACGAGGCCCTCCGGTTCAAGAGAGACGGCACCAAAGCCACGGCCGGCGAGCCGGATAACGACGCCCGGTACCCCGCCGTCGCGGATGATGAGGTTGGAGGCTGCACCGACGACGGTGAGCGGTACTTCGGGGGGTAGGGCGGCAAGGAAGGCGGCAAGATCGTCGACGTCGGCGGGACGTACCAACACCTCCGCCGGTCCGCCGGCGCGGAACCAAGTGAAAGGAGCAAGCGGTGCCTCGGCGGTGGCGCGGCCGCGGAGCGGCGGTAGCGACTCGATGAGGCAAAGGGAACGCAAGGCTGTGCTCATCTTTCTGCACCGACCACGCGCCGCGGCGCGGCCTGCTGGAGCGTGAGCTGGGTCGGCAGAGCGTTCGCCCACTGGGTGATGCTGCCGGCGCCGAGGCAGACGACGAAATCGCCGGGGCGCGCAATTGCGTGCACCATCTCGGCCAGATGCTCGGGGCTGGGGAGCGGCACCACGCTCTTGTGGCCCCGGCCACGCAGTCCTTCGACCAGTGCGTCGCGCGTGACGCCTGGGATCGGCGCCTCGCCTGCGGGATAAATGTCGGCGACGATCACGGTGCCGGCGTCGTTCATGCAGGTGCAGAATTGATCGAAGAGAGAGGCAAGCCGGGTGTAGCGGTGCGGCTGGACGACGGCGATCACCTCGCGAGCACCTGCCTGACGGGCTGCCTTGAGGACGGCCGCAATCTCGACCGGATGG
Source organism: Pseudomonadota bacterium (assembly GCA_021816925.1). Lineage (GTDB taxonomy): Bacteria > Pseudomonadota > Alphaproteobacteria > Acetobacterales > Acetobacteraceae > JAKAWQ01. Next base: position 34,256 of record JAKAWQ010000020.1, read on the forward strand.
TGGCCGTAATCGTCGATCACGGTGATGCCGCCGACCTCACCCGTTTTGGTGAAGCGTCGCTTGACGCCGCGGAAGCCGGCAAGCGCGCTTTGCAACGTTGCCTCGGCAATTTCCATCTCGAGCCCGACGGCGAGCGCGGCGAGCGCGTTCTGCACGTTGTGGGCACCGAGCATGGGTAGGCGGAACGGGCCGAGGCGGCGTGTGCGCCGGCTCTGCCGATCGGTTGCAACGGCCTCGAAAGTGGCGCCGAGCCGGTCGGTGATAAGGCGCTCGGCGCGCACGTCGGCCTGAAGGGAGAAGCCGTAAGTGAGGAGGCGATGATCCGAGAGAGTAGGGATCATCTGCTGCACGGCGGAGTGGTCGAGGCAAAGCACCGCAAAGCCGTAGAAGGGAACATTCGCGACGAATTGGCGATAGCCCTCCTGCATCGCCTCCACGCTGCCCCAATGATCAAGATGCTCGGGGTCCATGTTAGTGACAACCGCGATCACCGCGGGAAGGCGGAGGAAGCTGCCGTCGCTCTCGTCCGCCTCGGCGACCATCCAGTCCCCGGCGCCGAGGCGGGTGTTGGTGCCGTAAGCATTAACAATGCCGCCGTTGATCACGGTCGGGTCGAGTCCGGCTGCCTCGAGCACGGCGGCGATCAGGCTAGTGGTGGTGGTCTTGCCATGGGTACCGCCGATCGCGATCGACCACCGCAACCGCATCAGCTCGGCCAGCATTTCGGCCCGCCGCACGACGGGCAGGAACCGCCGACGCGCGGCAAGAACCTCGGGATTCTCCCGGCCGACCGCGCTCGAAACGACCACCACCTGGGCGGCGCCGAGATATTCGCCCGCGTGGCCGATGGCGACCGGAATTCCGGCGGCGCGGAGCCTTGCGACGTTGGCGCTTTCGGCAATGTCACTGCCCTGCACGGAATAACCGAGATTGTGCAGCACCTCTGCGATACCGGACATGCCGATGCCGCCGATGCCGACGAAATGAATGGGGCCGATCGAAAGCGGCAGCGCCCTCATCGCCTCCACCTCCGCACCGTTACGGCTCCCAGGAAATCGGCGAGGCTCTCCCCTGCATCCGCCCGGCCGAAGCGGGCGGCAGCTGCGGCCATGGCGGCGAGCCGCATGGGATCGGCGAGAAGCGATGCGATCGCGCCGGCAAGGCCGGCAGCGGTGAGCCGTTGTTCGTCCAGAACGACAGCAGCGCCGGCGGCAGACAGGACGGCGGCGTTGGCGCGCTGGTGATCGTCAATCGCGCTGGGCAGAGGAATGAGAACGGCTGGCCGGCCGATCACCGCAAGTTCGGCCACCGTGGAGGCACCAGCGCGCGCAATCACGAGATGCGCAGCGGCCATGCGGGAGGGCATGTCGGCAAAGAAGGCGGCAAGGTCCGCGGTGATACCCGATGCCGCATACGCCGCCTCAACCCGCGCCAGATCCTCCGGGCGGCACTGCTGCACAACCGCGAGCGTTCCGCGCATCGGAAGATCGGCAAGTGCTGCGGGCACGAGGTCCGAGAAGGCGCGGGCGCCGAGCGAACCGCCGAGCACGAGGAGCGAGAAGGGTCCCGCGATGGCGGGGGTCGCGAAGCGGGTTGCTGCGCGAGCGGCGATGGCGGCGCGCACCGGATTGCCAGTCAGCACGGCAGCACGGGGCGCGTGGCGAGTGGGCGAAACGCTTATGGCGATGCCATCTGCGAGGCACGCGAGCGCGCGGTTGGCACGACCGAGGACGGCGTTCTGCTCGTGCAGCAGGATCGCGGGGCGCTGGCGAAGGAGGCGCGCCGCGAGCACCGGGGCAAGCGAGGGATAGCCGCCAAAGCCGACCACTGCCTGCGGGCGGAGAAGGGCGAGCAGGCGGCGGGCGAAAAGCGTTCCGGCAGCGAGCGCCGTTAGTGCGGTGAATGCGCGCCGCGGACCGTGACCGGCGACTCCGCTGCCCGGAATCACGTACTTCTCCGCGCCGGCGAAGGTCTGTCCGGCGGCGCGCGGATCGGTGAGCACGATCGGACGGAAGCCGCGGGCGCTGAGAACCGCCGCGAGCGCGGTGGCGGGAAAGACATGGCCCGCGGTGCCACCGGCCGCAATGACGATCGGGCCGAGGGCAGTGGGCGCGGCCGCTTCGATTCGCGGTACCGACCGCTGGAGCAACGCGCCGCTTCTCCGGCGGGCCATTGCGATCATGGGTCGGCGTGATGCCGCCGGCGCGTCAGCGCCAGCAACATTCCCGTCTCGAGGCCGATCGCGAGCATGGAGGAGCCGCCATAGGAGATGAAGGGAAGTGTCATGCCCTTGGCGGGGATGAGGGAGAGTGCCGTTGCCATGTTGATGAATGCTTCGAGGCCGAAGCTCATCAAAAGACCGCCGGCGGCAAGGACGGTGAAGAAATCGCGCTCGGCAAGCAGGCGAAGCAGGCCACGCAGAACGATGAAAGCGAAGATGCCGACCACGAGCAGGCAGACGATCAGGCCAAACTCCTCGCCAACCACGGCAAAGACGAAGTCCGCATGGGCGTCTGGCAAGATATCCTTGATGCGCCCCTCGCCGGGGCCGGTGCCGAGCAGGCCGCCGTTGCCGAAAGCCTCGAGCGCCACGTGCACCTGATAGGCTCCGGCGGCGTTCGGGTGCAGAAAATCGTGCACGCGCGCGCGCACGTGCTGGAAGACCAGGTAGGCGCCGGCGCCGCCGGCGCAGAAGAGGACGCCGCCCAGAGTGACCCAGGCGAGGTTGAGGCCGTTGACGAAAAGCTGGGCGAGGAAGATCGCGCTGATCAGCGCCATCATGCCGACGTCAGGCTGGGCCTTAAGCAGTAGGATGATGATTGTGAAGAGCGCGAGCGCAATCGCCGTGCCGGGGAATCCGGGGCGGTTGCGCTGCTCCGAGAGCAGCCAGGCATTCACGACGATGAAGCAGACCTTCAGGAATTCGCTCGGCTGGAGCGAGATGCCGAGGATGTAAATCCAGCGCCGCGCCCCCTTGATCTCGACTCCGTGGACGAGGGTGAAGGCAGTGAGCAGCAAGGCTGCGAGGCCGCCGGCCAAGGCGAGGCGCCGGACGGACTTGGGCGGGAGCAGCGAGACGACGATGACCTCGATGCCGGCGCCGGCCAGAAAGATGATTTGCTTGACGATTAGGAGATCACGCGGATCGCCGATGCGAACGGCAACCGACGGGCTGGCCGAAAGCACCATGACATAGCCGAAGCCGAGCAGCGTGGTGATAGCGGTCAGGGTCCAGCGATCGACCGACCACCACCAGCGGCCGAGCAGCGAGTTGTCCGAGCGAGAGAGGGCGGGCATCAGGCGGCCTTCCCTTTCTCGCCCTCGCTCTCGCCAGCGGCGAGCCCGCGGGCGAGAGCGGCGAAGCGCTGCCCGCGTTCCTCGAAGCTCTGGAACTGATCGAAGCTCGCTGCGGCTGGCGAGAGGAGGACGACCGGGACCGCGCGTACGCGGGCGGCGGCATGAGCGGCGGGAACCGCGTCTTCCAGGGCGTCGGCTATCTTGTGCGCAACGCCGTGCCGAGCGAGCGTGACAGAAAAGAGAGCGGCATCACGGCCGATCAGGAATGCTTCGGCGATGCGCGGGAAGAGCGGTGCAAGCGGCTCGATACCGCCCTTTTTTCCGATGCCGCCGGCGATCCAGACCAGGCGTGGATAGCAGGCAAGCGCGCGCGCAGCGGCATCGGCGTTGGTTGCCTTGCTGTCGTCGATAAAGGCGATGCCGTCGAGGGAGCAGATATGCTGCTGGCGGTGCGGGAGGCCAGGAAAGGAGCGGAGTGCGTCGGCAAGGCAAGCGCGCGGCAGGCCAAGGTAAAGTGCGACGGCGGCGGCAGCCGCGGCGTTCTGGGCATTGTGCGCGCCGGGAAGAGCTGCGGCCTCGCGCATCGGCAGGAGGGCGCCGCTACGATCCCTGAGCGTTCCTGCGTCGCACCAAAGATCGGCGGGCGAGGTTCCCGAGATGCGACGGAGCGGGGGCGTGAGCGTCGCGGCGATCTCGATCGAGGGCGGATCATCGATGCCAACCACCGCGAGCCCGCCCGGCGAACGGCGGCCAAAGATGCGCCGCTTGGCGGCGATGTAGCCGGCCACGTCGCCATGCCGGTCGAGATGGTCGGGCGAGATGTTGAGCAGCACAGCGACATCGAAGCTGAAGGCCTCGATTCGCTCCAACATGTAGGATGACATTTCTATGACGTAACATCCAATCTCGGGCAGGAGAGGCAAGGCGAGCGCGGCCGGGCCGAGATTGCCGCCCGCTGCGGCAGGAACACCTGCGGCGCGAAGCATATGCGCGAGAAGGGCGGTGGTGGTGGATTTGCCGTTGGTGCCGGTGATGCCGATGAACCGCGCGCGCGAGTCGGCGGCGCGTACCGCGCGGAAGAGGAGCTCGGCATCCGAAAGGATCGGAACGCCGAGCGCCCGAGCGCGAGCGGCGAGCGGATGCGGGATGGGCAATGCGTGTGGGATACCCGGAGAGAGCACGAGCGCCTCGGGTAGTGGCGGGTCGAGCAGTGCTGGAGCGACGCGGATGCCTTGGGCGGCGGCGGCCTCGCGCGCCGATTTGTTATCGTCCCAGGCCGCCACCTCCGCACCCATGGCGGCGAGCGCGGCGGCGGCGGCTTGGCCATTCCGGCCAAGTCCCATCACGGCAAAACGCCGTCCGGCGAACACCGGAGGGAAGGGACGCTCCTTTCCAACTTCCCGGCTCATCGGATCTTCAGCGTCGCAAGGCCGACCAGCGCCAGGATCATCGAGATGATCCAGAACCGGATGACGATGGTCGGTTCCGCCCAGCCCTTCTTTTCGAAGTGGTGGTGCAGCGGTGCCATCAGGAAGACGCGCCGGCCGGTACGCTTGTACCAGAAGACCTGGATGATGACGGACACGGTCTCGACGACGAAGAGACCGCCCGTGATCGCGAGGACGATCTCGTTCTTGGTGGCGACGGCCACGGCGCCAAGCGCTCCGCCGAGCGCGAGCGAACCGGTGTCGCCCATGAAGACGGCGGCCGGAGGAGCGTTGAACCAGAGAAAGCCGAGGCCGGAGCCGATTAGTGCCGAACAGAAGACGGCGAGTTCGCCGGCGCCCGGAACGCTATCGAGCTCGAGATAGGCGGCGAAGATGCGGTTGCCGACCAGATAGGCGATCAGGGCGAACACGCCGGCCGCTATGATGGTGGGGACGATCGCTAGCCCGTCGAGTCCGTCGGTCAGATTGACCGCGTTCGACGAACCCATCATCACGAGTGTGCCGAACACGGGAAAGACGGGACCGAGCGGGATCAGCACGTGCTTGAAGACCGGCACAGCGAGGCCTGTGCCGAGCGCGCCGCCAGTGGTCCGCGCGATCGCGTAGCTGGCGAGGAGCCCGATCAGTGCCTGGATCAGGAGCTTGATGCGGCCAGGGACACCGTGATGGTCCTGGTGCACGAGCTTGCGGTAGTCGTCGGCAGCTCCGAGCAAACCATAACCGAGCGTGACCGCCAGCACCGCCCATACATAAGCATTGGCGAGGTCCGCCCAGAAAAGCGTCGAGACGGTGAGAGCGATCAGGATCAGGAGGCCGCCCATCGTGGGCGTACCGATCTTCTCGATTAGGTGCCGCTCAGGTCCGAGCGCGCGGATCGGCTGGCCATTCTTCTGGAGGCGGCGGAGCCGACGGATCAGGCTAGGCCCGAGCAGGAAGCTCACCAGGAGCGAGGTGAGGCAGGCTGCGCCGGAGCGGAAGGTGAGGTAGTGCAGCAGGTTGAAGAAAAGAATCTGGTGCACGAAGGGACGGGTGAGCAGATAGAGCATCAGCCGCGCTCCGCCGATGCGACCGCGCTGGCCTCGAGCGCGGCGACAAGGCCGCGCATGCGGCTGCCCAGGCTGCCCTTTACGAGCACGGCGTCGCCGGGAGCGAGCGCGGCCGCGACCAGAGGGGCGAGGGTTTCGGCGTCCGCCGCGTAGGCGCCCTTGAGCCGGTCCGGCACGCGCTCGAAGAGGAGCCGCATGGTTGGCCCGCAGGCGAAGAACAGGTCAGCGGCGCGCGCAAGGTCCGGCGCGAGAGCTTCGTGTTCCCCCGCCGCCATCTCGCCGAGTTCCAGCATCTCTCCAAGCACGGCAATGCGCCTGCCGGGCTGGCGGGCGAGCACGGCGAGCGCGGCACGGACGGAGGCAGCGGAGGCGTTATAGCTTTCGTCGAGCAGCAGCGCCTCACCTCGGGCGAGCGGCAACCGGCGGCGCGCGCCGCGGCCGGGAAGGGCAGTGAAGCCGGTGAGCGCGGACGCAGCGGCAACGGGATCAAGCCCGAGGGCGGACGCGGCGGCGAGTGCGGCCAGCGCATCGAGGGCGAGATGGCGGCCAGCGGACGCGAGGCGGAAACGAACCGGAGCACCAAGTACCGAGGCCACAACGTCGGTTGCCGCAGCATCCGACTCGGCCTCGATCAGCCGCACTTCGGCGAGCGGTCTTGTGCCAAAGGTGACGACTCGGCGGCCAGCGGGAACGCGAGCGACAAGTCGGGGCAGCAAAGGTGCGTCACGCGGGAGGATCGCGGTGCCGTCGGGTTCGAGCGCGGCAAGGAGGGACGCCTTCTCGTCGGCAATCGCCTCGAGGCTGCCGAGCAGGCCGATATGCGTCTTCTCGATCGCGGTGATGAGGGCCAAATGCGGGCGGGCGAGGGTGGCCAACGTGGCGATCTCACCTGCATGGTTCATCCCGATCTCGATCACGGCGAAGGCGGCATCGGGAGAGAGACCGGATAAAGTGAGCGGCACCCCCAGATGGTTGTTGTAGGAGGCGCGCGCGGCGTGGACAGCACCGGGCGTATGGGCCTCCAAAATGCGGCGTAGCATCTCCTTGGTTGTTGTCTTCCCGACGCTCCCGGTGATGGCAATGACGCAGGCTTCGGAGCGGGCACGGGCGAAGGCGCCCAGACGAGTGAGAGCGACCAGGGTATCCGGGACGAGAAGAAGAGGCGCATCGGGCGCAAGGCCCTCCGAGACACCGCTCACCATCGCGCCCGCGGCACCACGGCGAAGTGCGTCAGCGACGAACTGGTGGCCGTCTCGATGCTCGCCGGCAAGGGCGATGAAAAGTTCGCCGGGCTGAAGCGTACGGCTATCGATCGAAATCCCGGAGGCCGCGAACGGTACAGTCATGCGGCCGCCAGCGCCGATGGCAAGCGTTTCGGGAGACCAGAGCACGGTCATGGCACCCCCGTCAGGCGACGAATCACCGCTACATCGTCGAAGGGCAAGATCCCTCCGGCCACGATCTGGCCCGGCTCGTGGCCCTTTCCCGCGACTGCGAGCACATCACCCGGGCCAAGATCGGAAAGGGCGGCAGCGATTGCTTGCTCCCGATCAGCAATCTCGGTCGCGCCGGGGCAGCCGGCGAGGACGGCCTGGCGGATGCGGGCCGGATCTTCGCCGCGAGGGTTGTCGTCGGTGACGATGACGCGGTCAGCGCCGCGGGCGGCGGCGTCGCCCATGGCCGCGCGCTTGCCGGGATCGCGTTCCCCACCCGCGCCGAAGACGATTGAGAGGCGACCTTGCGTGTGCGGGCGCAGCGCGCCGAGCAGGCGCGCGATCGCATCCGGAGTGTGTGCGTAATCGACATACGCGACGGCGCCGTTGGCTAGTATGGCGGCGCGTTCGAGCCGTCCTCGCACGGGACGGAGTCGGGCAAGCCCGGCGATCGCATCCCTGACCCCGAGCGTGAGCGCAAGACCGGCGGCGAGCAGCGCGTTCTCGACCTGGAAGTGGCCTGGAAGAGGGAAGAAGAGTTCAGTCCCGGAGATCTTCAGGAGCTGGCCCTCGGGCAGAGCGAGGGCGCACTCGAGGTGAATCAGGCTGCCCGACCTGCCTACCGTTTCGAAACAAAGGCGGCGGCGGCGAGCAACCGCACGCAGGAGAGCGAGCGTTGCACAATCGAGGCCGGAGGAGATTATGGCAGGGGCGCCTTCCGGCAGAAGCGCCTCGAAGAGGCGGAGCTTGGCAGCGCGATAGGCAGCCATGTCCCGATGGTAATCGAGGTGGTCACGGCTGAAACTCGAGAAGCCGGCGGCGGCAAGGCTGAGCCCGTCGAGGCGAAACTGATCGAGGCCATGCGATGAGGCTTCGATCGCGACGTGGTCGATACCCTGGCAGGCGAGCGCTGCCATGGTCTCAGATAGTGTCACCGGATCGGGCGTGGTGAGCGGGCCCGGCACGCGCCGCTCGCCGGCGACGAGACCGAGCGTACCGAGGCTTGCGGCAGGATGGCCAGCCTCGTGCCAGAGCTGTCGCAGAAACTCGACCGTGCTTGTTTTGCCGTTGGTCCCGGTAACGGCGGCAATGACACGGGGCGCCGGACCGGCGAAGGCGGCGGCGAGCTCGGCAAGGCGCCGGCGCGGCTCGGCGTCTTCTATCAGTGGGCGTAGCGGCACGCCCGGCGGCCAAGTCGTTCCGCGAGGTGCCAGAACCGCAACCGCACCGTTGGCGACGGCGTCCGCAATGAACGTACGGCCGTCTGGGCGGGGCGGTTGGATGGAGAGGCTCGGCAGCGCCGCAAACAGGAAGCCCGGCCGCACGCGGCGGCTGTCGGCAGTAATACCGGCAAGTGTGAGCCCGATGAGCGCGTTCCAACCGGGCGCCTCGGCGGCAGGACGGCGCTCCGCTTGCAGACGCTGCATCAGTTCAGCGGCCTGAAGAGGGTACATCGGCAGCGGCGTAGCGCCGGGGAGCGCCCGGAGCGAGAGCGTGGCCACGCCCCGGACCGCCCCCGCGACTTAGGCTGGCCGGGGCGTCCGCAGCCCCCGGCGGATAGGGATTGCTTGGGCCGAGTGCAACCACGCCAGGCGGCGGCGTGGGATGCAGTGGGAGCGCGATCTCCTTCTCTATGGCCTTCCTCTCCGCCAGGTCGGTTACGGGAAGGAGGCCGAGCATCGGGGCAATTCTGGCGATCGTGCGAGCGGCCGCCGGGGCCGAGACTTCGCCGCCGGTGCTGTAGCCCTGATCGAGTGCGTTGTCGTGCGGGGCGTCGACCATGATGTAGAGGGCATAGCGTGGCGCGTTGATTGGGAAGGCGCAGAGGAAGCCCGCGAGGTTTGTGTGCTGGCGGTAGCCAGTGCGGCCGATAACCTGGGAGGTGCCTGTCTTGCCGCCGACGAAGTAGCCGGGCACGCGACCGTAGATGCCGGTGCCGTAGAGGACGACGTCGCGCATGAGCTTGCGCACAGTATCCGAGGTGCCGGGCTTCATGACCGCGCTCCCCGGCCGCGGCGTGGTGGGGTCCTGGTAGAGGAGGGTGGGAGCGAAGAGAACTCCGCCGTTTACCACCGGGAGGGTTGCATTGATGAGATGGAGCGGCGTGATTGCGATGCCGTTTCCGAAGGCAACGGTCATCACCGTGGCCTTTCCCCATTGGACATCACTTTGCAGAAGCGGCATGGCAGCCTCGGGCAGCTCGATCGGGCAGCGTTCGAAAAAGCCGAGCTTGCGGAGCCAGGCCCGTTGGCGGTGCTTGCCGACGATGAGCGCAATGCGCGCGGCACCGATGTTCGACGAATAGGCGATAATCTCGGGGAGATAAAGCCAGCGGTTCACCGGCTCGTAGTCGGTGATCGCGAATCGGCCGATCGTGATCGGGTGGGTCGTGTTGAAGCGGTCCCAGACGTGCACAAGGTCCGGATCAAGCGCCATGCTGACGGTCTGCAGTTTGAAGGCGCTACCCGGTTCATAAACGCCCGTGGCGGCGCGGTTGAAGCGTGCCGCTGGAGGGGCGGAGAAATAGTCGTTTGCGTTGTAGTCGGGGAGACTCGCCATCGCCAGCACCTCGCCCGTTAGCACGTCCATGACGATGCCTGCGGCGCCGATGGCCTGAAAGTCATCGACCGCCTTGGCCATTTCGTCGCGCAGGATGGCCTGCACGCGCACGTCGATGGAAAGGCGAAGGGGGTTCGGGTCTTCGCGTAGCCTCCGGTTCTGGGACTTTTCGAGGCCCGCGATGCCGTGGCCGTCGATATCGACCGCACCCAAGACCTGGGCAGCGGTGCGGCCGAGCGGATAGTGGCGGGCTTCGGCCGGAAGGAAATTCACACCCGGGATACCGAGATCGTTGATGCGAAGCTCCTGCTCCGGCCCGACCTCCCGGGCGACGTAGACGAACTCGCGGCCCGGGACCATCAGTTCGGCGAGCAGAGCGGGGCCGTTCAATCCTGGGACCACCGTCTGCATCCGCCGCACAGCCTCGGCGCGGTCCATCATCTGCCGGGGGTCCGCATAGACGGCTGCGGTGGGAAGCGAGACTGCGAGAATCTCACCGTTGCGGTCCACCATCATGGCACGCGGTCGATCAGCGGCGCGGAGCGGGCGTGCTGCGGCAATTGCCTTGGACCGTGGCGGCGGCTTCACGGGGTTGATGACGGTGGCGTCGGTGAGCTTGGCGGCCAGAGCGGCGAACAGGGCGGAGAAGCCGCCGGCAGCAACGAGCAAGCGTCGGCGGCTCGTCTCGAGGGCGGCGCGGCGGGCAAGATCGGGCGCCGTGACACGGACGGTTTCGAGGCGGGGGATGGCGGCATCCCTCGGCGTGCCGGGCGGGCGTGCCGGGGCGGGTCGCGGTTCGGCGCGGCGCGGCAGCGCACCGGAGGTAGAGAAGTGGGGTTCGCGCCTGCTCATCGACACCCTCAGTGCGAACCGGAGAGCGGCGCAGGCGGCGGCAGATCGGGATAGGAACCACCGAGCGCCGAGGTGAGGACCGGGAGCGGGCGTGTCGCAGGCGGCGGGGTGGACCTTGGTGCCGCAGGCAGGGCTGCCGGCGGTTGATGCGCCGGCGCAGCGAGGCCAGCCGCGGCGGGGCTCGACCTCTTAGCGATCGGGATGCGGAACGGCGCGGGCATGGGCAGATGCGCCCCTGGCGGCACCGGCGCAGTCGGCAGGGCGGCAGGGAGCGAAAGAGCGGCGAGGGCGCTCGGAGCCGTGGACCGCGGGGTTGTTGGCAAGGGAGCCGGCGGTGGAGCGGAGAGCGAGGGCGTGGAGGCCGCCTGCACGGGCGATGCGGCAGCGACGGTGGCGGGGGTCGGCGGGGCTGGTGCACTTGGCGGGGCCGGTGCGCTGGTTGGGGCGAAGAGGTCGAGGCTTGCGAACAGGGCGAGCGCCGGGAAATTTGCAAGCCTGGGCAGTTCGGGGACTGTGAGGCCGGGTGGTGGCGAACCGGGCGGCGGCAGGCGTGCGGCGAGGTTGGCCATCGAGACGGCCTGGCTCGGTTTCATCGGCTCGAGCACGAGGTAGCGCGCGGCGAGGTCTGCCAGCCGGCTCGGCGCGTTCTCCAGCGCCCATTCGGCGCGCAGCACCGCGATCCGGTTATGGGCGGTGCTTGTCTCCTGCTCGACAAGTGTGATGCGCTGATCGAGGAGCTTCGTGCGATGCTTCGCCTGATAGAGATAGAAGCCGCTGCCGATTGCGAGAACGGCGGTGAGGAGCGTGAGGGGGCGAATCATGCGGCGCCTGCTAGGCACTCAATGGCGCGCAGCCTGGCGGAAGCGGCGCGAGGATTGGCGGCAATCTCGGCAGCCGCGGGACGCAGTGCGCGCGGGGTGAGCAAGCGAAAGCGCGGTGGCGGCCGGGTGGTAGCCGGGGCGTGACGCGAGGGTGCAGGCGTGCGGCCGGCGACCTCAGCCATGAAGCGCTTGACGAGGCGGTCCTCTAGCGAATGGAAGGCGATCGCGACCAGCCGGCCGCCGGGAGCGAGCAACGAAGCGGCCTCGGCAAGGCCGCGCGCGATCTCCGCAAGCTCATCGTTCACACGGATGCGCAATGCCTGGAAGCTCCGCGTGGCGGGGTCGATGCGTTCGCGGGAGGCGGGGAGTGCGGTGCGGATGATCGCCGCGAGTTCGGTGGTGGTGGCGATGGGCGTGCGCGCACGGGCGGCGAGGATCGCGCGTGCGATGCGCCGGGCGTGCCGCTCCTCGCCGAATTCGGCGAGGAGGGATGCAAGCTCCGTCGCCGGGAGCTGGTTGACCAGCTCGGCGGCGCTCGGGCCGCTGCGGCCCATGCGCATGTCGAGCGGGCCGGTGACGCGGAAGCTGAATCCTCGTGCGGCATCCTCGATCTGGAAGGAAGAGACGCCGAGGTCCATCAGTACGCCGTCGAGCCGTATGACGCTGGTGTGGCCGAGGAGTTCAAACATGGCTCCGAAGCGACCTTCGATCAGCGAGAGCCGGCCGGGATAGCTGGCGGCAAGTTCGGCGCCGCGGGCGATGGCGGCCGGGTCACGGTCGATTGCGAAGAGGGTGCAGGCAGCGGCACCGAGGATGAGTGCGGCATGGCCGCCGCCGCCGAAGGTAGCGTCGAGATAAATGCCGCCGTCGCGCGGGGATAGCAGCGCCAGCACCTCGCCCGGCATCACGGGGATGTGACTCATATCGGCCCTGCAGCGGGAAGGCCCGGTGGGCTGGCAAGCGCGGGACCGGGGGAGGATGAAGCCGAGGGCAGCGTGAGGCCGCGGCGCAGCACGCGTTCGCGTGCCGCGGCGCGGCGCTGCTCGGCGCCGACCGGCTCCCAGATCTGGAAGATCCGGCCGAGGCCGAGAAAGGTGACGAGATCGCCGAGGCCGGCGTGGCGAACCAGCGGCTCGGGCAGCAGCACCCGACCCTCGCGGTCGCACTCGAGGCGAAGCGCGTCGGGATAAAGGACCGCCGCAAGATCTTCTTGATCGTCGCTGAAGATTTCGAGTTGATCGAGTGGTTCGGCGAGACGCTGGAACTCGCCAATGGGCCAAGCCTCGATGCAGGCATGCTTGTGCGAGGGGCGAACGACGAGCGAGACGGGCGCGCTCGCTTCGGCCTGGCCCTTAAGCGCCGTGCGGAAGGGCGCCGGGATGGAGACGCGGCCCTTCAAGTCGCGCTTGTTGTGATGCGTCCCCCAGAATTGTGTCATCCGGCTGGGCCCGTTCGCTCCATGCAGTTGGCCGTGCCGCTTGGCCGGCATTTCCCGCGCACACGAACCGCGCCATGGGAATGCATGGGATATCATGGGCGAACATGGAGGGTCAAAGAGATTCAAGCCAACGCGGGGCTCGCACGGGCAGATTTTTGGGTTCGGGCACGATTCGATGCACGTGTGGCTGGCCCAGGGTTTTCGGCCCTTTCTTTAACTTCTGCACGAAGAGTGGGCGCTTGCCTCCAGGCGTAGCATCAATTCCAGTTCTGTTCCGAACGGCCGCGCGGTGGGAGTCGCGGGAAGGGTCTGTGCCAGACGGCCTGTAAGCCGGGTTCTGTCCGCCCCGGAAGGGCGGGACGACCATTCCTCTGGGACGCGTCTTGTGGCGCGCCTCGTGCGACCAACCCGGGCAGCGGATCGGGAACGTCCCTGGCGGCGTCGGCCGCCGGCTGCCCCTATTCGGTCTTGCTCCCGGTGGGGTTTGCCGTGCCGCCCGCGTTGCCGCGGGCGCGGTGCGCTCTTGCCGCCCCGTTTCACCCTTGCCCGCAGCGCCCGGGAGCGGTGCGGGCGGTTTGTTTTCTGTGGCACTATCCCTGGGGTTGCCCCCGCCGGCGGTTGGCCGGCACCGTGTTCCCGTGGAGCCCGGACTTTCCTCCGGCGGCGGATCTTTTTGCCCACCCCCGGCGGCCGTCCGGCCGTCTGGCCAAGAAGAGATGCGACCGCTTTGCCCGCGCGTCAACCGGCGAGGAGGCCATTGATTTCTAACAGCGCCGCAGTGTTCGAATCGCTTACGCTACGGAGCGGGTGAACCGACCGTTGCCATCCCGCGCTGAACGGCAGTCTCCACCAGTATCCGTGTGTATAAGGCCGTTCGCAGAGTCGTCGATGTTTCAGGGGCCAAGGAAGCCGTTAAGTTCCGCAGTGTTCATCACCGCATCCGTGAAGCCGAACGTACCTAGATTCTTCGCCTCACGCGCGGCCGCTACGAGCCCGCTCATGGCTGCGCGGTAGAGTGAGGTGGCGAGGCTGATGCGCTTGACGCCGGCCGCGGCGAGCGCCGCCTGGGGGAACGACCGGCCCCTGATGCCGGCCATGAAGTTGAACGGTCGCGAAAGGGCCGCGCAGACGCTGCTCACGGCAACGAGGTCCGGTAGCCCGGGCGCCATCAGCACATCCGCACCCGCTGCCTCGAACGCTTGAAGTCGCCGGATGGTATCGTCGAGGTCAGGGTTTCCGCGCAAGAAATTCTCTGACCGCGCCGTGACAAGAAACGGAAAGGGGAGCTGGCGCGCCGCGCCGACTGCCGCCGCGATCCGTTCGGTCGCGTGCCCAAGTTCAAACAGCGGCTTCGCGCGGTCGCCGGTTGCGTCCTCGATCGATCCACCGACGAGACCAGCCGCGGCGGCAAGATGGATGGTCTCGGCGACGGCGGCCGGAGCATCGGCGAACCCTTTCTCGAGATCCGCCGAGACAGGCAGGTCGGTCGCCTCGACGATCGCACGCGCATGCGAGATGGTCTCATCACGCGACATCGAGCCGTCGCGTCGGCCGAGCACCCCGGCGGCGGCGCCGCTCGAGGTTGCGAGCGCCGCAAAGCCGAGCCCCGCCAGAATGCGTGCAGAGCCCGCGTCCCAGGCGTTGGCGATTACGAAGGTGCCCGGAGCCTTGTGCAAGGCCTCGAAACGTCGGCCCTTCTCGCTTTGGCTCACCGTCATTCCGAACCTCCTTCAGCGGGCCTCTCCTCGTGCGACGGCCGGATTCCCTGGGGCGTATGATTGAAGAGTGTCGCTCCGGCGGTATCCTCGCGTCACGAGCCCAGAAGGCCGACGAGCGCCGCAAGCCGCGCGCACGTGCCCCGATCGGCCTGGCCACTGAGGGCCTCGGGGCGCCAGTGGCGCTGAAAGGCAGTGAGCACGAGCGCAAGGTCCGAATCCGCGGCCCCCTCTCGTGCCACTTGATAACCGGTTTTGGAGAGATCGGCACGCACCGGCAGAAGGCCGGCCGCATCCGAGACGATACCGCCGGTGCCGAGATCGGGCACGCCCTCGGGGAAGAGGCCGATGCCGTTCCGGGCCAGGAAGGAAAAATCGAAGAGCTCGCCCGGGTCCTGCTTGCGGTCCGGGGCGATGTCACTGTGCGCGACGACGTTGCACGGAAGAATCGAATGCCGAGCGAGCAGATCGCGGCAGAGCGCGACGAGGGCTGTCATCTGCGCCGGCGGGAACGTGCGATAGCCCCACTCGTGGCCCGGATTGACGATCTCGACACCGATCGATCGAGAATTGATGTCGATTTGGCCGCGCCAGAACGAGGCGCCGGCGTGCCAGGCGCGGCGCGCCTCGGGAACGATCTGCCAGAGTGTGCCGTCCTCCTCGAGGAGGTAGTGCGAGGAGACGCGCGCGTCGCTGTCGCACAGGCGATCGAGCGCCCCTTCCGCGCTCGGCATGCCCGTGTAATGCAGGACGAGCGTGTCGATGGGGATGCCGGGCGGACGGGCGTTGTGGTTCGGGCTGGACCGCAGCCTCACAAACCGCGCTCCCGTTTGATGCGGTCCCACGCGGCATTGATACGCGCCACCTTCTCGGTCGCCTTGGCGATGAAGGCTTCCGGCACGCCGCGCGCGGCGAGGCTGTCGGGGTGGTTTTCGCGCATCAGCTTGCGCCAGACGGTGCGGACCTCGGCATCGCTCGCCACCGGCGTCAGGCCGAGCACGGCATAAGGATCGCCGAGGTCGGCGGCGGGTGGCGGGGCGGCGCCGCGCGCGCGATCCCAGGCCAAGCGGTCGAGCCCGAAGGCACGGTGCACGCGAGCGAGAAAGGCTTCTTCGCGCGTGTTCACCGGCGCATCGGCGCGCGCGATGGCGAACAGCGCGGTCAGCACATCCTCAAGGGTGCCGCGGTTGTCGCCGAAAGTCTCGGCGAGCTGCTCGGCGAATGCCTCGAACCCGGAGGCACTTTCGCGTGCTTGGTCGAACAGACGGCCGACCTGGTGCACCGACTCAGGCGGGACGCGGAAGTGCCGCTTGAAGGCTTCGATTTCGACGCGGTTGACCGCCCCATCACACTTCGCGAGCTTGGCGGCGAGCGCGACGACGGAGATTGCAAACACCTCTTCGCGCCGGCCGAAAAGCGCGGCGATGCGCGCCGGGCCGAGCGGAGAGGCATCGCGGCCGAGGCCGCCGGTCATCTGCCGGCGCAGATCGCCCAGCATGCCGACATCGGCGGCGTGGCCAATCGCTGCACCGACCACGGCGCCGAGCGGACCGCCCATGGCCAGCCCCGCCATGCCGCCGATGACCTTGCCCCAGTAGCCCATCTCGCCTTCATTCCCGAACCCGGCCGTCCTATCAGCTTTCAAGCCATGCCGATACGTCCGGCCCGTTCGTTCCATCGCATGCAAGGCAGCGTGCCCGTGGCGGCCATGCCGGCGCCGGGCGCTGCCAAAGACGGTGCTACCAAAGAGGGATTGACGACGGCACAACGGGCCTGTCTTGCAGTCGGGTGAAGGTCGCTTCAATCTCCGTTGGCCGTCCGGGAGGCGGATCCGACGATGGCATGTTGGCAGTGGCCGATCAGGGGCAGGGCCTGAGCAGGTGCGACGCGCGCGTATCCTGCTGCTGGCGGTGGCAACGGCAATCGCGGTGGTGGTGGCGATGGCGGCGGTGCTGCCCGCGGTCATGGACTGGAATCGCTACCGCGGCAGCCTCGAGGGCCTGGCCGGCGAGGCACTCGGACGGCCGGTTACGATTGCGGGCCCGATCTCGCTTTCGCTGTTCCCGGAGCCGGTGCTGACCGCATCGCGCGTGCGCGTCGGGGACGGACGGGATGGGGTGCGCATCCTGATTGCCGAGCTTCGCCTTCGCGTGGCTTTGGTGCCGCTTTTGATGGGCCGGGTGGATGCGCGTTCGCTGACACTGCAGCGCCCGGACCTTCGTATCCCCTGGCCGCCTTGGCACGGCTTGCCGTCGGCCGTACCGCCCTGGCTCAGCCTGCTCTCGGCGCGCATCGAGAACGGGCGCGTAGCGGCGGCAGGCCTGGTGCTTAACCGCGTGAACGCGACGCTCACGGCAGGCAGCGGTCATGCGGCGCTAACACTCGAGGGCAGTGCCACAGTCGGGCAGGGCGCTTGGCAGCTTAGGCTTCAGCTTGGCGAGCCGGCGGCGGACGGCACCGCGCCGCTGGAGGCGAGCCTCAGCGGTGCTGGCGCGACCGCAGGGGTGGCGGGGAGGCTGACTGGGCGGCTGGCGCCGGACGGAGAACTGCGGGGGCACGTTGCGTTCGACGGACCCGATCTCGCGAATCTGTTGGCGATGCCGCCGCTGCGTTTTCACGCCGACGGCGGCTTCGCACTTCGACGGGGTGTGCTTCGGCTGGATGCGCTCGCGGTTGCGCTCGGTTCGGTCATCGCCAGAGGCAGCGGCAGGCTGGTGCTGGCGCCGGCGCCGCGGCTCGACCTTGCCCTCTCGAGCGAGAGTACGGTGCCGCTCGACCCGTGGATCCGGGTGCTGCGCCGAGGCGGAGAAAGCCACCTGCCGGTTGGCCTCACGCTCATGGCGCCGCGGGCCACTCTGGCCCACGGACTGCTCCAGCATCTGCGGCTGGCGTTGGTGTTCGGTCCGGGGGGGGCGCGGATCGGTGCCTTCCAGGCGATCCTGCCGGGAGAGGCGGTCTTCGCGGCGGAGGGCCGGATTGTCCGCGCACCACAAGAGGCGGCGAGCTGGCAGTTCAACGGCACCGCGCATCTGGCGGCGCCGGCATTGGCAAGCACCGTGCATTGGCTCGATGCGGCGGCTCCGGGTGTGCTGCCGCCGCTGCCCGCCGCGGTGATGGGCAGGGCCAAAATCGGCGGGCGGGTGATCATCGGGGCAGCAGGGATCGCCCTCAGCGATCTCGAGGGGACGGTTGATCGAAGTAAGGTCACGGGAAGCCTTACGCTCGGCCTCGGCGGCCGGCCCGCGATCAGCGCTGGCCTTACGCTCGACCGCCTTGCACTCGACCCATGGCTGCCTAGGGCGCTGCGTGAAGCGCCGCTGCGCCAGGGTTTTCCGCTGGCCATGGTGCCGCGGCTGTTCACCGGAATGTCGGTGGAACTGCGCCTCGTTGCTGCTGAGGCGACGCTCGGGAGGGCGGTGATCAGTGGGCTCTCGCTCGATGGGGCGGCCGAGTCCGGACGCGTGATCCTCAGGCGGCTCGATGCGACGGTGGAGGGGGTGCATGTGATTGCCTCGGGGGCCATCGGCACAGGCGGCACGGTGACGGCCGGGCGGCTTGCGCTCACCGCAGCGGGGCCGGCCGTGCTGGCCAAGTGGCTACCGCCGCCGTTCGGGCCCGCGATTGGCCGGTGGCGGGCGGCGTTCTCGCTCGATGCGACGGTGGCTGGGCCGCCGCAGAGGCTCGGTCTCGGGATGGAGGCGACGCTCGGCGATCTTCGCGTGACCGCGGATCCGGTCGTCAACCTCAAGGCCGGAACTTGGCAAGGGCCGGTAACTCTCCGCCATCCCGGGGCCGCTGAGTTGGTCGGAGCGAGCGGTTTCGCCGATCCGACGAATTGGCTCGGGCCAGGGTCGTTGTCTTTGATCGGACAGGCGGTGGGCGGGCCCGAGGGCTGGTCGCTCAGGGGATTCCGGCTGGTCGCGGGGTTGCTTCGGGCAAGCGGCAGACTCCGCGTTGCACGCGGCGGCGTTGCGACCGGGCCGGTGATCACCGGGCTGATCCATGCGGCGACGCTGCCGGTTCCCGGGGCGTCGGGGGCGATGCGGTTGCTCCTCGGGTTGGTTGGGGGCCGATCCGTGCGGGTGGGCGTCAGGGCGAAGCGGGTGACGGCGGGATCGCGCGTACTGCTCGAGGATGCCGAGGGTCGGCTGGACGTTGCGGGGCGGGAGGCGGCGCTCGAGGTTAATGGCAATGCGCCGGGCGGGGGTGCGCTCGCGGCGGTTTTCCGAATGGCTGTCGGAGGCGGGCCGCCCAGCATCAGGATCGGCGCGGCGCTGGCAGGGGTCCACCTGAAGGGGCCGCTGTTCGGCGCGGTTCCGGATCTCGCGGCAGGAACGCTGGCGGGCGAGGCCGCCCTGAGCGCAAGGGGTTACGGCCCGGGGGCGCTCGTGGCGACGCTCGGCGGAACGGTCGCCCTGAAGGTGCGGGACGGTATCATCACCGGGGTTTCTCTTCGCGGCGCGCAAGCGGCGCTGGCTGGGACAGGTCCCAAGAGGGGCGGGGCGGTGGCGCTTGGGCGGGCGCTCGCCGGTGGGCAAAGCCGATTCGATCGGCTTACGCTGATTGGACGCGGCAGCGGTGGGCGGTTCCGGGTGGTCCACGGCCGGATGGTATCCGCCAATGGGGTGATCACGGCCGAGGGCACAATTGATCTGCCCACGGAGAGCGAGAATCTGAGGCTTACGCTCCGGCCAGCGCTGGTTGGCGCGCCGGCGACGGTTGTCCGGCTGAGCGGGCCGGTTGCGCGACCGAAGCGGCTGAAGGAGATCGCCACTGCCCTGCAATGGCTCGCCGGGCGGTCGAAAAAACATTAGCGCGCGCCGGCGGGGACTCGCCGCAGCGATCGCGTCCGTCGGGGCAGGGCAATCGCATTTCAAATCTGAGCCAGACTCTGGCCCGACTTTGACAGCACCTGGATACGGTGGGTCGATTTTCGCTGACGGAACAAGGACGTAGGCGCACTCCGCGGAAGGGCCGTGTATCTAGGCGCTCAGGCGAGGTGGAGGATCGGCGAGGG
>JAKAWQ010000093.1 GCA_021816925.1 Pseudomonadota bacterium
TACCTCCCCGTGGCGACCAGCCCCGGCAAGGACCACGGAAATCTTGCGCTTCAAGGTATCCAGACCAACAAAAACTTCGCTATCCTGGTCCACGGCTCGTCCTCGCTATGTGTGAGGCCCTACGCTGGCCACTCCAGCGCAACCCTCGCTCGTCACATACCGCAGCGACGAGCCACCCGCCCGGCCATGAACATACGGTCTAGGCTGTTGACGACCGTCGTGAAGGCGCACCGATGATGATGCCGACGGTCAGATCGACCACGCTGCCGCGCATGATGAAGGCGCGGAATTCCTCGACCCAGGCGGGTCGTTTCGGCAGGGACGGTGGCATGCGTTCCGCTCCTTCTGGCCGATTGCGTAAATCTTAGCGGTGTCGCGCGGCGGCTGGCCAGCGACGTCAGCCGCTGGTCAGCGCGGCTCAGGCGGTGCAGCCCTCCCGGCGCAGGAGGTCTATCACCGCCCCCACAGGCACCTCGCGGGAAGTGTAGGCGTGGCCGATGCCGCGCACGAGCACGAAGGTGAGGGTGCTGTCGCGCACCTTTTTGTCGCCTCGCATGTGCTGGACGAGGCTTGCCGCCGAGAAGCGGCGGTCCAGCATCGCAAGCTTGGCGGGAAGGCCTACATCGGCGATATGATCTATCACCCGGGCGGCGTCTTCCTCGGGTGAGACGCCGAGTCGGGCGGACAGCTGGAAGGCGAGACCGAGGCCGATTGCCACCGCCTCGCCGTGCAGGAGGGCATCGCCGTAGCCCGTTTCGCGCTCGAGGGCGTGGGCGAAGGTGTGGCCGAGGTTGAGCAGTGCGCGGCCGCCGTCGGGTTTTTCCTCGCGCTCGTCCTCGCCGACGACCTGCGTCTTGAAAGCCGTGGCTCGCAGGATTGCCTCGATCTCAAGTTCGCGGTCGCCGCGGAGCAGCGAGGCTGCATGATCTTCGCACCAGGCGAAGAGCCCGGCGTCGCCGATCAGCCCGGCCTTGACCACTTCCGCATAGCCGGCCCTGAGTTCGCGCTGCGGCAGGGTTGCAAGCGTGCCGACGTCTGCCAGAACGATGCGCGGCTGATGGAAGGCTCCGACGAGGTTCTTGCCGCGCGCGGTGTTCACGCCGACCTTCCCGCCCACCGAGGAATCGACCTGCGCCAGCAGGGTCGTCGGAATCTGCACGAACGGCAGGCCGCGTAGCGTGGTTGCCGCGGCGAAGCCGGCGAGATCGCCGACAACGCCACCGCCGAGTGCGATCATCGCGGTGCGGCGCTCGACGCGCAGTTCGAGAAGGCGGTCCACCACGGCCGCGTAGCTCTCGAGGGACTTCGAGCGTTCCCCAGCCGGGACCACGATATCCGCCGTTTCCACCGCAGTCTCGGCGAGGGCCGCGCGCAAGGTTGCCAAGTGCAACGCGGCGACTGTCTCGTCGGTTACGATCACAGCGCGCTTTTGCGGCAGGACGGGAGCGAGCATGGCGCCGGCGTGCGAAATGAGGTCGGACCCCACCAGCACGTCGTAGCTTTTATCTCCGAGCGCCACGGCCAGCCGCCGCGGCGGCCGCCAGGTGAGCAGCGTTGCGAGCACGCGCCCTGTGGTCACATCGGGGCTCTCCTCGCCGCAATCGACGGTGATGTCCGATTCGGCGTAGAGGGGGTGGCGCGCGCGCATCAGCCGCTCCAGGATTTCTGCGGCATCGCCGCCGGCGAGGAGCGGGCGGTTGTTGCGCAAGGCGACCCGGCGCACCAGCGTTTCGAGCGAACAGCGGAGCCACACCGAGACCGCCGCATCGCGCACTGTGCGCCGCGTTTCCGGATCGAGGAAGGCGCCGCCGCCGGTGGCGAGGACGACAGGGTCGCCGGCCAGCACGCGGCGCACCACGCGCCGTTCGCCGTCGCGGAAGGCGCGCTCGCCGTAGCGCTCGAAGAGTTCGGGGATGGTCGAACCGGCGGCCGCCTCGATCTCGGTGTCGGCGTCCCGGAACGGGAGCCCAAGGCGCGCCGCAAGGCGCCGGCCGATCAAAGTCTTGCCGGCTCCCATTAGCCCGGTCAGCACGATCGATCGGCCGTCCAGTGCGGCCGGCAAGGGCTGGGCGTCCCTGAGCGCGGAGTTGCGTGTCATCGTCGCGAACGCTAGCACACGCCCCTCGGCCGAGGCCAAGAAAGCTCGAGAGAGAGACCCAAGGATGCGGCGCGCCCTGCTGATCTTCGTGATTCTCGCCCTGTTGGCGCTCGGCGCCGGCTTCCTCTCGCTCGGCGCCTTTCCGCCAGCGCCGCCGCGGCCTCTGCCCGTGACCCGGTCGATTCCCAACAGCACGGCCGGTGCCGGCTGAGGTCGATGCAGCGCGAGGTCGAAGCGTTCCTCGAAATGCTGGCGGCCGAGCGCGGCGCGCGGCCGAACACGTTGGCTGCCTACCGCGCCGACCTTGCGCATTTCACGTGCTTTGCGGCGACCCGCGGTGCGGGCATCGCGGCCGCGGACGCGGCGCTGCTCGGGCGCTATCTCGGCGAACTGGCGGCGCGCGGCCTCTCGGCGCGGACGGCGGCACGGCGGCTTTCGTGCCTGCGCCAGTTCCACCGGTTCCTGATAGCCGAGGGGCGGCGAGCGGACGATCCGACGCGCCATCTCGATTCGCCACGGCTACCGGGACGCCTGCCGAAGTTCCTCGCCGAATCGGAAGTGGAGGCGCTGCTCGCCGCCGCGGCGTGCCGCCTCGGCTATTCCGGCCTCGTGGCAAAGGCCGCGCTGGAAATCCTCTATGCGAGCGGGCTTCGCGTGTCGGAGCTTCTCTCGCTCACCCGTTCGGCCTTCACGAACGGCTCGCCGGTGTTGCTTGTTCGCGGCAAGGGGGCGAAGGAGCGGATGGTGCCGCTTTCCTCCGCCGCCTGCGCGGCGACGACCGCGCTTCTGGCGGCGCGGCCCGCGGGCGCGGGACGATTTCTGTTCACCGGGCGCGACCCCCGCCGGGCCATGACGCGCCAGGGCTTCGCGGCCCTGCTGAAGCAGGTTGCCGTAGCGGCTGGAATAGACGCGGCGCGCGTCTCGCCACATGTGCTCCGCCACTCCTTCGCCTCGCACATGCTGGCGCGCGGCGCGGACCTGCGCAGCCTGCAGGCGCTGCTCGGGCACGCCGACATCGCCACCACCGAAATCTATACTCACGTGCTGGCCGAGCGACTTTCCCGCCTGCTCGCCGAGCATCATCCGCTGGCGCGCGCCTGATGCGCCAGTACCTCGACTTCGAAAAGCCGCTCGCGGAGCTCGAGGGGAAGATTGAGGAATTGCGGCACCTTTCCGATCCGCAAGGGATGAACATCGCCGAGGAGGTAGCGCGGCTCAGCGAAAAGGCGGAGCGGCTTCTGCGCACGACATACGCGAAGCTTACGCCCTGGCAGAAGACGCAAGTGGCGCGGCATCCCGAACGGCCGAAGGCGTTTGCATATATTGAGAGCCTGATCACCGACTTCACGCCGCTTGCCGGCGACCGCGCGTTTGCCGACGATGCGGCGATCATCGGCGGGCTCGGTCGTTTCGGCGGCCGTTCGGTGCTCGTGCTTGGCACCGAGAAGGGCACCGATACTGAAACCCGGCTCGAGCACAATTTCGGCATGGCCCGGCCTGAGGGCTACCGAAAGGCGCGACGGCTGATTGAACTCGCCGGGCGCTTCGTGCTGCCGGTGCTGACGTTCGTGGACACGGCCGGTGCGTTTCCCGGAATCGAGGCGGAGGCGCGCGGTCAGGCCGAGGCGATTGCGCGCGCGATCGAAGCCTGCCTCACGGCTCCGGTTCCCATCGTCGCGACCATCATTGGCGAGGGCGGCTCGGGCGGGGCGATCGCCCTTGCCGCCGGGGATCGGGTGCTCATGCTCGAACACGCGGTTTATTCGGTGATCTCGCCCGAAGGATGCGCATCGATCCTTTGGCGTGATGCCGCCTCTGCGCCGGCCGCGGCCGAGGCGATGAAGCTCACGGCGGAGGATCTGCGGCGGCTTTCGCTGATCGATTCGATCATCGTCGAGCCGCTCGGAGGTGCGCACCGGGATCCGGCGGCCGCAATCGCTGCCGTCGGCCAGGCGATCGAGGCTGAACTTATGCCGTTGCTTGCGCTCGATGCGGCCGCTCTGAAGGCGCGCCGGCACGAGAAGATGCTGAAGATGACGAGCGATGTCGGATTTTAATTATACCGGAGCGAGGGCGTCGCTGGTGATAAACTGGACACCAAGGCGCGTCAGATGTGCGTGCGCTGTACTGAGAGTGGTGCCGCCCGCGGGCAACGGGAGCGCGATGGCCCGACAGGCATCCTCGATGACGAAGGCCGTGTAGCCGAGGCGGGCGGCGTCCTCGGCCGACCACGCGACGCAGAAATCGGTTGCGAGGCCAGAGAAAAAGAGCCGGCGGAAGCCACGGGCGTTGAGGTAGCCGTCGAGACCGGTCGGCGTCGTGCGATCGTTCTCGAAGAAGGCCGAGTAGCTGTCGATTTGGCGACGGAAGCCTTTGCGCAGAATGATCTCGAGGCGAGCGGTTCGGAGCGCCGGGTGGAGCGCGGCGCGGGATGTTTCCTGCACGGCGTGGCGCGGCCAGAGCGTTTGCGGCCCATAAGGCATGACGACGGTCGAGAACGGGGCGTGGCCGGGGTGAGAATCGGCGAACGAGGCGTGATTCGTCGGATGCCAATCCTGCGTCGCCAGGGCGTGCTCGAAGACCTCGGAGAGCAGGCGGTTGATGATCGGGACGACCGCGGCACCGTCGGCGATCGGGAGTTCGCCGCCGGGCATGAAAGTCGGCTGCACGTCGGTCACGCAGAGGATGTCGCGGTCGGGATCGAGGCGGATCATGGGGCTTCGGACTTCGCCGGGTAACCACAGAAGCGTACGGCCGGACAATGCCAGCATTCCGGCCGGCGTGCCTTGCAGATGTAACGTCCAAGGAGAATCAGCCAGTGATGGGCGTCATGCAAGAGGTGGCGGGGGATGCGGCGCACGAGCGCGTCCTCGACCTCGCGCGGCGTGCGCCCCGGAGCGAGCCCGGTGCGGTTGGCGACGCGGAAGACGTGCGTGTCAACTGCCATCGCCGGCTGGCCGAACGCCACGTTCAGAACGACGTTGGCGGTCTTGCGGCCGACCCCGGGGAGGGACTCGAGGGCCGCGCGGTCGGCCGGCACCTTGCCGCCGTGGCGCTCCAGAAGGAGGCGCGAGAGTGCCACCACGTTGCGGGCCTTGGCTTTCCACAGTCCGAGCGTGCGGATATGCTGCGCGATGCCCGCTTCGCCCAACCTTGCCATCGCCTCCGGCGTTGCCGCCTCGGCGAAGAGGTTGGCTGTGGCGAGATTCACGGCCTTATCGGTGGTCTGGGCCGACAGCACCACGGCGACCAGAAGCGTGAAGGGATCGCGGTAGGAGAGTTCGCTTCGCGGGTTGGGGTTTGCCGCTGCAAGGGCTTCGAGGAAGCCGCGCACTGCGGCGGCACTCATCGGCTTGACGGCTGGTGGGGGCAGGGCGGCGGTCATGCAAGGTTCTTGCAGAAGCCTCCACGGGGACACAAGATGAACGGGAGGATAGCGCACATGGCGGGAGCGGCAATAATTCCGGGAGCGGTGTTCGAAGCGGTGATCGTGCCGCACCGCAGCCTGCCACGGCGCGGGCTTTATGTTCTGATCGGGCTGGTTTCAACCCTCTCTTCGGTGATCACCTTCTTCTGCTGGCGGCTCGGTGCCTGGCCGGTGATCGGGTTCAACGGGGCAGAGGTGGGGCTTACGCTCCTGCTGTTGCATTGGCACGCGGAGAATGCGTTTCGCGAGAGCGAGGTGCTGCTGCTCGGCGAATCCGGCCTCACCGTGCGGCGCAGCGGCCGGCGCGGCCGGACCGAGGAAAGGATGCTGCCCGTGCATTGGCTGAGGGTGGTGCTCGAGGAGCGGCGCGGCCGCGTGCCGGCGTTGCTGCTGGTTGGGCACGGCGTGCGCGAGGAGGTCGCGCGCGCCCTGGGCGAGGACGAGAAGCGTGACCTGGCGCGAGCGCTCGCCGCTGCGCTTCACCGCATGAGGAATCCGGTGTTCGACAACCCGCAATTGGCCGAGGTGCCGGATCCGACCTGCTGATCCAAGCGGCCGGCACCAGCTGCCTCCAGCAAAAACCGCCGGATGGGGCGCCGCCGGCTTCAGAACTTTCCCTGGGCGAGATAGGCTTCCTGCGGATCCATGCCCGAGAGAATTGCGTTGCGCACCAAGTTTTCGCTCCGCATCGTCGCCTCTGCCAACGTGACCACGTCGCCAACGTGCGCGCGCGGAATGCGCACCAGGCCGTCGCGGTCGCCCAGCAGATAGTCGCCGGGTGCGATCGCCACCTCGCCGATCCGGATCTCGCAGCCGGTCGTCTTCGGCAGCCAGCAGCCGACGATATCGCGCGGCGTGAAGAATCGGCTCCAGGTCTGGAATCCGAGACGGATGAGGAATTCGGTATCGCGCACACCGCCGTCCACCACAGAGCCCCGGATGCCCTTGCGTTTGAGCGCTTCGGCGGAAAGCTCGCCCATAAGGGCAACGGTGCGATCGTTCGGCTGGCACACCCAGAGATAGCCCGCCGGCGCGGCCGAGAGGAGCCCGGTCCAGGCAAGGAGGGTTTCGTGGGGATCCGCCGCCGGCACTGCCATCCCCTCGATCGTGAAGGCGGCGCCGGCCATGCGCTTCTCGGGCAAAAGCGGGCGCAGCTCCGGCGGCAAGGTGAAGTGCCTGAAGCCACACGCGCGCATGACGTCGTGGACAACACCCGTGTAGCAGCGCTCGAGGCGCTCGGCCAACTCGTCGGTCATTCATTTCCTCCCGCGGGACCTCTCCGTCCGATTCCGCCGAATGATTGCTAGAGCGGTTTGAGCCTGACTGAAGACGCTCTCCTTCGTTTTCCCGAGCGGATTCACGCGGCCCCGAATCGCCTGCGGCGATTCCGGTCAGCCGCGATCCGCTAGAGCAACAGCACGCCGACCGCGATCGTAAGAAGTGTGAGTGGGGCACCAACGCGGAAATAGGTGCCGAATCTGATCTCGACATGCTGGGCGCGCGCACGCTGCACCACGATCAGGTTGGCGACCGAACCGAGGATGGTGAAATTGCCGGCGAGCGTGGAGGCCATAGCCACCACGAGCCAGGCCCGCGCGGGATCTGCCAGATGTTCGATGAAGCGGCGGAGCACGAGCACCGCCGGCACGTTGCTCACGAGGTTCGAGAGCACGGCGGTGAGTAGACTGAGCACCGGCCCCCCGGACAGCGGAAGTGCCGCCAGGCGCCCGAGCAGGGAGGGCGTGAGCACCGCACGCTCGAAGCCGGCAACGACGATGAAAAGGCCGGCGAACATGAGAAGCAGGGTCCAGTCGATCTCCGCATAGACCTTGCGGCTCTTGACCCGACGAGAGAGCAGAAGGATGGCGCCGGCAAAGGCGGCGGCCTTGGCGGGCACGACGCCGAGGAAGAGCGCGATCATCAGCCCCGCGGTGATGAGCAGCGTCTTGACCATCACCGGCCGGTGAGGCCGTGGCGGGGGCATCGACGCACTCAACCGTTCCGCGGGCCAGAACTCCGCGCGGAAGAGTATTGCGATCAGTGCGATGGTCAGCAGCAAGCCGATTGCTGCCACCGGGGCGAGGGCCACGGCAAAGCGTCCATAACTGATGCCGGACAGCGTGCCAATGATCATGTTTTGGGGATTGCCCGTGATTGTCGCGACGCCTCCGATGTTCGCTGCCATGGCGAGGGCGAGCAGATAAGGCACCGGATCGCGCTTCAGCTTGAGCACGAGCTCGAGCACGAGCGGAGTCAGGGCGAGGCATACGGCATCGTTGACGAGGAATGCGGAGAGGATGCCCGAGAGCAGGGTCACTGCGCTCAGCAGGGCAAGCGGATAGCGTGCGTGTCGGGCTGTCCAGTTGGTGAGAACGCGAAAGAAGCCGGAGAGCCGGAGATTGGCCACGACGATCATCATCCCGAGCAGGAGCACGATCGTGTTCATATCGATCGCGGAGAACGCTTCGGGCAAGCTGAGGACGCCAGCGGCCACCATCAGGCTCGCGCCGAGGAAAGCGGCACCGGCGCGATCGAGGCGGAAGCCCGGCAGCCGCCCGATCGCGATCACCGCGTAGGTCGCGGCGAAGATCAGCGCAGCGGCGACCCGCGCCGCGGCCCCGGCGTCAACCGTCATGGCCCGTCGGACGGCGTCGGTTCACCCGGAGGCTCGCGGCACGGTCGGCTGGCCCGCGGTGACGCCGCCGTCGATGACGATCGTTTGGCCGGTGAGAAAGGCCCCGGCTGCCGAAGCGAGAAACACCGCCGCGCCCGCGATATCGTCAGGTTCGGCGATGCGCATGAGCGGGGTCTCGGCGATGCGGCGGGCGAGCACGGCCGGATTTTGCCAAAGCGCGCGGGAGAAGTCCGTGCGAACGAGGCCGGGCGCGATCGCGTTCGCGCGGATATTTCGCGGCCCCCACTCGACCGCGATGTTGCGCGCAAGCTGCATCTCTGCGGCTTTGGAAAGCGCATAGACGCCAAGGTGCGTCGAGCCTCGGAGCCCCGCGATCGAGGAAACCAGGATCACTGCACCGCCGCCGCGGGCGGCGATCTCGGGAAGGGCGCGGTTGCAGAGCCGGAAGGTGCTCTCGAGGTTGCACTGCATGGTCCGCGCGAAGGCCTCGTCCGGCACCTCGGCGGCCGGTCCGAAGAATGGGTTGACCCCAGCATTGCACACCAGGATGTCGATGGCCCCGAAGCGGTCGAGGGTGGTTTCGACCAGGCCGTGCAGGTCTTCATTGCGTGTAATGTTGCAGTGGACCGCGAACGCTTCCCCGCCGCTGCCCACAATGCGCTCGGCGACCGCCTCGCACGCAGGAAGCTTGCGGCTCGAGACCACCACCTTGGCGCCGTGTTCGGCCATCCGGAGCGCTATCGCCTGTCCGATGCCGCGGCTTGCCCCGGTGATCACTGCAACCATGCCGGAAAGATCGAACAACGACATGGCTGGCTGCTACTGCAGTGAGCAAAACGTAGGACGGAGGACCGATGGTATCGCCACGAACTCATGGAGGCGGCTTACACTGCCGGCATTCTTGTGCGGACCGAAGACGGTGTGCGCACGGCGGCAATCGACGGCCGCAGTGTCCTCGGCGGGTAAGTTTCGTGGGCCAGGCGTATCCTGCCGCTGCCGGATAGGTTGTCCGTTCCCTTGGTGGCGCGGTGGTTTGGAGCGAGCCACTCGCAGGCGGGCGCTGGCCGCGGCGTTTCGCGGTGCAAAGTGCCGCTGGGTGGCGCCGGGGCAGGATACCCAGGATCGCTGCGGCGAGCTCACCTCGGTTGCCGGTTTCGAAGACGCCATCCTCGCTAAAATCGGCCCGTTGCCTTGTGCTTGTGACGGAGCACGGGCGAAGGACCGGGAATGGCTGAGCCGTGACGCGGGGGCGTCTCCGCGCCGGGCACGACTCCCGACCATGGTCCGTAACGTCATCAGAAACCCGAATGATCCCGCATGGACTCTCAGCGAAACCCCAACACCACGCGCGCTCCCACCACCAGCACGTTCGCCGGAATGGAACTCGCCCCCGGGTCGGCGCTGGTATCCGGGTTCACGATATATTGCACCACGGGCGTGACAAAGAGCCCGGGACGGATTCGCACCGCATAATTCACCTCGAAGATGAACTGATTGGCCGAAAGCCCGCCGTGCCCTCCGTTCTTGATCAGACGATCGTCGAGAAAGGCAATCTCGCTTCCTGTAAACCGGATGTAGGCAGCCATCAGGTTGAACTGATCGTGTGGGCGCGCGGCGAAAGGACCGGTGGCGCTGGCTCCGACGACTCCTTGGAAGGCGTAGGTCTCGTGCCCGTCGAAGGGTGCGGCGGTCACCCCGAACAGGGCCAGATTGCGCGCACTTCTCGTCTGCGGCCGCCACACCACGCCGTCAGCCTCGACGAATGCGCCGCCACGCCCACCGCTGTAAATCAGAGGCCTGCCCCCCGCGAATCCTCGCGGGCGGCCGTTGCTGTTGAGAAAGGGATCGGGATAGGGGGCGGAATTGTACCACCCGCCGACTGCCAACCGTCGTTCATGGGCGGTACCGCGCCCGGCCGTGAAATCGATCTCCGCCGGCACGATCACCCCGGTCGCCGCCTCGGTGGACCAGTCGAATCCGGAATTATGGACGCGCGTCGGATTGATCTCGAAGGCTCCGGCCTTGAGCGCGATCGCGGGCGTTGCCTGAAAGCGCACCCGCCCGCCCCAATTGACGTAAGGGAATCCGGTGAAGCCGCCGGTCATGTCGGTCAGCGTCAGCGGGCAATCGAGGGCATTCTCGAACCGGCAGCCATAGGGCGTGCGGGCGAAATGCGCAGTGGCATTGATCCGCCCGACGAGCAGGTCGAGACGGTCGTGATCGAGCTTCTGTTCGAGCGAGAACTGGGCAAGTTCGAACTGCTTGAAGGGATAGTTGTAGTTCTGCACCTTGTTTGCCGTGCCGATGAAATCGCTCGACAGACTGCGTCCCCAATATTGTGCGAAGGTGACGTGGAGCGTCGCGCCCTGCCGGCTCACGATGCGCGCGAGGTTGAGGTCGGCGCCAAACACCACGCCGCCGGCAACCCCGGCGCCCTGCCGCTCGCCCCCCACCGGATTAGCGGCGAAATTGTTCACCAGCGCCATGCGCACGTGTATGCCGTGGACCAGGAGGGCGTCATCCGCTCGCTGCAATGCGGCGAGCGGGCCTGCCGCCAGCGCGGGCCCTGAGGAGCCGAACGCAGCGCCCGCAAGCAAAGCGAAGCCCCAGACGGCAGGTGCCGCGAGCAGGCGCACCCGTTCCTGAACAGAGCTCGGAAGCGACGGCAAAAGCTTCTTTATGTGCATTGTCTTGCGGCTTTTCCTCCAGGCGCTGCCCAAGCCCCCGGGAAGGGTCTTAATCTTACTGTGTCATAAACCTCTTGACCGATTCGACTCTCGTCTGTCAGGCGTGGAGATTCTCACTCGTGGAGGCGGGGTGTGGGTCTCAGGGGCGACGGGCGCGGCAGCGAATC
>JAKAWQ010000094.1 GCA_021816925.1 Pseudomonadota bacterium
GTCATTCGCCATCACGACGACCGCCTGCGCAAACCCAAGCCTCAAGCCTGTGGACTGCTGGACAACGCTGCGCGTTGCCCACCGGGCCCACAGGCCCAACAACCGCCGCAACAGCCCTGAACAAAACAAGAAATGTGTTACCCATGTCGCCGGTCAGAAGTGTTACCCATGTCGCCGGTTGCTCAATCCCGCGCGCTGAACCAAAGAATCACATCAAAAAAACCCTCTCCAGCTATCCGGGTCAAAACGGTCAACGCAAGCGAAGTCTTACCAATCCCCCCACGTCCAACGAGCGTGATCACGGGATGCCGATCGTTCGTCACCTCTTGATAGAGACGCTCCTCGAGCTCTGTGCGGTTGACGTAGTCCGGCGCGGATTTCGGAAGATTCGAAAACGTTCGGACGTGGACATCGAGTTCCCCGCTACCCTCAGTCTCGCTTGGCGGGAGAACACCGACCGGATCACAATACGGGGTGGCGTCCTTAATCTCCCTCCTGTCGGTCACCAAAGACAGAACCTCGAAGTGTCTCCCCGTGAATCCGCTGTTAGGCACGAAGAAATCCGTCGGATCGGGATCGGAATACAAAAGGTCGACACGCCGCGGGGCCCCGAACTCAACGTAAACACCGTCGGTGAGATCCTCGCGGTCCCACGAGGCACGCACCTGGCCTCCACCGAGAGTGCAGGTGCCGCCTCCCGCCCAGATCCTTGTAAACGTATCCCCATGGCCGCAGAAAAAGCGGTAGCTCGCTCCCCATAAGACGCAGCGAGCGCTCAAGCGCGGGCGCAGCCTTCCTGAAGGTCCCGGGCCCCGTCGCACCATGCGCACGCGTCCGGTTCCTAAGCGTGACGAGGTCGATGAACCACTGACGCAAGGCGATTTTGGAGCCAATCGGAGAGGCGCGAGCGCCAACGACCTCCAGCGCTTCAGCAAGCAAGGATACTGCCTCGAACTGCCTCGAATCTCGTCCGTGCTTTTCCGTGAGGGAGTTACGATCAGCAATGGACTCCCTCACGAGGTACCGCGATGCAGGACCGCTAAGGAGATCAGTGAGCGCCTCCACCCAACCGCCCAGACCGTCCGACCGGACCAACCGTTGCGCCACCCTCTTCGCGTTCCTCTCTCGGTCATCAGCCACGGCGGCGAGCAGGGCGGCAGCTGCCAGCTTCAGGACAAGCTCGCCGCTATAGAGGAGCGCAAGAAAGAGAGCTGTATCAGAATCGTTTCGCGCGGTTTCGACTCGATCGAGCATTCTCTTGAGAGGCATTAGCATCTGAATTCGGCCCCAGCAGCGCTCTACCTAAAGCGAATCCGGTGAGATGTCATTCCCCAGCCAGCGCAACAGCGCCACCGGTAGCCATAGCTCCTGCACCTCCAAAAGATACGTCCCTCCCCTCCCGAGGCGAATGCCATGGCCCTACGCCGCCGCGGCAAGCGCGGGACCGGGTTCGCCGAAGGCGCGGGTGAAAAGATGATCCAGCGCCGAAAGATGGAGCGCCGGGTCCATCGCCGCGTCGAGCGCGGCTTTCGGCACGCGGCCGGCAACCTCGGGATCGGCCTCGAGATGCTCGCGAAAGGTCTTCGCGCCGGGCTTTCCCAGTGCCTCCCAGGTCGCCATCGCGTTCCGCTGAACGATCCCATAGGCATCCTCGCGCAGGATCCCGGCACGCGTGAGTGCCAGCAGCACCTCGCCCGAATGCACCACGCCGCCGAGGCTTTCCAGATTCTCGAGCATGCGCGCGGGATAGACGGTGAGCCGTTCGACCAGCCCGGCGGCGCGGACAAGCGCGAAATCGAGCGCGATCGTGGCATCCGGCGCGATCACCCGCTCGACACTCGAGTGGCTGATATCGCGCTCGTGCCATAGCGGCACGTTCTCGAGCGCGGGGATGACGGCGGCGCGGACGATTCGGGCAAGCCCGGTGAGGTTCTCCGAAAGCACCGGATTGCGCTTGTGCGGCATCGCGCTCGAACCCTTCTGGCCGGCATGGAAGAACTCCTCGGCCTCGCGCACCTCCGAACGCTGCAGATGGCGGACCTCAATCGCCAGCCGCTCAATGCCGGCCGCGATCACGGCAAGCATCGAGAAAAAGACGGCGTGCCGGTCCCGCGGGATCACCTGCGTCGACACCGTTTCGGGAACGAGCCCGAGCCGCGCTGAGACATGCGCCTCGATCCGCGGGTCGAGATGAGCGAAGGTGCCGACCGCGCCGGAGACGGCGCCGACGGCGATCTCCGCGCGCGCAGCAAGAAGGCGCGCGCGATTGCGCGCGAACTCGGCGTGATGGCCGGCGAGCTTGAGACCGAAGGTGGTGGGTTCGGCGTGGATGCCGTGGCTGCGGCCGATGGTGAGGGTGTATTTGTGCTCGAAGGCGCGCGCCTTGAGCGCCGCGAGCAGGCCGTCGAGATCGGCGAGCAGGAGGTCGGCGGCGCGCGCAAGCTGCACGCCGAGCGCGGTGTCGAGCACGTCCGAGGAGGTGAGGCCGAGATGCAGGAACCGGCTTTCCGGGCCGATCGCCTCGCCGAGCCAGGTCAGGAAGGCAATGACGTCATGGCGGGTTTCGGCTTCGATCGCCTCGATCCGCGCGAGATCGGCCGGGCCGATCGCGGCGACGGCCTTTTCTCCCTTTTCGCGGATCTTTCTTACCGCCGTCTCTGGCACCTGCCCGAGAGAGGCCATGGCTTCGGCCGCCGATGCCTCGATCTCGAACCAGATGCGGAACCTCGATTCAACCGACCAGATTTTTTCCATCTCGGGGCGGCTGTAGCGCGGGACCATCGGCGGTCTCCTTTTTCGCCCTTCGCTAGCGCTGCGCGGCCGGGCTTGGCAAGGACGGAAGGCGCGCGGTCGTCAAAGGGGAAAAATCTTGCGCGTGTTCGCCTCCCGGATGGCCTGGCACTGCCCGGCCGGCAGCGCTGCCGTGTTCGCCATCGAACCCAGCATGTCGTGCACCTGATGCGGATAATCCGTGCCGAAGAGCACGCGGTCATGGCCGACGATCGAGATCAGGAAACGGAGCGGCTCCGGATGGTAGGTGATGCAGTCGTACCAGATACGGCGGAGATATTCCGAAGGCTTTGTCTTGATCTTGCGCCGCGAGCGGATCTCCACCTCGTCGCCCTTGTCAAAGCGGCCGACGAGATAGGGAAGGGCACCGCCGCCGTGCGAGGCGATCAGCTTCAGGTTCGGGTAGAGATCGAGAAAGCCGTCGAAGATCATGCGCGTGAAGGCGAGCGTGGTGTCGGCGATGAAACCCACGGACCAACTGAGATCGTACTGGCCCATGTCCATGAGGTCCGCACCTGGCAGGTCGGTCGGGTGCACCAGCACGGGAAGCGCCCGGCGGTCGATCTCGGCCCAGATCGGCGCAAAGAACGGGTCGGTCAGGCTGCGGCCGGCGATGTTGGCGAGCACCATCACGCCGATCGCGCCCTTGTCGCAGCTCCGCTTCAGTTCCTCGATCGCGCGCGCGGGATATTCCCAGGGGAGTGAGGTGAACCAGCGGATGCGCTCGGGGTATTTGTGCTGAGCCTCGGCCATGCTGTTGTTCGATTGCCGTGCCGCCTCGGCGCTCACCTCCTCGCCGCCCCAATAGACGTTCGGGCAGGTGAGTGAGACGGTCGCAAGATCGATGCCGGCCTTGTCCATCGCGCCGAGCCGGAGCTCGTAGTCGAAATGGCCGGGCTGCGGGATCGCCACGGGGGTCGCACCGCGGAAGATCTCTTGCTGGCCGTCGGGCCGCGTCTTCAGCGTATAGATGCCGCCCTTTTCCCGCAGAAGCTCCATCCACCGCCGCGTGAACATGTGCGTATGCACGTCAATGACCGGCATGTCTTCTCCTCCCTCGTAAGCCCCGGGCTATGCGTCGGTGATGAAGCGATCGATTCGGCGGTGGCGGAAGAGCCAGGCCCCGCCCTTCTTCACCATCTCGTCGGCGTAGCCGCCGCCGGCAACGATCCTCGGCCCATCACTCGCGTTCTCGATGAGCAGCCAGTTCGAGGCGACATTTGCGCGCATCCCGGCGAGGCGGTTGACGATGTTCGTCACGCAATGGACCTGCCGCGGCCGCGGCGCGCGCCGTTCTGCAAGCCGGCGCGCGAGCCGCGCGATTTCAGCACGGCCACCGGCCGTGCCGAAGGCGGTTTCCCAGGTGCCGTCGGCGGTCAAGAGCGCCGCCAGTTCCTCGAAGCGGTCGGCGTCCAGGCGGAAGCAGTACTCGGCCAGAACCTCTCGGATCGCGTCCTTCTCTCCGAGAACGCTTGCCATGCACGTCCTCTCCTGCGTCCGGCTCTAGGCGCGATGGTAGCGGCGGAGGGATTTGAACCCCCGACCAAGGGATTATGATTCCCCTGCTCTACCGCTGAGCTACGCCGCCATGCGCGGATCTCTCCCCCGCACCCGCCACCATCTCCCCTACCGGCCACGCCAAGTCAATCGCGCGGCGGATGAAGCCACCGCCGAGAACCCGGGTCCCCTCGTAGAAGACAGCGGCCTGGCCGGGCGCCGGCAGGGCAGGGGTATCGAGCAGAAGCTCGGCTGCATCGGGGAAGATCGTCGCCGGCTGGGGCACCTCGCGCGCGCGGAGCTTCACCGTTGCACGCATCGGGCGGCGCGGCGGGGGAATGAGCCAGTTGATGTTGCTCAGACCGACGCGGCGCGTGGCCGTGCTGCGCGGGCCGACAATGACGCGCCGTCGCGTTGCATCGAGCGCGACCACCACCTGCCGCTCACCGTGATCGAAGGCGGCACGGCCAAGCCGCCGCACTTGGCCGACCGTGTAGCGCGCGAGGCCGCGGTGACTTTCGAGCACGCGCCCATCGGCCGTGACGATCTCGCCCGCCGCGAGAGCCTCGGCGTGCAGCCGGCCTGCCACCGCAGCATGATCGCCGTCAGGCGCGAAGCAGAGATCCTGGCTGTCCGGCTTCTCGGCAACCGGCAGCCCGAGCCGTGCGGCTGCCGCGCGCACCGCGGCCTTGTCCGGCGACTCACCGAGCGGAAAAAGGCAAAAGGCCAACTGTTTGCGAGTGAGCGCGAACAGGAACCAACTCTGGTCGCGCGCCAGATCGCGCGCGCGATGCAGCTCCGGTCCCTCCCCGCCCTCGATCCGGCGCACGTAATGTCCGGTGGCCAGCGCCGCGGCGCCGAGTTCTCGCGCCAACAAAGTGAGATCGGCGAACTTCACGCTCTGATTGCAGCGCACGCACGGAACGGGCGTTTCGCCGCGCGCGTAAGATGCGGCAAAATCCTCGAGCACAGCCGCGCGGAAGCGCGCCTCGGCGTCGATCACGTAATGCGGGATGCGAAGATGATCGGCGACGCGCCGCGCATCGTGGATATCCTCGCCCGCGCAGCAGGCGCCGCGATGCCGGCGCGGCCCACTCTCGTAAAGCTGCAACGTGACGCCGATGACTTCGTGCCCGGCCTTGGCGAGCAGCGCGGCGGCGGTCGCGCTATCCACCCCACCCGACATCGCAACCAGGATGCGCACGGCTATCGCTCGTTCAGCATGTTGCGGCTGCCCGCGGGCAGCCGGACCACCAGCCCGTCGAGCGCCTCCGTCATGACGATCTGGCAGCCGAGCCGGGATGTCTCTGCCAGCCCGAAGGCGAGATCGAGCATGTCTTCCTCGTCCTCGGTCGCCTCGGCGAGCTTTTCGAACCATCCCGGATCGACGATCACGTGGCAGGTCGAGCAGGCGAGGGAGCCCTCGCAGGCGCCCTCGATATCGACGCCGTGCCGGTGCGCGATCTCGAGCACGGACAGTCCGAGCGGCGCATCGACCTCGCGACGCGTGCCGTCGCGCTCGATGAAGGTCATGCGCGGCATCCGGGAACCCTCAGGCCGCCGCCCCACCGGCGGCGGCGAAATCGGTATCAGCGGCGGAGGTAATGGGTTCGATCCTGCGGCGCAAGGTGCGCGAAACGGCTGCGACCAAAACCGTAAGGCGTTGATATTGCGGGTAGCGTGGACAGTTCGGACACACCGTGGAGGGAATTGGAATCAGGCGGCGGGTCGAAGGAGGCGGGAGGCCATGTTTGTGTAAGCGCTTACAAAGTGCTCGACGTCCGCCGCCGCCGCGTTCCAGGGCAAGGAAACGCGGATCGTCTGGCCGGCGAGCGGGCCGAGGCCCATCGCCACCAGCACATGGCTTTCCGCAACCTTGCCGGAGCTGCAGGCGGCCCCGGCGGAGACGGCAACGCCGGCAAGATCGAGCGCGATCACCTGCGTCTCGGCCTTGACGGAGGGGAGCGCGAGGGAGGTGGTGTTGGCGAGCCTCGGCGCTCGCCTGCCGCAAACGATGGCGCCGGCGGCGACCGCGGCCCGCTCGGCTTCGTCACGCAAGGCTGCGAGCGTGGGTGGATCGGCAGCGGCAGAGGCGGCCGCGGCGGCGAAGCCGGCGAGCGCGGCCACGGGCGGCGTGCCGCCGCGCCGGCCGCGCTCCTGCCCGCCGCCTTCGATCAGCGGACGGAATTGGCGAGCGGCCTGGGGGGCGAGGAGGAGCGCGCCGGCGCCGGCCGGGCCGCCGAGCTTGTGCGAGGAAAGCGCGAGGGAGGTTGCGCCGAGGCGGGCGAAATCGATCGGCACGCGGCCGGCGGCGGCAACCGCGTCGATGTGGAGGAAGGCACCGAAGCGGCGGCAGAGATCGGCGGCCGCGGCGATCGGGTGGAGGACGCCCGTTTCGTTGTTGGCGAACATGAGGGCGACGAGCGCGGGCGGGCCGGCGGCGAGCAGGGCGGCAAGTCGCTCGAGATCGGCTTGGCCCGAGCGGTCAACCGGCAGGATCGTCGCTTCCGGAGCGGCGGCGCGGACGGCGTCGTGTTCGGTCGCGCCGATGATCAGCCGGCGCCCGGTGCCGAAGGCGTGCAGCGCGAGCGCGTCGGCCTCGGTGCCGCCGGAGACGAACACGAGATCGGCCGGGCGCGCGCCGAAGAGGATGGCGAGCCGTTCGCGCGC
Organism: Pseudomonadota bacterium; assembly: GCA_021816925.1. GTDB lineage: Bacteria > Pseudomonadota > Alphaproteobacteria > Acetobacterales > Acetobacteraceae > JAKAWQ01. The sequence continues at coordinate 6,958 of JAKAWQ010000094.1, forward strand.
GGTTTCGAGAAGGCGCCGCGCGGCGCGTCCCGGGCCATGCACGGAAGAGGGATTTCCGACCTCATCGAGCGCGGCGAGCACGGCGTCGCGGGCGGCCGGGCGGAGCGGCTCGGCGGCGTTGGCGTCGAGATAGGTCATGCCGCGGCGGCCGGGATGGCGGGATGGCCGGCGAGCACGTCGGCGAGCGTGACCGAGCCCAGGAAGCGCTCTATCTCGTGGCCGAGCGCGGCCCAGAGGGCGTGCGTCCGGCAGCGCGCGCCCGGCAACGCGGGCGAACTGCCCGGACAGGGTAAACCTCCGGGGCGGCAGCGGGTGGTACGAATCGGCTCGCCGGAGCCGCGGATGATCTCGATGATTGCGATCTCGGCCGGCGCGCGGGCCAGCCGATAGCCCCCGCCCGGGCCGCGCACGGCGAGGACCAGGCCGGCGCGGCGGAGGCGGCAGAAGATTTGTTCGAGGTAGGCGAGGCTGATGCGTTGCCCGAGCGCGATCTCGGCGAGCGGGACGGAGGAAGAGGCGCCTGAGCGGACGGGCGCGCGGGCGGCGAGATCGACCATTGCCATCACGGCGTAGCGGCCGCGGGCTGAAAGTTGCATCGCCTCCTACTCGGCGGCGGGTTCGCGGCGGGCGCCGGGGCGCTGCGCGGCGAGGCGGGCGAGCTTCGCCTCCACCTCGGAGAGCTCGGCGCGGAGCGATTCGATTTCGCTGAGCAGGGGATCGACATCGCCCTCGCAGGGCGTGCCGTAGGCGGCGCCGCGCGCGGCGTTCAACTCGGCCTCTCTCTCCACCGGACGGTCCACCGGATGGGCGGGGACGCCGACGACGGTGGTGCCGACCGGCACCGCCTGCACCACCACGGCGTTCGCGCCGACCCGGGCGTCGTCGCCGAGCGTGATCGGGCCGAGGATCTTGGCGCCGGCGCCGATGATCACCCGATCGCCGATCGTCGGGTGGCGCTTGCCCTTGGCCATCGAGGTCCCGCCCAATGTCACCTGATGGTAGAGATGGCAGTCGTCGCCGATCTCTGCGGTCTCGCCGATCACGACGCCCATGCCGTGGTCGATCACCAAGCGACGGCCAAGCCGCGCGCCGGGATGGATCTCAATTCCCGTCAGGAATCGGCCGAGATGGGAGACGAAGCGGCCGAGCAGACGCAGGCGGCGCCGCCAGAGTGCGTGGGCGAGGCGGTGGAACAGGACCGCATGCAACCCCGGGTAGCAAAGCAGCACTTCGAGCGAGGACCGCGCCGCCGGATCGCGCTCGCGGTAGGCGCGGATGGTCTCACGCAGGGACATGAAGGCCATGCGACATTTCCGTTATGAAAGCCCTTTCCCTCACCCTATAGTGACCGCGCCCTGGATGTGGAGCCCGCGCCGGGGCCGTGGACCAACTGGTTAGGAGCAAAGGAGGCAAGGCAGACGGCAACCGAGTCAGGCAGCGGAGCAACGCTGCCGTCGCGAACGGTATTTTTCCCGACCGTGAAGGTCAAGAATTCATTCGTTCGGGGGATGCCTGAGACGAGGCCGGTTCCTATCTTCCCTGCGTCCCGAGGCAACTCTCCTGCCCAGGAGGCGCTGGACACGCGATGGGCCGGTCTTGATCGGGGATGTCTGCCGGGCCGTTGGGGTCGGGCCGACAGAGGGAACGGAAATCGGAACGCCATGCCTGAGGTGATGTTTGCCGGCCCGGATGGCCGGCTGGAAGGTCGCTACCACCATTCGCGTGATCGCGGTGCGCCGCTCGCGCTCGTGCTGCATCCGCATCCGCTGCACGGCGGCACGATGAACAACCGGATCGCCTTCACGCTTTATCAGACCTTCCAGAAGCTCGGCTTTTCGGTGATGCGGTTCAATTTCCGCGGTGTCGGGCGGAGCCAGGGACGCTATGACGGCGGGGTGGGTGAGATCAGCGATGCGGCGGCCGCGCTCGACTGGATGCAGACCGTGAATCCCAATTCGGGTGGCCTCTGGATTGCCGGCTATTCGTTCGGGGCGTTCGTCGGCATGCAGCTTCTGATGCGCCGGCCGGAGATCTCGGGCTGGATCAGCATCGCGCCGCCGGCCAACCATTACGATTTCGGATTCCTTGCGCCCTGTCCCGGCGGCGGGCTGATGCTGCATGGCGATGCCGACGAGCTCGTGCCCGAGGCGGCGGTTGCCAAGCTCGTCGAGAAGCTCAACACGCAGAAGGGCGTGCGCATCGACTACCGCGTTCTGCGCGGCGCCGACCACGTGTTCGCCGACCATGCGGGGCCGATTGCCGCAGCCGTCGAGGATTACGTCGGCAAGGTGCTGGCGCCGAGCCGGATGGCGCTGGCGGCGGATTGAGCCGCCGGGCGGGCCCGCGGCGAGCGCGGCGGGAGGGTTGTTGTCGTAGCAGAATGATAATCCTCTCCGCGGGCGGCGAAGCCCCTGCGGACGGGGGCTGATGCGGCGAGTGCAAATCCGGACGGCCGGCAGACAGCCGAACGGCGAGGGGCGGCGAATTGGGCAGGTCTTCCCCCGCCTTTCCGGGTCGCGCGCCAGCGGATTCATTTCCCGCAGGGATGGCCTGAGCGAGGGCGTAATCGGCGGACCGGCGGCCGCCGAGGCGGGGAAAGCGGGTACGTGCGGGCCGATTGTTTCGGAGGCGCGAGCGCGCTATCGGGAGGGAATGGAGCTGGTCCAGAGTCGGTTTCTGCTCACGCCCTGGCTCCGCGTGGTGCCATCTCCTCCCTTTGGCCCGCGCCGGGGCCGGCTGCGCCGGTGGCTCCGGGTGGGTGCACGCGGCTTGGGGATGATTCTCTGGACGCTGGTTGCTGTGCCATTGCAGACGGTTCTGATCGCGCTTTCGGGACGCGGGCGGGTGGTGTTTGCGCGCGTCTATTGGCGGACGTTCTGCCGGCTGATCGGGCTCGATGTGCGTGTTCTGGGGACGCCGGCGCGGGGCGGAGAGCGGCGGGTGGTGTTCGTTTCCAACCATTCTTCCTGGCTCGACATCCCCGTGCTCGGGGGCGTGCTCGAGGCGTGCTTCATCGCCAAGGCAGAGGTGGGCGCCTGGCCGGTGATCCGCACGATCGCGAGGCTCGGCCGCACCGAGTTCGTGAGCCGGCGCAAGAGCCGCACCGGGCTCGAGAACAAGGCGATCCGCGAGCGGCTGGAAGCGGGCGACGACCTGATCCTGTTTCCGGAAGGGACGACTTCGGACGGGGCGCGGGTGCTGCCGTTCCGCTCGAGCTTCTTCGCGATTGCCGAGGGGCCGGAGCCGCCGATCCTGCAGCCCATTTCGGTAGTGTATGACCGGCTGGACGGGCTGCCGGCGCTCAGGAGCACGCGGCCGCTTTTTGCCTGGTATGGCGATATGGAGATCGGGCCGCATTTCTGGCGGCTCGGCCAGCATCATGGGCTGCGCGCGAGCGTGATTCTGCACGCGCCTGCCGATCCGCTCTTGTTTCCCGATCGCAAGCTTCTGGCGCGCAGCCTCTGGCAGGTGGTGGCGGAGAGTGCTGCGGCGCTCAGGCAAAACCGGCCGGCGGCGCCGCTGCCGGCGCCGGTTGCGACCGGCGAATCGTTGCCGGAGCCGGAGGTGGCCGGCGCGGCGGCTGATTTGCCGAGGGTGGTGGGTGGGGCAGAGGAAGCGGCGCGAGCATAGGTTCGGAGGACCCTCTCTTCGTTAGGACGATGCGCGGGCGGGCGGGGCGCGCCATCAAGGGCAGCGCTTGGTCACGGGACCTTATTTAAGCCCGCTTGCCCAAGGCTCAGCGCTATTTTAGGGCGTGTCGTCAATTCAGCCGAATCGTAGCGGCGACGAGGTGGATGGCGGCGAGGAAGTTGCGGGCGGTCTTGTCGTAGCGGGTGGCGATCGCCCGGAACTGCTTGATTTTGCCGAAGAAATTT
>JAKAWQ010000095.1 GCA_021816925.1 Pseudomonadota bacterium
ATCGCTGCGGACGCGCACAACGCCAGACACGTCTATCATTTTTCCATCAAGCGCAACAGCGTCAAGCCGACAGTACCGTCGCGAGTCGCCCGGCCATGCCCCATGATTTCTCCCGCCACAACGCGATCGTCGGATGCTTGCGCCATCGACCTCACCAGAATACCGCAGACGAAATTCAAGAACCCCGGCCAGTTACGAACGACACGCCCGTCAGCGGCGGCGGGGATGGCGGCAAGCCGGCCGCCAAGACCCCCGTGGTGCCCTCAGCCGGCGAAGCGCGCTTCCGGCATGCCCCGGACACCGAGACCGTGGATCGCAAACAGCGAGCCGCGCAGCACGCCGTCGCCGGGGAAGCGCGGCAGTGGCGGCTTGGCCATCGAGGTAACAAACAGCACATCCAGGTCAGGACCGCCGAACATCACGCTGGTCACTTTCCTCACCGGCATCTCGATCACGCGGTCCACACTGCCATCAGGCCGATAGCGCACCAGCTTGCCGACATAGACATGCGCGCTCCATACACAGCCTTCCGCATCCACCGTCGCCCCGTCGAAGCCGCCGCCATCGGTCTTCGGGCGCGTGCAGAAGGTGCGCTTGTTGGCGACCGTGCCGGTGCGTTGATCGTAATCATAGGCGGAGATTTCACCCGACCAGGTATCGGTGAAATAGAACGTGCCGCCGTCCGGGCTGGACCAAAAACCATGCGCGCAGGGTGGGCACGCTTCGCTTCCATGGCCACAGGCTTCATCATTGCAGCTCAGTCAAATGCATGAATCCCGTAGCTTCCTGATGGGAAGCATCAGGATCTCGGGGGTGTCATGCTGCGGCGACCTGAGTGAACCGCGCCGGGACGCGGATTCCGATGAAGCCGGGTAACTGCTGGTGAACGTCCTTCGGGGGGGACTTGACCCCCAACGACCCATTACGGAAGCAGTTACCGTCAATCAAACCGTCCCCGCGTTTCCGGCACGATAAAGCTCCCTACCAAGAAAACGAGTGTCACCACTACCGAGAAAATCGCCAGGGTAAGGGGCAGGTTGACTGGGCTTCCGCTTGATAGCGACACCCACGTCGGCATCGTGCCGCCGATCGCGAAGCCAAGGTTCCATGACAGGCTAGTGCCACTGGCACGCAGCGCCGTCGGGAACCGCTCGTTCAGGAAGATCAGTATCGGCGCATAGGAGGCGTTTCCCAAGAATGCCAGCGCGATGGCGCAGATGGCGAGCTGCTGTATGCTTGCCGTGTTGGGGATGGCCAAGAAGAGTGCTGGAAGCAGCACCAGATTCACGAGGCCGACCACCCTGAATGTGGTACGCCGCCCGAGCCAGTCGCTGAGCGTCCCGAACAGAAGCGAGGCCAGGATGGCGCCGGCACTGGCGGCTATCAGGATCAGCGACGCAGTGGCGCCGGATATCTTGCCGACCACCTTGAGCAGTGTCGGCATGAAGCCCGAGGTCAGATAGTAGGCCGATCCGCCACCGGCGGTTATCAGTAAGTTTACCAGTAGCACGTTCCGATATCCGCTGGCGAACAGCGTGCGCAAGGGCGAGCGCGTACGCGTGGCGAGCGCGAGGTCGGCGCGCACGGCAGCCCGCTTCTCGTCCATGATCTTCCAAACCGGTGATTCCTCCAGAACTTTAAATATCAAAAAACCAAGCACGGAACTGGAAAGCCCTGAGAAGAACATGAATCGCCAGCCCCACACGGAGAATGCATCGCCCGGGAACAGTGATGAGGCCGCGAGGAACACAGCGGACGCTAGCAGCGCACCGAGACCACCACCGCCACCGCCGATCAGACCGGAAAGGAAACCGCGCCAGCGCGGCGGCACGCTTTCGGTGCCAACGGTGTGCGTGCTGGCCACCACGCCGCCCACGAACACGCCCTGGACCAAGCGCAACACCAGGAACAGCGCCGGCGCGACCACGCCGATCTGCGCGATGGTCGGCAGCAAACCGAAGGACGCCGTCACCACGCCCACGCCGACCACGGCAATGGTCATGGCGTTCTTGCGCCCATGCACATCAGCATAGGAGCCGAAGATTGCCGAGCCGACGGGCCGCATCAGAACGGTCACCGCGAAGGAGGCATAGACCGCGGCGAGTGAAAGCGTTGGGCGGCTGGAGGGAAAGAATGCAGCACCGACCGCCGGTGCCGCGTAGAGCAGGATGAACAGATCGAACAGGTCGAGCGACCAGCCGAGGCAGGAAGCGACGATGGCGATAGCCATCTGCCGCCCGGTTACTCCGACAGTAGGCGGCATCGCGGCGCCGGTCATGGACATGCTCAACCTCCCCTTGGTTTGCGGTCTTCTTGGACAGCGTCTCGTTGGCGTGCGGCAGTCAGCGGATCTCCCGCCAGGCGGATGGTGGCCGAGGGTCCACGAGCGTCGCGGGATCGACCGTGTTCTCGCCGGGGACGGCGATCCGCTTGAATTTCATAGAGGGCGCGCCGAACGGCACGGTCGCATCGAGACCCATCTTCGCGCCCAGCCCGTCGCGTGCGGACGGATCGAGCTTGGAGCCCTGGGCGTGTGAGACGACAACGAGGTCGCGGTCAGCCTGGAACCGCGTGGCCACCGCCCATTCCACTTCGGTCGAATCGTGGATGTCGACATCGGGATCGACGACGATGACCTGCTTGATGTCGTAATGCCCGCCGAACGCGCCCATGATGACGTTCTTGGCCTCGCCCTCGCTCCGGCTCTCGAGCTTGACGTAGAGGTGGTAGCGGCACACGCCGCCGCGTGCCAGATGTACGTCCAGCACGCCCGGGAAGCTGCGGCGCAAATGGGCCAGCAGCGTCGCCTCGCGCGGTATGCCGCCCAGCAGCAGATGCTCGAGGCCACCGCCGACGATCGTGTGGAATAGGGGACCGCGGCGATGCGTGAGCGCATCCACCCGCAAGACGTGGCGTTCGGCGCGCTCTCCGTAGTATTGCGGGAATTCTCCGAACGGGCCTTCCGGCGCGCGTTCGCTCGGCGAAATCCGCCCCTCGAGCACGATTTCCGCTGCGGCCGGGACGCGGACGTCGTTGGTGCGGCATTTCACGACATCGAGCGGGGCGCCATGCAGCGCGCCGGCAATCTCCAGCTCGTCCGTGTCCAGCGGGGCAATCGCTTGCGAAGCGAGCAACGTCAGCGGATCCACGCCGATCACCACCGCCACCTCGAGATCGCGCCCCGTCTGTTCCGCGAGATGCAGATAGGCGAGGGTGTGCCGGGGCAGCAGCAGCACGCCCATGCGGTCTGGTCCGCTGATCTGGAGACGATGGATGGAGACGTTCTGGACGCCGTTCGTCGGGTTGCGCGCGATCAACAGGCCGGCGGTGATGTAAGCGCCGCTGTCCAATTCGTTGTGGGTCGGCACGGGAAGCTGCGTGGTCAGGTCGACCTGATCGTGAACCACCGCCTGCACCGGGGCCTGCCGCACCTCCCGGCATCGGAGCGGGTTCGCCGCGGCGTCCTGAAAGCGCTTGAGCAACCCGGCGGGTGGAACCCCCATGGCCTCGGCCATCCAGCCACGATCGCTGACCAGACCGGAGAGCACGGGAATAGCGTGGCCACCCGGGGCGGGAAAATAGGTCGCCTTTCTCCCGTCCAGTCGCTTGGCGACCGCCGCGATTTCATGCACCAGGCCGAGCCCCGGGCGCATCACCGCGAGCCGGTCGCGCGCGGCGAGATGGTCGAGCCAGCCGCGCAGCGTGGTGACGGGGGCGAGCGTTCCTCTGTCAGGCGTCACGTGTTCCTCCCTCTGGGTCGCGCCAGCGGCGCACCATGCCGGTATCGATATCGAAAAGATCGAGCACGCGTCCGACGGTATGGTCGACCATCGCGTCGAGACTCTCGGGCCGCGCATAGAAGGCTGGAACCGGTGGGGTGATGATGGCGCCGATTTCCGAGAGCGCCAGCATCGTGCGCAGATGGCCGGTATGGAGCGGCGTTTCGCGCACCATCAGCACCAGGCGCCGCCGCTCCTTCAGCGTCACATCGGCGGCGCGGGTCAGCAGCGAGCTGGTGACGCCAGAGGCGATTTCTGACATCGAGCGCATCGAACACGGCGCCACCACCATGCCCATCGTCCGGAACGAGCCACTGCTGATCGCCGCGGCGATATCGGTCACCTGGTGCCACACGCGAGCGAGCGCCCGCACTTCCGCCACCTTGAAACGGGTCTCGTACGCCAGCGTGATTTCTGCGGCCTGCGTCATCACGAGATGCGTTTCGATGTCGGTGTCGCGCAATACCGCCAGCATGCGCACGCCGTACTGCACGCCGGACGCGCCCGAGATACCGATGACGAGGCGCCTAGGTCCAGCCATGATCAATGCATGACCGATCCGCCATCGACCACGACGGTTTGCCCGGTCATGAAGTCGCTGGCGGCGGCGCACAAGAACAGCAGCGTACCCGTCAGATCCGAAGGGTGCGCTTCACGTTGGAGCGCCCGGCTAGCGACGTTGCCGGCGACCACCTGTGCGCTCCAGCTCGGGTTCGTGCGCACGCCCTCGCTCATGGTCAGACCCGGGGCGAGGCAATTCACGCGCACGCCATCGGCGCCCACTTCCCGCGCCAGCGCCCGGGTGAGCGCCACCACCGCCCCCTTGGAGGCGACATAATGCAGCATCCCCGGCACGCCCTTAAACACGGTGCCGGACGCGATATTGACGATCTTGCCATAGCCGCGCCGGCGCATCTCAGGCAGCACGGCGCGGCAGCAGGCGAAGGTGCCGCGTACATTGACGGCCATGACCCGGTCCCATTCGGCGCTGGGAATTTCGTCCATAGGCTTGAGTGCAAGCGTCGCAAACAGACCGGCATTGTTCACCAGAATGTCGGCGCCGCCGAAGCGGCGTTCCGCCATCTCCATCATCGCCGCGACGGAGGCATCATCGGTCACATCGGTGCGCGTCGCCTCGGCTCGGCCGCCGGCCCTCACAATCGCCTCGGCGACAGGGGAAGCATCAACCATATCGGACAGCAGCACCGCCGCGCCGGCCCCCGCCAAGGCGCGGGCGTATTCCGCACCGATTCCTTGCGCCGCGCCGGTGACCAGGGCGATTTTCCCGTCCAGGCGCAAGGACGCCGCGTCCATCGCCTAAACGCCCCGGAAGCGCGGCGCGCGCTTTTCATGAAAGGCGGCGACACCCTCATGGAAATCCTCAGACGAACGCAGGCGAGAGTAGCAGTGACCCTCCATTTCGATGGCGATGGCCAGCGATGCATCCTCGGTGTCGTTGAGCAGTTTCTTTGCCGTGCGCTGCGCCAAGGGCGAAAACGTGACCAGCTCGGCGACGAGCCGGGCGGTTGCCTGTTCCAATTCGTCGTCGGGCACGATTTCGGTCACGATGCCCCAGTCATTGGCCTCGCGCGCGGCGATCCGGCGCGAGCGCATGACGATGTCCTTGGTACGCGTGATGCCGATAATCTTCTGAAGGCGCGCGGATCCGCCGGAGCCAGGAATCTGCCCCAGTTTCTGCTCCGGTAGCGCATATTCGCAGGTTTCCGAGGCCAGCCGAAAATCGCACGCCAGGCTGAGTTCGAATCCGACGCCGAAGCAATAGCCGCGATTGGCGGCAATCACCGGCTTTGAGGCGCGCGCCGGGGCGGCAATGTTCCAAGCGAGATGCGAGACCTGTTCCGGCGAGGCTTCCAAGAACCCCTTGATGTAGCCGCCGCTGCTGAAATGCCGGCCGATCGAGCGCACCACGATCACTCGTACGCGCGGATCCTCGTCCAGCGTCTCGAAAGCACGCCGCATCTGGTCGCGCTGCGGCATGGTGATGACGTTATAGGGCGGGCGGTCGAGCACGATATCGCCGCGCGCGTGCGCCTCGTCGATCTCGATGCGAAAGCCGTCATGGGGGTGGTCTGGCGCCAAAACGTCGTTCATGCTGCGGGTTCCTGAGATAGAGAGATGACGTAGTCGCCATCGATCAGCTTGCGGCGAAGTAGCTTGCCGACCGGCGATTTCGGGATTTCGGCGACGAAGACGAAGCGCCGCGGACGCTTGTAATTGGCAAGGCCGCTTTCGCGGCAGTGCCGGTCGAGTTCTGCCGCCTCGACCGGTGCCGCGGTTTTCACGAACGCGGTCACGATCTTGCCCCAGCGCTCATCCGGCAGGCCGACCACCGCCACCTCGGTAACGGCCGGATGCAGCGAAAGGCAGCTTTCGATTTCGACGGGCGAGACATTCTCGCCGCCGGTGATGATCATGTCATCGACCCGGCCGGTGACGAAGAGATCGCCGTCAGCGTCGAAATAACCGGTGTCACCGGTGCGATACCAGCCGTCGCGCAACGCCGTCGCGTCGGTGTCGGGGCGGCGCCAATAGCCCTCAAACGCCTCGTCGCCCGCGAGTAGGGCGAGGATTTCCCCTTCCTCCCCCGGCGCCGCCAGATCCGAAGCGTCGCTGGCCGCAAACCGCACGACGCGGATGCGCTGGTTGAGGCCGGAGCGTCCGGCACTGCCCGGCTTGGCCGCGGCGTTCTGGTTGATCGTGCAGGTATAGACCTCGCTGCTGCCGTAGTGGTTGACGAACAGATCGGGCTGAAACGCGCGGGTCAAGCGCTGGAGCAGTCCGTCGGTCATCGGCGCCCCGGCAAAGCCGAGTTTGCGCACGCTGCCGATATCCGCGCCGCCGAAATCCGGATGGCTCACCAGGTCATGGTAGAGTGTCGGCACCAGATAGAGATTGGTGATACGCTCCCGTGCGATCAGGTCGATCGCGATCTTCGGGTCGAAGCGCGGCAGGCAGACGAAGCAGCCGCCGAGCAGCGACATCGCCAGAAGCGAGCGCACGCCCATGGTGTGATAGAGCGGCATGACACCAAGCGTCCGCTCGCCATGGGCGTAGAGGTTCTGCGCCACATGGGCGATCGCCGCCGCGCGCTCCGCCCGGTGCCGACGCGGCACGCCCTTTGGCCGCGACGTCGTGCCCGAAGTGTAGAGCATCAGCGACCAGTCTTCGGCGGTAGCGCGCGGCTGCAAGGCCAATCCCGTCATGGCCGCCATCGCGTCGAAGGCGACCTCGCCCTCGCCAGCCACGGCGAGAGTGAGGCGCGGCAAGGCGCGCGAAGCCGCCGCCGCCCGCACCGCCTCAGCCGATGCCTCCTCGTAGGCGATCGCCCGCACCTCGGCATCGGCTATGCAGTAGTCGACCTCGTCTGCCTTGGCGCGCCAGTTCAGCGGCGTGATGATGACGCCCGAGATCTGGCAGGCCCAATGCAGCGTCGCCGTTTGCCAGCGGTTCTGCAGCAGGGTCAGCAGGCGGTCGCCGCGGCGCAACCCGATGCTGTCGAGCCCCGCCGCCACCGCAGCGATGCGAGGCACCCATTCGCCATAGGTGAGCCGCATCTCTCCGTCGACGATCGCAAGCGCGTCGGGATCGCGCTCGGCGCTCGCAACGAAGCTTGTCCCGAGGTCAAGCATGGTGGGGCACCCGCAAGGCTTCCGCCGCCGCCAGCGCGGCTTTTACGATCGGCGTGTAACCCGTGCAGCGACAGAGATGGCCGGAAAGCGTCTCACGGATCTCAGCCTCGCCGCAATCCGGGCGCTCGCGCAGCAGGGCGTCGAGCGACATCAAGATCCCCGGGGTGCAGAAACCGCATTGTAGACCGTGATGGGCGCGAAACGCCTCCTGCAGCGCGGAAAGCCGGTCCGGCGCCGACGCCAGCCCCTCGACGGTACGGATCTCGGCGCCGTCGGCCTGCACCGCCAGCGTCAGGCAGGCGCGCGCCGGGGCGCCGTCGATCTGCACCGTGCAGGCGCCGCAGATGCCATGCTCGCAACCGACATGCGTGCCGGTCGCGCCCAGGACATGGCGCAGGAAATCGTGCAGCAGCATGCGGGGTTCAGCCTCGCCGCCGGCCTTGCGGCCGTTCAGCGTGAACCGTACCGGATGGCGCTGCCCGGCGTCGAGCACGGCGGGAGCTTGGCGGGACATCAGGTGGCCTCCTTGAGGGCGCGGGCTTCCCGATCGCGTATGGCGGCCAGAACGACTTCCCGGCCGATGCGGCGGACCAACTCGCGGCGGTAGCGCGCCGACGCGTGCAAATCGTCTCGTGCTTCGAGATTCCAGGCGAAGGTGTCGAGCGCGTCGTCAAGCCCCTGGTCGGTCGGCAGAACGCGCGCCTTAGGGGTCTCCGCCACGCCGCCGATCGCCAGACGTAGCTCCTTTTCATCAGCGACAGCGGCAAACGCGGCGATGGCGAAGTCGCCGTGGCGGCGCGATATTTCGCGGAAGGCGTAGCCTGTCCCCGGGCGGACCGCGGGGACTGAAACCGCCTCGATCAACTCGTCCTCGGCGCGCGCCGTGACCATCATGCCGGTGAAAAATGCCTCCGCTGGGAGGCGGCGAGCACGGCGACGGCTGCGGAGATGCACCTCACCGCGCAGCGCGGTGAGCACCAGAGGTAGCTCCGCGCTCGGGTCCGCATGGGCGATGGAGCCGCAGACCGTGCCACGGCTACGCGTCTGCACATGGCCAAGCCAGGGCAGAGCCATAGCGAGCAGCGGCTGCCGCGCTGCGGTGTCGTGACGCATCTCCAGGTCGCGTTGCCGCACCCCGGCGCCGATGGTCAGCCGCGCGCCGTCGTCGTCGACGTGGCTCAACGCTGCGACGTGCATGATGTCCACCAGCAGCGCCGGGCGCGCGAGCCGCATGTTGAGCATCGGCACCAGGCTTTGTCCGCCCGCGATCACACGGGCCTCGCCGCCGCTTCTATGCAGGGCTTCGAGCACATGCTCCGTCGTCGCCGCGCGCTGATAGGCAAAGCGGGCCGGTTTCACGCGCGCCTCCGGAACAGCCTGAGCAGGCGCCGCCACAAGCTCGGCCGCCGGCCGCTTGCCTGCACCGCGAGTGACTCGAAGAATTGTCCGATGACGACCCGCGCCGCGCCGTCCAGTAGCCGCCCGCCGATCGAGGCGATCTTGCCGCCCACTGCGGCCTCGTAGTCGTAGGTCAGCTCCGTGCGGGCCTGTCCGACCGGCACGAGCCGCAGCCGTCCACGGCCACGCCCGAAGCCGAGAGCGCCGTCGACCGAGCCGGACAAAGTGACGGCGCGTGGTGGATCGAGGTCGGAAAGCGCGATCTCGGCACGGTAACGTCCGCGCACCGGGCCAATGCCTAGCGTGACCTCCGCGCGGAACCGGGTATCGCTCTCGCGCCGGACATTGTCGGCGCCCGGCACCACGCGGGCGAGCAGAGCGGGATCGAGCAGCATCGCCCAGAGCTGTTCGGGCGTCGCGTCAACCGAGGCGCGGCCGCGGCCAAACAGCGTCCGCTCGCCTTGCGTCGCCTGCGGCGGTCTCGCCTCATGGTGCGGCGGCTGAGGCTCGGCGCCGTGCAGCGCCTCCGAAAGACGGGAAGGCAGCAGCGGAAGCCGGATGTCCGCAAGACCAAGCGCGTCGGCAACCGCATTGGCGATGCAAACCGGCGTGGACATGGTATTGCCCTCGCCCACGCCCTTGGCTCCGAGCGGCGTGAACGGCGACGGCGTTTCGTAGTGCAGGATGACGGGTTCCGGCACCTCCCTCGCCGTCGGGATGAGATAGTCGGCCAGCGTGCCGGTAAGCAGACTCCCATCCGGCGCGTAGGATTGCTCCTCCAGGAGCGCCGCACCCAAGGCATGAGCGAAGCCGCCGGTGATCTGTCCGGCCACCATGCCGGGATGCAGGATGCGTCCGCAGTCATGCATCGTCACGTAGCGGTCGAGCCGGATCTCGCCCGTGTCGCGATCCACCTCGACGCCGCAGAAGTCGAAGATGAAGCCATGACACAGCGACGAATTGACCTCGTCGGCGTCATTGGGCGCGTCGAGTTGCGGCGGCGTCCAAAATACGGTCTCGCGGAGGGATTGCTCGACCTCTTCCGGCAAGGTCGCTGGCGCCCAATGCCCGGTCGCGGCAAGCCGAGTGAAGGGGATGGCGTTGCCGGGATTGCCGGGACTGAAGACCTTGCCCGCCGAGAACACGAGTTCGTCCGCACGGGCGTTGAGCTGAGCCGCGGCGATCCGGGCCAGCCGCTCCCGCAGCCGCGTCGCGGCGATCTGGGCGGCTCCCGCGACCGCCGGGGCGAAGCGGCTGGCGTAATTGCCGGAGGCGATGGACCAGGCGTCCTTGGCGGTATCCAATTCCGTGACCACGCGGATATCGGAAGGCCGTAGCCCGAACACGTCGGCCACCACCTGCGACAGCACGGTGCGATGTCCTTGGCCCTGCGGGACGGAGGCGACATGGACCGAGACCGACCCCACGGGGTCGAGCGTGATGGTCGCGGTTGCCTGAGCGCCGTTCTTTGGGCCCGCGCGGCGCCGCTCGGCCGCGGTCAGCACCGTGGTGATGTAGCCCATGTTGGATACCGAGGGCTCGACGACCGCGGCATAACCGATGCCATAGAGCCGCCCCTCGACACGTGCCGCCGCGCGCCGCGCGAGCAGGCTCTCATGATCGCCGTCGCGGAGCGCCACGTCCAGCGCCGCCCGATAGTCTCCGGAGTCGAGCAACGCCCCGGTTGCCGTCCGATAGGGAAAAGCGTCGGCCGGCACCAGGTTGCGCCGCACCACAGCGAGCGGATCGAGCCCGAGCGTTGCGGCGACGCGGCTGATCAGCCGCTCCAGCGGGAAGTAGATCTGTGGGCCACCGAAGCCGCGGTTCAGCCCGGTCGGCAGCTTGTTGGTGACAACGACGCGGTTGCGAATGTGCAGATTCCGGATGGCATAGGCGCCCGTCATGTTGCCGTGCATGCGATAGAGCGTCGCCGGTTCCGGGGCACGCAAATGGGCGCCGCAATCCTCGATCTGATCCCAATCCAGCGCCAGGATAG
>JAKAWQ010000096.1 GCA_021816925.1 Pseudomonadota bacterium
CCTGGAGTGGTTTGGAGCCCGCTCTCGGAAGCCGACTCCGGAGGGCCTTCCTCCATCTCTCACGCAGCTTCGACACAGTCCGTCAGTCCATTCCGAACCTCCTTCCTGTGTGCTCCTGCGGCACACTTTCCATCTCCCGGCAACCGGACGAAACCATCAAAATTCCGACCGCCTTGCCAAACCGAGTCTTCCAGACTCTCTGCCTCACCGCGTGAATTGCGGAAAGTCGAGCTGAGCGCGGAGCGACTTGAAGGCCGGCACGCCGCTTCAAGCGGCATGGTTGGCAACCATCATCCGGCGTGCGTCTCGGCTTCCACTCGATTCGCTTACACCCACGCCCTACATCCCGGCGGTGTCGATCAGCGCAAGGCAAAA
The DNA here is from genome assembly GCA_021816925.1 of Pseudomonadota bacterium. GTDB lineage: Bacteria > Pseudomonadota > Alphaproteobacteria > Acetobacterales > Acetobacteraceae > JAKAWQ01. Next base: position 376 of record JAKAWQ010000096.1, read on the forward strand.
TCTGAAGTCCAGTCAGGGTCACCCAGCTTCGGCACCGCCGTGCCTTGCTGCGGAGGACCGTCGGAAGACCGCTCACGCCATGAGCGCCTCGGCGGCGCGCATGACGCGGAGGAAGTTACCACCCCACAGCGCCGCCACCACCCTCTCGTCATAGCCGCGACGAAGCAACTCAGCGGTGATGTTGGGACTTTCGGTCGCGTCGTGCCAACCGCGGAACCCGCCCCCGCCATCAAAGTCCGAGGAGATCCCCACATGAGCGATCCCGATTCTTCTCATCGCATATTCCACGTGATCGACGAAATCGACAACCCCGACTTCGCCCTCCTTCGCGTCACGGCGTAAGAATGCCGGCACCGCCGTGATCTGAACGACGCCCCCGCGATCTGCGATTGCGTCGAGTTGCTCGTCGTCGAGATTGCGCGGGTGCGGGCAGAGTGCATGGACCGAGGCATGGGTCGCAACGACTGGGCTCCGTGACAAGCCAACTGCCTGAAGCATCGTGCTCTTCGCCGCATGCGATACATCGACCAGGAGACCTATCGCGTTAAGCCGCGCAATGACGGCCCGCCCGAACGCGGAAAGCCCCCCATGCAGCGCCGCCTCATCGCCAAGGTCGGCGCGGGGGATGGCAGAATCCCCAAGCGCATTGTGCCCATTATGCGTGAGGGTGAGATAACGCGCGCCCAGGGCCGCGAATACGTCCAACCGGTCCAGATCCGCCCCGATCGCGTATCCGTTCTCGACCGCCGGCACCACCGCGATCACGCCTTCCGCGGCCGCCGCCTCGATCTCCATCGAATTCCTCGCCAGCCGTGCCCGGACTTCTCCCCGAATGCCAGCCATGGCGCCGATAACGGTCAGCATTGCCCGCGCGCGCTCAAAAGCCGCCTGCTCAGCCTCCGTTGACCTCGGTCCCTGCGGCACATATGCCGCAAAGCAGCCGCCCTTGACGCCACCCGCCCGCATCTTTGCGAGATCCACCCGGCGCGTGCTTGGCCCGAAGGCATCGCCAACATCGGGCCAGGGAATGTCAATGTGAGTGTCGATAGTGAAAAGCCGGGCATGTACGGCGAGCGGGTCGGTCATGCTGCCACCGTTCCTGCCGTCGTGCACCCCGTCAAGTGTGAATCCCTGCGCAACATAAACAGCCCCTGCTCACCGAACAGATTGGCAAGCCGCCGCCATCGGCGCCACGGGGCACTCAGTCCGCCTTGGTCGGCAGCGAGCCACGCCTCCACGCTATACCCCTCGGCATCGCAAAGGGCGAAGAAGTCCCGAATCGTGCAGGGATGAATATTCGGCGTCTCATACCACGGCCGGTCCCACGTCGGGGTCAGCGGCATTCTGCCGCGCGAAAGAAGCTGCCAGCGTACCCGCCAATGCCCGAAATTCGGAAAGCTGACGACCGCTCGCGTCCCGATCCGCAGCATCTGACGCAGCACTTCGTGTGGCCGCCCCACCGCCTGCAGGGTTCGCGAGAGGACAACAAAATCGAAGGCTTGATCGGGATAATGTGCAAGGTCGATATCGGCATCTCCGTGCATCACGGCAAGGCCGCGGGCCACCGCTTCAGCCACAGCGGCCATGTCGATCTCGATGCCGCGTGCATCGCAGCCGCGTTCCCGTGCCAAGTAAGCAATCAATGTGCCATCGCCGCAACCGATATCGAGCACTCGCGACTTGGGCGCGATCAACCCGGCGATCAGTCGAAGATCGAGACGGAGGTTCTTGGCGACATACCGGATGCCCGTGGAGGGTGCGCGATTCGGCTCGGCGTTCATCAAAACCCAGCTGCCGTGGCCGATCCCGAAAGAAACCCCGAGAGCGTGCGATGGAATGCTGGTTCATCGAGAAGGAAGGCATCGTGCCCCTTGTCGCTCTCCACCTCGACGAAACTCACGTTCGCTGCGGCCCGGTTCAACGCTCGCGCGATGGCACGCGACTGAGGGGTCGGAAAGAGCCAGTCCGAGCTGAACGAAATCACGCAGAAGCGGGTCCGGGATCCCGCAAAGGCACGCGCAAGATCATCATCATGTTCGGCGGCGAGATCGAAGAAGTCCATTGCTCGTGTAATGGTAAGGTAGGAATTGGCATCAAATCGGGTGACAAAAGTTGACCCCTGGTGGCGCAAATAGCTTTCCACTTCAAAGAGATCATCAAAGAGTGTGAGCGAGGGCCCGGATAGGAGCCGGCGGCCGAACTTGCGCGTCAGTGCCTGTTCCGAAAGGTATGTGATGTGTGCGGCCATCCGAGCCACTGCAAGGCCACGCGCCGGCACCTTTCCCTTCTCCCAATAGCGGCCGCCCGCCCACTCTGGGTCGGCAAAAATCGCCTGCCGTCCCACCTCGTGGAAAGCGATGTTCTGCGCGGAATGGTAGGCAGCACTTGCGATCGGCACGGCCGCGAAAACACAGTCCGGATAGAGCGCTGCCCATTCCAGCACCTGCATCCCCCCCATCGAGCCGCCAAGCACAGCAAACAGCCGTGCGATCCCGAGATGCTCGATCAGGCGCTTCTGGGCCCGAACCATGTCGCGGATTGTCACCGGCGGAAAATCGGTACCCCACAGCAACGTGCGTTCCGCCTCGGGCTGATCGTCTCGCGGGCTGCGCGGTCCGGTCGAGCCCATGCAGCCGCCAAGCACGTTCGCCGAGATCACGAAGAACCGCCGGGTGTCCACCGGCCGGCCCGGCCCGACCACTGCTTCCCACCAACCGGGCTTGCCGGTTAGCGGGTGCGTTTCCGCCACGTACTGGTCACCGCTCAGCGCATGGCATACCAATAGCGCATTCGAGCGTTCTTCGTTCAGCCGGCCGTAGGTACGGTAGGCAACAGTAAGCTCCCTGAGCCGCACCCCGCAATCGAGCAGCAGCCCATCTTCGAAGCGCACGGCTTGATGGGCCACCACCGGCTGCGTATCGGCAAGGATCATGCCCCCTGCATAGGCCGGCCGCAGTCGTCGGGGCAACCCCCAGACCGAGAGAGGTGTAGAGGGGGTACCAATTCCCCTCCAGCATTGACGAAACGCTGAATCCTTCATCCCTGGCTGTAGCGGCGGTTGGCCGTCAAACACTCAATGTGGGAACCCAACGCGGGAGCCTGGCCCGTGCAGATTTGTGCGGGGGGCGGTAACCGGCGTCCTTACCGCGATCATTTGGTGTTGGTTTTCGCAGACCGAAGCCGGTGGGCATGCCGCGATTCTCACCCTAGGCCGAGACCGCGCCCCCCGCCTACAGGCGATCGCCTTGAACTCGTCAGGAAACGAAAAGAACGCATCCAAGGCGGCGCATGTTCACGCTCCCGCACTCGATGCCGCTCGGATTGTCCCGCTGGCGCCATAGCGTCGGCCGTCGCGGAGGCCGCACGGCTTGCCGCCCGGGGAGGAAGAAATGCGATCGACCGTCTTCGCTTGGCCGCGCCAGTCTCTGGCATCACCTGACGGGATTGCCGCCAAGAGCCAAAGATCTATCGATCGGCCGCGCCCGGAGAGCTAATCCGCAGCCTCGGCGTACGCCTCCAGCGGCGCGCAGGTGCAGACGAGGTGCCGGTCACCATAAACATTGTCCACCCGTTTGACCGGCGGCCAGAATTTCGTCTGAGCAACGAAAGGCCGCGGATAGGCCGCTTCTTGCCGGGAATAGGCATGCTGCCAGTTCTCTGAAACCAGTTCGGTCGCGGTATGCGGCGCATTCTTCAGCGGATTGTCCCCCCGGTCGAAGCGCCCCGTAGCAATCGCCGCGATCTCCTCGCGGATCGCAATCATCGCCTCGCAGAACCTGTCGATCTCCGCCTTTGTCTCGCTCTCGGTCGGCTCGGCCATCAGCGTGCCCGCCACCGGCCAGGACATCGTCGGCGCATGAAATCCGAAATCCTGCAGTCGCTTGGCGATGTCCTCCACGCTCACGCCCGCTTCTTCCTGGAAACCGCGGCAATCGAGAATGCACTCGTGCGCCACCATACCCTCGGCGCCCGTGTAGAGCACCGGATAGTGCGCCGAGAGCTGGGCGGCGATGTAGTTCGCGTTCAGGATTGCGATTTCGCTCGCGCGCGTGAGCCCCCCCGCTCCCATCATGCGGATATAGGCGTAGCTGATCGGCAGAATCATCGCGCTGCCGAACGGTGCGGACGCAACCGGGCCAAAGCCGCTCGCCGGACCGGCAGCCGAATTGAGCGGATGGTTCGGCAGGTGGGGCGCGAGATGCGCGGCAACCCCGATCGGCCCAACTCCCGGACCGCCGCCGCCGTGCGGGATGCAGAACGTCTTGTGCAGGTTGAGATGGCAGACATCGGCCCCGATCGCGGCCGGACTGGTCAGCCCCACCTGCGCATTCATGTTGGCCCCGTCCATGTAAACCTGCCCGCCCGCGCCGTGCACGATCTCGCAGATCTCGCGGATCTTCTCCTCGAACACCCCGTGCGTGCTCGGATAGGTGACCATCAGCGCGGCCAGCCTTTGCGCGTGCAAGGCAGCCTTGGCGCGGAGATCGGCGACGTCGATGTTGCCCTGCCGGTCGCACGCAACCACCACCACGCGGCAGCCGGCCATCGCTGCGCTCGCCGGATTGGTGCCGTGCGCGCTCGCCGGAATAAGGCAGACATCGCGCACCCCTTCGCCCCGCGCCTCGTGCCAGGCGCGAATCGCGAGCAGCCCGGCAAGCTCGCCCTCGGCGCCGGAGTTGGGTTGGAGCGAGAACGCCGGAAACCCGGTGATCGCGGAAAGCTGCCCCGAAAGGCGCCGGATCAGCTCGGCATACCCTTCCGTCTGGTCCGGCGGAGCGAACGGATGAATCCCGGTGAAACCCGGCAGGCTGATCGGGATCATCTCCGCCGCCGCGTTCAGCTTCATCGTGCACGAGCCGAGGGGAATCATGCTGCGGGCGAGCGAAATATCCTTCTCTTCGAGCCGCCTCAGATAGCGCAGCATCGCGTGCTCGGAGTGGTGGCTGCGAAACACTTCGTGCACAAGGTACTGTGACCGGCGCACGAGCGTGGCCGGAATCCCGCCTGCCGCATCCGCAAGCGGCGCGCCGAGCACCGTGGCCAGCTCTGCAAGCTCGGCCTCCGTCACCGTCTCGTCGAGCGCAATCGCCACACCGTTCCCGTCGAGGCGGCGCAGATTGAACCCGGCCGCCAGCGCCTTGCCGATCAGCGCGTCTGCCCCGCGCCGGGCCTCGATCGCGATCGTGTCGAAAAAAGATTGGTGGCGCAGCAAATGGCCGGCGCGAATCGCCGCATCTGCCAGCATCCTCGCCCCGAGGCCCACACGCGAGGCAATCCGCGCCAGCCCTTCGGGTCCGTGCCAGACGGCGTAGAAGCCCGCGATCACCGCCAGCAGCACCTGCGAAGTGCAGATGTTCGATGTCGCCTTCTCGCGCCGGATGTGCTGCTCGCGCGTCTGCAGCGCGAGCCGCATCGCCGGCCCGCCCGCCGCGTCCACGCTCACGCCCACGAGCCGCCCCGGCATGTGCCGCCGGAAGGCATCGCGCGTCGCGAGAAAGCCCGCATGCGGGCCGCCGAACCCCATCGGCACCCCAAAGCGCTGCACCGATCCCACCACGATATCCGCGCCCATCTCGCCTGGCGGCATGAGCGCCACCAGCGCCAGCGGATCCGCTGCCACGATCGCAAGTCCGCCTGCCTCATGCACGGCGGCGATTTCGGCGCTGAGATCGCGGATTGCGCCCGTCGTCCCAGGATACTGCATGAGCACCGCGAACGGCCGCGCACCCGAAATCGCCGCCGCATCGCCGGGCGCGAACCCGACAATCGTGATCCCGTGGGGCTTGGCCCGCGTCGCTACCACCGCGCGGGTCTGCGGATGAACGTCGGCCGCAACGAGGAGCGTCGCCCTGCCTCCGCGGGTCTGCCCGTGCGCCATGGTCATCGCTTCGGCCGCCGCCGTGCCTTCGTCGAGCAGCGAGGCATTGGCGATTTCCATGCCCGTGAGCTCGACGATCATCGTCTGGAAATTCAGAAGCGCCTCGAGCCGGCCCTGTGCGACTTCCGGTTGATAGGGCGTGTACGCCGTGTACCAACCGGGGTTTTCGAACACGTTGCGCCGGATGACCGCCGGCATGTGCGTGCCGTGATAGCCTTGGCCGATCAGTGATTTTCGGATGACGTTCCGCGCGGCCAGCTCGGCGAGCTCGGCCATCGCTGCCGCCTCGCCGATCGGCGGCGGAAGCTCGAGCCGATCGTGCCTCCGGATCACCGCGGGCAATGTGCGCGTGATGAGATCTTCGAGATCCTTGCAGCCAAGCTCTGCGAGCATTGCAGAGATATCGCCGGCGTCCGGCCCGATATGCCGCGCCGCGAAGGACCCGCCTTCGCCGAGCGCGTCGAACTCGGCAAGCGCGTCCATCAGAGCGTCTCCAAAAAGGCTTTGTAGGCAGCCTCATCCATGAGTGCCGCCTGGTCCGCCCTCACATCTTCGAGGCGGAAGAACCAGCCCTCGCCCATGGCGTCTCGATTGACGAGTGCCGGATCATCGACGATTGCCGTGTTCACCTCGGCGACGCGCCCGGCGAGCGGCGCATACACGTCCGCCGCCGCCTTGACACTTTCCACGACGGCGCAAGCCTCGCCCGCGGCAACCGTTCGGCTAGGCTCGGGCAGTTCCACGAACACGAGATCGCCGAGTGCCGCCTGCGCGTGCTCGGTGATGCCGACCGTGGCGGTCGTGCCATCCAGCCGTACCCATTCGTGGTCCTTCGTGTACCGGGTCTCGGGCATGCGAGGGGGGGTCCTTCAGCGAACGTAACGATGCGGCACGAACGGCATGGGCGAAACAACGGCGGGCAGCGCCTTGCCGCGCACGAGCGCCGTGAGCCGCGTGCCGTCTTCGGCGAATTTCCGGCGCACATAGCCCATGGCGAGCGGCGCATTGAGCGTCGGAGAGAAAGAACCGGACGTCACGCGCCCGATCTCCGCGCCGGCGGCATCCACAAGAACGGTCCCCGCGCGGGCGGGCGCCCTCCCATCGGGGCGGATACCGACGCGCAGGCGCTCCGGACCCTCGTCCTGCTGCGCACGAATCACCACTCCGCCCGGGAAATCCCACGCCATGCGCCGGCGCTTGCCGATCGTCCAGCCGAGCCCGGCTTCGATCGGCGTGGTGGTGGTATCGATGTCGGCGCCGTAAAGGCAGAGACCCGCCTCCAGCCGCAGCGAATCCCGTGCCCCGAGCCCGCCCGGCCGCACCTCGGGTTGATCCAGCAGCGCCGTCGCCAATCGTTCTGCCGCCTCCGCGGCCACCGATATCTCGAAGCCGTCCTCGCCAGTGTAACCTGATCGCGTGATCACGGCGGCGGTTCCCGCGCACTCCATCTCCGCCACGCCAAGGAAGGGTAACCGCGCCGCATCCGGTGCAACGCGCGCCAGCACTACGGCGGCCGCCGGCCCTTGCAGCGCAATGAGCGCGCGATCGCGATGCGGCGCGAGATTGACGCCGGCCGGCAGGGCCGCGGCGATGTGTGCGAAGTCGAACTCTTTCCGGCTCGCATTGACGATCAGGAACAGCCGCCGATCGAGCTTGGCCACCATCAGGTCATCGAGGATGCCCCCCCGCTCGTCGGTCAGCAGCGTATAGCGCTGCCGCCCCGGCCGCAAACCCAGGATGTCTCCCGGAACCAGCCGCTCCAGTGCCGCCGCGGCGCCCTCGCCGGCGAGGCTCGCCTGGCCCATGTGCGAAACATCGAACAGCGATGCCTCTCTGCGGCAATGCAGGTGCTCCGCCAGGATGCCGGCCGGATAGTTGAGCGGCATCGCATAGCCCGCGAATTCGACCATCCGCGCACCGAGCCGCCGATGCATCGCGTCGAGAGGCGTTCTTGCTGGCTCGGTCTCGTTGGTCACCGCGCACTCCAAAGACAGAGGCTCGCCGTCCGGTGCATTCCCGGCCGGGAAGACCCCCCTCTGTCGCGGAACCTGAGAGATTCGGACCCCCGTCTGGTCGGGGCCCTTACTCCGTCGGTGCAGCGGGCAGAGACGTTCTCCCGCCGGCTTTCCAGAGACCCGATCCGCGCACGCGGTCCTCTCTGCCTGAGCGTTTCCGGGGGCCGGTTGCGCCTTCGGCGGCGGGCCGGACCCGGCCCGCTCTCTCCCGCGCGCGCATCGTGCGGGCATCCCACTATGCCCCATCCGCCCCGCACTCGCAACTTCAGGCTGTCCCTCCCTCGCCTTGGCGCGCTGCGCCCGCCGTGCGAGGAGGGCGCATGACCGAGAGAAATTCCGGCAGAGTCCGCCGGTCGGATCCGTTCGCCTGATGGCCGTCTATACCGAGGTTTCCGACGAGGCTGTGGCCGAATTCCTCAGCGAATACGAGCTCGGCGGAATCGTCGCCTTCCGCGGCATCGCCGAGGGCGTGGAGAACAGCAATTACGCACTCAAGACGACCACCGGCGACTACATCCTCACCCTCTACGAACGCCGCGTCGCACCCGAGGACCTGCCGTGGTTCCTCGAGTTGATGGAGCATCTCGCGGAACGCGCCATCCCCTGCCCGCGCCCCGTGCCCGGCCGTGACGGGGCAAGCCTGCGCCGGCTCGCCGGCCGGCACGCCGCCATCACCACCTTCCTTCCCGGCGTCTGGCCGCGGCGCGTGCGGCTTGTCCATTGCGCGCCGCTCGGGGAGGCCCTTGCGATGCTCCATCTGGCGGGCCGGGAGTACGCGCCCGAACGATCGAACGCATTGGGTCCCGCGGCATGGCCGAAGCTACTTGCGGCAAGCTCGCCGGGCGGCGACGCGGTCCGCACCGGACTCATCGGCGAGCTCAGGACGGCGCTTGCCCGCATCCTCGCCGCTTGGCCCACAGGGCTGCCGCGCGGGCACATCCACGCCGATCTCTTCCCCGACAACGTCTTCTTCCTGGAAGGGAAAATCTCCGGCCTGATCGACTTCTATTTCGCCGCAACAGATCTTTATGCCTACGACATCGCGGTCTGCCTCAATGCCTGGTGCTTTGAAACCGACTTCTCCTGCAACGTCACCAAATCGCGCGCGCTGCTGCGCGCCTACGACGCGGTGCGCCCGCTCTCGGCTGCGGAATGGGCCGCGCTGCCGGTGCTTTGCCAGGGTGCTGCGATGCGCTTCCTGCTGACCCGCCTCTACGACTGGCTCAACACGCCGGACGGCGCGCTGGTCACGCGCAAGGATCCGATCGAGTATCTACGCCGGCTCTACTTCCACCTCGAGGCGCGGGACGAACATGCCTACGGGCTCTGACCTGCTGCTGGTGGAAATCTGGACCGACGGCGGCTGTCGACCGAACCCGGGGCCGGGCGGCTGGGCGGCCATTCTCCGTTACGGCAAGACCGAGCGGGAGCTTTCCGGCGCGGTCAGTGCCAGCACCAACAACCGGATGGAACTCACCGCTGCGGCCGAGGCACTCGAGGCTCTCAAGCACCCGTGTCGCGTGATCCTGCACACCGACAGCCAATATCTGCAGCGCGGGATCACCACGTGGCAGGCCGACTGGGTGCGGCGGGAATGGCGCACGGCAGACGGCAAACCAGTCCTTAACCGCGATCTTTGGGAGCGACTGTTGGCCGCGGCGGCTCGGCATCGGATCAAATGGCGCTGGGTGCAGGGCCACGCGAACGACGCAATGAACGTGCGCGCAGACGCGCTCGCCACCACCGCACGGAAAGCGGTGAGCAGAAGCTAATACCCTCTTTTCTTCTTGGGTGAGTCGTGATTCAAGATCGGGATGATACCGAAAGCGAGAGAAGTTCGGCTGAAGCCGAAGGTACGGAAGGTGCTTGAGGCGCGCTGCCGGTCTGCGATGACGGCACAGCGCGATGTGAGGCGGGCGCGGATCGTCTTGCTGGCAGCCGAGGGTCGCAGCACTCGGTCGATTGCCGAGGAAGTCGGGGTGCAGCCGCGGATTGTGAGCCACTGGCGGCGGCGCTTTGCCATGCATGGTCTGGGCGGGCTCCGGGACCTGCGGCGAGGGAACCCGCCGCCGATTTATGGCCCGACGACGAACAAACGCATTCTGGCACTGTTGGACAAGCCGCCGCCCCAAGGCTATGCGCGATGGACAGGCCCGCTGCTGGCTCGGGCGCTGGGCGATGTTGACGTGCAGTATGTCTGGCGGTTCCTCCGCGAGCACAAGATTGACCTGGCCGCCCGTAAGTCCTGGTGCGAGAGCAACGACCCGAAGTTCGCAGCCAAAGCCGCCGATGTGGTCGGTCTCTATGTGCACCCGCCGGCCAAGGCGATCGTCCCTTGCGTCGATGAAAAGCCTTCGCTCCAGGCCCTGGAGCGGACTCAGGGCTATCTGAAGCTGCCCAACGGCCGAGCCTTGACCGGCCAGAGCCACGACTACAAGCGGCATGGCACGACCACCTTGTTTGCGGCGCTGGAAGTCGCCACCGGCCGGGTGATTGCGGCGTAAGCCAAGCGCCGCCGGCGGGTCGAGTTCCTCGGCTTCATGAATCGTGTCG
>JAKAWQ010000097.1 GCA_021816925.1 Pseudomonadota bacterium
CGCCCCGCGATCGCAGGCGATGCCTCTCAAGACATCGCCGAAGCCCTGAGCCGGCCCGCGGGCCGGCTCAGGGCCTCAACATTCACCCTGATTGTCGCGCACATTCACCCTGATTGTCGCCGCGCAATCGGCATCAGATCGTCTCCGCTCGCCGGCGCCGGTTCTCGGTAGACCCCCGATCGCGCCAAGCCGAGCAGCACACACTGCCGCCGAACCGACAGCTTCCCGTGCTCCCGATCGAGCAGCGTTCGCCGGTCCGGGGCGCTCATCTTCCGGACCTCCGCACTAAAAAATCCCGCTCGATCACCAGCTGTCCGATCGTGGCGCGCAGTCGCTCAATCTCGCGCTCCCGCACCTCCTCGATTTCTCGCTCGACACCCGGGTCAAATGCCCGTGCCGCCGGCTCCAGCAGCTGCCGTTTCCAGGCGTAGACTTGGTCCGGATGAACCTCGTACCGCTGCGCCAGGTCGGCCACCGTCGCCTGCTCCCGCAACGCCTCCAAGGCGATCTTCGCCTTCAGCGCCGCATCGATCTTCCGTCTCGTCCGTTGGGTCATGCTCCGCTCCCTCTATCAATGGAGCGGCTACCCTCCAACCATCCACCTGGTCCCAAATCCGGGGCCCACTTCAGAGGTGCACGCGAGCAATTCCACACTGAGGCGCTGACTCAATGGTCACGATACCTCGCTTGAACGGCGCCATAGGGGCGCTGGAGACAGCCCAGGTGGCGTTTACTGCCTTCTCCGTGCCCGAGATCGGCAGCGCCCTTTCGATGAGCACCGCACCGTATGACGCCGTCATATTCGAGATGGAGCATAATCCGTATGACATCACGATGCTTCGGCACTGTTTGCAATACATGCTGAATCGCCGGCAAATCCTGGAATCTCCCGGTCTTGCACTGGCGGTCACGCCGTTCGTGCGTATTCCGCCCAATGGCGGTGAACAAAGCCAATGACTTGCCAAACAGGTGCTGGATAGCGGTGTCTATGGTGTCGTCTGGCCACATGTCAGCACGGTGGACGATGCCCACAACGCCGTCGCGGCCTGCCGCTATCCGCGCCCGGAGGCAGCCCCGCGGTACCAGCCGCCCGGCCAGCGTGGCGACGCGCCGGTGGCGGCCGCCCGCTATTGGGGTCTTTCGCAGCAGGATTACTACAAACGCGCCGATGTATGGCCGCTCGCGCCGGACGGCGAGATCTTGGTCGTCATCATGTGCGAGGAGAAACGGGCAATCGCCAATCTGCCGACGATGCTCGAACGCGTGCCGGGCATCGGCGTGGTGCTGATCGGCGAGGGCGATTTGTCACAGGACCTCGGCTATCCGCGCCGGTACGATCATCCGACCGGCGCATCCGCCATCGCCGAGGTGGTGGCGATTTGCAAGCAGTACAACGTTCCCTGCGGCCATCCGCATGTGGACACACGAAACGTCGAGAAGGTGCTGGCGCAGGGGTTTCGCTGGTTGATGGCGGCGCCTACCACGTCCTTTGCGGCGGTGGAGCAGGGCCGGCGAATCGTCGGAGCGAAGGAGTTCGGGCGGTAACTACCGATGTGCACGCGCGCCGCACCCAGGCCCCAACCAACATGACGGAGACCTCATGATCATCGATTGCCACGGGCATTACACCACGGCGCCGGGCCAGCACGAGGCGTGGCGCCAGGAGCAGATTGCGGCGCACAAAGAAGGGCGGGCGGCGCCGCCGCGGCCAGCGATCAGCGATGACGAGATCCGCGTCAGTATCATGAGCGGCCAGCTGAAGCTGCAGCAAGAACGCGGAACCGACGTGACGATCTTCTCCCCGCGCGCGGCCGGGATGACCCACCATCTCGGCGATGCCTCGACCAGCGAGGCCTGGGCGAAGGCCTGCAATGAGCTGATTCACCGCGTCTGCATCCTCTTTCCGTGGAACTTCGTCGGCGTGTGCATGCTGCCGCAGAGCCCCCGCGTTTCGCCGCGCAATTGTATCGCCGAGCTGCAGCGGTGCGTGTTGGAATACGGCTTCGTCGGCTGTAACCTCAATCCCGATCCGTCGGGCGGGTTCTGGCAGGACCCCCCGCTGGGCAACCGCTGCTGGTATCCGTTGTACGAGAAGATGGTCGAGCTCGACGTGCCGGCGATGATCCATGTCAGCCAAGCGTGCAATCCGGCGTTCCATACCACGGGATCGCACTACCTGAACGGAGATACAGCGGCGTTCATGCAGTGTCTGACCTCTGACCTGTTCAAGAACTTTCCCACCTTGAAATTCATCATTCCGCATGGCGGCGGAGCGGTGCCATACCATTGGGGCCGCTTTCGCGGCCTCGCCCAGGACATGAAGCTGCCGCCGCTTTCGGAACTGCTTCTGCGCAATGTGTTCTTTGATACCTGCGTGTATCACCTGCCTGGGCAGGAGCTGTTGGCGAAGGTCATTCCGGTAGATAACATCTTGTTCGCATCGGAAATGATCGGCGCCGTGCGGGGTATCGATCCCGAAACGGGCCACGCGTTCGATGATACTAAGCGGTATGTGGAGCAGTTGGCGCTGTCGGCGGCGGACAAGCAGAAGATCTACGAAGGGAATGCGCGGACGGTGTACGGCCGGCTGTCGGCGCAGATCGCGAAGCAGTGCGTCCCGGCGCGGTAGGCCCCGAGGGGGTCAGCTCTCGCGATCTGCACAGCAATCCGCGTTGCCGATCGAGTCCGAACCGAGCAACGGTTCGGCGGCATTCCGCGGCGGCGCGATCGCCCCGGCCAGATCTATCGCCTGGCCCTGCCGCCTCACCCACCCCCGGCAAGCGCGGCACGGAGTTCTTCGCGATCGACGGCGATCGCCACGCCGGAGCGTTCCTGCTCCAGAACCATCGCGACGCGGGAGTCGCGCTCGCCCCAACCGCGGTTCATCGCCTCCGTCATCTCCTCGAGCGCGAGGTTGCAAAGGCGCATCGGCACGCCGAGCTCGCGCCCGAGCGCGGTCGCGAGCCCCACATCCTTGTGCGCAAGCCGAAGCGAAAACGCCGCCGGCTCGTAGGCGTTCGGCAGGAACTGGTCGATCAGGGCATCGAGCGTGCGGCGCCTTCCGAGCACGCCCTGGCGCACCGCCTGAAAAAGCGCGAGCGGCTCGACACCGGCCTTGACGCCGAGACAGAACGCCTCGGCGAGCACGGCAAGCACGCCGTAATTGGCGCAGTTGTGCACGAGCTTGGCTGCACTCGCCGTGCCGATCGGGCCGATATGGCGCGCCTGGTCGCCCATCGCGGCGAGCACCGGCTTGAGGCGCGCGAAAACCGCCTCATCCCCGCCGACCCAGATCGCCATTTTCCTCGACTCTGCGCCGCGCGGCCCGCCGCTCACCGGGCTGTCGAGCATGGCAAGCCCGCGAGCGGCGAAGGCGGCGTGGACCTTTCGCGCCAGCGAAGGCGAGATCGTTGAAAGGTCGAAATAGGCTGCGCCGGCCGCGAGGCCCTCGATGATGCCCTCCGCGCCGAGCGCAACCGCCTCCACCTCGGCGGGGCCGGGGAGCGAAGTGAAGACCACCTCTACACCGAAAGCCGCCTCGCGCGGGCTCGCCGCCCACGCGGCACCGGCCGCGAGGTGCGGGGCGGCGGCGGCGCGATCGCGGTCGTGCACGGCAAGCTGATGCCCGGCCTTCTGCAGGTTGGCGGCCATGTGCCGGCCCATGGTACCCAGTCCGATGAAGCCGATGCGCATGACTTTTCCCCCGCCTCGGTGAGTTGCGAAAAAAAAGATTGACAGCGCTTGGAAGCCCGGCCTAGACGGCGCGACGAATATAAACAAAAGTTCGCATTCCGAACTTCCAGAGAGAGACCCAGCCCGTGGCTCCCGCCGCTGCCCGCGCCAAGCCAACGCCCGCCGTCCGCCCCGAGCCCGCGGAAAAGAACCTCGTCCGCTCGCTCGCCAAGGGCTTCCGCGTGCTCGAGGCCTTCACCCCTGAGGCACCCGAGCTGGCGCTGGCCGAGATCGCGCGTGCCGTCGGAATCGACAACGCCACCGCCTTCCGCCTGCTCAACACCCTCGTCGGGCTCGGCTACGTCGCCCGCGTCGCCGGCACGCGCCGCTTCCGCCTGACGCTCAAGTGCCTCGACCTCGGCTTCAACGCGATCGCGCGCTCTGACCTCACCACGCTCGCCCTGCCCATCCTCCGCGGGCTCGTCGGCACGGTGAACGAGGCCGCCTCGGTCGGCGTGCTCGAAGGCGCGGAAATCGTCTACGTCGCGCGCGTGCAGGCCGGCCTCACGCGGCTCGGCGTCGATGTGCGCATTGGCAGCCGCGTCCCCGTGCACTCCACCGCGATCGGCCAGGCGATTCTCGCCTTCTGCCCGCCCGAGGCGCAGATCTACATCCTCGAGGCCGCGCCGCGCCAACAGCTCACCCCACACACCTTGACCGACCTCGACGCGCTGCTCACGCGCCTCTCAGAAGTGCGCGCGGCCGGCTGGGTGCTCTCCGAGGAGGAGACGGTCACGGGCCTCCGCGTTCTCTCCGCGCCCGTTCTCGCCGCCGACGGCGTGCCGGCGGCGGGCCTCTCTGTCGCCGCGCCCGCCTTCCGCATGCCGCGCGCCGAGTTCGAGGCCACCGCGCGCGATCCCGTTCTCGCCGCCGCCGCCTCTCTTTCGCGCGCGCTTCAGGCAGCCGGCAGCTTTGCCCTGCAGATGCCGCCGAGCGGCGCGCGTTCCGCCCCTCCGAGGAGTTAGGGATGTCCGCTTTCAATTTTCGTGGCCTGATCCCCGCGATTGCCGTGCCGTTCCGCCCCGACTTCGCGATCGACGAGCCCGAGCTCGCCCGCTTCTCCGCCTGGCTCGCCCGGCAGGAGGGCGTGGTCGCGCTGATGACGAATGGCCACACCGGCGAGGTGTTTTCCCTCACTCCGCGCGAGCGCGCCGAGGTGACGCGCATCACCGCCGAGGCCACCGCAGGCATTTGCCCGGTGATCTCCTCGGTCGTCTGCGAGGGGATCGGCCAGGCGATCGAGGAGGCCAGCTGGGCCAAGGAGGCCGGCGCGCGCGCGCTCGACATCATGCCGCCGCACCACTGGCTCCGCTTCGGCTTCCGTCCCTCGCACGTGATCGACTACTTCACCGCGATCGGCCAGGCCTCGGGCCTGCCGCTCGTCGTGCATGTTTATCCGGCCTGGACCAAAGCCTCCTTCTCCTCCGAACTCCTCGCCGAGCTCGCACAACTTCCGTATGTCGCCGCCTTCAAGATCGGCACGCGCGAGATGAGCAAGTATGCGCACGACATCAAGGCGATCCGCGCCGCCGCACCCGAGAAGGTGCTGCTCACCTGCCACGACGAATATCTGCTCGCCTCCATGGTGCAGGGGGTTGACGGCGCGCTCGTGGGGTTCGCGTCGCTCGTGCCGGGCCTCATCAACGATCTTTGGCAAGCAGTGCGGGCGGGCGATCTCGCGCGCGCGATACGCATCCAGGCGACGATCGATCCGCTCAAGGATACCGTCTATGGCACCGGCGAGCCGACCGGCGAGGCGCATGCCTGCATGAAGGCTGCGATGCAGGCGGCCGGCATCCTGCGCGATGCGACCGTCCGCCCGCCGACCGTTGCGCCGAGCGCGGCCGAGCTGGCCCGCATCCGTGCCGCGGTTACCGCGGCGGGCCTCGCCCCGCGCGCCGCCGCCTGAACGAGCCTTCCGAAAGCCCAACCAAGGAAACCGAAAAAAGAGAGAGCCATGACCAGCCCGGAAGCGGACGTTCTCGACCGCGCCAAACCGCCGCCCGCCCCTGCGTTGATCGCGCTTTCAGGCGTGGCCAAGACCTTCACCGCAAGGAACGGCAGCGCGGTGCGTGCGCTCGACGGCGTTGATCTCGAGATCCGACCCGGCGAGTTCGTCTCGATCGTCGGGCCGTCGGGCTGCGGCAAGAGCACGCTTTTGCGCATGGTGGCCGGCCTCGACCCTTGCGAGGAGGGCACGCTTGTGCTTGACGGCCGGGCGGTCGCCGGGCCCTCGGGCGATGTCGGCGTTGTGTTCCAGGCCGCGAACCTTCTCCCCTGGCTCAACGTGCGGGAGAACGTGCGGCTACCGCTCCGCGTCGGCGGCCGACGCGCCGCTGAACCCGCGCGCATCGATGCGCTGCTCGGCATGGCCGGGCTCGGCGAGTTCGGGGCCAAATATCCCTACCAGCTTTCGGGCGGTATGCAGCAGCGCGTCGGCATCTGCCGCGCGCTCGCGCGCGATCCGCGTATCCTTTTGATGGACGAGCCGTTCGGCGCGCTCGATGCGCTCACGCGCGAGCGCATGAACGCCGAGCTGCAACGTATCTGGCAGACAAGCGGCAAGACGGTGCTGCTGATCACACACAGCATCTCCGAGGCGATCTTCCTCGCCGACCGCGTGGTGGTGATGTCGGCGCGGCCGGGTCGCGTGCTCCGCGAGCTTGCGGTGCCCATCCCCCGCCCGCGCAGCTTCGACACCATCGTCAGCCACCCGGCTTATGCCGCACTCGCCTGCGAGGTCCGAGGGCTGCTGAGCGCCGAGGGAGGAATCGAATGAGCGGTGCCAGCATGCAGCAAGGCGCTTCTGCCGCCACGCTCGCCGCTACACCGGCGCGCCGCCGGCGGCGCTTCGCCGAGGTTCGCGGCTCGCTGATCGCGGCCGGAGGAATGCTCGTCCTGCTCGCCCTCTGGGAGGGCTCGGTGCGGTTCCTGCACACTCCTTCCTACATCCTGCCCACGCCCGGCTCGGTCGTGCATGCGCTCTGGTCGGGCCTCGCAGTCTCCCCGGCGAGCCCGGTCGGCTATTACCGCCCGCTCTGGGGCACCTTCCACAACGCCGCCTTGGGCTTCGTGCTTGGCAGCCTGCTTGGGCTCGTGCTCGGTTCGCTGATGGCGGAAAGCCGCGTCATCGAAAAACTGCTGATGCCCTATGCCTTCGCGCTGCAATGCCTGCCGAAGATCGCAATCGCGCCGCTGGTAGTGATCTGGTTCGGTTTCGGTGATGGCTCGAAGATCGCCATCGCCGCCATGCTCACCTTCTTCTCGTTGCTGATCAACAGCTTCACCGGGCTGCGCGCCACCGAGCCCGAGCGCATCGACCTGATGCGCTCGCTCTCGGCCAGCCGCTTCGAGATCTACCGCATCGTCAAGCTGCCGAACGCCGCATCCTTCATCTTCGCCGGGCTTGACATGGCGGTGGTGTACGCGCTCCTCGGCACCATCGTCGCCGAGTTCCTCGGTGCACAGAACGGCATGGGTGTGGTGATCACCCAGGCGCAATCGGTGAACGATGTCGCCGGAGTGTTCGCCGCGCTCGTCATCCTGGGCGCGCTCGGCATCGCACTGCATGCGCTGATGCATCGCCTCGAACGCCGCGTCGTGCATTGGGCCGACCGCGGAACAAATTGAACCAACGGAACGAAGAAAGATCATGACCCTTCTGCAAGGAACCCACCCAACACGTCGCCACGTCCTCGCCGGCGCCGCTGCCATCGCCGCCCTCGGGCCACTTGTCCGCCCGGCCCGTGCAAAGACGCTCAAGGTGCTGCGATTCGGCATCGGCCTTAAGGCGATGAGCTCCATCACCATCAACACGGTGATCGGAGAGGTGCTCGGCTACAACCGCGCGGAAGGCTTCACCCTGAAGCCGCTGGCGCTCGGCACCAACGCCAACGTTCAGGTCGCGCTCGATCGCTCGGACATCGAGATCGGCATCGGCGTTCCCTCCTTCTTCGTTCCCCTGCTCGCCAAGGGCGAGTGGAAATCCGACGTCAATTTCTACGAATATACCTATCCTTACAAATGGGACGTGGCCGTGCTGCCCGGCTCGCCGATCAAGAACTACCAGGACCTCAAGGGCAAGCGCGTCGGCGTCTCGGGCTTCGGCAGCACCGAATATCCGGTCACCAAGGCGGTGCTGAAGGGCCTCGGCATCGACCCCACCAAGGACGTGCACTGGATCGCGGTCGGCGAAGGCGTGGCCGCCGGCGTGGCACTCAAGCGCGGCGCGATCGACGCGCTCGCCTATTACGATGTCGGCTTCGGCGAGATCGAGGGTGCCGGCATCAAGCTCGATTTTCTTCCCCGTCCGGCCAACCTGCCGATGGTGGGCGGGCAGTTCCTGATGACGCGCCGCGCGGTGCTGGCCAGCGACCGCGCGCTCGTCGTCGGCTTCGGCCGCTCGGTCTGCAAGGCCTCGCAATTCATCCTCGCCAATCCGAAGGCTGGCGCGCGCGCCTTCCTGAAGATGTATCCCGCGGCGGCGCCGCGCGGCAGCACCACGGAGCACGCGGTGGCGGTGATCGCGCAGGCAATCGGCCGGCGCATCCGGCTCTATCGCCCGCCCTATCCGGGCGTGAAGATGGGCAGCATCAACCCAGCGGAATTCGTTGCCGAAGCGAAGCTCGACGGGGTCAAGGTCGGCAACGTCCATCCCCTCTACACCAATGCGCTCATCGACGAGATCAACGATTTCGATGCGAAGGCGATCGCGGCTGAGGCGGCAGCCTATCCCACATGAGCATCGCGCCGGCAATGCGCCATGCGCTCGTCACCGGCAGCAGCTCGGGCATTGGCGCGGCGATCGCCGCCCGGCTGCTCGTCGGCGGATGGCGGGTGAGTGGGATCGATCGCGCGCCGCCCGTGCTCACTGACGTCGGTTTCAGCCATTTCGGACTCGATCTTATCGGCGTATCGCAAATAACGACCGCGCTCGACGGCATCGCCGATGTGACGGCGCTCGTGCACGCGGCGGGGGTCATGCGCACGGCGTCGCTCGGCGCGCTGGACGCGGCGGCGGGCGAGGCGATGTGGCGGCTTCACGTTGGTGCCGCTGCGGCGCTTGCCGATCATTTGGCGCCGCGCCTGCCCGCCGGCGGGCGGATCCTGTTGATCGGCAGCCGCACCGCCGCCGGCGCTGCCGGGCGAAGCCAGTACGCAGCGACCAAGTCCGCCCTCGTCGGCCTCGCGCGCTCCTGGGCGCTCGAGCTCGCGCGGCGTGGCATCACGGTGAACGTGATTGCGCCGGCCGCGACCGAGACGCCGATGCTGCAGGATCCCGCCCGTGCCGGCACCGCGCCGCGCCTGCCGCCGATCGGGCGCTTCATCCGCCCCGAAGAGGTTGCCGCACTCGCTGCCTTCCTGCTTTCCGAGGAAGCAGGCGCGATCACCGGACAGCAGATCCTGATCTGCGGCGGCGCTTCGCTCTGACACTCTTGCCTGGGAATTTCTTCATGACGGTCCGCATCATCGACGTGCGCGAAGTGACGAAGCCGATCGCCTCGCCGATCCGAAACGCCTATATCGACTTCACGAAGATGACGACAAGCCTCGTCGCCGTCGCAACCGACGTCGTGCGCGACGGCCGGCGGATCGTGGGCTACGGCTTCAACTCGAACGGCCGCTACGGCCAGGGCGGCTTGATTCGCGAGCGTTTTGCCCCGCGCATCCTGGAGGCCGATCCAGGCTCGCTTGCCAACGAGGCGGGCGACAATCTCGATCCGGATCGCGTCTGGGCGGCGATGATGCAGAACGAGAAGCCCGGCGGGCACGGCGAGCGTTCGGTCGCCGTCGGCACGATCGACATGGCGGTCTGGGATGCAACGGCGAAGATCTCCGGGAAGCCGCTCTTTCGCCTGCTCGCCGAGCGGCACGGCCTCGAGGCCGATCCGCGCGTCTTCGTCTATGCAGCCGGCGGCTATTACTATCCCGGCAAGGACCTCGCCCAATTGCGTGCCGAGATGCGCGGCTATCTCGACCGCGGCTACACGGTGGTCAAGATGAAGATCGGCGGGGCGCCGATCGAGGAGGACCGAAGGCGAATCGAGGCGGTGCTCGCCGAGATCGGGGAAGCCCGGCTTGCCGTTGATGCGAACGGCCGCTTCGATCTCGAAACCGCGATCCAGTACGCGAAGATGCTGCGCGATTATCCTCTCTTTTGGTACGAGGAGGCTGGCGATCCCTTGGATTACGCGTTGCAGGCCGCGCTTGCGGAGTTCTATCCGCGGCCGATGGCAACGGGGGAAAACCTCTTCAGCCACCAGGATGCGCGGAACCTTCTCCGCTACGCCGGCATGCGCCCCGATCGCGACTGGTTGCAGTTCGACTGCGCGCTTTCCTACGGTCTCTGCGAATATCAGCGCACGCTCGGGGTGGTGAAGGCCGCCGGCTGGTCGCCGCGCCGGCTGATCCCGCACGGCGGGCATCAGATGTCGCTTGCGATCGCAGCCGGCCTCGGGCTCGGCGGCAATGAGAGCTATCCCGATCTTTTCCAGCCCTATGGCGGCTTTCCGGACGGTGTGGCGGTCGAGGACAGCCACATCGCCATGCCCGAGCTTCCCGGCATCGGCTTCGAGGGCAAGTCCGATCTCATCGCTGCGATGCACAAGGTGGCCGAATAGGACGACAGCGGCACCACGAAAGAGGAGTGATTTGTGCGCGCCTGTGCCGGCATAGTGCTCATGAAACCGCGCCTGTAATCTCGAGCCATCGATGAGACCGGCGGGGACGGGATTGACCCGCGCCAGAGCGGTTCGCAACTGACCGGAATCGTGGCGCGGTTGAGGAGCGCGTGAATCCCCCCTCGGGCAAGCGAAAGAGAGCGTCTTCAGCCAGCCTGAAAACACTCTGTCGCAGGCCGGCGTAGCCGATGAGGCGGTACCTCGGCGGCGCGCGCCGAGACCAACGGTGTCAAGGCTTGATCTTGACCCGGATTGCCCGGATGACGCTGGGTTTTGCTGTACTGGGACGCCGAATCCTGTATATACATCAGAGTGTTATCGTCAGTTTGGACACGCGCTTATGGAGCGCCCGGCGGGTGAATCGGATGA
>JAKAWQ010000098.1 GCA_021816925.1 Pseudomonadota bacterium
TCTATCAGGAAGTGGCGATCTTGCGCGCGGGGGAACCTGGCGCGGCGATGGCGGCGGACAAGGCCGGACCAAACGTCGCGTTC
The DNA here is from genome assembly GCA_021816925.1 of Pseudomonadota bacterium. GTDB lineage: Bacteria > Pseudomonadota > Alphaproteobacteria > Acetobacterales > Acetobacteraceae > JAKAWQ01. Next base: position 84 of record JAKAWQ010000098.1, read on the forward strand.
ATCTCCTACGACGAGAAACCGGGCATCCAGGCGATCGCCAACACCGCACCGGACTTGCCGCTGGTGGCGAACGAGCACCCATGCGTTGCGCGCGACCACGAATACAAGCGCCACGGGACCTTGCGCCTGCTGGCGGGGATCGACCTGCTCACCGGGCAGGTGCACGCCTGCGTCGAAAATCGCCATCGCTCGCGCGAGTTCATCGGCCTGCTCACCAAGCTCGATGCCGCCTACCCTGCCGACACGGCTATCAAGGTCATCCTCGACAATCATTCGGCGCATGTGTCCAAGGAGACGAACAAGTGGCTCGCCGAACAGCCTGCTGGCCGCTTCACCTTCGTCTTCACTCCCAAGCACGGCTCTTGGCTCAACCTCGTCGAAGGCTTCTTCTCGAAGATGGCGCGCTCGGTCTTGCGCCGCATCCGGGTGGCCTCAAAAGCCGAACTCAAGCAGCGGATCTTGGCCTACCTTGACGACCTCAACCGTGAGCCTGTCGTCCACACATGATCCTCCAGGATCACCCTGCCAGCCTGATCGGAGTCGTTCCATGGAAACGATGTACTAGAGCCGTGCCATGGACGGCGAGCATTGCGACCGGGGAGCGGCTCTGCCAGGCGTCTGGCCGGTGCCGCACTCCGTCTCCGGGCGGGAGCGCCGGATCCTGGTCGAGGCGCCCTTGCCGGAGCGCCCGAATCCCGTAATCGGCGGGCCGCGTCCGGCACACATGCTTTAGGGAATAATCCGTCATGGCCAAGCGTTGGTACGTGGTTCACGTCTATTCAGGGTTTGAGAAGAAGATCGCCCAGCAGATCAAGGAGCAGGCGGCGCAGAAAGGGCTTGCCGACCAATTCGAGGAGGTGCTGGTGCCGTCCGAGGAGGTCGTCGAGATGCGCCGCGGCCAGAAGGTCAATGCGGCGCGCAAGTTCTTTCCAGGCTACGTGCTCGTCAAAATGGACCTCACCGACGAGGCTTGGCACCTCGTCAAGAACACACCCAAGGTCACGGGCTTTCTCGGCAGCCGCGCCAAGCCGAGCCCGATCAGCGATGCCGAGGCCGAGCGTATCCTCAAGCAGACTCGCGAAGGCGTGGAGCGGCCGCGCCCGGCGGTGTTGTTTGAGGTTGGTGAGCAGGTGCGCGTCGCGGACGGGCCTTTCACCAGTTTCAACGGCACCGTCGAGGACGTGGACGAGGAGAAAGGCAGGCTCAAGGTGAGCGTGTCGATCTTCGGCCGCGCGACACCCGTCGAACTCGAATACGGTCAGGTCGAGAAGCTATAGAGCGGATCGCGGCTGACTGGAATCGCCGGAGGCGATCCCCATAGGGCCACGGGAGCCGCTTCAATCCGCTCGGAAAACGAAGGAGAGCGTTTTGAGTCGGGCTGAATACGCTGTACCGGCCCCTGCCAGTTCGTTCGAAGCCAAACCGCCGCTTGATAAGACGCTCTGGCCGTCAGGCACCGGCCTTGCTTTTTTTGCGTGAAATTTAGCAGATGCGGGGAAGCTGCTCTCCGCTCAGAAGATCAAGCACGCGCGCCCCGCCGATCGTCTCGAGGAGCACGGAGCCGGGCTGCGCAGCCTCGCCCACGGTGCCGATGCGGGCCGCCGCGCCGCCCGGATGATGCCGCAGCACCGCAAGCGCGGGCTCCGCCTCCGGCTCCGGAACGAACGCGACAAACCGCCCTTCGTTCGCGACATAAAGCGGATCGAGGCCGAGGATCTCGCAGGCTCCGCGCACCGACTTGGACACTGCGATGGCGGATTCGTTCACCCCGACCATGAGCGCGGCCGCGCCGGCGATCTCGGCGAGCGCACTTGCGAGCCCCCCGCGCGTCAGGTCGCGCAGGCAGTGCGGCGCGATCCCTGCATTGCTCAGTGCCTGAACGGCCGGAGCGAGGCACGCCATATCGCTTTCGAGCGCGGTTTCGAAGCCCAGGCTCTCGCGCGCCGCCATGATCGCGATGCCGTGACGCCCGATGTCGTCGCTCAAGAGCACGGCATCGCCCGGCCGAACAAACTCCGGGCCGACGCTGAGCCCGGGCGGGATGAGGCCGACACCGGCGGTCGTGATGTAGAGGCCGTCGCCCTTGCCGCGCTCCACGACCTTGGTATCGCCGGTCGCGAGCGAAACACCGGCATCGGCTGCCGCGCGCCCCATCGACAGAGCGAGGCGGCTCAGGATAGCAATCTCGAGCCCTTCTTCGAGGATGAAGCCGGCGCTCAGCGAAAGCGGGCGCGCGCCGCACATCGCAAGGTCGTTGACGGTGCCGGTCACGGCCAGCGCGCCGATGTCCCCGCCCGGAAATTCGAGCGGTGTGACGACGAAGCAATCGGTGGTGAAGGCAAGCCGCGCGCCGGGAAGCGAGAGGCTCGCCCCGTCATGCGCCGGAACCCCGGGCGGGATGCCGAAGGCGGGGCGGAACAGGCCCTCGATCAGCCGGTACTTCAATGCGCCGCCTCCGCCATGGGCAAGCCCGATGTGCTCGCCGGCGATCGCGGGTAGCGGACACACGAGCCCGCTCATGCCGGTGTCGCGGCCACCGGCCGGCGGTAGCGGTGATAGGCGGCGCAGGCCCCTTCGGAGGAGACTATCGTCGCGCCGAGCGGATGCTCCGGCGTGCAGGCACAAGCGAAAGCCGAGCAGTCCGCCGGCTTGCGCACGCCGCGCAGGATTTCCCCGCTGATGCAGGGGCCCGCCGAGGCCACCCGCCGCGCCACCGGATGGAAGCGGCGGCGCGCATCGAATCGCCGATACGCGGGCCCAAGGCCGAGTCCGCTTCGCGGAATCTCGCCGAGCCCGCGCCAGGCGCGCGTCTCGATCACGAACACCTCACTGAGCAAAGCCTGGGCGCGTCCATTGCCGGCCGGCCGCATCGCACGGCCGTAGCGGTTCTCTACCTCAGCGCGGCCTTGCTCGAGCTGGTGTACGCAGGCAAGGATCCTCTCGAGAAGGTCGAGCGGCTCGAACCCGGTGACGACGATCGGCACGCGGTGCCGGCGCGCGATTGGCTCATACTCGGCGGTGCCCATCACCGTGCACACATGCCCGGCAGCAAGGAAGCCCTGCACGCAATTGTCGGGTGCGTCGAGCAGCGGCTCCACCGCCGGCGGCACAGCACGTGCGAAACAAGCAGGCTGAAATTGTCGAACCCTTCGCGCTCTGCCTGCAGCACCGCAAGCGCGCTCGCCGGCGCGGCCGTTTCGAAGCCGACGGCAAAGAACACCACCTCGCGGCCGCGCTCGTGCCGGGCGAGCGCCAACGCATCGAGCGGCGAATAGACCATCCGCACATCGGCTCCGCGCGCTTTCGCCGAAAAGAGGCTGCCGCCCGAGCCAGGCACGCGCAGCATGTCGCCGAACGAACAGAGCACCACACCGGGGATCTCCGCGATAGCGATCGCCTCGTCGACCGCCGCCGCCGGTGTTACGCAAACAGGACAACCCGGCCCGTGCAGAAGTGTGATGCCGGAGGGCAGAAGCTGATCGATCCCGTGCCGCAGGATCGCGTGGATCTGCCCGCCGCAGATCTCCATCAGCGTCCAGGGGCGCGTGAGCGAGGCGGCGATCGCGCCGGCGAGCCGACGGGTGGCAGCGGCGTCGCGGAAGGCATCGACATATTTCATCTCATGCCTCCGTCTTCCCGAGCGCTTCGAGTGAGGCAAGCGCCCCTGCCTTGCCCTCGGCCTCGATCAGCACGCCGGCCCCGGTGTTGCGCACGAAGCCGGCAAGTCCGGCTTCCGAGGCCAGCCGATAGACGAACGGGCGGAAGCCCACGCCCTGTACTGCGCCGGTGATCGCAATCCGCACCCGTTCCTCGGCGGTGCCCTGCAGCACGGCCTCACACCTCGAGATCAAGGCTTTCGAGGAGCAGGTGCTGCGCGGCGGGATCGCTCTCATCGCTCGACTCGATGATCGTAAGGCGCGCCCCCTCGGCCGGCGTGCCGTGCGATTCGGCCTCGAAATGCTCGCAGAAATGCGCCGCCGAGAGATGAGAGAGCGCGCCGAGCCGCACCGTCACGCCCTCAATCCGTACCGCCCCGTTCGCAGCCGCGGCCTCTGCCACTCGGTGCACGAGGTCCCGCACCAGACCCATCTCATGCATGGCCCGCTTCCTCCCCGGCGGCTTGCGCCGCCGCAAGCTCGGCCGCGATGCGCGAAGCCGCCGGTTCGACCGACGCGGCAACCGCCGGGGCAAGCCCCGCTCCCGCGGTGAGACCGCCCGCCTCGATCGCATAGACGACCCGCCACTCGGGCAGGCACCCGAGCGTGCGCGCAAGCTCCACCGCCTCCACCAGCCCGAACGCGTGCGTCGAGCTTAGCCCGACATCGCGTGGCAGGGCCACGGCCGTTGCATCGAGGCGGCGGATTCTCCCCGGTGCACCGGCCGGCTCCGAAGCGTCCACGAGCACCACGTGGCGCATCCCGTTCCAGCGCTCGATCAGGGCCAGTGCATCGCCGCCCGCCTCCTCCACAACAACGCCGGGCAGCGCCCACCCCGCAAGCCGACGCACGACGCAAAGGCCCACGGCGTCGTCCCCTCGATCGACATTGCCGATGCCGATGACGAGCGCCGGCCCCCTCATTGCCGCCGCACCGTGAGCTTGAGGAAATGCGTCGAGTACGAGACGCAGGGATCGTAATTCCGGATCGCCTGTTCGCAATGATCGCGGAGTGCATCTTCCGGCAGCTCGAGATCGTGCGTCGCCACCGCCCGCAGATCCTCCTCGATCACCGTCTGGTTCTGCGAGGTCGGTGGAACGATCCGCGCCTCGCGGATGCTGCCTTCTCCGTCGATCCGGTAGCGGTGATAGAGGATCCCGCGCGGCGCCTCGGTGCAGGCCGAGCCGGTGCCGGCCCGCCGCACAAGTGCCGGAGCCCGCGGGGAACTCTCGGCCGGCCGGTAGGAGGTAATCAGACGCGCAGGCCCTCCTCGCACGCGTAGACCACCTCGATCGCGTGCGCGAGGATGCTGCGATAGGGATTGCGGCACCCGGGCTCGAGCCCGAGTCCCGCCGCGAATGCCTCGAGGCCCGGCCCGAGGCGGTCATGGTTCAGGTTGAAGCGCGCGAGCGGCCTGACGAAGTAGCTGCCGCGCCCGCGCAGCACCGATTGCAGTGCCGTCGAGTGCGGCACGTGGCGTTCCTCGAACGCCGATTCATAGTCGGCAACGTTGATATCGAGTCCGCGGCTCGAACCGATGCGGCCTTCATTGAGCGGGTATTCGTCCGCGTGGCGCAGCGCCACGAACTCGTAGTCGCGCTTGAAATCCGGGAACGGGAAGGTGGCTACCCAGCGCGCCAGCGCGACTGCCTGCTCGCGCGCCGCTTCCAGTGTTGCGGCAAGTGGAGCAAGCTCGGCGCGCGAGGGCACGCGGTAGAAGCCGCCCACCCGCACATTGATCGGATGGACCTCGCGCCTGCCCAGGAGCCGCAACACCTCGTTCCCGGCCTTCTTCAGCGCGAGCCCGCGCCGCACGGTCTCGCCGTGGCTTGCCGCCATGCTGATGGCATCGGGAAAGCCGAGGAAGTCCGGCGCGTGCAGCAGCACCATGTGCAGCACGTGGCTCTCGATCCACTCGCCGCAATAGAGAAGCCGGCGGAGCGCGCGCAGCGGGCCTTCGACCATGATCCCAAGTGCCGACTCCACCGCGTACGCCGCGCTCATCTGATACGCCACCGGGCAGATACCGCAGATGCGCGCCGTGATGTCGGGGACCTCGGTGCAGTCGCGGCCACGGAGCAGCGCCTCGAAGAAGCGCGGCGGCTCGAATATCGAGAGCCTGCCGCCAACGACCGCTCCCTCGGCGATGTCGAGTTCGAGCGCGCCCTCGCCCTCGACGCGCGTCAGATAGTCAACGCGAAGGGTTTTCGTCGCCATGCGCCTCGCTCTCCTTGCGGAACGACTCGGCCGCCGCATTGAAGCTGCGGAAGGCGCGATGGATGCTCCGCCGGTCCGCCCCGAGCGCCTGCCACGTGCGGGCGAGGGCGGCGGTGTTCGCCGCCTCCGCCGGGCCGTAGCAACCGTAGCAGCCGCGACCGTAGCTCGAGCAGATGGCTCCGCACCCGGTATGCGTCACAGGGCCGAGGCAGGGCGTGCCGTGCGCCACCATCACGCAAGGCGTGCCGCGCTTCTTGCAGGCAACGCACACGCTCTCGTCCGCAATCGCCGGCTTGCACCCGGCGAGCAGGGCGGAGATCACCTCGAGAAGCTGGTGCTTGTTGATCGGGCAGTCGCGCAGCTCGAAATCCACCGGCACGTGCGCCGCGATCGGGGTGGATGCGGCGAGCGTGCGGATGTATTCGGGCGAGGCATAGACCGCTTCGATATATTCCTTGACGTCCGCGAAGTTGCGCAAGCTCTGGATCCCGCCGGCGGTCGCGCAGGCACCGATCGTGACAAGCTGCTTCGAATCGGCGCGCGCGCGGCGGATGCGCCTCTCATCCTCCGTCGTCGTCACCGACCATTCCACCAGCGAGAGATCGTAGGGGCCCGAGCGGAGAGTGCTGGACGCTTCGGCGAAATAGGCGATGTCGATCGCCCCGGCCAGCGCCAGAAGCTCGTCCTCGCAATCGAGCAACGAAAACTGGCAGTCGTCGCAGGAGGCGAATTTCCACACCGCGACCACGGGCCGCGGGCGCGCCTCCATCTCAGATTTCCCTCGCCCTGAGCCGCCCGGCGAGCCGGCCGTAGGGCAGCACCGGTCCGTCGCGGCAGATGAAGTCGGGGCCGAACTGGCAGTGCCCGCAAAACCCGAAGACACATTTCATGTTGCGCTCCATCCAGAAAAGAATGCGTGCGGGCGGCAGACCAGCTCCCAGCAGCGCCGTGGCGGTGAAGCGCAGCATCACCTCCGGCCCGCACACGAAAGCAAAAGTGCTGGCCGGATCGAACCGCGCCTTGCCGATCAGCGCCGGCACCACGCCCACCTCGCCCGCCATGCCGGATCGGCGTGATCCACCGTCACTGCAACCGAAATGTCCGGCCGTTCCTGCCAGGCCGAGAGCTCGTTGCGAAAAAGAAGCTCACCGGGGCCGCGGCCGCCATAGAGCAGCGTGATGCGTCCGAACCGCTCGCTCTCGGCCAGCACCTGATAGACAGCGGGCCGCAGCGGCGCGAGGCCAAGTCCGCCCGCGATCATCAGGACATCATGGCCGACCGCCGCTGCCACCGGCCAGGCGCTGCCGAACGGTCCCCGGAGGCCGAGCATCGTCCCCGGCGCCGCGCCGGCGATTGCCTCGCTCACCGCGCCTACCGCGCGCACGGTATGCACGAAGCGGCTCGTGTCCGCCGGATTGCCGCTCAGGCTGATCGGTACCTCGCCGACGCCGAAGGCGTAAATCATGTTGAACTGCCCGGGTGCAAAACCCGGCACTCGCCCCCCCTCCGGCACGAGATCGAGATCGACGACATCGGCGGTCTCGCGCCGGACCGCGCTCACCCGATAGGGCAGCGGCAGCAAAGTCTGCAGTTTGTCGAAATCCTGGCTGCCGTCGCGCAGCTCCGCCATCACGGTAAACCCGCCGGTGTTGCCGATGCCCTGGATCGGCGGGGGCGGCAGCTCGAAGGCGGTCGCCTCCGGCAGCGTCGCCAGGGCCTTCGTCAGGTGCTCGTAGATCACGAGCAGATCCTCGGAGGGGCCCCGCTTGCTCCAGTCCTTGAGAACGACATAGGCAACGCCCGCATTGGCCAGCGTAGCATTGTTGTCGAGCGAGGAAACGTCGCTGACGGTCAGCACGTGCAGAACGCCCGGCGTTGCGGCCGCGATCTTCCGCGCCGCCGCCATCGCCGCATCGGTGCGCTGCAAGGAGGCGCCGTCCGGAAGCTGTACGCCGACCAGCAGATAGCCTTGATCCCCGATCGGCACGAAGCCGGTCGGCACGCGGGAGAGGCCGACAAAGCCCGCCACCATCAGCACGATCGTGACCACCGTCATCGCTCCGCTGTGGCGGGTCATGAAGCCGATCAGCCTGACATAAGGCCGCTCGATCCGCCCATACAACGCATTGAAGTCACGGAAGAAGAAATTGCGCCGCTCCGGTGGAACGGCCGGACGGAGTCAGAGCGCGCACTGCGTCGGCTTGAGCGTGGCCGCATTGATCGCGCTGATGAGGGCAGTCGCAGCAATCACCAGCGCGAACTGAGCATACATCCGCCCCGTGAGGCCGGGCAAGAAGGCCGCCGGCACGAACACCGCCATCAGCACCAGCGTGATGCCGATGATCGGTCCGAACAGATCACTCATCGCCCGGATTGCAGTCTCCCTGGGCGTCATGCCGCGATCGATGTAGTGTGCCGCACGCTCGACGACCATGATCGCGTCATCCACCACGATGCCGATCACGAGTACGATCTCGAACAAGGTGGAAAGATTGGTCGTAAACCAGAACGCCGCCATCGCGGCGAAGGCTCCGATCACCGTCACCGGCATGGTCGTGGCCGGTACTAGGCTTGCCCGCCAGTTCTGCAGGAAGACGACGATTACCAGCAGCACCAGAATCCCGGCCTCGATCAGGGTCTTGTAAACCTCGTGAACGGAGGCGGCGACGAAGAGGGGTGTCGAACGGGATGTTCCATACGAGGCCGGGCGGAAAGCTCTTCGCCAGCGCCTGCATCTCCGCCTTGACCTCGTGCACCACGGTGAGCGCGTTGGCGCCGGGGGTCAGGAACACGGCGATGCCTGCAGCCGGCTGGCCGTCCAGAGTGAAGGTCTGGCCGTACGTCTGCGCGCCGAGCTCGACGTGCCCGAGATCCTTCACCCTGACGATTTGCCCGCCAGCACCTGTGCCCGACTTGACGATGATGTTGCCGAATTCGGTCGGATCCGAAAGCTGGCCCTGCAGGTTCACGGTCAGTTGGGAATCGGTGCCCGGCGGAACAGGCGGTGCGCCGATCTGCCCGGCCGTCACCTCGGCGTTCTGCTTCGTGATCGCGTCGATCACGTCCGAGGGCGTCAGGCCGAACGTCTTGATCTTGTCCGGATCGAGCCAAATCCGCATCGCGTACTGGCCGGCGCCGAACACATTCACATTGCCGACCCCGGGCAGCCGCGACAGCGCATCGACGAGGTTGATGGTCGCGTAGTTGCTCAGGAAGAGGCTGCTGTACTGGCCTTTGTCGCCGGCGAGCGTGATGATCTCAAGGATCGCCGGCGAGCGCTTCTGGACGCTGACGCCCGCAGTCTGCACCGCCGTCGGCAGCAAGGCGAGCACCTTCGCCACCCGGTTCTGTACCAGAATCTGCGCGAAATCGAGATTGATGACGATACGAAACGTAACCATGAGCGTGTAGCTGCCGTCGGAGGCGCTTGTCGATTGCATATAGAGCATGCCCTCGACGCCGTTCACCGCCTGCTCGACCGGCAGCGCAACGTTGCGCATGACGGTTGTGGCGCTGGCGCCGGGGTAGCGGGTGGTCACCTGCACGGTGGACGGCACCACGTTCGGATACTGCGCCACCGGCAGTCCGAACAGCGCTACCGCCCCGAGCAGCACGAACAGGATCGCCAGCACGTTGGCGAGCACCGGCCGGACGATGAAGAACTTGGAGATCACGAGGCCTCGGCGGGTCTCAATGCGTTGTATCGGCGATCGTCGTCATCTTGGGTGCGACGACCTGGCCCGGGATCGCCCGCTCGATGCCGCTCACGATCACCTTGTCGTCAGGCGCAAGGCCCTTGCTGACGATACGAAGATTGCCTTCCCGCTGGCTGAGCTTCACGCGCCGCTGCTCAACCCGATTTCCCGCGCCGCGCACGAGCACGTACGTTCCCTGCTGGTTGCTCGCCCACGCGGTGTTCGGGATCAGAAGGGCTTTGTCGAGCTTGCCCTCCGGCACCCGCACGCGCACGAAGAAGCCGGACAGCAGCGTGTGTTTCGGGTTGGCGAAACGGGCCCGCGCCATCAAGGTGCCGATCGCCGAGTCGATCTCCGGCGCAACATAGTCGAGCACGCCCTGGCGGGGATAACCCGTCTCGTTGGCGAGCCCGATATCGACCGGAACGGTGCCGAGCTTGGCCAGTGTCAGCCCCTTCGCCTGCAACATGGCGCGGATCTTGAGCACGTCCTGCTCGGCGACGTTGAATTGGACGTAGATCGGATTGAGCGAGATGATCGTGGCGGGCCTGGTAGGGCCTGACTGGCCGCCCAGCGTGCCGACGGCATCGAGGTGCGCCGTGACAACGCCGTCGAACGGGGCGGTCACGCGGGTGTAGCTCAGATTGATGATCGCGGTGGCAAGATTGGCTTCATCCTGCTGCACGACGGCCTTGTCCGAATCGCGCATGGCGCGGGCCACATCGAGGCTCGATTGTGTCGCGAAGTTCTTCGCCGCAAGCTGGGCCTGGCGAACATACTCGGCTTCCGCCTACACGAGCTGCGCCTTGGCGCCTTCAAGTGCCGCCTGCGCCTGCTGGAGCTTCGCCTGATAGGGCGGAGGCTCAATCACGAAGAGCGTCCTGCCCTTCGTCGCATACGCGCCATCCTTGTTATTAACCTTCCCAGAATAATTGCCATTCATATGCATGTATGCTGATACGCGTGCTCATGGAGACGGACGCTCGTGCGCTGAACCATTCAACTTTGACCGAGCTACGCAAGCGTGGTGTAG
>JAKAWQ010000099.1 GCA_021816925.1 Pseudomonadota bacterium
TCCACCGACTCCTTGGAATCGGTCGCACCGCGCCGTGTCAATCAAAATCTGGGACGAGGCTGCCGAAGACCAACAAATCCGCGCCGAGCTTCCCACAGGCCCCCCACCGGAGACCTGGGCAGTTACCACCTCCCGCACCGCAATCGCCCGCCAACTCGCCCGCTCCCTCTAGCCCTGCCCATGCTGCCAGCGCACGCTGAAGCGGCCAGACTATTTATGACACAGTAAGACTAGCAGGCTGCTGAAAAACCGCGAATTCCTCCGTTGCTTCGTGGTTTTGCTGGGTGTCGGAAACGGCCCCAGCGGCATGAAAATCGCCGCTGGGGACCGAGGAAAGGGCGGGAAGCAGGTGAAAATCGCCGACCGAGGGCGAAAAGGAACGGGCCGGGCTGCGAATTGGCGGGTTTTTCCGCAACCTGTTAGCGCTCATGCCCATCGCATCCCTGCCCGACGCTCACTCGTCGGCAGCGTTACTCTTGGCGGTGACTGAGAAAGTCCACCTGCCAACGCATCTCCCCAATCGCGAGCGGGAAGCTGCCGGCCGGTCCGGCGGAAAGTATTCCCTCGGGGGCTGTCCCCGTAAGCAGTGCCTGCACCGGACCGGCTGTCCGCATCGAGAAGCCCGCTTTCCAAAGCAGGCTGACGAGTCCCTTTGCGCTCTTCAGCTCGATTGCGCGTTCCACCACCTCGAGTGGAACGCGCGCGGCAACCGCCAGGCGAGCGGCAACAAGACCCAGATCTCCCTGCCGCACCGCGTCGAGGAGCGCTCGTTCGTCGAGCGCGCCTCGCGCGGCGAGCGCCTCGGCGTCGGCAATATGTGAGGCCGCGCTCGCCGGTTTGGCGCGCGGCTCGGTTGCCAGACGCTCGGCAAGACGGCGGTCAAGCTCGGCGCGGAGCTTGGGCGAGAGATCGCGACGGCGTGCCAGCACGCTGAGGAGCTCGGTGCGGACGATCGTGGAGAGAGCGTAAGTCGCTTGCTCGGAGAGCCGCGGACGATGCACCAGCGATATGTGCCATTCCTCGTGCGCGGAGGCGCGGGCACTCAGGGCATCGAGTGTGGCCTCGCGAATGGAGGCCGATGAATTGCCAAGAAGCAGGCGGATCGCCGTGCTATTGGCGGTCTCGGCGACCGCATCGCTGACCGCTTCGGGCAGGTTAGCCCGCCGCGCCACTGCCTGCACGGTCGCCTCGGTTGCCGGGCAAGCGATCAGCGCCAGCAGATCTGTTGTCGTGAGCAGCGGCGAGAGGCGGATCACCGGATCGAGCACACTCACGGCGGCATCGCGGGCCAACCTCAGGATCAGCTCTCGCGGCGCCTCAGGCACGGCAGCGAGTACCCCGGCAATCGCGGCGCGGACGCGTTCCGCCTCGTCCTCAACCATCGCGAAGAGTATTGCCAGCACATGGTCGCGAACGTGCTCCTGCTCGGGCCGGCTGAGACCGGGAAGTAGTGCTGCCACCCGACCCGCAAGCAGCGCCCGCACGCGCTCGTCTTTGTCCGCCGAAAGCAAGCAGTTCACGCTCGCAGGCGCGGCCGAATTCATGGCGACGGCGGCGCGCACTGTAATCGAGGGATCCCGGGCCAGAACGTCGAGCACCTCGGGCTCCGTGGTCCCGTGCGATGCGAGGCGCACGCGTGCCGCCTCGTCACCAACGTCCGCCACAGCCATGGCACCGGTGAGACCCGCGCCAATGGCAGCCCGCAACGTTCCCGTCGCACTCATTCCTCGCCGTCCCCCGGTGCGGCACGCGGCGGCTCCCCTCGTGGCTTGGCAGGCGGGTCCTGGTCGAGGGGTTTCCGGTGCGCCACGCGCCAATGATCCCTTCCACCGCGCTTGACCGCGTACATTGCCGCGTCCGCCCGCCGCATCAACTCCTCCACGCTTTCGTTGGACCCCGGGTCGTGCGACGCGATGCCGATCGACATAGTGACACGGATGCCGCGCCCGCGGGCAAGCGGTGCCAGTCGCTCCGGGGTAGCCCAGCGAAGATGCTCGGCACGCTCGGCAGCGATGAGATGGTCGGCCCCATCGAGCCAGATCGCAAACTCGTCTCCGCCGAAACGGGCAATCAGGTCGGTTGGCCGCACGGCTTCCCGGAGCAGCGTTGCCGCAATGAGCAATGCCGCATCGCCCACCTCGTGGCCGAGGGCGTCATTGAGTTCCTTGAAGCGATCGAGATCGGCGAACATCAACGTGCCCGGCAATTCCTCATAAGCGAGCCGCTCGACGCGGCGGGCCAGCTCGTCGAGGAATGCGCGGCGGTTGAGCAGGCCCGTCAGCGGGTCGGTCTGCGCCTGGCGGGACATCTCGCTCTGCGTCGCCACATGCTCGAGGACGACACGGACGACCGCGCCCGCTGAGGCGGCGAGTTGGTGGTCGTCCGCATCCCAAGGGCGCGAGCCCGGGGTGCGCCAAAGAGCGAAGCCCGCTTGCCCGCCGAACCGCGTGGCGGTGAGCGCGCCCATCAGCATCCGTCCGTCGAGTGCGGTCGCAGAGGCAGGCGTGGCGGTGGCTCTGGTCAGCATGGCCATGGCCGCTTCCGCCACCGCGGCCGTTCCGCCACCGGCCTGATGCAGAACCACCGGGCAGAGCGAGGCTACGCCGCCTCTCTCGCCGTCCAGATCGAACACGGCCACACCCTCCGCTCCCATGGCCTGCATCAGCGATTCGAGCACCGCCTGCATCATCTGCGGCGCCAACACCTCTCGCCGCATTTCCAGAAGAATGTGATCCAAAAGCGCACCGCGGCGGAGCGCGGCGGCGGTCGCCTGCTCTTTGCCGTCCTGGTCGGTTACGTCCCCGGCGACCCCGCGTGCACCCACGAGATGGCCCGCGGAATCGAAGAGGGGCGCAATGCTGAAGGCGAGACAGGCGAAGGAACCGTCGGCGCGACGTACCCAGGCACGCCGGCGCTGGTGCGAGGCGATCGGGCGGAACGGGTTGAAATGCTCCGCCGGCCGGCCACTGGCCAACACCAGTTCGGCCGGCTGGCCGAGCAGCGTGCCGGCTGGCCATCCGAGTACCGTATCCGGCGAGAGGAAACAGAATCGCCCCTGCGCATCGATCTCGAAGGCAATCTCGGCGGCCAGATGCACGAGGTCGCGCCAACGCTGGCGGCTATCCAGAAGCGCATCGCAGAGCGGGCCGGCAGCAGTCACCCCGGCGGGCCCGCTCGGGCTCCCACCGCGCTCGGTTCCAGGGATCTCCGCCATCATTCGCCTCCAACGGCGCGAAATCTGACCGCCTTCGAGTAAACACACGGTTATCGGAGCCGGCCAAAACTTGCCGCCATCACCGGAACGGCGCTCAAAGCCAGCCCGCGACCCGGCGGCGTTGACACGGTTAGCCGAGGCCACGCATGGTCCGAGGTGGCCGCCACCCGGACCCCATGACGCCGCCGGCGTCGCGGCCGGCACCGCGATGCCGGGAGTAGACCGGGAGTAGAACAGCGATGGTAGAGGATGCGCTCCGCGCCGAGGTCGAGGCGCTCTGGGAGAGGCGCGAGACGCTTTCATCCCGGAGCGGTGCCGAGGCGAAGGCGATCGTTGGTGCGGTGCTGGACGCCCTGGATCAGGGCCGGCTCCGGGTCGCCGAGCCGGGCGCGTCGGGCTGGATCGTGCATGAATGGCTCAAGAAGGCCATTCTCATTTCCTTCAGGCTCGCCGAGTCCGCCCCCCTGCCAGGGGCAGGCGGGGCGCCGGTCTACGACAAGGTGCCGATGAAGTTCGCCGAATGGGGAGCCAACCGGTTCGCAGAAGCAGGCTTCCGCGCGGTCCCCGGGGCCGTCGTCCGCTATTCCGCCCATATCGAACCCGGCGTCGTCTTGATGCCGTGCTTCGTAAATGTTGGCGCCTATGTAGGCCGAGGCACGATGGTCGACACGTGGTCAACGGTTGGAAGCTGCGCCCAGGTCGGCAGCAACTGCCATATCAGCGGTGGGGTCGGCCTTGGCGGCGTGCTCGAACCGCTGCAAGCAACCCCGGTGATCATCGAGGATGATTGCTTCATCGGCGCGCGCTCCGAGGTGGCCGAGGGCGTGGTCGTGGGGCAGGGAAGCGTGCTCGCCATGGGCGTCTTTCTCGGCGCGTCCACCCGCATCATCGACCGGGAAACGGGGGAAGTCTTTCTCGGACGCGTCCCCGCCTTCTCCGTCGTGGTGCCCGGCAGCCTGCCTGGAAAGCCTCTTCCGGACGGAACGCCCGGCCCCGCGCTCGCCTGCGCGGTGATCGTGAAACGGGTGGACACGCGCACGCGCGCCAAAACTTCGATCAACGAGCTCCTGCGCGCGTGATCGAGGCCGATCCGCTCGCCCTGGCCGGAGCACTCATCCGCTGCGCCTCCATCACTCCGGTGGATGCCGGAGCGCAGGACGTGCTGGCCGTAACTCTCAAAAACATCGGCTTTCGCGTGGTTCCCCTGCAGTTCGGCGAGGTCAGGAACCTCTACGCGCGTATCGGCGATTCCGCGCCGCATTTCTGCTTTGCCGGGCATACCGACGTGGTCCCGCCAGGTGACGGAGCCTGGGGTGCAGACCCGTTCGGCGCGGAGATCCGCGACGGGCGCCTCTACGGGCGCGGCGCTTGCGACATGAAGGGCGCGATCGCGGCGTTCGTCGCTGCAGCGGCAGGACATCTTGCTGAGGGAACGAACAACGGCTCGATCAGCCTTCTTGTCACCGGCGACGAAGAGGGTCCGGCGCGTGACGGCACGGCCAGGGTGCTGGAATGGATGGCAGACCATGACGAGAGGCCCGATTTCTGCCTGGTGGGCGAACCGACCAATCCCGCACGCCTTGGCGAAGTGATCAAGATCGGCCGTCGCGGCAGCCTGAACGCAACCCTCACCGTCCATGGCCGACAGGGGCACGTGGCCTATCCGGGGCGTGCCGATAATCCCGTACACCGGCTGCTCCGAGCGCTTGGCGCGCTCATCGCCGCCCCGCTGGACGCCGGAAGCACTTGGTTCGAGCCATCGGGGTTGCAGATCACCAGCGTCGATGTCGGCAATCGCACAACCAACGTCATTCCGACGACCGCCCGTGCCGCGCTCAACATCCGTTTCAACAATCTGCATCGCGGCGCCGATCTGGCGGCGTGGCTGCGTGCGGTGCTCGGGTACCACGCGGCCGAGGCCGAGATCGATGTCGCGATCAGCGCGGAACCTTTCCTCACCGCGCCCGGCCCGGAGATCGAGCGGCTTGCCAAGGCCATCGAAACCACCACGGGAATAGCACCGAGGCTCGATACCGCCGGCGGCACCTCGGACGCCCGCTTCATCGCCGCCTATTGCCCCGTCGCCGAGTTCGGCTTGGTAGGAGGCAGCATGCACCAGGCCGACGAGCACGTGCCGATCGCAGACATCGTGGCACTCGTCGGCATTTACCGCGCCGTCCTGAAGGCCTTTCTCGGATGAGCTACTCCGGCCCGCGGCGCAGCGCACCGGCGATCCTGACCGGTATGCTGCTTCTCGCGCGCGGGCGGCCGGAGGGGTTCCAGCATTTCGGCAACTCGACGCAGGCGTTCCTTGCCAGCCTCGCGCCGCTCATTGCGTTTCCCTTCGTCGGCGGGCTCCTGCTGGTTCTGAAGGGTTCCGCTATCGCAGGCCTCGTGAGCTTTCTCGAAACGATGTGCGTCCTGCTCGCCCAGCCGGTGATCTCCGAGGTCTTGGCGACATGGTGGGGAAAGGGTGATCTCTGGCTCCGCTATGCCACCGCCCTCAATTGGTGCCAGTGGCTGATGCCGGTGCTGGCGAGCGCCCTCATCGTCATCGTCGGCTTCATGCTGTCGCTCGGCATGCCTCCGAATTGGGCCGTCCCGCTGCTGCTTGCAGGCCTTGGCGGGTATGCGCTCTGGCTGCAATGGTTCCTCGCCCGTTATGGGCTTCTGCTCTCCGGATCGCGCGCCGCTTCCCTCGTCGTGCTGGTCAATCTCGGCACCGCGGCCTTGCTGCTAGGTCCGCATCTCTTCACAGCGCTCGGGTGAATCCGCGAAGGGATCGCACGCATAGCGGACGCCGATGAGGCAGAGGCCGGCCGCAGGCGCCGTCGGGCCCGCAAGCCGCCGGTCCGCGGCCCCAAGGACGGCGGCAATCCGTTTCGGCTCCCATCGCCCCTCGCCGACCAGCTTGAGCGAGCCCACCATGTTGCGCACCTGATGATAGAGGAAGCTGCGCGCCTTGGCGGTGATCTCAATCATCTCTCCGGATCGGTTCACGTTCAGGCAATCGAGGGTCCGGAGCGCGCTTTTCGCTTGGCACCCAGCGGCACGGAACGAAGAGAAATCGTGCCGGCCGATGAGGGCCCGCGCGGCCTTTGCCATCGCGTCCGCATCGAGCGGCTGCGGCACGTGCCAGACGCGGCCGGCGGCGAGCACCGGCGGCGCCGCCCGGTTCAGGATTGAGTAGCGATAGACGCGGAGCAGCCCCGAGAACCGTGGGCTCCAATCACGCGGCGCAGGAGCGACCCGCAGCACTGCAACCGGGTGCGGCCTGAGATGGAAATTCAGCGCGTCGGCGAGTTTTTCCAAGGGGAACGGGGCGGCGAGTTCCAGCGCCACCACCTGGCCAGACGCATGGACGCCAGCATCCGTGCGTCCCGCGACAGTGCTCCCAACCCGTCCGCGTTCGAGGAAAGCCGCCGCTTCCTCCAGCACCTGCTGGATCGAGAGGCCGCTTACCTGCCGCTGCCAGCCCCGAAAGGCCGAGCCGTCATATTCGACCAAAAGCGCATATGTCGGCATCAGCCGAGCAGGGCACCCGGCTGCAGCCGGTGTCCGCGCACAAAGGAAGCGCCGTCCATCGGCTTCCCGCCTGCGGGCTGCACCGAGAGGAGGCGAAGCGCGCCCGCGCCGCAACCGACGGTGAGCGCCGAATCGACAATCGTCCCGGGCGCCCCCGCACCGGGAACGGCCAGGGCCGTGAGTACCTTGAGCCGGACCGGACCGAGCAGACAGAACGTGCCTGGCCAGGGGTCGAATGCGCGCACACGCCGGGCGAGGGCCTCGGCCGACTCGTTCCAGTTGAGCCGGCCGTCGGCGCGCGAGAGGCGGGGGGCATAGGTGGCACCTTCCGCAGCCTGCGGCCGCGGCGGAGGGTTCTCCTCGAGCGCACGCACGATCAGCCCGGCTCCGATCAGGCCCAGGGATCTCGTGAGCGTACCGGCCGTGGCGTCGGCAGGGATGGGCACGGCCTCCTCGAGCAGGACCGGGCCGGTGTCGAGCCCCGCGTCCATCTGCATGATGCTGACCCCGGTCACTCTGTCACCGGCAAGGATGGCAGCGGCAACCGGAGCTGCACCGCGCCAGCGCGGCAGGAGGCTTGCGTGGATGTTGAGGCAGCCGCGCCGTGGCGCCCCCAGCATCTCGCGGGGCAGGATCAGCCCGTAGGCCGCAACCACAGCCGCATCGAGCTCCAGGGCGGCAAAGCGTGCCCACTCCTCGGCGTTGCCGCGCAGCCGCGCCGGCGCACATTGCGGAAGGCCACGGCGGGCGGCAAGGCTGGCAACCGGGGAGAGAGCAGGCCGCGCATCCCGGCCGGCCGGTCGTGCCGGCGGCGCATAGACCATGACGATCTCATGGCCCGCGGTGAGCAATGCCTCAAGTGCGGGAACGGCGAATTCCGGGCTGCCCATGAAGGCAAGCCTCATGCAGACGCGGATTCCTTCTGCCGGCGTTCCTTGGCGAGGCGGCGCAGAATGATGTTGCGCTTGAGGGGAGACAACCGATCGATGAAGAGCACGCCGTTCAGATGATCGATCTCGTGTTGCAGGCAGGCAGCCAGGAGGCCCTCCGCCTCGATGGTCCGATATTCGCCGGTAGCATCATGGTACCCGACCGTAACGCGCGCCGGTCGCATGACCTCCGCGTACTGGCCGGGCAATGAGAGGCAACCTTCCTCGCGGATGGCAAGCTCGGGGCTGGCCACGATGATCTCCGGGTTGATCAGGGCGAGTGGCGCCGGCTTCTCGTCGGGCATCAGGTCGATCACGGTCACGGCAAGGCCCACGCCCACCTGGGGCGCCGCGAGCCCGATCCCGGGGGCATGATACATGGTAACGAACATGTCCGGAAGGAGCGCCTGCACAACGGCGATGTCCGCTTGGCCCACGCGGCGTGTCTTAGCCTTCAGGATAGGCGCCGGCGCTAGAACAATCGGCCGGATTTTCCCGCTCGCTCCGCTCATGGCCAGCATGTAGCGGGGCCCTCGCCGCCGATCAATCCGCTCCCCTTGCAAGCCCGGCGCTTGGTGCCAACATCCTTGCGGCTGGGGTGCCGTAACGGGCCCCGGCAGATGCTTCGCTCGAAGGAGGGGGCCCGAAGGAGATGACCACCCGGCTATTCGGATCGCCGCTGTTCCTGGGCTTCGATCATCTCGAGCAGATGCTCGAGCGGGCATCGAAGACGGCCGCTGATGGCTATCCGCCCTACAACATCGAGCAGACCGGGCCGAATGGCCTCAGGATCACGCTCGCTGTCGCCGGCTTCACCATGGAGGAGTTGCAGATCACCGAGGAGGAGAATCAGCTCGTTATCCGCGGTCGCCAGTCGGAGGAGCCGCAGGGGCGCATCTTCCTGCATCGCGGCATCGCCGCAAGGCAGTTCCAGCGTGCCTTCGTGCTGGCCGAAGGGATCACGGTGAAGAGCGCCTGGCTCGATAATGGGCTTCTCCACATCGACTTGGTGCGGCCCGAGGCGGAAGCGCGGGTGCGCACGATTCCCATCGGGCGGCGCTCCGCCGGGAAAGCACCGGAAGTGGTGGACGAAACGCCTGAGCGCGGATGAACTGCGCTCGGCGCAGTGAGTGCCGGCGGCATTGCCGCTCGAGGAGTGCCGGCACGGCAGAGGAGAGAGAACGACGAATATGAGCAGCAGCAAGGATATGGCAGAGAGCACTGGCGCCGGTCCGGCGCCGCTCGACATTCGCCACCTTTCCGGGGAGCAGTTAGCCTCGCTCGGGATGGCGGAAGTCGCTTATGTCAAGCGTGTGGTGATGAACGGCGTCGTGGCCTTCGCAATCCACGCTGCAGACGGCACCCCGATGGCGGTGGCCGCGGACGAGAAGGTCGCGATTGCGGCAATCCGCCAGCACGGTATGGAGCCGGCCCGGGTGCATTGAGCGTCCGGGCGATCAGAAGCCAACCCGGTCCGCGCCTTTGAGCTTGAGCCTCTCGCGGGCTTCGGCGGAGCTTGCGATCTCGGGGCTCAGTTCCTCGAGGATATGGCGGATTTTTCCCGACCTGCTCGGCGTTCGACCGGGCGAGCTTGCCTCTCCCGATATAGAGGCTGTCTTCGAGCCCGATCCGCACGTTGCCGCCGAGGATGCCGGCCATCGTGGTAAGGGCCATCTGGTGGCGCCCGACAGCGAGCACCAACCATACATAATCGCCCCCGAACAGCCGATCCGCGGTCTCCTTCATGAAGAGAAGATTGCGTGGCTCCGCTCCGAAGCCGCCCATGATGCCGAAGATCGTCTGCACGAAGAGCGGGGGCTCGACGATCCTGCGCTCCAGGCAGTAGGCTAGGTTGTAGAGATGGCCGACGTCATAGCCCTCGAACTCAAAGCGCGTGCCGTGCCCCTTGCCCACCACCTCGACGATGCGGGCAATGTCGCGGAAGGTGTTGCGGAAAATGTGATCGTCGGTGCGGTCGAGATAGGGCTTCTCCCACGCATGCTTCCAGTGCTTCACCCGGTCGCCGGCACGCGCGATGTCGAAATTCATGCTGCCCATGTTGAGGCTGCACATCTCCGGTTTGGCGCGCGGCGGCGCGGCGAGCCGATCGTCCACCGTCATGTTGAGCCCCCTGCCCGTGGTGATGTTCACGACCGCGTCCGTGGACTGCTTGATCACCGGTAGGAAGCGCATGAAGACGACCGGGTCCGGGGTCGGTTCACCGGTCTCGGGGTCGCGGGCGTGCAGGTGGATGATGGCGGCACCCGCCTGGGCTGCCTCGACCGCCGGGCGTGCGATCTGTTCGGGCGTCGCCGGCAGCGCGTCGGACATGCTCGGCGTATGGATCGCTCCCGTGATCGCGCAACTGATGATGGCCTTTCCCGCTATGGTTTCCCCCCTCGGCCCAACCCGCCCAATCTGCCGGAGGCCGCGGCCACCGGCCAGCCGGGCTGACGCCCGCCGCGGCGGTGGCTATAAAGGGAAAATGGTCCCCGTAGCTCAGCCGGATAGAGCACAGGATTCCTAATCCTGGGGCCGTGGGTTCGAATCCCGCCGGGGACGCCACTGAAATCAAGATGTTACTAACCTGGGCGGTAATAGCGGCAAAACCCCGGGCGAGGTTGCATTTTGTGCTTGCCCCGACGCGGGCGACTCGGATTCAAGCTATGTGTGAGCCCACCGGATGACCTTGATGAGCTGTCGTCTGCCCAGCTGCGGG
>JAKAWQ010000100.1 GCA_021816925.1 Pseudomonadota bacterium
TGGTGTGGGCCCCCGGCGATCAGCCGGCTCCGTCGATCAGCGGGTCAGGCCGGCAGCAGCGCCGGAGCGCCGCGCGGTCGCGGATCCTGACGCTCGCGCCCGCAACCTCGATCGCATCGTCCGCCAGCACGGCAAACGCACGCGAAAGGCTTTCCCGCGCCATGCCGAGTTCCGCCGCGATCGCACCTTTGTCGTAGGGAAGAGTGACCGCCTTGCCGCCCTGGCGCTCGGCCAGCGCCAGCAGGTAACAGGCAAGCCGCTCGGTTGTCGTGCGGAGCTTCAGGTTCTTCACCTGGCGGGTCATCCGCCGGAACTGCTGCGCGAGACAGGAGAGGAGACCAAGCGCAAGCGCCGGCTCCTCCGCCATGGCCTTGCGAAGCGCGGCGGCCGGCAGCAGCAGAAGCCGGCTCTCCACCACCGCCCGAGCCCGCAGGAGATAAGGGGCGCCTTCCAGCACCGCGGCCGGCAGCAAGAGGTCGGGCGGAGACAGCACTTCGATCAGCGTCTCCTGCCCGGCGGAGGATCGGCCCAGCAGATGGACAACGCCGGCGAGCAGGAAAAGCTGGGCCGTCGGCCGTTCGCCCGGTTCGAACAGCACGGTGCCGCGCGGCACGCCAAAGAGCGCCACCTGCCCGGCCAGCCGATCCAGCGCCTCCTCGCCAAGGCCGCCGAAGGGCGGGAGCCCGGCAAGCACGGCTCGCGGCTCCGCCGCGGAAGCGGGCGGCGCCCCGAATGGCACCCGCGAGCCGGCTTGGCTCACCGCTGGGCGGCCTGCACCACCCGCCGCTCCTGGCGCATGAACGCGACGGCGAGCGCAATCGCCGCCGCACTCAGCACGACGTACGCCGTGAAGCCGCCCGCATAGCCGCGCGCGCCGAGCGCGCCGGCGAAGAGGCCAAGCACCGGCGGCAGCACGAATCCGCCAAGCGCGCCGAGCCCGCCCACCCAGCCGGACGCGCCACCCACCGCGTGCGGCACGTATTTCGGCACCAGCTTGAACACCGCCGCGTTGCCGAAGCCCATCCCGATCGCGATCAGCAGCTCGCCCGCAAGATCGATCCCGAATCCCATGAAAAAGGTGAGCACCAGGGCGCCGAGCAGCACCAGCGAGAAACTGAATACGGCGAAGCGCTCTCCACCCGCGCGCTCGGAGAGGGCCCCGCCCAGGATGCGCGAGAGTGCGGCCAGGATCGAGAAGCCAAGCCCGCCGAGCAGCCCGGCCTCGCGCGGGCCGACATGATGCAGGTTGATCCAGTAGGTCGGAAACCAGGCGGTCAGCGCGAGGAAGCCGCCGAAGGAAACGAAGTAAAGAAACACGAGGCCCCAGGTGCGCTGCTCCTCCGCAGCACTCAGAAGCGCGCCCCAGACCGACTGGGTCGGAAAAAGCTCCTGACCCTCCGCGGCCGCGACCGCCTCGGCCTCCGCCTCTTCCGCTCCTTGCGCCCGGGCCTGGAAGAACCAGGCATCCCGCGCCAGCACCGCATAGACGATCATGCCGGCGAGCAGGAACAGAAGCCACGCGAGATACGAGCCGGCCAACCCGAACGCGCCGATCGCAATCGGCAGCAGCAGCGTGAAAATCCCCGGCGCAAGATTGCCGACCCCGCCAAAGATCCCGAGCGCGGTGCCTTGCAGCCGCCGCGGATACCAGTACGAGACCTGCGGAATCCCCACCGAAAACGAGGCCACCCCGCACCCGCTCATGAAGCCGAACAGCAGGATCACGGGATAGAGGCTGAACGTGACGTGCGGCACGCTGAAGAGGATGTAAACGAGACCCCACATCCCGACGATCGAGATGAGAAAAAGCGTGATCATCGGCAGCCGCCCGCCGCCCTTGTCCACCCAGGCGCCGAAGGGAATACGCAGCAGCGATCCCGTGAGCTGGGGTGCGGCCACCAGAAGGCCGAGCAGGAAGCCGGAGATGCCCATCGAGGTCTGGAAATTGTGTGCGGCCGGGCCATAGAGTGCGACGGCGGCGAAACCGATGAAGAACCCGAAGGTGCCCATTGCCAGACCACCCCTCGGTGTACCCCGGAGCCGGTACCGCCGCTTGCCGTGCTCGTTCTCTCCCTTCGGCATGAACTCTCTCCTCTCCGCACACTACCCGCACGAGCGCGTTCCCGGGCCGACTTGGTACCGGATCGCCGTCACCTCCGTCCTTGATCCAGATCAAAGCCGGCCCTTATCCGGCGTGCTTTCGTTCACCCGCCGTTCCCCCGGGTCGGACCACGGAGCCTGTTGCCCATGAGCCATTTCCTCGACCGCCTGACCTTCTTCCGCCGCCGCCCGCAAGCCTTCGCGGGCGGGCACGGCATCACCACCACCGAGGACCGCTCCTGGGAGGACGCCTATCGGGGCCGCTGGCAGCACGACAAGATCGCGCGCTCGACGCACGGGGTGAACTGCACCGGCGGCTGCTCATGGAAGATCTACGTCAAGGGCGGCATCGTCACCTGGGAAACCCAGCAGACCGACTATCCGCGCACCCGCCCGGAAATGCCGAACCACGAGCCGCGCGGCTGCGCGCGCGGCGCGAGCTACTCCTGGTACCTCTACAGCGGCAACCGGCTCAAGCACCCGATGGTGCGCGGCCGTCTGCTCCGCCACTGGCGCGCCGCGCGCGCCCGGCTCTCACCGGTCGCGGCCTGGGCGGCGATCGTTTCCGATCCCGACAAGCGGCGGGATTTCCAGCGCGTGCGCGGAATGGGCGGGTTCGTCCGCGTCTCCTGGGAGGAAGCGAACGAGATCATCGCCGCCGCCAACGCCTTCACCATCAGGAAATACGGGCCCGATCGCATCGCCGGCTTCTCCCCCATCCCCGCCATGTCGATGGTCTCCTTCGCCGCCGGCAGCCGCTACGTCTCCCTCCTCGGCGGCACGAGCCTCAGCTTCTATGACTGGTACTGCGACCTGCCGCCCGCCTCACCCCAAACCTGGGGCGAGCAGACCGACGTGCCGGAAAGCGCGGACTGGTTCCACGCCGGCTTCCTCATGCTCTGGGGCTCCAACGTACCGCAAACGCGCACGCCCGACGCCCACTTCTACACCGAGGCGCGCTATCGCGGCACGAAGAGCGTCGTCGTTTCGCCCGACTACAGCGAGGCGTCCAAATTCGCGGATCTCTGGCTCGCGCCGAAACAGGGCACGGACGCAGCGCTCGCCCTCGCCATCGGCCACGTGATCCTGCGCGAGTTCCATCTCGACAACCCGGATCCTTACTTCACCGACTATTGCCGCCGCTTCTCCGATCTGCCCTTCCTCGTCCGGCTCGAGCAAGGGCCCGCCGGCCTTGTTCCCGGGCGCCTCTTGCGCGCCTCGGACCTTCCGGATCACCTCGGCGAGGCGAACAATCCCGCCTGGAAGCCGCTGGCCCTCGACGAGCTCTCAGGCAACCTCATCGCTCCCCAGGGATCGATCGGCTTCCGCTGGGGCGAAAAGGGGCGCTGGAACCTCGAGCCGAAGGCAGCCGGAGAGAACGTTCGCCTCGCGCTGACGCTCGCCGGCCGCACGGAGGAAACGGCCGAGGTCGCCTTCCCCTATTTCGGCGGCCGCGCCCACGCACACTTTACCCGCACCGACCATCCGGAAGTGCTGCAACGCCGCTTGCCCGTCCGCCGCATCGGAACGCCCGAAGGCGAGATCCTCGTCGCCACCACCTTCGATCTCCTCTGCGCGAATTACGGCCTCGATCGCGGCTTCGGCGGGGCGAATGTCGCCCGCGCCTATGACGCGGACGAACCCTTTACCCCGGCCTGGCAGGAAAAGATCACCGGGGTGCCGCGCGAGCAGGCAATCGCCGTCGCGCGCGCCTTCGCGCGCAATGCGGCCGAGACGAAAGGCCGCTCGATGGTGATCCTCGGCGCCGGCCTGAACCACTGGTACCACATGGACATGGCATACCGCGGCATCATCAACATGCTGGTGTTCTGCGGCTGCGTCGGCCAGTCGGGCGGCGGCTGGTCGCACTATGTGGGGCAGGAAAAACTCCGGCCGCAGACCGGCTGGCTGCCGCTCGCCTTCGCACTCGACTGGGCGCGGCCGCCCCGGCAGATGAACGCAACCTCCTTCTTCTATGCCCACGCCGACCAGTGGCGCTACGAAACCCTCGAGGTTTCCTCCCTTCTTTCGCCGACCGCCCCGCTTGGCGACTGGGATGGCACCCTCATCGACTACAACGTGCGCGCCGAAAGGATGGGCTGGCTGCCCTCCGCCCCTCAGCTCGCCTGCAATCCGCTGACACTCGCCGCCGAAGCAAAAAAGGCCGGGCAGGACCCGAAATCGTTCGTCGCCGCCGCGCTCGCCGCGGGCCGGCTTCGCTTCGCCTGCACAGATCCCGACGATCCGGTGAACTGGCCGCGCAACCTCTTCGTCTGGCGCTCCAACCTGCTCGGCTCCTCCGGCAAGGGGCACGAATACTTCCTGAAGCACCTTCTCGGCGCCCCGCACGGCGTGCAGGGCAAGGATCTCGGCGAGACCGGACAGCAGAAGCCCCGCCATGTCGCCTGGCACGACACGGCACCGGAGGGCAAGCTCGACCTCCTGGTGACGCTCGACTTCCGCATGTCCACCACGGGGCTTTATTCGGACATCGTGCTGCCGACCGCGACCTGGTACGAGAAGAACGATCTCAACACGACGGATATGCACCCCTTCATCCATCCGCTCTCCGCCGCCGTCGATCCGGCGTGGGAGGCACGAAGCGACTGGGAGATCTACAAAGGAATCGCCGAAACCTTCTCCCGCGTCGCCCCCGAGGTGCTGGGCGTCGAGACGGACGTGCTGCTGACACCGATCCTGCACGACACCCCGGGCGAACTTGCCCAGGCAACCGAAGCGGCGGAGTGGTCGGCGGGCGAAACGGCACCCGAGCCCGGGCGCACGATGCCGGGGATCGCCGTGGTGGAGCGCGATTATCCGAACCTCTTTGCCGCCTTCACCTCACTCGGTCCCCTGATGAGCACGCTCGGCAACGGCGGCAAGGGCATCGGCTGGAAAACCGACCAGGAAATCGCCGCCCTCGCCGAACTGAACGGTGCCGTCTCGGAACCCGGTCCGGCCGGCGGACGGCCGCGCATCGATACCGACATCGACGCCGCCGAGACGATCATGATGCTCGCCCCGGAGACCAACGGTGCCGTCGCCGTGCGCGCGTGGCAGGCGCTCGGCGCCGCCACCGGGCGCGAGCACACCCATCTTGCTGAGGCGCGCGAGGGCGAAAAAATCAGGTTCCGCGACATCGTCGCGCAGCCGCGCAAGATCATCTCTTCGCCAACATGGTCCGGCCTCGAAAGCGAAGAAGTGAGCTACAACGCGGGTTACACGAACGTGCACGAGCTGATCCCCTGGCGGACCCTCACCGGCCGCCAGCAGCTCTACCAGGACCACACCTGGATGCGCGCCTTCGGCGAAGGCTTCGCCACCTGGCGCCCGCCGATCGACACGCGCTCGACCGTACTCTGGAGTCGCGAGCATCCGATCGCGGAGAATCGCAAGCAGCAGGGCGATCGCGGTTCGGAGCGTGAATCGGATGCTCAAACGAAACCAGAGCATCCGATCGCGGAGAATCGCAAGCAGCAGGGCGATCGCGGTTCGGAGCGTGAATCGGATGCTCAAACCAAAACCCCCGAGCTCGTCCTCAACTTCATCACGCCGCATCAGAAGTGGGGCATCCACTCCACCTACACCGACAATCTCCTGATGCTCACCCTGAACCGCGGCGGTCCGGTCGTCTGGATCTCTGAAACCGACGCACGGAAAGCCGGCATCGCCGACAACGACTGGATCGAAGCCTACAATACCAACGGCGCACTGGTGGCACGCGCGGTCGTCTCCCAACGCGTGCCGGAAGGCATGACGATGATGTACCATGCGCAGGAAAAAACCGTGAACACGCCGGGCTCGGAACTCACCGGCCGGCGCGGCGGCATCCACAATTCGGTCACGCGCGCGGTCCTCAAGCCGACCCACATGATCGGCGGCTACGCGCAGCTCTCCTGGGGGCTCAATTATTACGGGACAGTCGGCTCGAACCGCGACGAATTCGTGATCGTCCGCCGCCTGGAGAAGGTGGACTGGCTCGAACGGCCGCTCGCGGAGAAGGGGAGGGCGGCATGAAAATCCGCGCCCAGGTGGCAATGGTGCTCAACCTCGACAAGTGCATCGGCTGCCATACCTGCTCCGTCACCTGCAAGAACGTCTGGACCTCGCGCGAGGGCGTCGAATACGCCTGGTTCAACAATGTCGAAACGAAGCCCGGGGTCGGCTACCCACGGGAGTGGGAGAACCAGAAGGTCTGGAACGGCGGCTGGAAGCGCCTCTCCGACGGGCGCATCCAGCCGCGGATCGGCCCGAAATGGCGCGTGCTCGCGCGCATCTTCGCCAATCCGGACCTCCCCGAGATCGACGACTACTACGAGCCCTTCACCTTCGATTACGAGCATCTCGCAACCGCGCCCGAGAGCGAGGCCGCGCCCACCGCCCGTCCGCGCTCGCTCATCAGCGGCGAGCGGATGGAGAAGATCGAAACCGGGCCCAACTGGGAGGAGATTCTCGGCGGCGAGTTCGCCAAACGCTCGCGGGACGTGAACTTCGAAGGAATCGAGAAGGAAATCTACGGGCATTTCGAAAACACCTTCATGATGTATCTGCCGCGGCTCTGCGAGCATTGCCTCAATCCCGCCTGCGTTGCCGCCTGCCCCTCCGGCGCGATCTACAAGCGCGAGGAAGACGGCATCGTGCTCATCGATCAGGACAAGTGCCGCGGCTGGCGGATGTGCATCTCCGGCTGCCCTTACAAGAAGATCTATTACAACTGGAAATCGGGAAAGTCGGAGAAATGCATCTTCTGTTACCCGCGCATCGAGGCGGGCGAACCCACCGTCTGCTCGGAGACCTGTGTCGGACGGATCCGTTATCTCGGCGTTGTTCTCTACGATGCCGACCGCATCGCCGAAGCGGCGGCTGTGCCGGAAGAGAAGGACCTCTACGAGGCGCAGCTCGGCATCTTCCTCGATCCCGAAGATCCTGCCGTCATCACTCGCGCGCGGGAGGTGGGCGTGCCCGAGGCGTGGCTTGCCGCGGCGCGCCGCTCGCCCGTCTGGAAAATGGCCATGGAGTGGCGGATCGCTTTCCCCCTCCATCCCGAATACCGCACGCTGCCGATGGTCTGGTACGTGCCGCCGCTTTCGCCGATCCAGGCTGCCGCCGGCGCCGGCGCGATCGCCGGGGATGCCGCCGGTTTCCCTGATGTCCGGCGCCTGCGCATCCCTATCCGCTATCTCGCCAACATGCTGACCGCCGGCGCGGAAGAGCCCGTCGCCCTTGCGCTCGAGCGGATGCTCGCCATGCGCGCCTACATGCGCAAGCTGACCGTGAACGGCGTGATCGACGAGACGATTGCCGCGCGCGTCGGCATGACCGGGACCGCGATCGAGAGGATGTACCATCTGATGGCGATCGCGAACTACGAGGACCGCTTCGTGATCCCGACCACGCACCGCGAGGCGGGCGAGAGCGCCTACGAGCTGCGCGGCGGCTGCGGATTCACCTTCGGCAACGGCTGCTCGGGCGGCGAAACACCCGCGGGCCTCTTCGGCACGCCCGGCATCCGGCCCGTGCGCATTCCCGCGGAGCCCGGCTGATGCGCATCCTGAAGGTTCTCTCCCTCCTCCTCTCCTATCCGGACGGCACGATCGCCGCCGCCCTCCCCGAGATCGAGGCGGAGATCGCGGCCTGCACGCCTCTTCCCGAGCCTCTCCGCCGCTCGCTCGCGCGCCTCGCCCACGAACTCGCCACCGACGATCTCATCACGGTGCAGGAGCGCTACGTCGCGCTCTTCGATCAGACGCGCTCGCTCTCTCTCCACCTCTTCGAGCACGTGCTGGGTGAGTCGCGGGACCGCGGGCAGGCGCTGGTCGATCTCCGGCACTTCTACGAGCGGCACGAGATGCAAATTGCCGTGAGCGAATTGCCCGATTATCTGCCGCTCGCGCTCGAATTCGCCTCCCTCCTCGACGGGAACGAAGCGCTCGAACTGCTCGGAGGGATGCGCGGCATCCTCGCCTCTCTCGCCGAGCGACTCGCCCGGCGCCGCTCGCCTTACGCCGCGGTGCTGCAAGCGGCCGTGGCTCTCGCCGGCCCTGAACGAGCCCCCGTCCCGCTCGCGAGCCCTTCGGAGGAGCCCGTTTCCGGCCCCGCGCTCGACCGCGTGTGGGAAGAAGAGCCGGTTTCCTTTCGCGACGCACGCTCGCCCGCTGTGCGTCGGGGCCCTCTCCCGCCTGTGAAGGGATGCTGAAATGAGCGGTTGGGTGAACTTCGCCTTCTTCGGCGTCTATCCGTACGTGGCGCTCTCCGTGCTGCTGCTCGGCAGCCTCGTGCGTTTCGATTACGGCGCCTACACCTGGAAGAGCGATTCCTCGCAGCTCTTGCGCCGGCGCGAGTTGTCGATCGGCTCCAATCTCTTCCACTACGGCGTGCTCGTGGTCATCCTCGGCCACTTCGCCGGCTTCCTGATGCCGGAGCCTCTGATCTCCTGGCTCATCAGCCCCGCGCAGCACGAGCTCCTCGCCATGCTGGTGGGCGGAGTGGCCGGGACCATCGCCATCGTCGGGCTTTCCATTCTCATCCATCGCCGCCTCGCCGATCCGCGCGTCCGCGCGGTGAGCCGCGGCTCCGACATCGCCATCGTCTTCATGCTCTGGGCGCAGCTTGCGCTCGGCCTCCTCACGGTGCCGTTCTCGGCCGCGCACATGAGCGGCGGTCTCTTCCGGACTCTCGTCGCCTACGTGCAGGGCATCGTCACCTTCCGTCCCGGCGTGGCCGGCCTCCTTCTTTCCGTGCCGCTCGTTTACAAGCTGCACATCCTGCTCGGCTTCACGATCTTTCTCGTCTCGCCCTTCACGCGGATGATCCATATCTGGAGCGCGCCGGTCTGGTATCTCGGCCGCGAAGGCTACCAGATCGTCCGCACCCGCCGCCTGCCGGCGACGGAGAAGGTGCGGCGATGAGTGCCGGCATCTCCGATCGCGACATTGCCGCCGAGATGCAGTTCCACCCGGCCCAAACCCGCGCGGCCGCCTGGCAGGATGCCGCTGCGGCGCTTGCCGTACGCCGGGTGCTGCTCGCCGAGGCCGCCCGCCGCGGCATCGAAGCGCACCCCGGCACAGGCACGGTGCGCGAAACCGCGGAGGAATCGCAGATCCGCCGCCTGATCGAAGAGACGGTCGCGGTGCCCGACGTCACGGACGAGGACTGCCGCGCCGAATATGCGCGCCAACCGGAGCGCTACCGGAGCCCCGACCTCTACGAGGCCGCGCATATCCTCATCGCCGCCGGCATGACGAACGCCGCGGCGCGCGGCCGCGCGCGGGAAAAGGCGGCCGGGCTCCTCACCTTGCTCGTGCAATCACCCGACCGCTTCGCCGCACTCGCACACGAGTTCTCGGATTGCCCCTCCGGAGAGTCCGGCGGCGCGCTCGGGCAGGTCTCCGCGCGCGACATTGCGCCCGAGCTTGCGAGCATGCTCGCCGCCATGGCGCCCGGAACGATCGCGCCCATCCCCGTGCCGAGCCGCCACGGCTATCATGTGCTCAGGCTCGACCGGAAATCCGAAGGCCGGCTCTTGCCTTACGCCGCCGTCGAGGTGCGCATCCGCGACGCCCTCCGCGCCCGCGCCTGGGCGGCGGCCGCGCACGCCTTCATCACCGCTCTTTTGCCCCCGCCGCCATTCCCAGCGCCGCCCGTGGCCACTCCGAACCAGTGAAGACCCGGCAGTACGGTTGCGTTTTATAACGACTTCTGAATCGATGGGCGGCCATGATTCGGAGGCTCATGGATGGCCGGGAGCATGTGGCGGTGTCGGCGGGACGGTTTCTGGACGGCCTCTGTTGGGGAACGAGCCGCGCAAGACGGGCTGGATGCGCGCGGGAGCGCTGGGTGATCCTGGGCCGCGGGCGGTGGGAGGCGGATGCGCTCTGCGACATCGTGCGCGATTACGCGCTGGAAACACTCGCCGATGAGGAGGCGGTCCTGGTTATCGACGGGACCGGGTTTTTGAAGCAGGTGCCGGATCGGCGTGTTCGCCTCCTATGTGTCGCATCACGGTCATGCCTTCATCGACCGGGCGCTTTATCTGCCGAAGGAATGGACGGGCGGTCCCGAACGCCTGAAGGCGGCGCAGGTGCCGGACGAAGTGGGCTTTGCGACGAAGCCCCGGATCGCGCGCCGGATGATTGCCCGCGCGGTCGCGGCAAAGGTCCCGTTCTCTTTTGTCGCGGCGGACAGCGCGTATGGCACCGGGGAGATCGGGACCGCGCTGCGCAAGACAGGCAAGGCAGG
>JAKAWQ010000101.1 GCA_021816925.1 Pseudomonadota bacterium
GGAAACGCTGCCGAGTGAGCCTCGACTACCACGTCGAGATCGAGAAGCACTTCTACTCGGTGCCGTTTCGGCTGCGCCGCGAAGAGGTCGAGGCGCGAAGCACCACCAAGACAGTGGAGCCGTTCCATCGTGGCAAGCTGGTTGCCGCTCACTTGCGCAGCTTCCAGCCACACCGACCGACTCCGGTCGCCGAGCACATGCCGAGTGCACCCCGGCGCTATCGCGACTGGACCCACGAACGGATCCTGCGCGAGGCCGCTGCGATCGGCGACGACACCGCGGCGCTGATCGGCGTCATCCTGCGGTCGCGGCCACATCCCGAGCAAGGGTTCCGGTCCTGCATCGGCATCCTCCGACTGGTGAAGCGTTATGGCGCGGAACGGCTGGATGCTGCCCGCGCGCGGGCGCTCGCACTCGGCACCTCTGTCGCCGCGATCCTGAAGAATGCTCAGGAAAGAAAGACCGCCGAACCGGAGCCACCGGTGTTGTTGCACGAGAACGTTCGGGGCCAATGCTGACCCACCCTCTCGCCGGGCGCCTGCGCAACCTTGGCATGCTCGCCATGGCCGAGGCCTTCCTCGAGATGCAGGCCAATGCGACCGCTGCCGACATTCCACGCGAGGACCGGCTCGGACCGCTGGTTGATCGTGCAGCGAGCGCCCGCAAGAACAAGCGCCTCGGACGACGGTTGCGTCTGGCCCGCTTGCGCCAGAATGCGGTGATCGAGGACACGGACTTCCGCGCACCGCGTGGTCTCGACCGTGCACTCTTCCAAAAGCTCGGCAGCTGCGAGTGGATCCGCCGCAGTCAGCATCCGGTGATCACCGGTCCCACCGGCGTCGGCAAGTCGTGGTTGGCCTGCGCCCTGGGCCATAAGGCCTGCCGGGAAGGCTTCTCCATGCTCTATCGGCGCGCCCCACGGCTGTTCGCCGAACTGGCCACCGCTCACGGCGAGGACAGACTGCCACGAATGCCGGCGATACTCGAACGTACCCGGTCGCTGATCATCGACAACTGGGGACCGGAGCCGCTGACCGCCGAGCAGCGGCGTGATCTCCCGGAAATCGTCGACGACCGATACGAGAAGGGCTCGCTGCTGGTGACCAGCCAGGTTCCCGTGAGCCGCTGGCACGAGCTCGTCGGGAATCCAACCATCGGCGATGCCATCCTCGATCGCGTCGTTCACCGCACCCATCGAACCGAACTCAAAGGGCCGAGCCTGCAGAAACGTCACGCCGCCGGCCCTCCTCCCGAAGGTGAAACCCGAGCTTGACCAACGTCCTGGCGAGGTGCGACGAAATAACCGTCAGTGGCAACAACCCGCCTTGACCGCCGGCCGCTCGCCAGAAGCCACGCAGGCCAGCGCCAGCGGATGTTCATGATCACCCGTATCGGCGTTCATGATCGAACGGACCAGCCGTTCAAGATCACCAGAATCCGCAGGTGACATCAGCGCTTGCCATAGAGCGCGTTCAAGCTTGCCGTTGATGCCGCGCCGTCGCTGGCGGCGAGACACCACGCCTGCTTCATGCCCTTGCCCTGCGCGCACAACACCGTCCCCACCTGGGTAGCGTTCGGTGGTCACTGCGGCGCCGCGCAGGACGCGCGCCCGGCCGCCGTGGCCGACCCAGCCGGAAGCGGTGCGCACCTCGCCGTCGGCGGCCGTCACCGTGATGTTGCCACGGAAGCGGATGACGAAATCGAACTTCAGCTCCTCGGTCAGCACGCGGTAGAGTTTCTGATCGCCGAAGCCACGGTCGGCGACGATGCAAACCTTGATGTCGGCGGGCAAGGCGTCGGCGAGACGGACCAGCGCCGGGTATTCTTACTCGTTGCGGTGGTTCTTGAGGTGCGCCGTCGCGACCGTGAGCCACAGCATGAGGGTGGCTTGGCCATCGGCGTCAAAATCGGTCCAGTCCATGGCCACGTTGATGCTGGTGCGAGACCCTACCACGTACGGCACCCAGTGCCGCGGCGCGGCACCGATGTCGATCCCCTCGTCGGAGAGCATCCGATCCACCTGCTTGATGGCGTGCCTGGTGGTCAGACCACGCGTCAGGGCGAGGCCCTGGCCGATAGGCCAATGCCGCGGTGCGCACAACCCCGCGGGTGGCGTTGGCCAGGGACAGAACCCGCTTGGCGTGCATGTCCGCCTCGAACAGACCGGCCAGGAAGCGCTGCACGCCTGTGAAGCAGAGAGCCTGGTTCGGTTGCATTGCTTCCCCCCGGTTCGTGTCGCAGGCGAGAAGAATCGCAAACCGCCGGGGCCAGGCAAGGGGTTTCAGACACACGCAACAATCAGAATCGGAGCCGGGTCGGTCTGGTTCTTTCCAGAATGCCGGAGGACCTCAACCGAACCTTTGACTAAACGTCACCCGCAGCCTCAAAATGAGGGGAGGCATGAGGCCGCCAGCCGCACGGCGCGGGCCAGCCTGCGAGAGCGGCAAGCGCTCAGCCGGCGCGGCAGGAGAGGTTCTGAACGCCGACCACTTGCCGGAGGTTGCCCGCGATCAGCGACCGCATCCCGGGCGTCACGTCGCCAAGCCCGATCCTGACCACCATCGCATTGCCCGCGCGATGTGCCGTCAGCCGCTCGGGCACCAGATTGCGCCGCGCCAGAGGCTGCAAGAGGCGCGGCAGGAGGCCGGGGCTCAGGTCGGCCAGAAGTTCGAAGACGACTGCGGATGCGACCGCAGCGGGCGCGCAGGCATCGGCAGACATTCCAAGGGCTCCGGAAGAAGAGAGAAAAAAGCTCGCGGGTAAACCCGGCTGCTCAGGCAGCCGGGTGGATAATTCGCGCTCTCCGGATTCCGAACGTCATGGCGTCTCTTTATCAGCCGAGCCCGAGCCGCGCGAGGAAGATTCTCGCCGGCGGGACCAACGCCTCGCCGAGCCCGGTCAGCACACGGGCCAGATCTTCTTCCGGCACGACCCGCATCGGGTCGTATTCCCCGTTGCTGGACCGGGCGTGCAAGGCGAGCGCGGTCGCGCCATCGAGCGCAATCCTGACCGGAATGCCGATATCGAGCACGTGGCTCCCCGGATGCTCAACGATGCAAAGCGGCCTGCCCACCCCTGCCCGCGGCGCAACGAGGCCGACCTCCTCGGAAAGCTCCCGCAGCAACTGCGCCGTCAGGTCGATCCGGCCCCCGTCCACCGCGCCGGGATCGACGCTGCCGGCCGGCGGCAATTGCCACATCCTGGCCTGATAGGCGGTGCGCGCGCTGCGCCGCCCGAGCAGAACGCCGTCCTCGAGCCGGACGATCCCGTTCACGGCAAGCGGCCTCAGGCCGAGCGAAGCGAAAAGCTCCGGTCGCGCCATCTGCGCCACGATGCGGCGGAACTCGGTGAAGTGCCCGCTCACACGCGCCGGCGTGATGACGTCGGCGCTGAACACGCGGCCGTTGAAGAGCGCGCCGCCAAGCCGCGCGCTCGCCGCCTGCCAAAGCCGCTCGATTTCCGCCTCGATGTCCGCGCGAAGGCCGGGCCGCTCACCGGCAACCGTGACCTCGAGCGCGGGATCGACCTCGTGCACCGTGAAGTCCTGCATCGTTTGCCTGCTCACCTGACGCACCCGGCGGCCGCGGGATTGAGCCTGCGGCCCCGCGCCGGCACAATCCGTCCGCTGCGAACGGTAGGGACCGGCGAACATGTCTCTCGAGGAAGCCTGGAATTTCCGCCTGCTCGGCCACGATCCGTCTGCCGCCTGGGGCGGCGGCAGCCTCGTCGAAGTCCACAAGGGTCACGCCTTTGTCGGTGCGGTGGGCGGCTCCTCCTTCAACAGCGCCGAAGGCTTCACGGCACACGATGTGAGCGATCCGCGCAACCCGCGCAAGGTGTTTGAGTTCCTCGCCCCGCCCGGCGTCCATATGCACAAGCTTCGCGTGGTGGACGGGGAGATCCTTTACGTCAACTCCGAGCGGCTTGCCGGCGAGCGCGGTGCGGCCGGCCGCGCCGGCTTCTACATCTTCGACATCTCTCGCCCCGCCGAACCGCGCCAGATTGGCTTCCGCAACATGCCCGGCAGCGGCCCGCACCGCTTCGGCGTGGACAACGCGAGAAAGCTCGCCTTCTTTCCCAACGACGCACCCGGGTGGAATCGCCGCGTCATCTGGACGATGGATATCAGCGACCCCCTCAAGCCCGAGGTCGTCAGCATCTGGGGCCTTCCCTGGCAGAAGGACGAGGGCGCCGGCGTGGGCAACGACCCGCATCCGGCGGAAACCGCCTGCTCGCTGCACGGCCCGCCGATGATTCGCGGCAACCGCATGTTCGCCGCCTTCTGGGGCGGCGGCGTTATCGTGATCGACTGCAGCGATCTCCGCGCTATGCGGCTCATCGGACACGTTAAATGGTCGCCGCCCTTCGTCGGCTCGACACACACCGCCTGGCCGATCGGCGAGCGCCCCTATCTCGTCGTCACCGACGAGGCGCGCGCCAAACAGAACTACTGGGACAGCCAGTTCATGTGGATTCTCGACATCCGCGACGAGACCAACCCGCTGCCGATCGCGACCTTCTTCCCCGACCGGGAGAAATATTTCCATCGCGGCGGGCGGTTCGGGGCGCACAACATCCTCGAGCACATTCCCCCCGACGGCCCGTTTGCGAACAAGGTCTTCCTCACCTACTTCAACGCCGGCCTGCGCGCCGTCGATGTCAGCGATCCGCTCCGGCCGATCGAGATCGGCTATTACGTGCCCGCCTGCCCGGCCGGCCAGACGGCAATCCAGTCGAACGATATCGGAATGGACGAGCGGGGCCTCCTCTACCTGGTCGACCGCTGGGGTGCCGGCATGCACATCCTCGAGTTCACTGGCTGATCTTTCCATGCGTGCGAAGGATCGCGGCGCAGTTCCGCGCGTCCGCCACCTTAGGCTGCCAAAGCCCTGGAACGTGACCTTGCCTGACCGGTCCGCCCACCTCAAGCACCGCGCGCTTACCCGGGCCGTCGCCGCGCTTGGCGCACTCGCCTTGCTCGGAGCCGCGGCTTTCGCGCTCCTTCTTCTCCTCACGCCGTCGGCTCGTGTTGCCGTGGCGCTGGCGCGCGACGAGGCTCTGAAGCACGGCATCGGCTATCCCGGTCCACCGGCACCGGCGCGGTTCGCTGAAGCCCTCGTCGCAACCGAGGATCACCGCTTCTATTCGCCCGTCGATCCCGGGATCGATCCCGTTGCGGTGCTGCGCGTGATCCTCGGGAGGATCACCGGACACGGCGGGCAGGGCGGCAGCACCATCGAGCAGCAGTTGGCGAAAATGCTCTACACCCCCGGCCGCACCGGCCCGGGCGTCAAACTCGAACAGCTCGCTCTCGCAGTCAAACTCAACTTCGCCTACTCGAAAGCGGAGATTCTCTCACTCTACGCCGAGGCTGCCTATTACGGCGACGGCTATTACGGTCTCAGGGCGGCAAGCCGCGGCTATTTCGGCGTTGAACCTGCGCTGCTCTCATGGCCGGAAGCCGCCATGCTGGCGGGCGTCGTCAATGCGCCGGCGCTCGACGACCCGCGCACCCATCCGGCGGCTGCCCGCGCGCGCGAAATCCACGTCTTCAAACGCCTCGTCGCCGTCGGCGACCTGACGCCGGCAGAAGCCAAGGCAGCCCTCTCGCAACCGCTCGGCCTCATCCCCCGAACCCGCGCCGCACGATCTCTCAAAGGAGGAAGCCAAGCCGGACGAGGACAGCCAGCACAGCCAACAATTCCGCCTGATTGACGAGAACGGAAAGCCGGTGCGCGCGGGCAAACGCCCGCTCCTCGCCGACATCGCGCAGGCGGTTGATGCGCGGCATCAGGGAAAGCCAGAGCCAGAGCGTGGTGAGCGCGACCAGGGCCAGGACGGCGGCGCACCACGGGGCGATCGGCACGAGGCTGAGCGCAGCCAGCGCCGCGGCGACGAACCCGAAGCGATAATAGTGCGGGAAGATCGCGCGGATGAAGCGGCCCGAGTTGGGCGGCTCGAGCGTGCGAAAGACGAGGGGCGCCACGACGGCGCCGAAGAACGTCATGCCGCCGGCAAGCGCGGCAAGCGCCAGCAGTGCGACGATCGCCCCCGCGCGGTGCATCCCCTTCAGTAGCGATAGAGATCCGGCTTGAAGGGGCCGGCGAGATCGACGCCGATATAGCGCGCCTGATCAGGCGAGAGTTTGGTGAGGGTGGCGCCGACCTTGGCCAGATGCAGCGCTGCAACCTTCTCGTCGAGATGCTTGGGCAGCGTATAGACCTCGCGCTCGTAGCGGCCGGGCGGGGCGGTGAACAGCTCGATCTGGGCGAGCACCTGGTTGGTGAAGCTCGCGCTCATCACGAAGCTCGGATGGCCGGTCGCGTTGCCGAGATTGACGAGCCGGCCTTCGGAAAGAATGATCAGGCGCTTGCCGTCGGGGAAGACGACCTCGTCCACCTGGGGTTTCACGTTCTCCCAGACGAAATTGCGCAGGGCTCCGATTTGGATCTCGGAATCGAAGTGGCCGATGTTGCAGACGATGGCCCGATGCTTCATCGCCCGCATGTGTTCGAGAGTGATGACATCGATATTGCCGGTGGCAGTGACGAAGATGTCCGCGCGCGGTGCCGCGTCCTCCATGGTGACGACTTCATAGCTCTCCATCGCCGCCTGCAGCGCGCAGATCGGATCGACCTCGGTCACCAGCACCCGGCAGCCGGCTTGGCGGAGGCTCGCCGCAGAGCCCTTGCCGACATTCCCGAAGCCGGCAACCACCGCCACCTTGCCGGCCATCATCACGTCGGTCGCGCGGCGGATGCCGTCCACCAAAGATTCGCGGCAGCCATAGAGATTGTCGAACTTCGACTTGGTGACGCTGTC
The DNA here is from genome assembly GCA_021816925.1 of Pseudomonadota bacterium. Lineage (GTDB taxonomy): Bacteria > Pseudomonadota > Alphaproteobacteria > Acetobacterales > Acetobacteraceae > JAKAWQ01. The sequence continues at coordinate 6,823 of JAKAWQ010000101.1, forward strand.
GTTGACGTTGATGGCGGGCACGAGGAGGGTGTGGCTTGCGGCCATTTCGTAGAGGCGATGGACGCCGGTCGTGGTTTCCTCCGAGAGCCCGCGCACGGCGCTCATCAGCTTCGGATGACGCTCATGCATCACCTTGGTAAGATCGCCGCCGTCATCGAGAATCATGTTCGGCGTCCAGCCATCCGGACCCTGAATCGTCTGGTCGATCGCCCACCAGAATTCTTCCTCGCTCATCCCCTTCCAGGCGAAGACAGGCACGCCCGCCGCAGCCATCGCCGCGGCGGCGTGATCCTGTGTCGAGAAGATGTTGCAGGACGACCAGCGGACGGTCGCGCCGAGCGCCTGCAAGGTTTCGATCAGGACGGCCGTCTGGATGGTCATGTGCAGGCAGCCGGCGATCCGCGCTCCCGCGAGCGGCTTTCCGCCCGCGTATTCGGCGCGCACTGCCATCAGGCCGGGCATCTCGTCTTCGGCCAGGGCGATTTCGCGACGGCCCCAATCGGCGAGCGAGAGGTCCTTCACCTTGCAGTCGGTGCGGGTCGATCCGTCGGGCATGCAGATTTCCTCACTGACTTCCAGGGAACCGTTGGGGGGATCTGCGGAACCCAGCCGGTCGACCAACACTTAGCTGATCTCTTCCCTGGGCTCGCCGCATAGCACTTCTCGCCGCCGCTCGCTTTCTCGGAGGTTAGCCTATGGCCTGTACAGGTGCACCCCGCTCACGAATACTCCGTGCGCCGTAACGTTGCCAATTGTCGCAGCCCCAACCAATTCGTTTCGGATAGTTTTCGATGGGCCTGCCAGAGCCCGGACGAGCGGATGGTCGGTATCGACCACCGATATCGCATCAAGCGAGACCCCGGTGCCCGCGTCCAAGTTCAAGAAGCCCAGTGCCTTCCGAATTTTGCGATAAATGGCCGCCGGCCCGACGGTTCTGACATCGGGACAGGCGATAATCAATCGCCATGCGCCAACCTCTGCATCAAGATACCAGAAGGCAGCCTTCAAGGTCACCTGAGAGCCCTCGATCTGCTCGATCAGCTGTCTCCCGCGCTCGATCATCTCTGGGGTGAGGTCTGGCCTCACCAGCATTGTCTCAGCCATTGCATGACGCCCTTGCGACCATAGGCGGCTCTCAGGAAGTCCCGCACCTCGACCCTACGTAAGTTTGTAATATAGCGTACATCCGCGCGCCAGTCTTTGACCACGGCCCAGTGGGTTTCCAATGCCGGCGGAGGCTTTAGCCCTGCCTCATTGAGGAGGATGTTCAGGTCGTGGCTGTAGATCCGGTCGATACGCGGCCTTTTCGGGGGGAACTCGAACCGCCGGGTTGTCCGGGCGATACAGGCCTTCAGGGCACATTCGACGCCGAGCCCTCCCAGGTAATAAGCCCCCTCGAAGCATCCTCGACCGAAAAGCAGCCGCGCCTCACGCTGGCGGATCACGGCAAGCTGCTGAAGGTCTTGCCGGAACAATCCGCCTTCCCTGTCGGCCCACCAGGCATCAGGTGTTCATTGCATCGAAGAAATCCTGGTTCGTCTTGCTGTATTTCAGCTTGTCGAGCAGGAATTCCATCGCATCCACCGTCCCCATCGGATTGAGGATGCGGCGCAGCACCCACATCTTCGAAAGCGTTCCCTTCTCCACCAGGAGCTCCTCCTTCCGCGTGCCCGACTTGGTGATGTCGATCGCCGGGAACGTGCGCTTGTCGGAAAGTTTGCGGTCGAGAATGATCTCGGAATTGCCGGTGCCCTTGAACTCCTCGAAGATCACCTCGTCCATCCGGCTGCCGGTGTCGATCAGCGCGGTCGCGATGATGGTGAGCGAGCCGCCCTCCTCGATGTTCCGCGCCGCGCCGAAGAAGCGCTTCGGGCGCTGCAACGCGTTGGCGTCCACGCCGCCGGTCAGCACCTTGCCCGAGGAGGGCACGACGGTGTTGTAGGCGCGGGCGAGCCGGGTGATCGAATCGAGCAGGATCACCACGTCGCGCTTGTGCTCGACGAGCCGTTTCGCCTTCTCCAGCACCATCTCGGTCACCTGGACGTGGCGGGTCGCCGGCTCGTCGAAGGTGGAGCTGATCACCTCGCCCTTCACGCTGCGCGCCATGTCGGTGACTTCCTCGGGCCGCTCGTCGATCAGCAGCACGATCAGGAACACCTCGGGGTGGTTGCCGGCGATGGCGGTCGCGATGTTCTGCAGCATCACCGTCTTGCCGGTACGCGGCGGGGCGACGATTAGCGCGCGCTGGCCCATGCCGATCGGCGCGATCAGGTCGATCACGCGCGGTGTGTAGTCCTTCCCGGGTCCCTTTGCGACCGACTGGAAATTCTCGACTTCCATCTTCAGCCGCCGGTCGGGGTAAAGAGGCGTCAGGTTGTCGAAGTTGATGCGATGGCGAACCGCTTCCGGTTGCTCGAAATTGATGGTGTTGACCTTGAGGAGCGCAAAATAGCGCTCGCCCTCCTTGGGCGCGCGGATCTGGCCTTCGACGGAATCGCCGGTGCGCAGGCCGAAGCGCCGCACCTGGGCCGGGCTCACATAAATGTCATCCGGGCCCGGCAGATAGTTGGCTTCGGGGCTGCGCAGGAAGCCGAAGCCGTCGGGAAGGATCTCGAGCGTCCCTTCGCCGCTGATCGCCTGGTCCTTCTCGGCCAGGTTCTTCAGGATCGCGAACATCATGTCCTGCTTGCGCAAGTTGGACGCGTTCTCGATCTGCAGGGATTCGGCGAAGCTCAGCAGGTCGGCGGGAGATTTTGTCTTCAGTTCAGCGAGGTGCACGGATTGCCTCGGAGGGAGATTTGTCGCGGGCGGGACAGGGTCGGACGATCCGGACGCTCGCCGGCTCCCGGCTAGGAAGGGCGCTGTCCCGAAAGGTTGGGGAAACCGGCGGCTCAGACGGCCACAGGTGCGTGATCGACAATGTAGGGTGTGCCCTGCCGTTACGTCAAGGGTGCGCTCCTTTCCCGATATGGCGTCGGACGACGGGGAAGCGAATGGTCAACGCCAGGCGTTCAAATGGAGATTCTTTCTCACGACTTCCACTTCCTGAAATCGGGGATACTCGCGGCAGGCCGCAATCGTCCGCGCGTTGCGTTGTTAAATTCATGAGGCACGATGATGTTGCTTCCGCCCGCCGACCCCTCCTGTACACGAATTCCGCCGAGTACCGGTGGTGAGACCGGCCGCACCACACCCGATCAGGAGGACTGGTCAGTGTGTTGGTGAATGAGAGATGTTATTGAGACACCCCTTGACAGCAAATGGAATCGAACAAGCGGCTACGCCTCTCCTTGAAAGCGCGCAGACCCGATACGGCGGTGGTGAATCCGGAGCGACGAACGGATCGTGCCGTGCGAGAGGGTTGTCTTGGAAAATGATTTGATCCAGGATTCCCCCGATGACCGGCCACTTTGGCCGTCACGGGGGCAGGGTAGCCGCCGATCCGGCGTGGAGCAACGGTGAGAACGCCCGCAAGCTGGCCAGAGCCTCCCAGTAGCCGGCCGGCAGCCCC
>JAKAWQ010000102.1 GCA_021816925.1 Pseudomonadota bacterium
CAATTCGGTCAGGGTCTTGCGGTCAAGAGAGCGACCGTCCCGCTTCATGCCGAACGCGTTATCACATACAACCGAGCATTGCAACTATTTTGGGAATGTTAATAACTACGTACGGAACAATGATTCCCTCGCCCACGACAACGAGCTGATCGATCCGGACGAGGCCAGGTTCATCTACGATGCGATCACAGCCTTCCTGCGCTTCATCAAGGCCGTCGAGGCGGAGCGGTTTGGTGCTTAGCGATGCAGCGGCCGGCTCGGCGTCCGTGCCGCTTTACAAATACGTGGACGTCGCCGGGCTGAAGCGGATCCTGGCAGGCTCGATCCGGTTCACACAGCCGAGCGCCTTCAACGATCCGTTCGAGCTGCTGCCGGAAGTCGTGGTGCCCAACGATGCCACGGAGAGGCGGCTCGGCTTCTCGTTCGATGTCCAGGCGCAGCGCCGCCACCCACCGATGGGCGCGCTGGACCAGGTGCCGGACGGGTGCCAAGCAAGCGATGCGATGTCCCGCGATATTGTTCAGCAGCTCAACGCCCTGATCGGCATTCTCTGCTTATCGCGGGTCAATGACTCGCTTCTGATGTGGTCGCACTATGCCGATCAGTATGCCGGCGCTGTGGTCGAGTTTGACGGCGACCACGAATTCTTTGCCGGCCAGGTCGATGTCGAATACTGCCCGCTGCGACCGATGCGCGATGTCAGCGTCTATGTACAGCCTACGGAACCAATACCCATCGCCGAACTCTGCGTGAAGTCCGAACAGTGGAAATACGAGCACGAAGTGCGGGTCATCCGCCGCCTTGCCGACTGCGAGGATCGAGGCCCCGGACCGCGTGGGTTTACGGTGTACACGCAGCGGCTTCCGCCCGCGTGCATTAAGTCCGTCACGCTCGGCGAACGTACGCCTGTCCCTGAACAGCGAGCGATCTATGACGCCGTGAAAGAAACCTGCATTTCCCTCGCACTCGCCGCCATCGATCATCGCGGCTATGCGTTCCGGCGCGAGCTGATCAAACTGGCAGCCCCGGCTTCCAAACTAGGCCCCTGCATCTCGCCGCGCACGGCCCACATCTTTAGCCACTTGGCGATGCCGCGCGATTTCTGATCGAGAAGCATCCGATGAGCAAGATTGTTAACAGGACCGTGTGAGCCCAGTGCAGCAGTGAGCTGTGATCAAGTCTGGACCACGCCAACCCATTCCCGCAGTCTCGACCACCGCCGCCGGCCGGAGACATTACGCACCGCAATCGCCACCGCCTTCCGGCTGCCGACCAGCACAACCAGCCGCTTGCCGCGAGTGATGCCGGTATAGAGTAGGTTCCGTTGCAGCATGGCGTAGTGCTGCGTCAGGACCGGGATCACCACGGCAGGATATTCCGAGCCCTGCGCCTTGTGGATCGTCGCCGCATAGGCCGGCACCAGCGGATCCAGATCGCCGATTCCATAGGCCACGTCCCGTCCGTCGAACTGCACGGTGATCTCGGCCTCCTCGGTGTCGATCGTCGTGATGAAGCCGATATCGCCGTTGTAGACCTCGCGGTCGTAGTCGTTCTCGATCTGCATGACCTTGTCGCCGGGGGCGAAGGTCCAGCCGAACTTCTCGACCTTCGGCGTTGCCTCGCCATTCAGTGCGGCCTGGAGGTCGATGTTGAGCGACCGCGCGCCGACCCCGCCGCGTGCCATCGGGCAGAGCACCTGGATGTCGCGCACCGGATCGAGGCCCGAACCGGCGGGGGATGCGGGTCTTCACCAGATCGATAATGCGCGCTGTGGCCGTCTCCGGGTCGTCGGCCTGGACGAAGTGGAAATCGCTCCCGGCCTCGGCGCGGGTCAGGTCGGGCATCTCGCCGCGGTTGATCCGGTGCGCGCTGGTGATGATCCGGCTGGACGCCGCCTGGCGGAAGATCTCGGTCAGCCGCACCACCGGCACCGCCCCCGAACCGATCAGGTCCGCCAGCACCTGGCCGGGCCCAACCGACGGGAGCTGATCCACGTCGCCCACCACCAGCAGGGCGGCCGCTGTGGGGATCGCCCTGGTCAGCGCGTGCATCAGCTTCACATCGACCATGGAGGCCTCGTCGATGACCAGCAGATCGCATTCCAAGGGGTAATCGGGTCCGCGCCGGAACCAGCCGGTGCGCGGATCGACCTCCAGCAGGCGATGGATCGTTCTGGCCTCGAACCCGCTCGCCTCGCTCATCCGCTTCGCCGCCCGCCCGGTGGGGGCCGCGCGCAGGATCGCTACCCTCTTGGCGGCGAGGATGGCGAGGATTGCCCGCATGATCGTCGTCTTGCCGACGCCGGGCCCGCCGGTGATCACCAGCAGCTTCGCGGCAAGGGCAAGGCCGACCGCCTGGCGCTGGCTCTCGGCGAGCGTCATGCCAATCCGCCGCTCGCCCCAGGGGATGGCTTTTTCCGCGTCGATCGCCGGCCACGGCAACACGCCGGAAGCGACCGCCCGCAGCCGCTCGGCGATGCCGCGCTCGGCGTGGTAGAGGCCGGCGAGGAAGATGCAGTCCGCCTCGCCGACGCGATCGGCGATCACCGCGCCGTCGGCCAGCTCCAGATCGAGCGCGGTGCGGATCAGTGCCTCCGGCACCTCGAGCAGGCGCTCCGCGAGCGGGATCAGTTCCGCGACCGGCAGGCCGCAATGGCCCTCGTCCATCGCCTCGGAGAGGGCGTAGCCGATGCCGGCGCGGACGCGGATCATCGCGGTCTTCTCAATGCCGAGGCGGGCGGCGATGGCATCCGCGGTCTTGAAGCCGATGCCGCTTATGTCGCGCGCGATCCGGTACGGGTTCTCGCTCATCACCTGGATAGCGCCGGCCCCGTAGGTCTTGAAGATGCGCACGGCGCGAGCCGTGCCGACGCCGTGGCTGTGCAGAAACACCATGATCTCGCGGATCACCTTCTGCTCGGCCCAGGCATCGACGATGCGCTTCGCCCGGACCTCGCCGGTCCCGCCCACCTCGCGCAGGCGCTGCGGAGCGCCCTCGATGATGTCGAACACCTGCTCGCCGAAGCCGCGGACCAGCTTCTTCGCGTAGACCGGGCCGATGCCGCGGATCATGCCGGAGCCGAGATAGCGCTCGATCCCCTCGGCCGTGGTCGGCGCCGAGGTCTTCAGGAACCGCGCCTTGAACTGCTGGCCGTGGGTGCGGTTGTTGCCCCATTCGCCGGTGGCGGTGATCCACTTGCCGGCGGCGTGACCGACGATGGTGACGAGGTCGCGATGCCCGCGCGCCTTCACCCGCACGGCGAAGCCGCTCTCCGCATTGTGGAACGTCACCCGCTCGACGATGCCGGCGAGCACTTCGCCATCGGGCCAGGGGGCTTGGTGCTCGGTCATCGCCTGGTTCCGTCAGGCGGGCGGAAGCGGGGCGAGCAGGTCGGCGTCATTGTTGGCTGGCCGGTTGACCCGTGTGCTCACCGGCCAGACACGCAGCGTGTCCTCGGCCGCCGGGTGCAGCCGCGATGCGGCGTCACCCTCGGTCTCGCCGAGCCATAGCGGCCAGTCGGGCGGCTCGACGATCACCGGCATGCCGGTAAGCCGAGCTGCTCTTCTGTAATCCACTGCTCCCGAAAGTCTGCGATCAAATCGACTACCGGGATGGCCGCGCCCCAAAGCGCGCGTCGATCTGCGTCGGTGAGGCTCCAAAATCTTTGGAGGGCGCCGTCCGTCCGAAAATATGGCCAAAGGCTTCGCTCGGAGAGAAGCTTCGTGAAACAAGTCCGAACCACGGCCTCAAGAATCGCGGCGTGCCGAGTGATCTCGATGCGCTCATGTTTACCTGATGGCTCAATCAGATTTTGATAATGCAGATGCTCGACTTCGCTTCGAACATCATACATTCTACCCATTAGATCGTGGTTTCCTGGACCGATAAATAGCTCAGTCCTGGATTTGAATTGGCGCGCCGTCCTTCCGACATCGGGAAGGATAAAGCCCTCAATGCAGCGGCAAAATTGGTGAATCTGGTCAGGGACGTACACTCGCGCACGAGTCTCGACAAAATTCCTGAGAACGCTGTTGATGCGCCACGCTGAACCCGAGCGATTCCATGCATCAATTTGTTGTGCAATCGTGTATGCGCGTTCTAAGCTAGTCTTTGTGATTGGATCCGACCCGATCCCGAGGATGACGTTTGCGGCTTGATGCTCGCCAATTCGACGAACTGATATCCCACGGCTTCCGTACGCGCCAAGGAGGAAGTCAGGCTTTTCGAACGCCGTTCTTCCAGCGAGGAGGAGACCGACAAGAAAATGCCGCAGGCGTTCGTGCAGCTTATGGTTTTCTTCGTCCAGTACGTCTGGCCTGGCAGATGGAGCGGTCATAAGTAGGAACAAGTGCGACCTCTGGAAATTCTCCGCGCGGATCGAGCCAAGCCACTCTTTCCAGTGATCGCCGAAGTCGACGGGTGGCGTCGTGCTCGCAAGCAGATCCGGGGCGAGAGCCAATTTCGGAGGAAGATCAACCGTCCGGCATCTGACTGCAATGAGGGCGAATTTCTCCTCCGGACAGATAGGATTTCCATCTTCCATCGTTCAGCGCTCCTTTGGTTCGATCAACCCCCAGAACCCGTATTTCCGCCCATGCGCCTTCTGCAGCCGCGCGACAAACGCCGCGTGGCTCTCGATCGATCCAGGCACCGGCAGGTGTGGCACGAGACGCGCGCAGGACAGCAGATCGCGCGCGGCGTATTGGTATTGCTTCGATGAGCCGCGTTCGAGCACGCTCTCGATCAGACGGCGGTAGAGCAGGCTGGCCGCTTCGGGGAACTTCTCCTCCAGCGCTTCCGCGGCCGGGCGCAGCACCTCGAAGAGGCGACCGTCGAGCGCGGCCAGCCGCTCGCGCACCAGGCGGTCGGCACGATCGAGCGCCCGCCATTCGATGAAAAACGCCAGCCCCCGCGCAGCCTGCTTGTGCGCGGCGGCAACGTCCAGCGCCTTCTGCTCCGCCTCGAAATCCTCGAAATCCGGGAGGCGCTTGAGGTAGGCCCGCAGATGCCCGGCGCTCAGGAAGCGTTCGAAATGCCGCCAGCGGACCGCTTGCGCCTCGTCCTTGCGCTCCAGCGCCTCAAGCGCGGCGATCCGCAGATCGGTGTCGGTGCCATCGTCGTCCTCGTCCTCGATGCGCCGACGCGGCTTATCGAGCCAGTCCAGCGCCTCGGCCGGCCGGTTCGCGCCTATCAGGCGCTCGGCGACCTTCAGCGCGTGCGTGCTCTCCATGCCGCCGGCGCGAATGGCAGCGATGAAGGCGTCGGCGTCGCGCTCGAGATCAGCGAGCAGCGCCAGCCGAAAGGCGAGATGGCGACGCCTTGCATCGGCGCGCCAGTCCTGCGGGCCGGAGGATCGCGGGGCCGCTTTCAGTACCGTCTCGGTCTTGCTGCGGATCTCCGCGCGTCCGCCCGCGCCCAGCGCCTCGGACATGTGCCGGATCAGCGCGTCGGTCGCGCCGAAGCCATCGCGTTCGCAGTAGGCGAGCACCCGGCGGACCAGCGCCTTCGCATCACCCTGCGGCTCTGCGGCCGAGAGCCGGCCGAGATCCTCCATCGCGGTGCCGAATACGTCTTCCACCTCGCCGATGCCATCGCCGACGCGCTCCATCACCGCATCCGCAATGCCGATGAAGTCCCACAGCAGCTCGATCGCCCGTGCGGCGTCCTGCCGGGCGAGCCGGGTCGCGATCGTCACCCGCAGATGGTCGAGTTCCTGCACCAGCGGCTTGCGCTTCTCCCAATCGACGAAGGAGCGGGAGCGGCCGATGGTCTTGATCCGCTTGTCGATCTCGGCGGCGAGTTTGCCCGGCCCCTCGGTGCCTGCGAGCAGCATGCCGAGCTTCTTGCGCAACGTCGGATCGGTCGCGGCGTGCGCGACCAGCACCTCGGCCAGCGCCTCGGCGCCGAGGGCGGCCAGGGCTTCGGGTGTGACGGTTTTCGCGCGGGCCATCGAACGCTCTACTCGGGCACCAGGGCGGCAGCGACATCCGTCTGCCGAAACCGCTCGTCTCTGAACAGCAGGGGAAGGCCCACGGTCTGGGCCAGGGCGTAGGCAAAGCAGTCGCCCAGGGTCAGTGCGGCAGACTGCCGGCCCGTGCCGAACCGACGGAAAACATCAGCGGTGAGATCCGCCTGCTGCGGTGTGACCGCGGCGGTCTCGAAGTCGCCTTCGCGCAGCAGCCGTTCCAGGGCCGTCCGGCCGGGCGCGCCTTTGCGGCTCTCGATGGCGCAGGCGACCTCCGCCCGAGTCACCGCCGAGATCAGACGGACTGGCGCGTTGGCAAGGGCGGCATCGAAGCGGGCGGCATCCGGTGCCCGAAGCAGGACGGCGAGCAGCACCGACCCATCGACCACCATCAGCGCCACATCCCCGCGGCATCACGCCCAGGCCGAGCATCCGTCGCAGGTGCGGCCACGTCAGGCAGCGCGGCGCACTGCTCGCCGATCTCGCGGATTCGGCCAGCGAGTCCGCCGGGATGGCTCCGTCGGATCCGCTCGCGCTCCAGCCGCTCGGCCAACGCCCTGCGGATCGCCTCCGTGAGCGTCTCGCCGGTCAGCGCCGCCAGTGCGCGGGCGAGGCGGTCGGTCTCAGGGTTCTTCAGGCTAAGGGCATGCCATCCACTACGATTCTAGAAAGTGAAGGACTTTATAGATCAACGGCGAGGGTTTGATCGAGCGTCAACCGTCCTGTCTCAGCGCCTGACGGCTGGCGTGCGGGTGCGTCGGGGACCGCCGAACCTGCGATTCCGCCGCCGCCCACTTTCTGCGCGGTGCTTCCGCTGAGCTTCCAAATTGCTGTCGCTAGGGCCTTGGAAGCAAAAACGGTCCCGGTGGGCCGCTTGGAAGTCCTTTATTTTCTTGAGAAAATCTGGAGCTGGCGAAGGGATTCGAACCCTCGACCCCAACCTTGGAAGTTTCAGAGCGTCGACCGTGCGCTTTGTGATCTTTTCCATGCGATTCCAACGCCTTGGGAGATTTCTGCTTCCATTTGACCATCATACGCCGGTTGGAAGCGGAATGGAAGCAGTTGAGATCGGGTCGCGGCGTAGAATCGGCGCCTGTCGGCGGTATGGACCAAAGCAAAAATGGCTCTATTTCAGTCTATTGGGTACTCCCGGCGGCGAGCGGATACTGTGGCGTAGAGCGCTGGGGCACATTCCAAGGTTGGGGTCCAAGGTTCTGAACAGTTCCTCTGGGATTCCGAGCTGCGCGGCTTCGGCGTCCGGGTCAGCCCGGCCGGCCTCAAGAGCTTCATTGTGCAGTACCGCACCCCGGAGGGCCGGCATCGGCGCACCGTGCTCGGCCGCTACGGAATGATGACGGCGGAGCAGGCGCGGCAGGCCGCCTGGGACATTCTCAGCGCCGTCGCCAAGGGGATCGATCCCGCGGCCCCGCCCGAGCCGGACCGCAACGCCATCACGGTGTCCGCGCTGTGCGATTGGTATCTGGCCGAGGCCGAGGCGGGACGGATCCTCGGTCGGCGGCGCCGGCCGATCAAGGCCTCGACGCTCACCATGGACCGCAGCCGGATCGAGGCGCACATCAGGCCGCTGCTCGGCGCGCGCCAGGTCGGCGCACTGACCCTCGGCGACATCGAGGGCGCCCAGGCCGATATCGCCGCGGGCAAAACCGCGAAGCCGCGCGCCGGCAGCCGCGGCGGCGCCACCACCGGTAGGGAGGGCGTTGCCGCCCGCACGATTTCGACACTCCATGCCGTCTTCGAACACGCGGTCCGCCTCGGGAAGATCGAGACCAATCCGGGGAAGGGCGTGTGCCGTCTCGCCAGCACGCCGCGCGACCGGCGGTTGAGCCGCGCTGAGATTGCCAAGCTCGGGAAGGCCATGCGCGCCGCCGAGGCGGCGGGCGGGCATCCGACTGGCCTTGCAGCGATCCGCCTGCTCCTGCTGACGGGTTTCCGACGGCTCGAGGGGCTGGGGCTCCGGCGCAACTGGCTCAACACCGAGGAAGCCGCGATCCGCTTCCCGGATACCAAGAGCGGCGCTCAGCTCCGCCTGATCGGCCGGGCCGCACTGGAGCTGTTGCTCGCGCAGCCGCAGACCACCAAGTCGCCCTTCTTCTTCCCGGCGGATTGGGGCGAGGGACATTTCATCGGCATCGTGCGCGTGCTCGATCGGGTCTGTGTGCTCGCAGGTCTGGCCGATGTGACACCGCACACCTTGCGCCACACCTTTGCCAGCGTCGCCGGCGACCTCGGCTTCTCCGAGCTCACAATCGCGGCCTTGCTCGGCCACGCCGCGCGCGGGGTGACGCAGCGCTATGTCCACATCGACGAGGCGCTGCGCTTGGCCGCCGACAAGGTCGCCGGCGAGATCGCCGCCATCCTCGACGGCGCTGCAAGCCGATCCCGCGCCGCCGAGCGACAGCCTGGCGCGTCCGAGCCGGCTCTCGATCACGCGACGGCATGACGATGCGAGCGCGCCGTCTGGTCGGGGCCTCCTTGACGCCACATAGCTTGCAGGCTATATAAATGCCGTGGGCTGTGGAATTCCACGACGACTTCGAGCCGGAGTTCCTGGCCCTGGAGTCAGCGGTCCAGGATGGCCTGCTGGCGATTGCGAAGCTCCTCGCTGACTACGGCCCACAGCTCGGCCGACCCTATGCCGACACGCTCAAGGGCTCGAAGCACGCGAACATGAAGGAGCTGCGGTTCGAGGCGTCAGACGGAGAATGGCGAGTGGCCTTTGCATTCGATCCGCGGCGGCAGGCCATCCTGCTGGTCGCAGGGGACAAGTCCGGCGGCAGCCAGAAGCGCTTTTACCGGCAGCTCATCGCAAAGGCGGACAAGCGGTTTTCAGCGCACCTGGAGCGTCTGAAGGCCGGAAAGAAGGAGAGGTGAGATGGGCCGGACCGTTGAACAAGTGATCGCCGAGCTTCCGCCTGAGCGGCAGCGGCGCATCGACGCGCGCTATCGAGAACTGAGGCAGGAGATCGAGGGGTTGCGCGAACTGCGGGAGATCGCGGGCAAGGCGCAGCTCGATGTCGCCACTGCACTCCATATCAAACAGCCATCCGTCTCGAAGATCGAAAAACAGACAGACATGTATCTGTCGACGCTCCGCGGCTATGTCGAAGCGATTGGCGGAAAGCTGGAACTGGTTGTGAAGCTACCAAAGCGTCCGGCTCTTCATCTGCAACAACTCGGCGACGCGCTTGGCGGTGCGGATGTCGTCCCAACGAAAACAGAGCGGCGGCGGAGGAAATCCGCCTGAGCGAGACGTGTCGTGACCAAGACCTGTTTCCGGCCGGGGAATGGTCTGCATACGAGTTGCGACTCAGCCGGAGCTGAGAAATGAGCCGCGGCTCAAGATCGAAACAAAGTGTGTTCGCGGGGCGAAAGGCTCCCGTGCGACTAACTGGCGGCGCGGGCACGCGATACGAGAATCCCGTCGCAGCACGTTTGCTGCTCGACATGCTTGCGGGACTGAACAGCCTAGGCTCAAGCTTCGGCAGGATCACACGCGTCGACTGGCAAGCCCGCGATGCCGGATGGCTTGCCGACGATCTCGCCGTTACCTGCGAACTCCCTTTCGGTGACAGACGGTCCATCGGCATCTCCATAAAGAGTGACCAACAGGTCACCTCGAGAGGCTTTCCTTCGGACTTCGTAGACCTAGCCTGGGGGCAGTGGCTCGGTCGCGGGACCAGCAGGGTCTTTCCAAAAGGACGCGACGCGATTGTACTCGCAACAGCCGAGCTCCAAAGCAATGTGAAATCCGATTGGGGGGCTCTCCTTTCGGAAATCCTCGCCGGCCCCAGCAACCGCATCGTTGCTCGCTTGAACTCCAGCACATCGGGCGGTTCCCAGGCTTCCAAGTTGCAGCGTGCGATCGCTGCTAGCTTTGCCTGCCCAGCACATTACGCGCATCCGGCAGACGTAACGGAAACCATCGATCTCCTACAGGGGATGTCCCGTTTGCTGTTGAAAAAGGCGAAGCGGGCGTCACCGGGTTGCGACATTACGCGGCGAGGGTGGTGGGTGTCGACGGCGGTCAGGAACCGCGTGATTCCGGCGCCGTGGGTTGATTGGGACCATCGAGCGCGCGTGATGCGCTGCCCGATGGGCTGACGGGGGAGGGGCGGAGCCCCGACCGGAGGCAGCCCATCGGTGGGCGGTTTTGTCCGCATCGAATGGTGGGATGTTTGGCTGACGGTGTGCGGTTGGTGCCTGCCTCGGCGCGGCGGCGAGAGGCTGCCAGACTGAGGGGCAAGCACGGCGCC
>JAKAWQ010000103.1 GCA_021816925.1 Pseudomonadota bacterium
GATAAGATCGTCGCCGCCCTCTCCGGGGCCACCGTCGAGACCATCCGCGGGCCGATCACGCTGCGTGCCTGCGACCATCAGGGCAATGTCGCTGAATACGTGGGCCGCATTTCCGGCGAGGTCGATCCGCGTTATGGCCAGCAGATCTACACCGACGTCAAAGCGATCCCCGGGGAGGAGACCATGCTCACCTGCGAGGAGGCGCAGAAACTCCAGCCCCGGCACTGACGCCGCGTGACCTCCGCCCTATGAATTTCGCATCCGCGGCGATCGAGATCCTGAGCGCGCTCACTACGGCGGCCAATCTCTTCGTCATCGCGGCGGGCCTCTCCCTTGTCTTCGGCGCGCTCCGCATCATCAACCTCGCGCATGGCAGCTTCTACATGATCGGCGCGCTCCTGATGGCAAGCCTCTTTGCGCTGGGCCGGCCGGGCGTCCTCTTCTGGCCGGCCCTTCTCCTCGCCCCTCTGCTGACGGCGGGCTTCGGCGCCGTCCTCGAGCGCCTCCTCTTCCGGCGCATCTACCGCGCCGAACACCTCGTCCAGCTCCTTCTCTCCTACGCCCTCTCGCTCATCCTCGCCGATCTCGCGCTCCGCCTTTGGGGCGCGGACAGCCGCACCGTGCCGCCCCCCGCCGCGCTGGCCGGGAGGCTTTCGGTGGGCGGGGCGGGCTTTCCGCTCTATGACCTCTTCGTGATCGCGCTTGCGCTTGCGGTCGGGCTCGGTCTCTGGGCGCTTCTCCACCGCACCCGCTTCGGCTGGGAGATCCGGGCCGCGGTCGAGGATCCGGAAGGGCTCTCGCTCTGTGGGCGGAACGTGCCCGCTCTGTTCACCGCCGTCTTTGCCCTCGGCGCCTTTCTCGCCGCCCTCGGTGGGGCGGCGGTCGCCCCCTTGCAGGCGATCGGGCCCGGCATGGACAGCTCCATCCTCGTCTCCGCCTTCATCGTCACCGTCATCGGCGGGCTCGGCTCGATTGCCGGGGCGGCGCTCGGGGCGGCGGTGATCGGGTTCGTTCAGGCGATGGGCACGCTGTGGCTGCCGACCTGGGCGCCCGCCTTCATCTTCCTTGCCATGATCCTCGTTCTCGTCATCCGTCCTTCGGGCCTGATGGGCGCCCCGGCGCGGGCCTGGAGCGAGGAGGAGTGAGGGGCATGGCAACGAGGGCCCGCCTCGGGGTGGGGTTTGCCCTTCTCCTTCTCATCGCGGCCCCCTGGGTGCTGCCCACCGCCTGGCTCCTTGTCCTTGAGAACGCCCTCGTGCTCGCCCTCTTCGCCGCCGCGACCAATCTCCTCGTCGGCTGGACGGGGCTCGTCTCCTTCGGCCAGGCGGCGTTTTACGGGATCGGCGCCTATACAGTGGCGCTTGCCTGGCTGCACGGGATCGCCCCCTTCTGGCTCGCCTTCCCCGCCGCCCCGCTGATCGCGGGCCTTGTTGCCCTCCTCACCGGCGCCATCGCGCTGCGCGCCCGCAAGCTTTATTTCGCCCTCCTCACCCTCGCCTTTTCCGAACTCTTCTACGTGCTCGCCGAGCAGCTTTACGACATCACCAATGGCGCGAACGGTATTTTCGGGGCGATGGTGCCCGATCTCCTCGTCTCGCCCCGCCCCGGCTTCTATTTCACCCTCGCCGTGGTCACCGCCGCCCTCGCCCTCCTTCACCGCATCTGCCATTCGCCGTTCGGGCTGGCACTCCAGGCGATCCGCGAGCGGCGGGTGCGGGCCGAGGCTCTGGGCCTCGCCGTCGCCCACCACGAACTCGCCGCCTTCACCCTCTCCGGCGCCTTCTGCGGGCTTGCCGGGGCGCTTTACGTCGTTCACGACCAGACCGCCTATCCCGAACTCCTCGACTGGGTGAAATCGGGCGAGCCCGTCATCGTCGCCGTCATCGGCGGCATCTCCTCCTTCGCCGGCCCGCTGTGGGGAGCGCTTTTCTACCAGATCGCGCATGACGCCCTCGTTGTCCTCACCCGCGACTGGCAGCTCGTGCTCGGCGCCCTCCTGCTCCTCGTCGTCCTCTTCCGTCCCGGCGGAATCGTGAGCCTCTTCCCCGGCCGAGAGGAGGGGTGAGAGTGGAAACCCTCCTCGATGTCGCAGGTCTCGTGAAGCGCTTCGGCGGCTTCGCCGCGGTGGACGGGGTGAGCTTTGAGGTGGCCGAGGGCAGTATCCATGCCGTGATCGGCCCGAACGGGGCGGGCAAGAGTACGCTCTTTCGCCTGCTTACCGGTTTTCACGCGCCGACCGCTGGCACCATTCGCCTCGCTGGCCGCGACATCGCGGGGCTCGCCCCGCACCGCATCGCCCGTCTCGGCCTTGCCCAGTCCTTTCAGATCACGACTGTCTTTCCGAAGCTCTCGGTGCGCGAGCAGGTCGCCTTCGCGCTGATCGCGCAAAGCCCCACGCCGTGGCGAATGCTGGGCGGGCTCGTCCGCGTGCTCGGAGGCCAGGGCGTGATGGCCGAGGTCGAGACGCTCCTCGCTGAAGTGGGGCTCGCCGAGGTTGCGGAGCGGCGGGCTGAGGCGCTCTCGCACGGCGATCAGCGGGCGCTTGATGTGGCGCTCGCGCTTGCCACGAGGCCGCGGCTCCTCCTTCTCGATGAGCCAACCGCCGGCATGTCGCCCTTCGAGACCGAGCGGATGGTGGCGATGATCCAGCGCCTCGCCGGCGCCCGTCGCCTCACCGTGCTCTTTTCCGAGCATGACATGGACGTGGTGTTCAGCATTTCCGAACGCATCACCGTCATCCATCGCGGCCGCGTCATCGCCGAGGGCGACGCCGCCTCGGTGCAGGCTGATCCGGAGGTGGCCGAGGTCTATCTCGGGAGTGCGGCCTGATGCTGGAGGTTGCGGCCATCGACGTTTATTATGGGACGAGCCACATCCTGCAGGGGGTCTCGCTCGCGGTGCGGGCGGGCGAGGTAATTGTGTTGCTCGGCCGCAACGGGGCCGGCAAGACCACTACCTTCCGCGCCGTCATGGGGCTTACCCCCGCCCGGCGCGGCGATATACGTTTCGAGAACAAGGCGATAACGCATCTTCCCCCGCACGCTATCGTGCGCGCTGGTCTCGGTCTCGCCCCGAGCGGGCGGCGGCTCTTCGGCAATCTCACCGTGGCCGAAAACCTTGCCCTTGCCGAGCTGCCGGGTGGGCCCTGGACGCGGGGGCGGGTGCTCGCCCTGTTCCCAAAGCTCGCCGAGATTGCCCCCCGCCGCGCCGCCTTCCTCTCCGGGGGCGAGCAGCAGATGCTGAAGATCGCTCGCGCTCTCCTCGCCCAGCCCCGGCTCCTCCTTCTTGACGAGCCGACGGAGGGGCTCGCGCCGGTGGTGGTGCGCGAACTCGGGGGCTGGCTCAGGGGAATGCGCGAAGAGGGACTTTCCATCCTCATGGCCGAGCAGAACGCGCGTTTCGCCCTAGCGTTGGCCGATCGCGGCTATGTGATGGAAAAGGGCCGCATCCTGCGCGAGGGAACGACGTCCGAACTCCTCACCGCTTCCGAACTCGCCACTCACCTCGCTCTCGGCCCCCGCCAGCGTCCCGCTGAAAACGCTTGAAATGGCCATGCCAGAATGGCAGCAGATCCTCGACGGCCTCGCTGATCTCAGAGTCGTCGACGTCGAACAGGACCGCCGCAGAGCCCGACTTCGCACCGCCCCGCGCGCCAGCATCGATCCAGTTTTCCCTGCCGTCGGGTTGAGCCTGCCACCCGTATTCCAGGAGATGCCATTCAAAATCGCTGATCCAGCCAACTGATTTCCTGTGGTGCCTAAAACTCAAAACGGCCCCTATCCCGTTGTAATAATCCTTTGTTTTTTCACGCACTGTGGAAGTTTGGTCAAGCGTCGTGCGACCGGCCGAGCGACTAGCACCGTCATAGGGCCCGCCCGGATCCCCGCGACGGGTGCGATCACGGCCGGGATGGAGCCGCCGCTGGTCCCGATCGTCCCGCCGCGCGCCGGGCCGGATGCACCCCGCGTATCCCGGGGCACCGCAGCGACGCCTCGACCAGCCGGACCGCCAATTCCGACAGGTTGAAGGGGGGATGGGTGCGCGCAGCCTCCTCGGCGGTCGCGAACACCCGCAGTGCCTCGAACGGCGACAAAATCCGCGGCGGGCCGAAACCCAGGCAGCGCCCGCCGGCGTAGCGCAGCCGCAGATCGAGCCAGACACCACTCATCGCGAACCCGGCTCGGCCCTGGGCGGTTACCTCGATCCGCGCGCCGAGACCGGTCGCATGCTCCAGATAGGCGCGCCGGTAAAATCCGTGCAGCGTTGTCCGCGCGGTGATCAGCCCTTCCGCCACCGGGTCGGGCAGCGTGCCGTACACCCTGAGATGCAGCGCAACCGCAAGATCCATCAGAGGATCGAACGAATAATGCGCGAGCCTGCCGTGATCGAGACCCGGTTCGCCGCGCCGGAACGGCAGGCCGATCTTGCGCAGCGATTTGATGTAGTGCTGAAAGGTAATATCAGGCGCGCCGGCGCTGAAGCCGGCTTCCTCCAGCACCCAGACCACCTGGCCGTAGCTCAGCGACAGATCCGGCACCAGCGCGCTGGTCAGTTTCGCTTGCGTCGGAAGGGCGATCTCTTTCATGGCCGAGACCTCCGCGGACTGTCCGGCGCGTCAGTCGCCGCCGCCGTGCCGCGTGGCGCGCCAATGCAGGATGTGCCCGGCCGGCACCAGCGGATCGAGCAGCGCGAGCGCCGCGCGCACGATATCGGGCCGGTCGAAGAACTCGATCACCAGCGGCAGATCGACATTGAGACGGAGGATATCGGCCGCATGCACCTCGCCGCTGTCGCCGAAGCCGGCGATCGCCCGGAACACCACCACGCCCTGCATGCGCTGCTGGTCGTGCAGGATGTTGAGCACTTCCTGCATCAGCGATTTCCGCTTTCCGTGGTCGGCTTCGTGGAGGTAGATCCGCGCGATCGTCACGTCGTCGTCCATTTCCGCCTCCCTACAGATTGCGTGCGATATAGGCGCCGAAGAAGGCGCAGCCGAGGCCAAGCACCAGCGACAGGCCCTGGTACAGGAACGCCTTCACCGCTGCCCCCTGCTCGAACAGCAGCAGCGATTCCATCTGGAAGGTGGAGAATGTGGTGTAGCCGCCCAGGAACCCGGTCAGCACGCCAGTGCGCAGCGCCGGCGCCAGGGTCAGGCGTTCCAGTGTTTCGATGAACAGAAAACCCATGATGAAGCTGCCGAGAAGATTGATGCTGAGCGTGGCATAGGGGAAATTCGTGCCCCAGATCGCCTGCACCAGGTTTGCCTGGGCGAAGCGGGCCCAGCAGCCCAGGACGCCGAACACCGCGATAAAGAAGTAAGTCCACATCTGCCGCCCCATGGCGCTGCATCGTCTTTCATCGTGGAACAAAGGTGAGTGCCAGGATGATCACCAGCAGCAGCCCGATCAGCCCGAGATAGAAATTGAGGTGGCCCGACTGCAACCCACGCAGCCGGGCCGAGACACTGCGCACCAGCCGCACCGCCGGGGCGAACAGCCAGGGGCCGAACACCGGCGCCACCTCATGGCTGAAACGCAGCCGCGTGATGAAATACTCGCGCCCCACCGTCTCGCGCTTCGTCTCCACCCGCGGCCGATAGACGAAGCTGTAGAAAGTGCGTAGCGCGTTCGAGAAGGTGAGCGCGGTGGTCGCGGTGCGCGCGATGTCGGGTGCGGAGCCGCCATACCACACCGGCGCGCGCCGCACCGGATGCGCGATGCGCGCGGCCAGCAGAAGAACAATCGGCAGCAGCGCCAGCAACGGCATCACGACCACCAGCAGGGTCGGCGAGATGAACGCGAAATGCGCGGTCAACGGGACCAGCAGCGGCCCGTCATGCATCAGCGCCGGCGCCGCGACGCCGAACCGGCCCACCGCCGCCTCGACCAGCGCCGAGAGCCAGAGCGGCATCCCGACCGCGAGCACCAGCACGCATCCGCCGAGCACCGCCACCGAAGCCACCACCCCCGCGCCGATGCGGCCGGCCACATGGTTCCCGGCGCCGAGCAGCCCGATCCCGAACAGCTTCACGAAGGTGGCGAAGGCCACCGCGGCGGTCAAAGCGAGCCCCGCGCCGGCCAGCGCCAGGACAAGCCGCCCACCCATGCCCGGCAGATGGAAGCCCTGGAACACGGTCTGGAACACGAACCATTCACTGACGAACCCGGCCTGCGGCGGCATTGCAGCGAGGCTCATCGCCGCGAACAAGGCTCCGGCGCCGAACACGAACGCGGTGCGCCGGGCCAGCAGGGAGTGGCGGATCTCGTACCGGCCGGTGGCGGCGTGGACGCCGTCGGCGGTCAGGAACAACGTGCCCTTGGCGAGCGCGTGGCCGGCCAGGTGCAGCAGCGCCACGGTCCAGGCGAGGCCGGCCAGCGCCGCGAGGCCGCTTGCGCGGAACATCAGCGAAGCCCCCAGGGTGGCGACCGCGATCGCCGCGTTCTCGGCCGAGGAAAAACTCAGCAGGCTGCGCCAGTCATCCTGCTGGAACGCATACAGCACCGCCAGGATCGCGCTCAGAACCCCGGCGATGACGATGAAGATCCCGAGCCCGTACGCGCCCGGCCCCGCCACCCAGTCCAGCACGCCGCGCGCGAGGGCAAAGAACGCCGCGTTCAGCACGACGCCGGAGAGGATCGCCCCGGACGCGCCGCTGCCGGCGCCATAGGCGGCCGGGAACCACTCGTAGAACGGGAGCAGGCCGAGCTTGGCGCCGAAGCCGATCACCAGCAGCACGCCGACCACGATCCCGACCCATCCCGGCAGCGCCGCGCCGCCGGCGGCAAGCCCGGTGAAGGACAAATCGCCCGAGGCGGTGACCAGGACGAGGAAGGCGATCAGCAACGCGACCGCACCGACCTCCAAAAGCCCGAGCATGAACAGAACCGGCGCGCCAGGCGAGAGCGAGACGCGCTCGCCGAGGATCATCACCGCCCCGCCCAGGCTCATCACCTCCCAGGCGATCAGGAAGCCGCCGGCGTTCTGCATCCCGAACACGCCGAGCGCGCCGAGCAGGCTGAACGCGGCACCGACCAGCCAGCCCGCGCGGCCGGCTTGGATCGGCGTGGCAAGCCAGCAGGCGAGGGCGGCGGGGGCAAGACCGAACCCCATCAGCCACAGCCCTTCCGGCGCGATGTGAAATCCAAACCGTTCCCCGGCCATGGCGAGCGGCAGGATCACCGGCGCGGTGCCGCCGGGCAGCGCCAGGATCGCGCCCGCGATCCCGGAGAGCGCGCCGAGGCCGAGGGCGACGCGCGCCACGCCAAGGCCGCGCCCGGTCAGCGCCAGCACCCCGCCGGCACCCCACAGGATCGCGGCCAGGGCCAGCAGCTCATTCGGCATGGCGGCCTCCCAGCACGCGCTGCGGCAGCCGTCCCTGGAACGTCAGCAGCGCCACGATGATCGCCGCCGGGTTGGGCGGGCAGCCGGGCAGGTAAAGATCGACCGGCAGCACGCCGTCGAGCCCGTTGCCGCAGGCATAGCCGCCGCCAGCGATCCCGCCCGAGACCGCGCAGGTGCCGACCGCCATCACCCAGCGCGGCTCGGCCATCGCCTCCCAGGTCGCGCGCAGCGGGCCGAGCATGGCGTGCGTCACCGGGCCGGTGACCAGCAGCAGGTCGGCAAAGCGCGGCGAGGGGGTAAAGAAGATGCCGAGCCGGTGCAGGTTGTAGAACGGGTTGTTCAGCGCCTGGAGTTCCGATTCACAACCGTTGCAGGAGCCGGCATCGACATGACGGATGTGCAGGCTGCGGCGGAAAGCGCGCTGCCCGGCGGCGGGTTCGGCTTCGGGCGCCGGCGTTTCCGACCAGACGAGATCCTCCCGCCGGCGGACGCCAAAGGCCCAGTCATGCGAGGGGCTGAGTGCGCCGGTCGGGCAGGCCGCGGTGCATAACTGGCAGACCACGCAGCTTCCGTAATCCACCGCGATGCCGCCCGGCGCATCCGCGCGCGGCGCGATCGCGCCGGTCGGGCAGATTTCGGCGCAAGCGGCGCAGCCCTCCTGGCAGTGCTCGGGGGCGAAGCGCGGCATGCCCAGCACGCCCGCCTGCCCGTCGGCCTCGCCACGCCGCGGCCAGGGCGTCGTCGCCTTGCCCTCTCTCAGCCCGAAGAAGGTCCACAGCGCCATCGCCCGCCCCTACCGCGCGCAGCCGGCGATGGTGAGGCCGAAACTCGCCTCGTTGATCGCGTAATCCATCATGTTCGTCTCGTGCACGGTGAACGGGAACACGCGCCAGTTGGAATAGGACGGCGACTTGATCTTCACCCGCGCGAGCCGTCCATCGGCGCCGACATGCACGGCGTAGAACAGCGTGCCGCGCGGCGATTCCGCCCAGCCGAGGCCCTCGGCGCCGGGGGCGGGCGTGCAGTCCGCGCGCACCGGGCCGTCTTCCAGCAGCAACAGGACGCGCTGCATCATCGCGATGGCGGCATCGATCTCGGCGGCGCGAATGGCCGAGCGGGCATAGGCATCGCCCTCGCTGCGGACCGGCACGACCAGCGGCAGATCGGCATAGGCGGCATAAGGATGATCGCGGCGGAGATCGCGATCGATGCCGGAGGCGCGCTGCACCGGCCCGGTCGCGCCCTGATCGAGGGCCACATTGCGGGACAATACGCCAGTGGTGATCAGCCGGTCGAGATGGCTATCGGAATGTTCCAACAGGTCCACATAGCGCGCGGTCTCCGCCCGCAATTCCTCCAGCGCGGGGCTGAGCCAGCCGTCCGGCGCCAGATCACACCTGAGACCGCCGGGGGCCAGCAGGCCGCGCAGGAAGCGGCTGCCGGTCAGCCGTGCATTGATCTGCTTGGCGCGCTCTTCCAGGAGCTTGCCTTGCGCCTCACCTACTTTCAGCGTGGTGGTGTTGGCCAGATGCCCGAGATAGTGCAGATGGTTATAGACCCGTTCCAGCTCGGCCAGCAGCACCCGCAACGCCCGTGCCCGCCTGGGCACCTGGCAGGAGGAAGCCGCCTCGATCGCCTGACAATAGGCGAGGGCATGCGCCACGCTGCCGACACCCGAGACCCGTTCCGCCCAAACCGTGCCAAGGCGCGGTGTCAGCCCGGCGAAGCGGGCTTCCATGCCGCGGTGCTTAAAAAACAGGTGCGGGTGGTAGTGGATGATCTGCTCGCCAATATAGAAGAAGGTGAACTCGGCGGATTCCAGCACATCGGCGCGCACCGGGCCGAAGGGCAGGGTCTGCACTTCGGGCGCTTCGATCGCGGGCAGCGGACGCGGGATATCGGCCATGCGGGACGCGCGGGCGGGGGCGGAACCGTTGAACGGGGGCGGAATGTCTTCGCTCAGCACCAGCCGATTCGGTTCGGGATGGTTGGCAAAGGCGAGGCCGAACAAATCCATGATCTCGCGCTCATACCAGCCGAGCGAGGGCCAGATGCGGGCCAGACTCGGCGGATCACCCTCCGGCCGGCATCGCCACAGCAGGAACCGGCCTCCCTCGGGCGGAGAGGCAAAATAGAGCAGCTCGGTCACCTCGGGTTCCGGGTGCCAGGCGTAGACCATCTGCATACGCCCGCCCTGGGCGAAGAGATCGCGCGCGATCTCCGCCATTTGCGCGCAAGGCACCGTCGCCGCTTCCGTTCCGTTCATCGGAGCGCCATCAGCGTGCCGGCGGAAAGCTCATGCGTGATGGCGCCGAAATACTGCCAGATCGTCTCCGGCCACCAGAGACCAAACACCAGCAACGGCACGAAAGCCAGCCACATCGGCGCCACGCACCACGCGCTCACCGGGCGCATCGGCGCTGCCTCACTGTCCGGCGGGGTGAAATACATCATCCGGAAATGGTTCAGGAAGGCGATGAAGATCACGATCAGCAGCAAGGCCATGACCATCGCCGCCCACACATGGGCGCCGCGCAGCCCGGCGCGCAGAATGGTGAACTCGCTCGCGAACAACCCGAATGGCGGCGCGCCGGTGATCGCGACCGCGCCGGCGAGCCACAGCGCGCCGATCACCGGAAAGCGCCGGCCGACATCGCGGATGGCGCCGATATCCTTGGTCTCGTAACTCCGCATCATGCTGCCGGCGCCGAAGAACATCAGCGACTTGTTCAGGCTGTGGTTGATCATGTGATAGAGCGCGCCGGCGACGCCGAGCGGGCCGCCGAAGCCGAAGCCAAGGGCCATGATCCCCATGTGCTCGACGCTCGAATAGGCCATCAGCCGCTTGATCCCGCGCTGGCGGACGATGAACATCGCCGCCACGAACAGCGAGAAG
>JAKAWQ010000021.1 GCA_021816925.1 Pseudomonadota bacterium
TGAGGTTCACGTTCCATATTAATGAGCCGCCTCCTGGTTTTCGTGAATTCGGGGAAGGGGCGGCGGCGGAGGCTGCGCCGCCGCCGGGGGACGGGTAGAGGGGTTCGCGGCTGCTCGGGCCGCATGGCGCGGCGCGGGCGGGTTGATTTGCCCTGCTGGCTCTGTTTTCGGTGATCGGCATGCGGCCGTGGCAAGAGCGCCCCACGGCGCGGCGGCGATGGCCGCCCGACGCAATCGTTTACCGCGCGAGCGGCCGGTAGCGCAGCCGGTGCGGCTCGATCGAGGCCACGCCCAAGCGCCGGCACTTGTCCGCCTCGTAGTCCTGGAAATTGCCGGCGAACCATTCGACATGGCCCTCGTCCTCGAATGCCAGGATGTGCGTCGCCAGCCGGTCGAGGAACCAGCGGTCGTGGCTGACCAACACCGCCGAACCCGCGAACGCCATCAGCGCCTCCTCGAGCGCCCGCAGCGTTTCCACATCGAGATCGTTGGTCGGCTCGTCGAGCAGGATCACGTTGACACCCGA
Organism: Pseudomonadota bacterium; assembly: GCA_021816925.1. Taxonomy (GTDB): domain Bacteria; phylum Pseudomonadota; class Alphaproteobacteria; order Acetobacterales; family Acetobacteraceae; genus JAKAWQ01. The sequence continues at coordinate 527 of JAKAWQ010000021.1, forward strand.
CTTCAGCATCTTCGCCAGATGAACGCGGTTGCGCTCGCCCCCCGAAAGGCTCCCCACGCGCTTTTGCTGATCCGCGCCACGGAAATTGAAGGCGCTCACATAGGCCCGCGAAGGCATGGCTCGCTTGCCGAGCACCACCACATCCTCCCCGCCGCTGATCTCCTCCCACACCGTCTTCGCCGCATCGAGCGATTCGCGCGACTGATCGACATAACCGAGCCTGACCGTCTCGCCGATCCGCAAGGCGCCCTGATCGGGCTTCTCCTCGCCCACGATCATCCTGAGAAGCGTGGTCTTGCCCGCGCCGTTCGGACCGATCACGCCGACGATTCCCCCGGGCGGCAGGCTGAACGAAAGATCCTCGATCAACAGTCGATCGCCCATCGCTTTCGTGAGATGCTCGGCCTCGATCACCAGATTGCCGAGCCTCGACCCCGGCGGAATCACGATCTCCGCCCCATTCGGTGCACGCTCCGCCGATTGCGCCAACATCGCCTCGTACTGCGCGATGCGTGCCTTCGATTTCGCCTGCCGCGCGCGAGGCGAGGCCGCGATCCATGCCCGCTCCTCGGCGAGCGCCCGCGCCCGCGCGCCCTCCTCCTTTTCCTCCACGAGCAGCCGCGCCCGCTTCTGCTCGAGCCACGCCGAATAGTTTCCCTCGAAGGGAATGCCGCGCCCGCGCTCGATCTCGAGGATCCACCCCGTCACGTTGTCGAGGAAGTAGCGGTCGTGCGTCACCACCAGCACCGTGCCTGCGTACTCCCGGAGCGTGCGCTCGAGCCAGGCGACACTCTCCGCATCGAGATGATTGGTGGGCTCATCGAGCAAAAGAAGGTCGGGCCTTTCGAGAAGCAGCCGGCAGAGCGCCACCCGCCGCCGCTCGCCGCCCGAGAGCGTCGCCACCTTCTGCAACGCCGGCGGGCAGCGCAGCGCATCGAGCGCGATTTCGATCCGGCGATCGAGCTCCCAGCCGTCCGCCGCGTCGATCGTCTCCTGCAGGCTCGCCTGCTCGGCGAGCAGCGCCTCCATCTCGGCGTCCTCGAGCGGTTCGGCAAAACGTTGGGAAACGGCATCGAACCGCGCGAGCGCGGCCTTGATCTCCTTGAACGCCTCCCCGACGCTCTCTCCCACCGTCTGCTCCGGATCGAGCAGCGGTTCCTGCGGCAGATAGCCGACCCGCGCTCCCTCCGCCGCCCAGGTATCGCCCCCGAACTCCTTGTCGAGCCCCGCCATGATCCGCAAGAGCGTGGACTTGCCGGCGCCGTTCACGCCGAGCACCCCGATCTTAGCCCCCGGCAGAAAGGAAAGCGTGATCCCGCGAAAGACCTCCCGCCCCCCGGGCCAGGCCTTGGTCAGGTCCCGCATCACATAGACGTACTGATAGCTCGGCATCTGCACTCGCTCAGCCGCCCGGGGCTCGGCAATGGTGGGGAGGAAGGGTTGGCAGCAACATCGTGCCGATCCGCCGGTTTGCAAAGGCCCGGCCCAAATGGGACCAGGCGCCCGCCTGCGCCCGGCAGGGCTCGAACCTGCAACCAGGCCGTTATGAGCGGTCCGCTCTGACCAGTTGAGCTACGGGCGCGCGGCGTGCTTATCCGCCCCCGATCTCTGGCTCGCCTCGGCCCGAGAAGCAAGCCGGCCGCCCGGGCTCGTGTTGCCTTGCCCCGAGCCTTCTGGCATAGACCGCCCGCCTCGACCGGCCCCCGGCCGTTCGCCGTCGGGGTTTGCCTCTGCGCTCGTCCGGTCTCTGCAGGAAGGGGTCTTTCCGTAATGATTCTCCTCGGCATTGTCGTCGTCATCTGCGGCGCGGTGGCGCTTGCCTACGGCTACCGCACCAGCCGGGAAGTACTCGCCGCCGACCCCGGCACCGCCCGCATGCAGGAGATCTCCGCCGCCGTTCAGGAAGGTGCCCGCGCCTATCTCAACCGCCAGTACCGCACCATCGCCATGGTCGGGGTGGTGGTCCTGATCATCCTCGGCGTGGCGCTGGGCATCCGGGTCGCGATCGGCTTCCTGATCGGCGCCACACTTTCGGGCTCCGCCGGCTTCATCGGCATGAACGTCTCGGTACGCGCCAACGTCCGCACCGCCGAGGCCGCGAAGCGCGGGCTCGACGCCGGCCTCGGCATCGCCTTCAAATCCGGCGCCGTCACCGGCCTCCTCGTCGTCGGGCTCGGCCTGCTCGGGGTCTCCATCTACTACTTCATCCTACGCGCCATCACGCCCGCCTCCGACCTCCGCCAGGTGCTCGAGGCAATGGTGGGGCTCAGCTTCGGCGCCTCGCTGATCTCGATCTTCGCCCGACTCGGCGGCGGCATCTTCACCAAGGGCGCAGACGTCGGCGCCGACCTCGTCGGCAAGGTGGAGGCCGGCATCCCCGAGGACGATCCCCGCAACCCGGCCGTCATCGCCGACAACGTCGGAGACAACGTGGGCGACTGCGCCGGCATGGCCGCCGACCTCTTCGAGACCTACGCCGTCACCCTCGTCGCCACCATGCTGCTCGGCGCGGTCTTCTTTTCCGGTGCCTTGCGCAACCTCGTCCTGATGCTGCCGCTCGGCATCGGCGGCGTCTGCATCCTCGCCTCCGTCGCCGGCACCTATTTCGTCCGCATCGGCCCCGACCAGGGGATCATGCGCGCGCTCTACAAGGGCCTCATCGTCACCGGCCTGATCTCGGTCGTCCTGATCTTCCTCCTCATCACCGCGCTCCTCGGCCTCACCGCGCCCCTTCCGATGACCGGCGGCGCCACCGTCACCGGCTTCGCCCTCTTCCTCTCAGCGGTCGTCGGCCTCTTCGTCACCGGCGCCATCGTCTGGATAACGGAATATTACACCGGCACGCATTTCCGCCCGGTGCAGAGCATCGCCAAGAGCTCGACCACCGGCCACGCCACCAACATCATCCAGGGCCTTGCCGTCTCGATGGAGGCAACGGCGCTGCCCGTGATCGTCATCTGCGTCGGCATCGGCGTCTCCTTTGCGCTCTCGGGCCTCTTCGGAATCGCCGTCGCTGCCACCACCATGCTCGCTCTCGCCGGCATGATCGTGGCGCTGGATGCCTACGGCCCGGTCACCGACAATGCCGGCGGCATCGCCGAAATGGCCGATCTGCCCAAGGAGGTGCGCCGCACCACAGACGCGCTCGATGCCGTCGGCAACACCACCAAGGCGGTAACAAAAGGGTACGCCATCGGCTCGGCGGGCCTCGCCTCGCTCGTGCTCTTCGCCGCCTACACGCAGGACCTCCACCACTTTTTCCCGAAGCTCCAGGTGAGCTTCCTGCTGCAGAACCCCTACGTCGTGATCGGGCTCTTCATCGGCGGCCTGATGCCCTATCTCTTCGGCTCGCTCGGCATGACCGCGGTCGGCCGCGCCGCCGGCTCCGTCGTGATCGAGGTCCGCCGCCAGTTCCGCGAAATCCCCGGCATCATGGAAGGCACCGGCAAGCCCGATTACGGCCGCGCCGTCGACCTCCTTACCCGCGCCGCCATCCGCGAGATGATCCTTCCCTCGCTCCTGCCCGTCCTCGCCCCGATCGTCCTCTACCTCGTGATCTGGGCCGCCGCCGGCCGCGGCGCCGCCTTCGCCGCCCTCGGCGCCATGCTGCTCGGCACCATCGTCACCGGCCTCTTCGTCGCCATCTCCATGACCTCGGGTGGCGGCGCCTGGGACAACGCCAAGAAATACATCGAGGAAGGGAATTATGGCGGAAAGGGCTCGGAGACGCATAAGGCCGCCGTCACCGGCGACACCGTGGGTGACCCCTACAAGGATACCGCCGGCCCCGCCGTCAACCCGATGATCAAGATCACCAACATCGTGGCGATCCTGCTGCTGGCCGCCCTCGCCGCCGCCTGAAGCCCTCGCATCCCGCTCCGGAACCTGGTTCCCCGCGCGAAGCGGAGATCGCCGGCTCCGCGGCGATCGCGAAGCCGGCACGCCCGCTTCCCTGTTGCGGACGCGCCGCTCATCCTCACTTCTGTTGCCGTCGAGAGCGAACGGGGACAGCAGGACAGGAGCGGATGCCCGAAGGAGAGGAAAACCGCGGCGCCCTGGTGATCGAGGCGGCGCTGGCAACGATGCCGGCGGTCCCCGGCGTCTATCGCATGCTCGACCGGCGCGGCAGCGCCCTCTACGTCGGCAAGGCGCGGGACCTCCGCAAACGCGTCGCCGCTTACACCCAGCCGGCGCGCCTTCCCGAGCGTCTGCGCCGGATGGTCTCCGAGACGACCGCGGTGGAAATCCTCACCACCCACACCGAGGCCGAGGCGCTCCTCCTCGAAGCCAACCTGATCAAGCGGCTGAAGCCGTGGTTCAACATCGTGCTCAGGGACGACAAGTCCTATCCGTGGCTGCTGCTCACCAAGGACCACGAATTTCCGCAGATCGCCAAGCATCGCGGCGCGCAGCAACGCAAGGGCGACTACTGGGGGCCGTTCGCTTCCGCCTGGGCGGTCAACCAGGCCGTCACCGCCATGCAGCGCATCTTCCTCCTCCGTTCCTGCGCCGACACCGTCTTTGCCAACCGCACCCGCCCTTGCCTTCTGTTCCAGATCCGCCGCTGCTCCGCACCCTGCGTGGGGCGGATCGGCAAGGAAGAGTACGGACGGCTGGTCGCCCAGGCCGAGGCCTTCATGGCCGGCCGCGGCGTCACGGTGCAGCAGGACCTGGCAAACGAAATGGAAAAGGCCGCCGCCACCCTCAACTTCGAGCAGGCCGCCAGCCTCAGGGACCGTATCCGCGGCCTCACCCACGTGCAGGGGGCCGGCGTGGTCAATCCGGCGAGCCTCGGCGACGCCGACGTGATGGCCGCCTGGCAGGCAGCCGGCCAGGCCGCAATCGAGGTGTTCTTCATCCGCGGCGGGCACAACAACGGCAACCGCGCCTTCTTTCCCGCGCACGCCAAGGGCGAGGCCGCCGGCGAGGTCCTCGGCGCATTCATCGGCCAGTTCTACGACGACAAGCCGCCGCCGCCCCTCGTGCTGCTGAGCCACTCGCCGCCCGAGCAGGCGCTGATTGCCGAGGCCCTGACCCTGAAGGCCGGCCGCCGCGTCAGGATCCTCGTGCCGGAGCGGGGCGAGAAGCGCGCCGTCGTGGCGCACGCCGAAACGAACGCGCGCGAGGCCCTGGAGCGCAAGCTCGCCGAGGCCGCCGGAACCTCGAAACTGCTGGCCGAGGTTGCCGCCCTCTTCGGCCTTCGCGCGCCGCCCTCCCGCATCGAGATCTACGACAACAGCCACATCATGGGCGCCAACCCCTATGGCGTCATGGTCGTTGCGGGGCCGGAGGGCTTCGAGAAGGCCGCCTACCGCAAATTCTCGATCCGCGGGCCGCTCGCTCCCGGGGATGACTACGCGATGCTCCGAGAGGTGTTCGATCGCCGCTTCGGCCGGCTCGCCTCCGAGCGGGCGGCGGGCGAAGCACCGCCGGCGCCTGACCTCGTGCTGATCGACGGCGGCGCGGGCCAGCTCGGCGCGGCGGCCGCGGTGCTCGAGCGCCTGGGGCTCGGCCCCCTGCCGCTGGTCGCGATCGCCAAGGGGCCCGATCGCAACGCCGGCCGCGAATGGCTTCACCTCGCCGGCCGCGAGCCCGCGCAACTGCCGCCGACGAGCCCCGTGCTCTACTACCTGCAACGGCTGCGCGACGAGGCGCACCGTTTTGCCATCACCAGCCACCGGAGCGGCCGCGCGCGCGGGCTCCGCCAGAGCGAGCTCGACGCAATCGCGGGCGTCGGGCCGGCCCGCAAACGGGCGCTTCTCAACCACTTCGGCTCGGCGCGCGGGATCAAGGGGGCCGGACTCGCCGATCTCGAGGCCGCTCCCGGCGTCTCGCGCGAGACGGCGCGCCGCGTCTACGCGTATTTTCATCCCGGCGCCCGCCTCGCGGACGTTTCCTGAGAGGGCCGGGAGCACTACTTTCCGTCTCGCATGCTGACCGATCTGCCGAACCTCCTCACGCTCTCGCGCATCGGCGCGGTGCCGCTCGTGGTGGCGCTGGCGATGCTCGGCCGCCCGCTTGCGGATCTCGCCGCCTGCCTGATTTTCGCCGTTGCCGCGCTCACCGACTATTTCGACGGCCGGATCGCTCGCGGCAGGCGCCAGCTCTCGGAATTCGGCCGCATGCTCGACCCGATCGCCGACAAGCTCCTCGTCGGGGCGACACTCATGGTGCTCGCGGGCGAGGGGCGGCTTGGCCGACTCAGCCTGTTGCCGGCCATCGTGATCATGCTGCGCGAGATCCTGGTGAGCGGCCTTCGCGAATATCTGGCGGGACTGAGCGTGGGCCTGCCCGTCACCCCGCTCGCCAAGTGGAAAACCGGCTTCCAGATGGCGGCCCTCGGCACGCTTCTCGCCGGCGACGCTGCGGGCCGACTGATCGGACTGGCGTTCCTGCCCGTCACCGCGATCGGCACGCTGATGCTCTGGGTCGCGGCGGGGCTGACGTTGATGACCGGCTGGGGTTATCTTGCCGCCGGATTGAGCCACGTGATGCCGGTCGAGCACGGCCCGGGGAGGCCGTTACCCGCCTCCCCGGTGCCGTCGGGCGGAACGCGCGGAGGCCGGACCAAGGAGCCATGACCATGCGGCGCACCGCTTTCCTCGGCCTTTCGTTGCTGCTCTCCGGCTGCAGCGGCTTCGGCAGCTTCCTCGGAGCCACATTCAGCCTGAACGGCGATCCCGCCCGCCCTGTCGCAGCGGTGGAGAACGAGCAGAGGGCGAATGGGCAGGCGGTGAACGCGGCGCCGATCCCGGTCCAAACGGGCAATGTCTGGCCGGGCCCGATCAAGCCCCTGCCCTCGCTCGCCCAAATCGCGAAAACCCTGCCCGAGGCCGCGGGCGTGCCGACATTGCCGGCCGTGCCGGTGAACCCGGCGGAGCCCGTTCCGCCGATCAACGCCCCGCCGGCCGTCGCCCCGCCGCCTGCCACCGCCGTGCCCCCCGCCGGACCGCCTGCCACCACCTCGCCCACCGCCTCGCAATACCGCCCGAGCGTGCAGGTCGGCACGATGATCTCCACCTCGCACGGACCGGAAAAAGTCTCTGGCGGCACCGGCAATTTCCTGACGCTGACCACTCCCGGCGGACAATACGGCGGCATCATGGTGCCGAACGGCAACGGCACCAGCACGATCATCCGTCCGGACGGATCGGTGGAGACGGTGGCAACACCGCACTGAGACATGCGCCTGCTCTATTTCGCCTGGCTCCGCGAGCGCCTCGGGCGCGCCGAGGAAGAGGTCACGCCGCCGCCCTCGGTCGAGACCGTGGCCGATCTGATGGCTTGGCTCGGCGCCAGGGAGGCCGGACGAACGACCGCCGCCTTCGCCGAACCCGGCTTGATCCGCGCGGCGGTGAACCAGGAGTTCGCCGGACCCGGAACGCGGCTCGCCCCCGGTGACGAGGTGGCGTTCTTCCCGCCCGTGACCGGCGGCTGAACGGAGCCGCCGATGGCTGGGGCCGTGGTCAGGATCGGAGCCGCCGATTTCGAACCGGGCGCCGAACTCCGCTCGCTCTCCGAACGAACCGAAGGGGCCGGAGGCCTCGGCTGCTTCATCGGCATCGTCCGCGGCGAGGCCGCCGGGCGGCCGATCGCGGCAATGACGCTCGAACACTATCCGGGAATGACGGAGCGGGCGGTCCGGGCGATCGCCGAGGAAGCGCAAAATCGCTGGCACCTGCTTGGCACGACCGTGATCCACCGCGTCGGCCGGCTCACTCCCGGCGAACGCATCGTCCTTGTCATGGCCGCCGCCCTGCACCGCGGGCCGGCACTCGAGGCAACGTCCTTCCTGATCGATTGGCTGAAAACCAAGGCGCCGTTCTGGAAGAAGGAGCACTTCACCGACGGCGCCGAGGCGTGGGTTGCCGCGCGCGCATCCGACGAGGCGGCGGCCACGCGCTGGTGAAAGCGGGCGCGCTCGGCCCCGCCGGCGTTTGACGTTATGTGCAGGGGTTGACGTTATGTGCAGCGGGCGATATCGTCCCGCTAACATATCGCCGACCCCGCAAAGGAGGATCAGGCATGCGCCGGTTCGTGCTCGCCGCCTTGCTCCTGGCGGCCTCTTCCACGCAACCGGCCGCCGCGCGCACCATCCGCGTCGCCTACGCGGGCGCGATGGGAGTCGTGATGGACCATGTCATCGGCCCCGCATTCGCCAAGGAAAACGCCGCGACCTATCAGGGCATCGGGCAAGGCGCCTACGCGCTCGCGCGGCTGATCGCGGCGAAGCGGCTCTCGGCCGACGTCTTCATTTCGATCACGCCGGGGCCGGTCAAAATTCTTTCCAAGGCGGGGCTCATTGACCAGGCCGTGCCCGTCGCCAGCACCGCGATGGTGATCGCCTACAGCCCGAAGAGCCGGTTTGCCGCCGCGTTCGCCGGCGGCACGCCCTGGTGGCAAGTGCTGGAAAGCCGCGGGCTCCGCTTCGGCCGCACTGATCCGAAAACCGATCCGCAAGGCCAGAACATCGTCTTCACGATGCTGCTGGCCGAACGCTACTACCACGAGCCAGGCCTCGCCCGGCGGATCCTCGGTCCCCTCCTCAACCCCGCGCAGATCTTCACCGAACCCTCGATCCTGAGCCGTCTCGAAGCGGGCCAGATCGACGCAAGCTCCGCCTACGAGAGCGCGGTGCTCTCGCACCACTTGCCGTTCGTCCGGCTGCCGGACGAGATCAATCTCAGCAACCCGGCCATGGACAAGGCCTGGTACAGCACGGTGCATTTCTCGCTGCCGGGACCGAACGGCCAGCCGCATGAGCTTGGAACGGAGCCGCTCGTCTTCTACGCCGCGGCCCTGAAGAACGCGCCCCGGCCCGCGCTCGCCCAGCGCTTCGTGAAGTTCCTGCTGAGTCCGGCCGGCCGGCAGGCGTTTGCCGCGACCGGCTACGGCAAGCCGAAGGGCGGCCCGATCCGGTGAGTGCGGCGCGGGCGTCGTTCCGCACTCGCGCGGGCGGCTTTCCCGCCGCGCCCGTGCTCGGGCTCCTCGCACTCCTCTTCCTCACAGCGCCGTTCGCCGCACTCGCCTTCGCAACCGAGTGGCGGCGCTTCCATTTCATTTCGGGCGATTTCGACGCTGCCTTCGTTTCGGTCGCTTTGAGCCTGCTTGCCTTGCCGATCATCGCCGCCTTCGGCACCCCGCTCGCCTGGTGGCTGGCGCGGCGCGAATTCCGCTGGAAGTGGCTGATCGACGCAGCCGTTCTCCTCCCCCTCCTCACCCCGCCGCTGGCGCTCGGGATCCTGCTTGCCTCGCTCTACGGCCCGTACGGCCCGGCGGGTGCGCTTCTCGAGCGCGTCGGGCTCGTGCTCACCAACACTGCCCCTGCCTTCGTGCTGGCGCAGATCTACGGCGCGATGCCCTACTACGTCATCACGGCCCGGGCCGCCTTCGAGTCCGTGCCGCGCGAACTCGAGGATCTCGCGCTCACGCTCGGCAAGGAACGCTGGCAGGTCTTCCTCGAGGTGAGCCTGCCGTTGGCGCGTCTCGGGCTCGCCGCCGGCCTCGCACTCGCCTGGGTGCGCGCGCTGGGCGAGTTCGGGATCGTGCTGATCACCGCCTATTTCCCGCACGGAATCCCCGTCAAGCTCTGGGTCAATCTCGAGGATACCGGGCTCTCTGCGGTCTATCCGCTGCTTTGGCTCTTCTTCCTCGTGGCGATGCCGCTGCCGCTCTGGCTCGGCATGGTTTCACGCAGGCGCGGCATATTCTGAGGCATGGAGATCGCCTATCGGCTGGACCGGCCGCTCCCTATCGAGGCGCGGCTGACGGTGGCCGGCTTCACCGTGCTGGCCGGCGCGAGCGGCGAGGGCAAGACGAGCCTGCTCAAGGCCATCGCCGGGCTTCTCCCGGCTGAGGGCGAACCCTTTGGCGGGCTGCCGCCGCAGCGCCGTCCGGTCGGCTATCTGCCGCAAGGCTATGCGCTCTTCCCGCACCTCCTTGCCTGGGAGAACGTGGCGTTTGCGTTGCCGCGGGGACGCGGCCGCCGCGAGCGGGCCTTGGCGCTCATGGCGCGCCTTGGCGTTGCCGGGCTTGCCGAGCGCTTGCCGCAGGCACTCTCGGGCGGCCAGCAGCAGCGCGTGGCGCTCGCCCGCGCGCTCGCCCGCGACCCCGAGCTTCTGCTCCTCGACGAACCCACCTCCGCCCTCGATCCCGCGACGCGCGACGCCGTGCTCGGCGAACTGATCGAGGAGATCCGCCGCATAGGGTTGCCCACCCTCGCCGTGACCCACGACGTGCATCTCGCGGCAATGGCCGACCGCATGGCCTTGCTGGTGGGCCGGCGCATCGTTCAGCAGGGCACGCCCCGGCAGGTCTTCGCCGCCCCCGTGGACAGCCGCGCCGCCCGGCTGCTCGGCTACCGCAACCTCCTCACCGGCACGGTCGACTCGCTCGCGGCCGGCTTCGCGTTGGTGGCGCTCGACGGGCTTCGGCTCGCCGCGCCGGCGCCGCCCTGGGCGGCACGCGGCATGCGCGTCGGCATCGCGATCCGCTCGGAGGATATTTCTCTCGTGGAGACCGGTGCAGCGCCAGCCGATGCGAACGCGCTCGAGCGGATTGCGCTCGCCCTCACGCTGACCGAGGTCCGCGAAGAAGGTCTGGCACTCCGCCTCGCCGCGCACGGCAGCGTCGCGCTCGATATCCTCCTTCCGCGCGGCGCCGCGGGCAGCGGCCTCTCTGCCGGCGCGCGCGTGCTGGCGCTGATCCGCCCCGAACACGTGCACCTCTTCCGCGCCGAGATAGTACCAGGAATCATGCATGGGTGAGACACAGGGCATGGGTGATACACAGGCACCCTCACCCCGCGCTGCGCGCGACCCTCTCCCAGAGGGAGAGGGTAAGGTGTTTCGGGGTCGTGTGAGTGAGTCACCCATGAGCCAAGGTTGGTAATAGCTCGCCGGGCGACGCCCCGTTCTTCCTTGCCGCTGTCCGGTCAGTCGAGGTCGCGCGCAAGCTCCGCCCGTACCGCGGGCGGAATAACCGCCATGTGGCTGTAGTTCGGGTGCGACAGCCCGACGACGGCCTCCACCGCAGGATCACGGAACGCCGCAATCTGCCGGGGCTCGAAGGGAAAATGCACGAACTGCACCGAAGACGCCTTGCCTTCGGCGGTGGTTCGGTCTGTATCGGTCTCGGGGCGAGCACGCAAGGTCTCGCCGCCGAGGCGGATGAACGCCGTCTCCTCGATCCCGCCCAGCGTCGCCAGCACGTGCGCCCGCCGCACGGGGTCGTCGATCTCTATCATGAAGGTCGCGACCAGCTCGGCGCCTTGCGGAATCAGCGGATTGTATGCCGCAAGCTCGTCGGGAATCTGGGCCGGGCCGCCGCGTTCGATGTGCAGCATCTCGTGCACCTGCAGCCACATCGTCTCGTAGGACTCGAAATAGAACGTGACATAGGGCCCGACCGCGACGCGACGGCGGCGCTTCACGGCACCGATCTCGCGGCGGCGCTCCGCGCGGATCCGCGCATATTCCGCGGGAGCAAGGATATCGGCGTAATCAATCCGGCGCTTCACGGCATGGTCTCCAATCCATAGGCACGCGCGAGCAGTTGGATAGGGTGACCTTGCAAGGTGGGCGCGGGCCGTTCCCCGCCAAGCCGTTCCATTTCCTGCCTGATGTGCGCACCCGCGAGAGGACATTCCGAGGCAACGAACGCCTTGCCGCTTTCGCGTACACGCCGCGCCGTGGGCCGGCCGAGTTTCAGCGCAGTCTCGAAATGCGGAAGCTTGTAACCCCAGGCGCCGCCGTGCCCCGAGCAGCGCTCGACAACCTCCACCTCGGTGTCGGGCAACAGCCGCAGCATCTCCGCCGCTTTCTGGCCCATGTTCTGCGCCCGCGCGTGGCAGGCGATGTGGAGGGCGATCCCCCCGGGCACCGCCCGCAGCCCCGGCGCCATGCCTTCCTTGCGCGCAATGTCCAGCACGTACTCGCTGAGATCGAAGCTCGCCCCGGCAAGCCGCTTCACCGCCGCGTCATCGGGCAGGATGAGCGGCCATTCGAACTTGACCATCAGCGCGCAGGAGGGCACGAGCGCGATCACGTCGTACCCGCGGTCGATCCACGCGCCGAGCTTCCCCGCCACCACGCGCGCCGCCGTCGCAACCGCATCGACCCGGCCCTGTTCCAGCCTGGGCATGCCGCAACAGGCGGGATGCGCGACCTCGGTCTCGACGCCGTTGTGCGCCAGAACCGCGCGCGCCGCGCCGCCGATCGCGGGCTCGTTGTAATTGACGAAGCAGGTCGCATAGAGCACTGCCTTGCGCCCGTGCGCGGGTGCGGCGGTATTGACCGGCGGAGCGGTGTCCAGAGTGAACGGCTTCCCTGCATATTTGGGCAGATCAGCGTCATGATGCAGGCCGGCATTGCGTTCCAGCCATACGCGCATCCGGCCGTTGCGCCGGTCCGTCGCCCAGTTGAAGAGCGGCGCTGCCAGGCGGGCAAGCCTGCCGTTGCGGTCGGTCGCGGCGAGCGCGCGATCGGCGAAGGTGAGTTCGCCACGTTTCGCCTGCGCCGCGCGGGCGCGCAGCATCAGGTGCGGAAAATCAACGTCGAATTCATGCGGCGGCACATACGGGCACTTCGTCATGAAGCACATGTCACAAAGCGTGCAGGCGTCGATGACCCGCACAAAATCGGCGCTCGCGACACTTTCCAGCTCGCCGGTTTCCGAATTGTCGATCAGATCGAAAAGACGCGGGAACGAATCGCAAAGATTGAAGCAGCGCCGGCAGGTGTGGCAGATGTCGAACACCCGCCTGAGCTCGGCATCGAGCTTGTCCGAGTCGTAATACGCGGCGTCCTGCCACGCGATCGGATGGCGGACGGGCGCCTCCAGGCTGCCCTCTCTCATGCCCCTGTCTTCTTAATTCGCACAAGCAGGCACCGCGCCCCGTCGGGGCGCGGTGCCGATGTTGCGGTTACCTGAGATCGTCAAGCGCGCGCTGGAACCGGCCCGCATGCGAGCGTTCGGCCTTGGCGAGGGTCTCGAACCAGTCGGCGATCTCGTCGAACCCTTCCTCGCGCGCCGAGCGAGCCATGCCCGGATACATGTCCGTATATTCGTGCGTCTCGCCGGCAACCGCCGATTTGAGGTTCGCCCCGGTCGCGCCGATAGGCAGGCCGGTGACCGGATCGCCCACGGCCTCGAGGAACTCGAGATGCCCGTGCGCGTGCCCCGTCTCGCCCTCGGCGGTGGAGCGGAACACTGCCGCCACATCATTATACCCCTCCACGTCCGCCTTCTGGGCAAAATAGAGGTAGCGCCGGTTCGCCTGAGATTCGCCTGCGAAGGCATATTTCAGGTTCTCCTCCGTTTTGCTGCCCTTAAGGTGCGTCATGCCATGACCTCCTTGCGAATGAGAAACCTGCCTGGAAAGAATAGCCGGGTTGCCGATACCTCCGCAACGCAAGGACCACTCTGCGCCGAGCCAGGCGGCATTGAACTAAGTCTTCGCCGCGCCGATTGTCCAATCGAAAGTCTGAATGCGGCGGATTGAACGATCCTATCGGGGCGGCCGGGGGTACAGGCGCTAAACGGACCGCACCGCCCGTCGCGTCGCGCGCGTCGCGCCCGCCCTCTCCGCGATTCGCTCTTCGATGCAGTCCCAGATCGCCGCTTCCAGATGCGCGCCGCCCAGCCGCGCCACCTCCTGCAGCCCGGTCGGCGAGGTGACGTTGATCTCGGTGAGCCAGTCGCCGATCACGTCGATGCCGACGAAGATCAGCCCCTGCTCGCGCAAGGTGGGCCCGATGCGGGTGCAGATCTCCCGATCGCGCGCGCTGAGCGTGGTCGCCACGGGTTTGGCACCGACGTGCATGTTCGCCCGCGCCTCGCCCTCGGCCGGAATGCGGTTGACGGCGCCGAGCGGTTCGCCGTCCACCAGGATGATGCGCTTGTCGCCCTGCCGCACCGCCGGCTCGTAGCGCTGCAACATGAGGGGTTCGCGCGTGCGGGCGAAGTGCATTTCCAGCACGGAATTGAAGTTCTCGTCGTCCGGGCGGATGCGGAACACGCCGGCGCCGCCGTTGCCGAACAGCGGCTTGATGACGATCTCGCGATGCTCGGCGCGGAAGGCGCGCATCGCCGCGACATCCCAGGTGACGAGCGTCGGGGGCATCAATTCGGGGAAGTGGGTGACGAGCAGCTTCTCGGGCGCGTTGCGCACGTTGCGCGGTTCGTTCACCACGAGCGTCCCCGGCCGGATATGTTCGAGCAGGTGGGTTGCCGTGATGTAGGCCATGTCGAACGGCGGATCCTGGCGCATCAGCACGACATCCATGCCCGCGAGATCGAGCGTCTCCTCCGGGCCGAGCCGATAGATCTCGGCGGGTGGGCGCGCAACCGCCACGCGGCGGGCACGCGCCGCAAGGTGCACGCTCTCGCCCACGCTCGTGAACGCGAGATTGCGGACCTCGTAGTGCCAGAGAAGATGGCCGCGGGCTTGCGCCTCCAGCATCAGCACGAACGTCGAGTCGGCGTCGGGATTGATGGACCCGAGCGGGTCCATCTGCACCGCGACCTTGAGCGGGTGCGCCATGCGATGGGAAGCGCTCAGTCGGCCGCCGCGGCGACGTAAAGCGCGCCGCCGCGGGCCCGGAACTCCTCGCTCTTCGCCTCGAGGCCGGCCAGCCGTTCCGCTTCCGCGCGCAGGTCCTGCGTGATCCTCATCGAGCAGAACTTCGGCCCGCACATCGAGCAGAAATGGGCGAGCTTGTGCGCCTCCTTGGGCAGCGTCTCGTCGTGGTAGGCGCGCGCGGTTTCCGGATCGAGGCCGAGATTGAACTGGTCCTCCCAGCGGAATTCGAAGCGGGCGCGCGAGAGCGCGTCATCGCGCAGCTTCGCCGCCGGATGGCCCTTCGCAAGATCTGCGGCGTGCGCGGCGATGCGATAGGCGATCACGCCCGATTTCACGTCGTCGCGGTCTGGCAGGCCGAGATGCTCCTTCGGCGTGACGTAGCAGAGCATCGCGGTGCCGAACCAGCCGATCATCGCCGCCCCGATCGCCGAGGTGATGTGGTCGTGTCCCGGCGCGATGTCGGTGACGAGCGGCCCGAGCGTGTAGAACGGCGCCTCGCCGCACACCGCGAGCTGCTTCTCGACATTCACCTTGATCTTGTGCATCGGCACGTGGCCGGGACCTTCGATCATCACCTGGCAGCCCTTCTCCCAGGCGATCTTCGTAAGCTCGCCCAGCGTATCGAGCTCGGCGAACTGCGCGGCGTCGTTGGCGTCCGCGATCGAGCCGGGGCGCAGCCCGTCGCCGAGCGAGAAGGAAACGTCGCAGGCGCGCATGATGTCGCAGATGTCGGCGAAGCGCTCGTAGAGGAAGCTCTCGCGGTGGTGTGCCAGGCACCAGCGCGCCATGATCGAGCCGCCGCGCGAGACGATGCCGGTGACGCGGCGCGCGGTCAGCGGAACGTGCCCGAGCCTGACGCCGGCGTGGATGGTGAAATAATCGACGCCCTGCTCGGCCTGCTCGATCAGCGTGTCCCGGAAAATCTCCCAACTGAGCTTCTCCGGCTCGCCGTCCACTTTCTCGAGCGCCTGGTAGATCGGCACGGTGCCGATCGGAACCGGCGAATTGCGCAGGATCCAGCCGCGGATGTTGTGGATGTTCCGCCCCGTGGAGAGGTCCATCACGGTGTCCGCGCCCCAGCGGATCGCCCAGACCAGCTTCTCAACCTCCTCCGCCGCGCCCGAGGTGACGGCGGAATTGCCGATGTTCGCGTTCACCTTGATCAGGAAATTGCGGCCGATGATGGTCGGTTCGAGTTCGGGATGGTTGATGTTGGCGGGGATGATGGCCCGCCCGCGCGCGACCTCCGAACGCACGAACTCAGGGGTCACGAACGAAGGGATCTCGGCGCCGAAATCCTCGCCGTCGGCGCGGCGTTCCTCCGCATCCTCCGCGAGTGCTGCGCGGCCGAGATTCTCGCGGTGCGCGACATAGATCATCTCCTCGGTGATGACCCCCCGACGCGCGAACTCGAGCTGGGTGATCGGCCGGCCGGCAGGAGCTGCCTGCACGCGTTGCGGCGCGGGGCACGGCGGCAACAGGTGCTCGCCCGCGACGTTTCCGTTATCGACTGCCCGAACCGGGCGGGGAGTGCCGGCCGCGGGTTCGCGCCGGGCGATCCACCCGGCGCGGATCGGGGAGAGGCCGAGCGAAAGATCGACCGTTGCGGCCGGATCCGAGTAGGGACCCGAGGTATCGTAAAGCCGGAAAGCCGGCTCGCCCGCCGCCGGATCGAGCAGAACCTCGCGGAACGGCACCGCAATGTCCGGCCGGTCCGGCGCCGGCACATAAATCTTTCGTGAACCCGGGACCGGCCCGCGGGTGACGGTCGTCGGGCGGGCCGTGGACTTGCCGTGCGCGGTCATCGGCGTCTCCTCGCTCGCGGGCACCGGGAAAGGCGGGATTTGTCCGAAGCACCCGTCCCTCCGCCGGCATGACCCGGTTCAGGTTCGCAGGGTCACCGCGCTGTCCCGGGTTTGCGGGACCGGCGGAATCTCAGCCCCCTTGCGGGGCTCCCCTCGGTCCCGAAAGGATCGGTGATCGGGAGGGCGATGTCAATGCCGGCGTGCCGCCCCGTTCGGGGCGAGGGGCGCGTGGCAGGCAGATTGCCGAAAGTTTTGTTGTGGACAGCGGAGAGGCCAGCCATTATCCGGCCGCAATCCGCGCGACGGGCGCGGCATGGCGGGGGGCGTGTGTGCGCAGTCCGCGCCATGAGGACAGGGAGGACCGTTATGGTTGAAGGGAAGCCTTCGGGCCGGCTTGGCCGCCGGCGCATTCTTCAGGCAGGTGCCGCACTCGGCGCCGTGGGCGCGGTGCAGGTCACCTCGCCCTTCATCGTCAAGGCGCTCGGTGAAGTGCCGATCAAGTTCGGCTACGAGGATCCGCTCACCGGCAGCCTTTCCATCGTCGCGATCTCCGAGATCCAGGGCGCCAAGCTCGCGGTCGAGGAGATCAACAAGAAGGGCGGCATCATGGGCCGCCAGCTCGTGCTCTACGTCGAGGATTCGGCGAACGATGTCGGCACCGGCGTCGAGAAGGAACGTCTCCTGATCGACAAGTACCACTGCAACATCACCTTCGGCGACGTCAATTCCGGCATCGCCTACGCGGTCGCGCAGGTGGCAACCGAGAAGGGCGTGCTGCACATCGTCCCGGGCGGCCACACCGACCCGATCACCGGCAAGGACTGTACCTGGAACGTGTTCCGCATCTGCAACACAACCTCGATGGATGCGAAC
The DNA here is from genome assembly GCA_021816925.1 of Pseudomonadota bacterium. Taxonomy (GTDB): domain Bacteria; phylum Pseudomonadota; class Alphaproteobacteria; order Acetobacterales; family Acetobacteraceae; genus JAKAWQ01. Next base: position 17,786 of record JAKAWQ010000021.1, read on the forward strand.
GCGATCTCCAACATCCTGATCAAGAAGTACGGCAAGCGCTGGTATTTCGTGACCCCGGATTATGCCTATGGCCATACGCTCCAGGCGGCCTTCATCAAGGATCTCAAGGCCGCGGGGGGAACCTACGAGTACGCGCTGCTGCCGATCGCGGCGAGCGACTTCTCGGCCACGCTGATCAAGGCCAAGGCGTTCAAGCCGAACGTCCTCTTGAACAACATGGGCGGGCTCGCGCAGATCGATTTGATGAAGCAGTTCGTCGAGTTCGGCATGGAGAAGGAGATGGGCCTCGGCGGCGCGCTCTACGAGGTCGAGGAGATCGTCGCCGTTCCCGCCGCAGCGCAGACCGGCTGGTGGGACATGGAGTGGTGGTGGAACCAGCCGGGCGTTCCGCACGTCGCCGAGTTCGTAGCCGCCATCAAGAAGAAATACAACAAGATCGCCTCTGCCCGGCACTGGTTCGGGTACGTGGCGATGTATTCCGGCAAGCTCGCGATCGAGAAGGCGAAGAGCCTGAAGGCGATCGATCTTGCGCACGCCCTCGCGGGCATGGAGCTGCCGCCCGAAGTGGCGCTGCAGCCGGGCAAGGTCTTCTATCGCGCGGGTGATCACCAGTTGATGCCGAACATCTTCGCCGGCGAGGTCCACCCGCCGCCGGCGAACAACCCCGGCAACTTCTTCACGGTCGCCGAGATGGTGTCCGCGGAGAAGGCGTGGCCGCTGGCCGACACGGGCTGCCACATGAAGTATCCGGCCTGACGGCGCGCCGATGAGAATACCCCTGCCGCCCTTCGGAGGCCCGGGCGGCAGGGGCGTTCGCCGAGATCCGGGAAGCGCAATGGAACGATAGCGGCACGGGGTGCCAATGCTGCAGCTCATCCTCTTCAACGTCTTCAACGGACTGATCATCGGGGCCTTCTACGTGCTGCTGGCGCTCGGCCTGTCGATGATCCTCAACCTCAGCAACGTGATCAATTTCGCGCACGGGAACTTCCTCGCGCTCGGCGGCTACCTCGCCTACGTGCTGATCCCCTATGTGGGATTCTGGCCTTCGCTCCTCATCGCGCCGCTGCTGACCGCCGCCATCGGCTTCATCATCGAGCGGACGATGGTTCGCCGCGTCTACGGCCGCGACCCGGTGTACAGCCTGCTGCTCACCTTCGGGCTCGCCTTCATGATCGAGGATGCGTGCCGCTATATCTGGGGCGTGAACGGCCTGCCGCTCACCACGCCATCCAGCATTTCCCAGCCGCTCAGCAGCACGTTCTTCTTCATCACCGCGTATCGCCTCTTCATGGTGGCGATCGTGATCGTGGTGGTCGCCGGCCTGTTCGCCTTCCTGCGCTACTCGCGCATGGGCATGCGCATCCGCGCCGGCGTGCTCGACCTCGACACCGTCTCGGCGCTCGGCGTGAACGTGAAGCTTCTGCGCTCGCTCAATTTCGCCGTCGGCATCTTCCTCGCCGGTCTCGCCGGCGTGCTGGCCGGCGGCCAGATCGGGCTCAACCCGAACATGGGCGACAGCCTGCTCCTGCCGAGCTTCATCGCCATCATCGTCGGCGGCTTTGGCAGCCTCACCGGCACTCTGGCCGGCGGGCTCCTCATCGGCGTGACCTCTGCCATCACCGCCGTCTTCTATCCGAGCGCCCAGCAGGCCGTGGTCTATGCGCTGATGATCCTGGTGCTGCTGGTCCGGCCGCAAGGCCTGCTCGGCGAGGAAGGGCTGGTGATATGAGCCTCGCCACCGCCGCCGCAGCCGCCGAGGCTCTTCCCTCCGCCCAGCGGCGCCTGCTGGCGACTGCCGGCGTTTGGATCATCCTGATCGCGGCCCCTTTCTGGATGCCCCTGGTCGGCGGCTACACCGATCTCGGGACCCGCGTGATCGTTCTCGGTCTCGCCGCGATGTCTCTCAATTTCCTGCTCGGCTACACCGGCATGATGAGCTTCGGCCATGCCGCCTATTTCGGTCTCGGCGTCTATGGCGCGGGCCTCATCCTCAAGGACGTGACGGCTTCCACACCTCTCGCCCTGGTCGCCGGGACTTTGCTCGGCGGGATCGCAGGCGTCGTGTTCGGCCGGCTGATCGCTCGCACGCGCGGCGTTGCCTTCGCCATGATCACCATCGCCTTCCAGCAGATCCTCTATTACGTCGCCTACAAATGGAACGGCGTCACCGGCGGCTTCGACGGGCTGCGCGGCTTCGTCCGCCAGCCGATCCATCTCGGCCCGCTGGTACTGAATATCCGGAGCAACGATCTCGTCTTCTACTACTTCGTGCTGGCGATCTTTGCCCTCGCCGTGGGTGCGATGGGCCTCATCCTGCGCTCGCCCTTCGGCCGCACGCTGCTTGCGGTGCGCGAGAACCAGCGCCGCGCGCGCTTCCTCGGCATCGACGTCAATCGTCATGTCTGGCTCTCCTTCTCCGTCTCCGCGTTCTTCATCGCCATCGCCGGGGCGCTCTATGCGCTGCTCAACAACTTCGCCGACCCGTCCTCCATGTATTATGTGCTTTCGGGACAGTTCGTGATCATGGCCGTGATGGGCGGGATGCGCACCTTCTGGGGGCCGTTGCTCGGCGCCGCGGTGTTCGTCGTGCTGCAGAACTACTTCTCCAGCATCACCCTCAACTGGCTCTTCTTCGTCGGCCTCCTCTTCGTCCTGGTCGTGATGTTCTTCCCGCGCGGATTGCTCGGCATCTTCCAGCGGCGGAGGGCGGCATGACGGCCATGCTCGAAGCCCGCGGCGTTTCCAAGCATTTCGGCAGCCTGGTTGCCGTGAGGAACGTCTCGCTCAGCGTCGCCAAGGGGGAACTGCGCGCCATCATCGGCCCGAACGGCGCCGGCAAGACGACCTTCTTCAACCTGATCACCGGCTTCTTCGCGCCGACCTCGGGCGAGATCGTTTTCGACGGCCGCACCGTGAGCGGGCTCTCCGCCGAGCAGCGCGTCAAGATCGGCATGGCGCGCACCTTCCAGATCACGGAAGTCTTCCCCGAGCTTTCCGTGGACGAGAACGTGCGCATCGCCGCCGAGGTCACGGCCGGCCATGCGCTCAGCCCCTGGCTTTCGGCGTTGCAGGAACGCGGCATCGATCACACCGTATCGGACCTGATCGCGCGCGTCGGCCTTGCCGGCAAGGCGGACCGGCCGGTCGGCGAACTGGCGCACGGCGACCAGCGGGCGGTGGAGATCGCGATGGCGCTGGCGCTGCGCCCGCGTCTCCTCCTGCTCGACGAACCGACCGCGGGCATGGGCGAGCAGGAGACCCATCAGATCGCCGGTCTGATCCGGCGCCTGCACCGCGAGGAGAGCTACACCATCATCCTCGTCGAGCACGACATGCGCGTGGTGTTTCATCTGGCCGATCGCATCACGGTGCTCGACCAGGGCGCGCTCCTGGCCGACGGCACGCCGGAGGAGATCGCCGCCAACCGTGCCGTGCAGGAAGCCTATCTCGGGAAAGCCGCATGAACGCGATCGAGGCCGAGGGCCTGCACACCTATTACGGCAAGAGCCACATCCTGCACGGCGTCAGCCTCCTGGTCGAGGAGGGCAAGCTGACGACCCTGCTCGGCCGCAATGGTGCCGGCAAAACGACCACCATGCGCAGCCTGATGGGGCTGACCCCGCCGCGCGAGGGGAGCGTGCGATTCTTCGGCACGAAAACGACGCACTGGCCGCCCTTCCGCATCGCCGCGCTCGGGGTCGGCTATGTGCCCGAGGGCCGGCGTATCTTTCCCAATCTTTCGGTCGAGGAGAACCTGAAGGTTCCGCTCGAACGCCGCGGACCGTGGTCCATTCCGCGAATCTACAAGCTCTTCCCGCCCCTGGCCGAGCGCAGGAACAACCGCGGCCGGCAGCTCTCGGGCGGCGAGCAGGAAATGCTCTCGATTGCGCGCGCGCTGCTGATCAATCCGAAGATCCTGATCCTGGACGAGCCCTCCCAGGGGCTCGCGCCGCTCGTCGTCCGCGATGTCTTCCGCATCGTCTCCGAAATGCGCGACGAGGGCATTTCCGTATTGCTGGTCGAGCAGAATGCGCGCATGAGCCTCGAGATCGCCGATTTCGCCTATGTGCTCGACGACGGGGCGATCGTGCACGCCGGCCCGGCCGCCGAACTCGCCAGGGACGAGGCGCGCATCGAGGCCCTTGCCGGGGCAACCGCGGAGGGATGGGAAGAGAGGGTGCCCGCCGCGTAAGCCACCGGCGCCCGCCGCGCTCCGGCGCATCGTGGTCCGCTCTCTATGCCGCCTCGCGTTCAGTGCCCTTCCTGCCCTTTGCCGGCTGCGCCGCTCAGGCGGTCCATCAGGGCAAGCAGAACGCCGGAAACGACGATCACGAGCTGGATCACGACCTGCCAGAAAATGGCGCGATCCTGCTTCTGCCCCGGATAGACGAAGCTCTCGAGCAGGCGGATCGTGGAAATGCCGATGATCGCGCCGATCAGCTTCAATTTGATGGTACTCAGATCGAAGCTGCCCATTTGCGCGACATGGTCGGACACCGGAATCCCCATGATGCGCGCGATGAAGCCTCCGTAGCCGGCGAGCGCAACCACTATCAGGAGGTTGCCGACCAGGGAAAGATCGACGAGCGAGAGGGCGAGCAGGATCAGATTGGTGTCGGAAGTGCGGAGAACCGCAGGAATGGCCACGACCAGTTCCTGGAGGAACTTCACCATGATGAGCGCGAGCATCACGGTCAGGCCGAGATAGATCGGCGCCATCAGCCAACTGCCGAGCGCAATCGTCCGCTCCATCAGGCGCCCCAGGCGCGTCCCTGCGTCGGGCTTCCGCTCGCTCATCCGCTTCCTCCTTTCGGTCGCGCCGGCGCGGGGGCTTTCCCCGTTCAGATCGCAACCCTGACCCCTAGCTCCACCACCCGGTCGGCGGGGATGCGGAAGAATTCCGTGGCAGGCACGGCGTTGCGGGCCATCACCAGGAACAGCCACAGCCGCCAGAACGGCATCTTCGGCACCGTTGCCGGCACCAGGAGTTCGCGGCCGAGGAAATAGCTCACCTGCATCGGATCGAAGCCGATCCCTTCGCTACGCAGCGCTTCCAGCGCGCGTGGAATGTTCGGGCTCTCCATGAACCCGTAGCGCAGCCCGACGCGGAAAATGCCGGGGGACAGCTCCTTGACCTCCGCGCGCTCCGCCGCCTCCACTTCCGGCACGTCGAGCGTGTTCACGGTCACCAGCAGCACCTTCTCATGCAGCACCTTGTTGTGTTTGAGGTTGTGCAGGAGCGCCGAAGGCACGAAGTCCGGGTTGCCGGTCAGGAACACGGCGATGCCCGGCACCCGGACGATGCGCGAGGCCGGCAGCCGGGCCAGGAACGAGGCGAGCGGCAGGCTGTCCTGCCGCCAGCGCGCGAACAGAAGGTCCCGCCCGCGCTTCCAGGTGTTCATCAGACCCATCAGGGCTGCCGCCAGCACCAGCGGCACCCAGCCGCCCTCGGGCAGCTTCAGCATGTTGGCGGCGAAGAACACGCTGTCGATGACGAGGAAGAACCCGAACACCCCCGCCGAGGCGGCGCGTGTCCAGCCGAATTGGCGGCGGAACACCACCATCGCGAGCAGCGCCGTGCAGATGAAGGTGCCGGTGACGGCTATCCCGTAGGCCGCCGCCAGGTTGTCGCTGGTGCGGAAGGAAAGGACGAGCAGCAGCACGCCCACTGCCAGCGCCGAGTTCACTTGCGGGGCGTAGATCTGTCCCTCTTCGGTCGAACTCGTATGTCTGACCGTGATGCGCGGCAGGAAGCCGAGCTGCACGCATTGCCGCGCGAGCGAAAAGGCGCCCGAGATCAGGGCCTGGCTCGCGATCACGGTGGCGACCGTCGCCAGCACCACCATCGGCAGCCGGACCACGTGCGGCACGAGGAGGAAGAACGGGTTGGCGAGCGCCTTCGGCTCACGCAGCAGGAGCGCGCCCTGTCCGAAATAATTGAGCAGGAGCGCCGGCAACACGAACGCGAGCCAGGTACGCCGGATCGGCCGCGGCCCGAAATGCCCCATGTCCGCGTAAAGCGCCTCCGCTCCGGTGACCGCCAGCACCACCGCGCCGAGCGAGACGAACGCGATCCAGCCGTGCCGGAGGCAGAAGCGGACGCCGTAGTGCGGCGAGAAGGCCAGCAGCACGCCCGGATTGCGTGCGATCTCGGCCGCGCCCGCCACGCCGATCGCGGCGAACCAGAGCACCATCACCGGCCCGAACAGCCGCCCGATCCGCCCGGTGCCGCGCGACTGGATCGCGAAGAGGGCGATGATCACCACCACGGCGATCGGCAGGTCGTATTCGCGCAGGCTCGGCGCGGTGACGTCGAGCCCCTCCACGGCCGAGAGCACCGAGATTGCGGGCGTGATCAGCCCGTCCCCGAACAGGAGGCAAGCCCCGGTAATGCCGATCACCGCGAGAATTGCCCGCGTCCCGGCCTTGGGCGAAACCCGCTGCGCCAGTGCCATCAGCGCGAGGATGCCGCCCTCGCCGTGATTGTCCGCGCGCATCACGAGCAGCACGTATTTCACCGTGACGATCAGCACGAGCGCCCAGAAGACGAGCGAGAGAATGCCGAGCACTTCGACCGGGCCGCTTCTGCCGCCGGCGAAGAGGGCGAGGCTTGCGTGCATCGTGTAGAGCGGGCTCGTGCCGATATCGCCATAGACGACGCCGAGCACAGCAACCATCGTGCCGAGCCGCCACGCCGCCGGCCTGGCAGCCGCCGCCATCCGGTTCGTCTCGGCGATGTCTCTCATGGCTGAGCCGGGTTTTCCTCGCTGGCCGGGACGCGGCACGGCCCGGGGGCTGAGCTCAGGCGGGGCGCGGAGCAAGTCCGATACCCCTGTTGCGCTGCGGCAGGCAAGCCCGAGGCCCGAGACCGAGGCGTCAGCCGCGCGGACCGAAGATGGCCGTGCCCACCCGGACGTGCGTCGCGCCATGTGCGATCGCCGCTTCGAAATCGGCCGACATCCCCATCGAGAGCGCCGGAAGCCCGTGCCGCGCCGCGCACGCGGCGAGCCAGGCGAAGTGCGGTGCCGGATCGCGGCCTGCCGGGGGGATGCACATCAGCCCGCGGAGCGCTTCGGCGAAGCGCTGCCGGCAGGCCTCGATGAACGCGTCGGCCGCGCTCCGCGCGACCCCCGACTTCTGCGGTTCCTCGGCCACGTTCACCTCGACGAGGAGCGCGGGTGTCCGCCCCTCCTCATCGATCGCCCTCGCGATCGCCTCGGCCAGCCGCGGCCGGTCGAGGCTCTCGATCACGTCGGCGAGCCGGACCGCTTGCCTCGCCTTGTTGGTCTGGAGCGTCCCGATCAGGTGGAGCCTGAGGTCGGGATGGCCGGCCTTGAGGTCCGGGAATTTCTCCATGGCCTCCTGCATCCGGTTCTCGCCGAAATGTTTCTGCCCGGCGGCGAGCGCGGCCCGGATCGCGGCCTCGGGGTGCATCTTGGAAACGGCGACCAGCGTGACATCCTCCGCCCGGCGGCCCGCCGCGGCAGCGGCGGCGGCGATGCGCGCCCGCACGCGGGCAAGGTTTTGCGTGATAGCTTCGGCAATCGGAGCGGTTTCATTCATGGACACGAGGCTCATCGCCTGGGCGCGTGCGGTCAAGGCACGGCGCCGCCTTCCTCTGCCGACCCTTTGGCTCTTCACCGACGAACGCCGCCTGCCCGACCCGCTTCCGGCCGTGGCCCGGCTTCCCCCTGGTCTTGCCGGGGTTGTCTTCCGCCATGACGAAGCGGCGGGCCGCGCCGCGCTCGGCCGGGCCCTGGCCAGGCTCTGCCGCGCCCGGCGGCTCGTCCTGGTCGTTGCCGGCGACGTGCGCCTCGCCGCCAACTTGCACGCCGGGCTGCATCATCGTCGCGGCCGGCGGACAGTGCCGTGGCCAAGGCGCGGCGTCCTGACGGCCTCGGCGCATGATCGGGCCGAGCTCGCCCGCGCCGCCCGCGCCGGCGCGGATATCGTCTTTCTCGGGCCGGCCTTCGCGACGGCGAGCCATCCCGGTCAGCGCCCGCTCGGGCCGGTCCGCTGGAACCTGCTTGCCCGCCGGGCGAGCATACCCGTAGCGGCGCTCGGCGGCGTCACCGGGAAAAGCATCCGCGCGCTGCCCCGTGCGGCAGCCGCAGCCGCGATCGGGGCTCTCGCCTGAGCGAGTGTTGCCGTCGGGCCACAGTGTTTCGGAAATGCCATGGCGAGCCGCGAGTCCCAGTTGCGGGCGCTCGCCGGCGGTGTCCATAGTCCGTCCGGTCAAATGCGCCCCGACGTGCGAGGCCTTTGCCGGAGTGGTCATCCGGCGCCAGGACCGGGCGGACGGGGAAGCCGGCGAACAGAGGAGGATGTCGATGCGTAAACTCTTGCTCACCACCACGGCGGTGCTCGGTGCCGCCATGGGCATCGCCGGCGTGGCGAACGCCCAGGAGGGCATGCCTCCGCCTCCGGCCGGGATGCCGGGGCCAGGGTTTGGAGTCAGCGGAACAGCGCCTCCCAGTGCCGCGATCATGGCGGTCGCTCCCGGCGTCACGGCGCCGGGCAGCTTCGTCGTCCACCTCAACGGCCGCATCAACTGGTATGCGGGCGTCGAAGGTTCTTCGGCTGACCAGGTCGGGGGCTCGAAGCTCGATTCGTACTCGTTCCAGGGCTACATCCGGCTTTATCCCGGCTTCAACGCGGTCGCGTCGAACGGCCTGAAATACGGCGTCGTCGCCGAAATCCGCATGCCTGGCAGCAACTTCACCGGCGCCGGGATTTCGCCCGGGGCCACTTCCGGCAACGAGACATTGTTCTGGCGGCGCGCCTACGGCTATGTCGGCACCGATCAGTTGGGCACCTTCTCGTTCGGCGCGCAGCCGGGGCCGATGACCATCTTCCAGACCGGCACGTTCGAAGGCTTCAATGACGGCGCGTGGAACGGCGACGCGCCGGGCTTCGGTCCGGGCGTGACGTACCCGAACTTCCCCTTCACGGATACCGGAGGGCTCTACACCAGCAACAAGATCGTCTATCTCTCGCCCAACTTCTCGGGCTTCCAGTTCGGCGTCGGTTTCGAGCCGAACACCTCGAACCTCTGGAACAGCCCGGGCTGCGGCTTTGCGGGGCCTACGTGTAACACGCTTGCTTCGAGCCCGATTCCTGGTGAGAGCGCACGCCGGCGCAACACGATCGATGTCGGCGGCAGCTACTCGCACGCGTTCAGCGGCGTCGGCCTCGACATCGGCGGCGGCTACATCGCCTCCGAGCACGTGAGCTCACCCGGCCTGCAACACAACGGGCTTTCGGTCGGCGCCATCGGGGCCACGCTCTCCTATGCCGGGTTCACCGTCGGCGGCGACCTGAGCTACGGCCAGCAGAACTTCGACTACTCGCTGCAGCCGAAGGGCGGCGTGGATGAGTTGGCCTACATGGTGGGCGGCCAATATCAGGCCGGGCCCTACGTGGTGGGCGCGAGCTACTTCAAGACCACCTACGCCGGCGCCTGGACCCCGGGCAGCACCGTCGCGCGCACCGAGAACGACCAGGGCGTGGCGGTCGGCGGTACCTATAACCTCGTTCCCGGCATGGCGCTCTATCTCTCCTACCTCTACGGCCAGCGCCATCAGCTGGGGTACGACTTCAACGCCGGCGGAGCCGGGCCCGGCGGCAACAACACGCACGTGAACATCTTCGCCCTCGGCAGCGTTCTCTCCTGGTAGCCTGAACACACGATCCGATCTCCTGAAAGGGCGGCGGGAGTGATCCCGCCGCCCTTCTCTTTTGCCCTGCTCCCCGGCTTCCGCCCGCAAGATTCCGAGACGATTCGCCCGCTTGATCTACGTCATGGCAGCGGTGCTTCGAAGGGCGTTGTTTGCAAAACGAAGCCCGGCTTCGTTTTGCAAAACTTGGCGAAGGCCGGCTTCACCGGAGGGCGGGTACGGCTGAGCGAAAAACGATGCGAAGAGTTCCCTGACCCGATCAGGCCATTGCCCGAGGAGGAGGTGGAGGTAAAGCGCATCGGCGTCGCGGGACCGCAACGAGGCCGCTCGAGTTGGCGAGGAAAGGAAAATCGTGATGCGCAGACTGTTGCTGACAACCGCGGCCGCGCTCGGCGTTGCCATGGGATTGGCCGGGGCCGCGACTGCCCAAGAGGCGCTGGCTAAGCCGCCGCCCGGCGTGCCGGGGCCGATGTTCGGGGTTGGCGGCCTCGGCGTGCCGCCTGCAGGAGCGGCGATGGCGGCGGCTCCGGGCGTGGCAGCCCCGAACAGCTTCGTCGTACACTTTAACGGCCGTTTGAACTGGTACGCGGGCGTGGAGGGCTCCTCGGCGGATCAGCACGCCGGCTCGAAGCTCGATCCCCTTTCTTTCCAGGGTTACATTCGGCTCTACCCCGGCTTCGACGCAGTCGCGGCGAACGGCCTGAAATACGGCGTGGTCGCCGAGATCAGGATGCCTGGCAGCAACTTCACCGGCGCCGGGATTTCGCCCGGGGCCACTTCCGGCAACGAGACATTGTTCTGGCGGCGCGCTTACGGCTATGTCGGCACCGACCAGCTCGGCACCTTGCGGTTCGGCATGGGTGACGGGCCGTCTTCGATCTTCGTGACCGGCACGTTCGAAGGCTTCAACGACAGCGGCTGGAACGGAGACGTGCCGGGCTTTGCCCCGAGCGCCACGTTTGCCTTCTATCCGTTCCCCGACGTCGGGGCCACCTATACCAGCGACAAGATCGTCTATCTCTCGCCAGTCTTCTCGGGGTTCCAGTTCGGCGTCGGCTTCGAGCCCAATACCTCGAACCTTTGGAACGCGCCGGGTTGCGCCTTCGCCGCAACCACTTGCAATGCACTTTCGGCGAGCCCCGTTCCCGGGGGAAGTGCCCGGCGGCGCAACACGATCGATGTCGGCGGCAGCTACGCTCAGGAATTCGACGGCGTCGGTATCGATATCGGCGGGGCGTACATGGCTTCCGAGCACGTGAGCGCGCCCGGTATCCAGTACAACGGCCTCTCGGTCGTGGACGTCGGCGCCACGGTCTCCTACGCCGGATTGACGGTCGGCGGCAACGTCAACTACGGCCAGCAGAACTACGACTATTCGCTGCAGCCCAGGAGCGGTGTCGATTCGCTCGCCTTCATGCTCGGCGGGCAATACCAGGCAGGTCCTTACGTGATCGGTGCGAGCTATTTCAAGAGCAAGTTCGCCGGCGGCTCCGCGATCTCGACGCCGCTCACGCCCGTTGCGCGGGCCGAAACGGACCAGGGCGTTGCGGCCGGTGGGACTTACGACCTGGCTCCCGGCATGGCGCTTTATCTTTCCTACCTTTATGGCCAGCGCCACCAGGCGGGCTATGATTTCTACACGGGTGGGCCCGGGACGGCGGGCAACAACACCCACGTGAACATCTTTGCCCTCGGCACGGTGATGAAGTGGTAGCCTGACCACCGGGTTCGCGGCCTTCGAAACGGGGCGGCGGAAGCAATTTCGCCGCCCTTCTTCATGCCCGCCGGCCCTTGGCGCGCGCGGCGCAAGCGGCTAGAGAACGTGGTTCCCGTGATATCGGGGCGTCTGGGTAGATCCGATCAACAATGACATCTCGTGCGCGCGCGCTTTCCGGCCTGCTGCTTCTGCCGCTCCTCTCGGGCTGCGGCGTGTTTTCCAGTTCGCAGGGCATAAACCCGGCCATCACCTCACCCCAGAGCGTGGGGCCGGGCTCGAACGTCGCCGGCTCGCTGTTCGGCCCGCAGGGCCTCTCGGTCAACCTCCTCGGAAAGAGCCGCGCCAACAGCACTGCCGGCGCCGCGCTCGGCGTCAATGCGTATCTCTGGCGCGGTGCGCTCGACACGCTCTCGTTCATGCCGCTCTCTTCGGCGGATCCCTTCGGGGGCGTGATCATCACGGACTGGTGGCAGCCGCCGCAGGCGCCCGACGAGCGCTTCAAGGCAACCGCCTACATCCTCGGCCGCGAGCTCAGCGCTGCGGCGCTCCGCCTTTCGATCTTCCGCCAGGTGCTGAAGGGCGGGCACTGGGTGGATGCCGCCGTGAGCCCCGAGACCGTTTCCGAGATCGAGAACCGGGTGCTCGACCGCGCCCGCACGCTGCGCGCCGAATCGGGCACGCCCTAGAGCATGATGATTTCCGATCATCATGCTGTAGGGTTGTTCGGGCGATCAATCTCATGGTTTCGGCGGATCGCTCCACGATTCCGCCGGAAGCCATATTGATCTTGAGCGGGCGATGCCGGACGCCGGCCAACCGCAAGCGTATGATTTCGCCGAGGCTGAAGCGCGCTGGCAACGTGTCTGGGACGAGCGCGGCTGTTTCCGGGTCGCCGACCTGCCGGGCGACGGCAAGCCCAAATACTACGTGCTCGAAATGTTTCCCTACCCCAGCGGCAAGATCCACATGGGGCACGTCCGCAACTACACGCTCGGCGACGTGGTCGCGCGCTACAAGCGGGCGCGCGGCTTCTCCGTTCTGCACCCCATGGGGTGGGACGCATTCGGACTGCCGGCGGAGAATGCCGCCCGCGAACGCGGCGTTCATCCCGCCGAATGGACCTATGCCAACATCGCCGCGATGCGAGGAGAGCTTCGCCGCATGGGGCTTTCGCTCGATTGGGAGCGCGAGTTCGCGACCTGCGATCCGGCCTACTACGGCCAGCAGCAGCTTCTTTTTCTTGCCCTCCTCAGCGCCGGTCTCGCCTACCGCAAGGAAAGCTTCGTCAACTGGGATCCGGTGGACGGAACGGTTCTGGCCAACGAGCAGGTGATCGACGGCCGCGGCTGGCGCTCGGGGGCGCCGGTGGAGAAGCGGCGCCTGGCGCAATGGTTCCTGCGCATCACCGACTTCGCGCCCGAGCTTCTGGCGGCTCTCGATAGCCTCGATCGCTGGCCCGAGCGTGTGCGCACGATGCAGGCGAAATGGATCGGCCGAAGCGAAGGTGCGCGGCTTTCCTTCCCTCTGGCCAGGCCGGAAGGCAGCATCGGTGCGATCGAGGTCTATACAACACGCCCGGACACGCTCTTCGGCATGTCCTTCGCGGCGCTCGCGCCGGAGCATCCGCTGGCCGCGGCAGTGGCGTTGCGGGATCCGGAAGCCGCCAGGTTCATTGCCGAGTGCCGCCGACTCGGCACCAGCGAGGCCGCGATCGAGACGGCGGAAAAGCGAGGCTACGACACGGGCCTCCGTGTGCAACACCCGTTCCTCGGCGACGAAGAGCCGGTCTGGATCGCCAATTTCGTGCTGATGGAATACGGCACCGGCGCGATCTTCGGCTGCCCGGCGCACGATCAGCGGGATCTGGAATTCGCCCGCAAATACGGGCTTCCCGTGCCGCCGGTGGTGCTGCCGCCCGGCGAGCGGGCGGAGACCTTCACCATCGGGGACGCCGCCTGGCTCGGTCCCGGCACGATGATCCACTCGGATTTCCTCGATGGCCTCGAGTGGGAGGCGGCGAAGCGTCGGGTGATCGAGGAGCTGGAAGCGCGCGGGCTCGGCCAGGGCGAGGTGAACTGGCGGCTGCGTGACTGGGGGGTGAGCCGGCAACGCTACTGGGGATGCCCGATCCCGGTGATCCATTGCGCTGGTTGCGGGGTGGTGCCGGTTGCGGAGACGGAGCTGCCGGTCAGGCTGCCGGACGATGCCGAGTTCGATCGGCCCGGCAATCCCCTCGACCGGCATCCGAGCTGGAAGCACGTCCGCTGCCCGCGCTGCGGGGGCAAGGCCGAGCGCGAGACCGACACGCTCGATACGTTCGTTGACAGCGCCTGGTATTTTTCGCGTTTTTGCAGCCCCGCCGCGGTGCGTCCGGTCGATCGCGCGGCGGCGGATCACTGGCTGCCGGTCGATCAGTATATCGGCGGGATCGAGCACGCGATCCTGCATCTTCTCTATGCGCGGTTCTTCACCAGGGCGATGCAGAAGACGGGCTTTCTCTCGGTCAAGGAGCCGTTTGCGGGGCTCTTCACCCAGGGCATGGTGACACATGAGAGCTATCGTGCGGCGGACGGGCGATGGCTCTATCCCGAAGAGGTCGAGCGGCAGGCGGACGGCAGCGTCGTCGAGCGGCAAGGGGGCATGGCGGTAAGCGTGGGGCGGATCGAGGCGATGTCGAAGTCCCGGCGCAACACGGTCGATCCCGGCGCCATCATCGCACGCTACGGCGCGGACACGGCGCGCTGGTTCATTCTTTCGGATAACCCGCCCGACCGGGACATGGAATGGACCGAGGCGGGCGTTGCCGCTGCACACCGGTTCCTGCATCGGCTGCAACGCTTGGCCGGCTCCGTTGCCGATCGACCCGTTGAAGCGAGGCCGCCGGCAGAAGTTCCTGATTTGTTCTCTGAGCCGGCCCGAACGCTTCGCCGTCGCACGCATCAAACGATCGTCGCCGTGACGACAGCCTTGGAAGAGTTTGCGTTCAACAGCGCGGTCGCGCGCCTCTACGAGCTGGCGGGGGCGATTGCCGAGGCGGAGCGCCGGGAAAGCGATGCCGGTGTTGCGGCGGCGCGCTCGGAGGCGATGGAGACGCTGCTTCGTCTGGCGGCGCCGGTGATCCCGCATTTGGCCGAAGAGCTTTATGCGCGGCTCCATCCCGGAACCTCGGCGCTGGTGGCGTTGCTGCCCTGGCCCGAGCCCGATCCGGCGCTTATTGCCGCCGAGACGGTGACGATCGCCGTGCAGGTGGGCGGGCGTCTGCGCGGCACGATCCGGCTCCCCCCGGGGGCGCCGGAGCCGGAGGTTCTGGCAGCGGCGGCGGCGGAGCACAATGTGGCCCGGGCGTTGGCCGGCCGGCGCATCGTGCGCCACATCCTGGTGCCGGACCGGATCGTCAATTTCGTCGTCGCCGGGTGAGGCGTTTGATGGGTCGCCGCGGCTTGGTCTCGGCGCTGGTTCTTTTGCTCGGCGGCTGCGGTTTCTCTCCCCTTTATGCGCCGGTGGCGGGCCGGGCGCCCTCGTCGGATCTCGCCAAAATCTTCGTTGCGGTGATTCCGGACCGTCCGGGGCAATTGTTGCGCGAGGCTTTGCAAGTCCGGCTCGAGGGCGCGGGCGCACCGGCTGCCAAACGCTACACGCTCGAGGTCAATTACGGGATTTCCAGCGAGGGGATCGGCATCCAGCCCGACAGCAGCAGTACGTTCACGCGTATCAAGGCGACGGCCAACTGGCGTCTCCTTTCCGCAACCCCCGGCGCGGCACCTCTGGCGAGCGGGGTGGCCACCGCCGAGGACGGCTACAGCGTGATCGTCGATCAGTATTTCTATTCCGATTTGCAGAACGGAGCGGTTGACAGGCGGTTTGCCAAGACGCTCGCCGATCAGATTGTCCTGCGCCTTGCGGCTTATTTCCGCGATCGCGCCAAGGTTGCGGCGCGGTGAAGCTTGCCCGGCAGCGGGTGCCGGCCTTCCTCAGGAATCCCGGAGAGGCGCGGGTCGTGCTGCTCTATGGCGAGGATGCCGGGCTGATCCGCGAGCGCTCCGCACAACTCGTGCGGGCGGTGCTCGGAGCGGCGGACGATCCGTTCCGGCTTGCCGTCCTGGCAAGGGCCGAGGATTTGCCGGACGAGGCGGCGACGGTGGCACTCGGAGGAGGGCGGCGGGTGGTGCGGCTTGCCGAGGCGGGCGAGTCCGCCCGTGAGGCGGTGGCGGCGGTGCTCGAGGGGCCGGGGGATGCGCTGGTCCTGCTGGAGGCGCCAGGCCTTTCGCCGAGCCGCTCACGGCTTGTCAGGCTGATCGAGGCGCATCGGGCGGGGGTGGCGATTGCGTGTTACCCGGAGGAGGGCGAGGCGCTGGTCGAGGCCGTGCGGGGCTGGCTTGCGGCGCGCGATGTCGGCGTGGACGAAGATGCGCTTTCCTGGCTCGTCTCGCAGCTTGGGGCGGACCGGGCCTTGAGCCGGGCCGAGGTCGAAAAGCTTGCGCTTTATGTTGGCCCGGGCGGCCGGGCCGACCTTGCGGCGGCGGAGGCGTCGGTCGGCGACGTGGCCGGGCTCTCGCTCGATGATGCGCTCTTCGCAGCGACCGCCGGGGATGTTGTGTTGGCTGACCGGGCGCTCGAGCGCGCGCTTGCGGCCGGCGCGACGCCGGTCGGAGTGATCCGCGCCGGGCTCGGGCATTTCGAGCGGCTGCAGCGGGCGGCGTTGGCGATGGCTGGGGGGATGAGCGCGGGGGCCGCGGTGAAAGAGGTGCGGCCGCCGGTCTTCTTTCGCCGCACGGAGGAGTTCAAGAGGGCGCTCGAGCTCTGGCCGCCAGAGCGGCTGGCAGCGGCGCTCGGGGAATTCTTTCGGGGCGAGCGGGACGTGAAGCGAACGGGTACGCCGGACGCTGCTCTTTGCCGGCATCTTGTTCTGGAGCTGGCCGGTCGTCCCGCTAATCGCGCGTGAGGAGCTGAACGAGGCCGTCGAGCTGGTCGAGCGTGCGGTAATGGATGGCCAGCACGCCGCTCCGGCCATCGGAGCGGAGCCCGACCTTGAGGCCGAGGCGCTCGGTCAGCAGCCGTTCGACCGCTTCGGTTTCGGGATCCTTGGCGTCCGGTCCGTTGCGTGGCTGGCGCGGCTGGAGCAGGGCCTCGGTCTGGCGCACGTTGAGGCCACGGGAGATCACGGCGATGGCGATCGCTTCGGGATCCGGGTGGCCGACCAGGAGCCGGGCGTGTCCGGGCGAGAGCGCGCCGTTGCGGACGTCGGCCTGGACCGGCTTGGGGAGGTTGAGCAGGCGGAGCGTGTTGGCGATGTGGCTGCGCGACTTGCCGACCGCTTCGGCGAGCGCCTCCTGATGAAGGCCGAACTCGTCGATCAGGCGCTGGTAGCCTTCCGCCTCTTCGATGGCGTTCAGGTCCTGCCGCTGCAGGTTCTCGACCAGGGCGGCGGCGAGTGCATCGGCGTCCGCGAGCGGGCGGACGAGGCTTGGCACCTCCGCGAGCCCGGCGGCGGCGGCGGCGCGCCAGCGGCGTTCGCCGGCGATGATCTGGTAGCGGGACGGGTGCGCGGGGTGCGGGCGGGCCAGGATGGGCTGGAGGATGCCGCGGGCGCGCACCGATTCGATGAGTTCGGCCATCGCCGGCTCGTCGATTCTGCTGCGCGGCTGGAAGGGTCCGGGCTCGAGGAGTCCGATCGGCAAGGACTGCACGCCGCCGGGAGGGGCGCCGGACGGGGTTGCCGCCGCGGCCTCGCCCATCAGGGCGGCGAGGCCGCGGCCGAGGCGGGGAGGAGGTTTGGCGCTCATGCGGGGGCGATCCTCGGTTCGCGTTCACGGCGGAGCATCTCGCCGGCGAGCTTCACATAGGCCTGCGCGCCGGGGGAACGGAAATCGTAGAGGAGGACGGGCTTGCCGTGGCTCGGCGCTTCGGAGATGCGGATGTTGCGCGGGATCACGGTCTCGTAGACCTGGGCGCCGAAGAAGCCGCGCGCGTCGGCGGCGACGAGTTCGGAGAGGTTGTTGCGGCGGTCGAACATGGTGAGCACGATCCCCTGGAGGCGGAGGCGGGCGTTGAAGCCGCGGCGGACCATCTCGATCGTGCGCATGATCTGGCTGATGCCCTCGAGAGCGAGAAACTCGCATTGCAGGGGCACGAGTACGCCTTCGGCGGCAACGAGGGCGTTGAGCGTGAGGAGGTTGAGGCCGGGCGGACAATCGATCAACACGAAGCGAGGAGCGGTGAGCAAGGAGAGCGCCTCGCGCAGGCGGAATTCGCGGCGGGGAAGGCCGACGAGCTCGATCTCGGCGCCGGCGAGGTCGGCCTCGGCCGGGATGAGCGAGAGATCCGGGATGCCGGTCGGGCGGGCGAGGGAGTCGGCCGGGTCGTTGCCGAGGAGGAGGGCGTAGCTGCCGTGCTCGCGGTCCTGGCGCGGCAGCCCGAGGCCGGTCGAGGCGTTGCCCTGGGGGTCGAGGTCGATCAGGAGGGTTTTTTCGCCGGCGGCCGCGAGCGCGGTCGCGAGGTTGATGGCGGTGGTCGTCTTGCCGACGCCGCCTTTCTGGTTGGCGATCGCGATCACGCGGAAAGGGCGCGCGGGCGCGGAAGAAGGGGCGGGGGCAGCCTCGGGCTCAGGGGTTCGCTCGGACACGCCTGATCTCGCTCACTCTGAGCACGCTGGCTTGGGGGTCGGTGCGGCTTGGCAGCCGCAACACGCGCATGTGCCATTGCCGGGCGGCCGCCGTCAATTCGGCGGCGGCGTTTTTCCCTTTCGGGAAGAGTGCGACGCCGTCCGGGGCCAGAAAAGGGGCGGCGAGGGAGAGCAAGACGGGCAAAGGCGCGAGGGCGCGTGCGGTGACAAGGCGCGCGGGGGCGAGGTTTGCGCGCTCGATTTGGACAGTTTGGACACATGTGGGGGCTTTCGTTTTTCGCGCGGCCTCGGTGAGGAAGGCCGACTTGCGTTGGTCGGCCTCGATCAGGGTGAAGGGGACGCCGGTTGCGATCGCGAGGACGAGGCCGGGAAAGCCGGCGCCGGAGCCGAGATCGATGGCGGAGGAGAGGTTTTCGGGCATGAGCGGGATGAGCTGGAGGGAATCGGCGATGTGGCGCGACCAGAGTTTTTCGAGATCGCCGCGGGAGACGAGGTTGATGCGGGCGTTCCAGATGGTGAGGAGATCGGCGAAGAGTTCGAGGCGGCGTTGGACGGAGGGGGAGAGGGAGAAATCCCCAAGGCGTTGATCCATTTCATGTTTCACGTGAAACATGGGGCCGGATCGGGCCTATATCGCCATGTCGTGGTCTCGGGCCTTGGCGAGAAAGGCGGCGAGTGCGGCGAGTGCCGCCGGGGTCATGCCCGGAATGCGCGCGGCCGCGCCGAGTGAGGGCGGGCGGATCTGCTCGAGCTTTCCGGTGAGTTCGGAGGAGAGCCCGCCGATGCGGTGGTAGTCGAGCCGGTCTGGCAGCCGGACCTTTTCGCAACGGCGGAAGGCCTGGATCTCCGCTTCCTGGCGCCTGAGATAGCCGGCGTAGAGGGCATCGGCGGCGCGCGTGGCGCGCGCGCGTGGGGGGAGGGCCGACTCGGGCAAGCGATCCGCTTCCCGAAGAACTGCCTCATGGGCGCGGAAAGCGGCGGCGCGCCGAGACCCGACGAGGCCCCAGGAGATGCCGCGGCCGGTCAGTCTGAGATCGGCGTTGTCGGCGCGCAGGCTGAGCCGATACTCGGCGCGCGAGGTGAACATCCGGTAGGGCTCGGTCACGCCCAAGGTGACGAGGTCGTCGATCAGGACGCCGATATAGGCAGAGGCGCGGTCGATGACGATGGGAGCGGCGCCGCCGGCGCGGCGGGCGGCGTTGAGCCCGGCGACGATCCCCTGGGAAGCGGCTTCCTCGTAGCCGGTCGTGCCGTTGATCTGGCCGGCGAGGAAAAGTCCAGGGACCGATTTCAACTCGAGCGAGGGAGAGAGGGAGCGGGGATCGACATAGTCGTACTCGATCGCATAGCCCGGGCGGAGCATGCGCACCCGTTCGAGGCCCGGAAGCGTCTTCAGGAGCGCCTCCTGGATCGGCGCCGGAAGGCTCGTCGAAAGCCCGTTCGGATAGACGACCGGATCTTCTGATCCCTCGGGGAGCCCCTCTGGCTCGAGAAAAATCTGGTGGCGCGGGCGATCGGCGAAGCGGACCACCTTGTCTTCGATCGAGGGGCAGTAGCGAGGGCCGGGGCCGCAAATGCGCCCGCCATAGACGGCGGAGAGCGAAAGATTGGCGCGGATGAGCGCGTGGGTCGCCGGCGTCGTTCCGGTGACGCGGCATTCGATCTGCCGGTTTTCGATACGCGCGGTGAGCGTGCTGAAGGGTTCGGGGGGATCATCGCCGCGATCGGGCTCGAGCCCCTCCCAGTCGATGCTTGCACGGGCGAGGCGGGGCGGGGTGCCGGTTTTCAGCCGCCCGAGCGGCAGGCCGAGGCGGGCGAGCGTCGCGGCGAGGCCGAGGGAGGGTTTTTCGCCTATTCGGCCGGCCGGAGTTGATTCGAGGCCGACATGAATGACGCCGCGGAGGAAGGTTCCGGTGGTAAGAACGGCGGAAGCTGCGGGGACGCGCGCACCGTCATCGAGGATGATCGCGGCGAGCGCGCCGCCCGGGGCGAGCTCCAGATCCTCGACGGAGGCGGCGAGGAGCGAAAGCCCGGGCGTGGCGGCGAGACGCGCGCGCATGGCGCGGCGGTAGAGGGCGCGATCCGCCTGCGCGCGCGGGCCGCGCACGGCCGGGCCCTTGCTGCGATTGAGCAGCTTGAAGTGGATGCCGGCCTCGTCCGCGACGAGGCCCATCAGGCCGTCGAGCGCGTCGATCTCGCGCACGAGATGGCCCTTGCCGATGCCGCCGATCGAAGGATTGCAGGACATCTCTCCGATTTTTTCGAGATCCTGGGTGACGAGCAAGGTGCGCGCGCCAACGCGCGCGGCGGCGGCGGCGGCTTCGCAGCCGGCGTGACCGCCGCCGATCACGACGACATCGAAATATTGCTGGTACGAGATGTTTGTCATTTGCCGATGCAGAACGAAGAGAAGATCGTGTCGAGGATGTCCTCGACGCCGACCGTGCCGGTGATGCGGCCGAGGGCGCAAAGCGCGACGCGGAGATCCTCCGCGCGGAGCTCGGGGGCGGGCGCGGCGAGAGCGGCGGCGAGCGCCGCCTCTGCTTCGATGAGAGCGGCGCGGTGGCGGGCGCGGGTCAAAGGCGGCGGGCCGGCCCCTCCGGTCAGGTCGCGGGCGAGGGCGGCGAGGCGGGCGCGAAGTTCGGAAAGCCCCGCGCCGGTGAGCACGCTCACGGCGAGTTCGGGACCGGGAGGCGGAGCGAGATCGGTCTTGTTGGCGAGAGCGAGGACGGGCGCCGGCGAGCGGACCGCGAAGGGCGCGGGGAACGATGCGTCGGTCACGGAAAGGACGAGATCCGCTGCGGCGAGGCGGGCGCGGGCGCGACGCACGCCCTCGGCCTCGATGGGGTCGGCGCTGTCGCGGAGCCCGGCGGTATCGACGAGGGTGATCGGAACGCCGCCGAGGACGATGCGGGCTTCGAGCGCGTCACGGGTGGTGCCGGGGATGGGCGAGACGATGGCGATCTCCCGGCCGGCCAGCGCATTGATGAGGCTTGATTTTCCGACGTTGGGCGGGCCCGCGACGACGATCGTGAGGCCCTCGCGCAGGCGCTCGCCGCGACGGGCGTCGGCGAGATGGGCGGCCAACGCCCTCCGCAGGGCGGCGATGGCGGGGGCATCGTCCGGCTCGGGGACGCCGACGTCCGGGAAGTCGATCGCGGCCTCGGCGTGGGCGAGCAGGGTGCGGAGCTGCTCGGCCCAGCCGCGATAGAGATCGCCGAGCCTTCCTTCGAGTTGAGCAAGTGCCTGGCGGCGCTGCGCGCTGGTTTCCGCCTCGATGAGATCGGCGACGGCTTCGGCCTCAAGGAGGTCCATCCGCCCGTTGAGGAAGGCGCGGCGGGTGAATTCTCCGGGCTCGGCCGGGCGGGCGCCGAGTGCTGCGAGCGCCTCGGCGAGGGCTTCCACGACGGCGTGGCCGCCGTGGAGATGCAGTTCCGCGCAATCCTCGCCCGTGTAGCTTGCGGGGGCGGGGAACCAGAGGACGAGGGCGCGGTCGAGCTCTTCGCCCGTGTCGGGCGCGAGGAGCCGGCGGAGGCTGGCGCGGCGGGGCGGCGGCAGGCGGCCGGCCAGGCGCGCCAGCAGGGCGGCGGTTCCGGGCCCGGAAAGGCGCATCACGGCAAGCGCCGCCCGGCCGGCGCCGGAGGCGAGCGCGAAAATCGTCTGCTCGGAGCGGGCTCCGTTCGGGCGGAGGAAGGGTTGAGCGATCTTGTTCATGACGGGTGATCGGGGCGGTGATAGCCGAGAAACGGGCAAATGTCGCTCGCGGGTGCGCGAAGGTTGCGGTGGCGGTCGTGGGCCGTTTGTCGCAGTACGGCGTCCGAAAATGGGCGAAGCTGTTGCGGACGAGAAGAGGTGGATCGCCGAGAACAACATTCTTGGGAGCGATTTGGATCATGAGGAGTTCCCCGTAGCCGGGAACCTGGAGGGAAACCCCTTGGTGCGTTATCTGCGGCGGTCGGCTCCGAAAGACGAGCGAGTGGCCTCGATTTCGTGGTTCGACGGTGAAGGCGCCGAGTACGCGGTTTGCCGGGATGAAGCGCTTTGGTTGTCGGACGGCAACCCGGAACTTGCGGACGCTATCGTCGAGGGACGTATCCCGTTGCACAAGATGCCACGCAACCTGCTTGCCGAGGGCGCTGCGGCGGAGCGCGCGGTCTGGCTGCGCAAGAGCATGAGCCCACCGTTCAGCTCGCTCACATTGAAGGACTTGCTATGACGGTCGCGGACTGTTCGCGGCGTGCGCCGGTGCGCATGGCGCAGCGCGGGATCCGCGAGGACGATCTCCAACTTGCGATGCTCATCGGGACGGAGGTCGAGGGCGGATATTTTGTGCGGGACAAGAATTGCGAGGAGGAAGTGCGGCGACTCAAGAAGCGCATTGGTCGTGTGCTTCGGCTGAAGGGCGTGCGGACCGTCGTTGCGGGTGATCGGGTCGTTACGACGTACCATGCGGCCAGGAAGAAAGAGCGCACCTTGCTGCGGCGGAGGTGAGCCGCTTACGGAGGAATTGACCCGGCGGGGGAACGGGGCGACGATCCCGCGCACATCGGGAGGCGCGTATGAGCGAAAAGGGGGATGCGGCGCCCGAAATTCGGGCGCGCCCGTTCGGCAACGCGCCGCACGGGGCAGCCGGTGTGGCGCTCAGCGCGGAGCAGCGACACGCATTGGCGCGGATCGCCCGGCTGGTCCATTTCGCGCACGGGCAGACGATCTACCTCCAGGGCGATCCGCTGACGCACGTTTATACACTCGCGGCGGGGGTGGTCGCGACCTATCGGATGAACGACGAGGGTGTGCGGCACATCACGGCGCTTCTCTTCCCCGGAGACTGCTTCGGCGTTGCGGAAGCCGGGCGGTATTTCAACGCCGCCGAGGCGGTGACCGAGGCCGAGGCGTGGCAGATCCCGTTCCGCGAGCTTGCCGCGCTGCTCGAGGCCGACCCGAGGCTCGAATGGAATTTCCTGGTCAAGGCGCTCGACGGGGTACGGCAGGCGCAGCGGCACGCGATCCTGCTCGACCGGCACGGTGCGGTGCAGCGGATCGCGCTCTTTCTCGAATATCTTCGCCGCGAGATGCCAGCGAACGGCGGGCGGATCGTTCCGTTGCCGATGTCAAGAAGCGTGATCGCCGATTACACGGGGCTTTCGCTTGAGAGCGTGAGCCGCAGCCTCTCAGCGCTCCGGGACGCCGGGGCGATCCGCATGGAGGGCCCGCACGCTGTGGAGGTTCTCGATCCGGCGCGGCTCAGGGAAGCGGCGGAGGGGTGATACCAAGCGGCGACGGGGCCGACGAAAGTTTCCCGGCCGTTTCCCGGGCGTTTTCCCGGGTTCATGGCGCGGAGGATGGCGCGGCGGGGGGCAGGGGAGGCCCTGGGCGGCTGCGGCGAGGGGCGTGAAGGGCAGTTCGCGTGCCGGAGGCAGGAGCGAGGCAGGTAACGGGGGGTGATGGAAGCCGCAGGGAGGAGGAAGAGTCTGCCTGGTCGGCGGGTGGTATTCAGTCACCGGCCTGATTGATCCCGGTCAATGCGCGGGGCGGGCTTTCGGGCTCGGCTTCCGCCTTGCAAGGGAGGGGAGGGCCAAAAAGATGAGTGGGCAGCGGTCGGACATGGCGCCGCTCGTCGATCTCACGGCGGAGCCCGGGACCGGGCCGGTGAGGACGAGGCGGCCGGTTTACGTCGATCTCCTGCCGCCCTGCAACGAGGCTTGCCCGGCCGGGGAGAACATCCAGGCCTGGCTCGCCGGCGTGACGACGGGGCGGAACCGCGAGGCCTGGGAGACGCTGGTTTCCGACAATCCGCTGCCGGCGGTGCATGGGCGGGTCTGCTATCATCCGTGCGAGACCGCCTGCAACCGGATCAAGCTGGACGGGATGCCGGTCGGGATCCATGCGGTCGAGCGGTTCCTCGGGGATCTCGCGATCCGCGTTCGCTGGCCGCTCCCTCCGCCGCCCACGCCCTCGGGCAAGCGCGTGCTGATCGTGGGTGCGGGGCCGAGCGGGCTTTCCGCCGCCTATCACCTGGCACGGCACGGGCACGCGGTGGAGATCCACGAGGCCGGGCCGCTCCCGGGCGGGATGCTGCATTTCGGCATTCCTGCGTACCGGCTGCCGCGCGACGTGCTGCTCGCCGAAATCCGCAGGATCGAGGCGATGGGGGTCAAGATCGTGCTCGGGCACAAGGTGGAGAACGTACTGGCCGAGCAGCACGCGGGCGGGTTTCATGCGGTGTTCGTGGCGATCGGCGCGCATATCGGGCGGCATGTCGAGATCCCGGCGCACGATGCGCCTCGCATGCTCGATGCGCTGGCGCTGTTGCGCGATGTCGCGGCCGGGGAACCGCCGAAGCTCGGGCGGCGCGTGGTCGTCTATGGCGGGGGCAACACGGCGATGGATGCGGCGCGCACGGCCAGAAGGCTCGGGGCGGAGACGGTGATCGTCTATCGGCGCGACCGGGCGCACATGCCGGCGCACGCATTCGAGGCGGACGAGGCGCTGAGCGAAGGGGTGAAGATCCGCTGGCTCAGCACGATCCAGATGATCGAAGGCGAGACGCTGACGCTCGAGGAGATGCGGCTCGACGAGGCGGGTCGGCCGCAGCCGACCGGCAAGGTGGAGACGCTCGGGGCGGACGCGGTGGTGCTGGCGGTCGGGCAGGACGCGGACAGCCGGTTCCTGGCCGGCGTTCCGGAGGTGGAAATCCGGCCGGACGGGACGGTGGAGGTGGACGCGCAAATGATGACCGGGCGGCCGGGGCTCTTCGCGGGCGGGGACCTCGTGCCGAGCGAGCGGACGGTGACGGTTGCCGTGGGGCACGGGAAACGCGCGGCGCGGCATATCCATGCGTGGCTGCGCGGGCGGACGGTCGTGCGGCCGGCGAAGCACCCGGTGGTGAGCTTCGAGATGCTGCACCTGCCGCTCTATTCCGACGCCGTGCCGGCTGAGGAGCCGGCGCTCGCGCCGGCGGCGCGGCTTTCGGGCTTCGCCGAGGTGGTGAGCGGGCTCGATGCGGGCGAGGCCGGGCGCGAGGCCGCGCGCTGCCTTTCCTGCGGCAACTGCTTCGAATGCGACAACTGCTTTGCGGCGTGCCCGGAACAGGCGATCGAGAAGCTCGGGCCCGGGAAGTTCTACCGGATCGATCTTGCGCTCTGCACCGGCTGCGCGGTGTGCGTGGAGCAGTGCCCGTGCCATGCGATGGAGATGGTTCCGGAACCGATGACGGCGGAAGGGCGCGCGCCATGAGCCGGCGGATCACGACCGACGGCAACACCGCCGTGGCGCACGTTGCCTATCGCGCGAACGAGGTCTGCGCGATCTACCCGATCACGCCCTCCTCGCCGATGGCCGAGCTTGCCGACGAGTGGGCGGCGGCGGGCGTGCGCAACATCTGGGGCGAAGTGCCGGTGGTGCAGGAGATGCAGAGCGAAGGCGGTGCGGCGGGCGCGGTGCACGGGGCGCTGCAAACGGGCGCGCTGACCACGACCTTCACCGCCTCGCAGGGCCTGCTGCTGATGCTGCCGAACATGTTCAAGATCGCGGGCGAGCTGACGGCGGCGGTTTTTCATGTGGCGGCGCGATCGGTGGCCACACAGGCGCTTTCGATCTTCGGCGATCATTCCGACGTGATGGCGGTGAGGGGCACGGGCTTTGCGCTCCTCTGTTCGGGTTCGGTGCAGCAGGCGCACGATTTCGCGCTGATCGCAGAGGCGGCGAGCCTCGCCGCGCGGGTGCCGTTCCTGCATTTCTTCGACGGGTTCCGCACGTCGCACGAGGTGAACACGCTCGAACTCGTCGATGACGAGGTGATCCGTGCGATGATCGACGAGGAGCAAGTGATCGCGCACCGGGCGCGCGCGCTCGACCCGGAGCATCCGATGGTGCGCGGCACGGCGCACAACCCCGACACGTTCTTCCAGGCGCGCGAGACGACCAATCCGTTCCATGCGCGCGTGCCGGAGCTCGTCGAGGCGGCGATGGAGCGGTTTGCGGGGCTCACGGGGCGGCGGCACGGGCTCTTCTCGTATGCCGGGGCGCCGGACGCGGAGCGCGTGGTGGTGGTGATGGGATCGGCGGCGGAGACGCTCGAGGGCACGGCGGAGGCGCTGAACGGGCGGGGCGGGCGCGTGGGCGTGCTGGCGGTCAATCTCTACCGCCCGTTCGATGCGGCGCGGTTTGCGGCGGCGCTGCCGGCCACCTGCCGGGCGATCGCGGTGCTCGACCGCACCAAGGAGCCGGGGGCGATCGGCGAGCCGCTTTATCTCGATGTCGTTTCGGCGCTGGTGCAAGAGGCGGCGGCGGGGCGGATCGCGGCGCTGCCGCGCGTAGCGGGCGGGCGGTACGGGCTTTCCTCGAAGGATTTCACGCCCGGAATGGCCAAGGCGGTGTTCGACATGCTGGCGGCGCCAAGGCATGGCTTCACGGTCGGGATCGAGGACGACGTTTCGCATACGAGCCTTGCCTGGGACGAGGGCTTCGATATCGAGCCCAAGGGTCGGACGCGGGCGATCTTCTTCGGGCTCGGCGCGGACGGCACGGTGAGTGCCAACAAGAACAGCGTGAAGATCCTGGGGGAAGATGCGGGGCGGTTTGCGCAGGGTTATTTCGTTTATGATTCGCGGAAGTCGGGCGCGGAGACGATTTCGCATCTCCGTTTCGGGCCAGAACCGATTCGGGCGCCCTATCTCGTGCAGCAGGCGGAGTTCATCGCCTGCCATCAGTTCAAGTTCATCCTGCGCGACCGGGACGTGCTGGGGCCGGCGGCGAGGGGCGGGATTTTTCTGCTGAACAGCCCGTATGGCGCGAAGGAGGTGTGGGAGAAGCTGCCGCGGCCGGTGCAGGAACGCATCATCGAGCGGCGGCTTCGGTTTTTCGTGATCGACGCGACGAGGGTCGCGCGCGCGGCCGGGCTCGGGGCGCTGATCAACACGGTGTTGCAGACCTGCTTCTTCGCGCTTTCGGGCGTGCTGGCGCGAGAGGCGGCGATCGAGGCGATCAAGGCGGCGATCCGGAAGACCTACGGGCGGCGGGGCGAGGCGGTGCTGGCGCGCAATTTCGCCGCGGTCGATCAGGCGCTGGCGCATCTCGAGGAAGTGGCGGTGCCGGAGCGGGCGAGCAGCACGCTCGCGCCGCAAGCGGTGGTGCCGGCGGGTGCGCCGCAGTTCGTGCGCGAGGTGACGGGGCCGATGCTGGCCGGGCGAGGCGACCTTATTCCGGTTTCGCGAATGCCGGTGGACGGGACCTTCCCGAGCGGGACCACGGCTTACGAAAAGCGTGACATCGCCGATGAGGTAGCGGAGTGGCGGGCGGATCTTTGCATCCAGTGCGGGGCGTGCAGCTTCGTCTGCCCGCACGCGGTGATCCGCTCGAAATACTATCACGAGGATCGGCTGGCCGGTGCGCCGGAGGGCTTCCCCTCCGCGGTGGTGAACGTGCGCGGCTTTCCCGAGACGCGGTTCACGTTGCAGATCTATGCCGAGGACTGCACGGGCTGCGGGCTTTGCGTGGAGGCCTGCCCGGTGCATAGCCCGCGCGAGCCGGGCGTGAAGGCGATCAATCTCAAGGCGAACGCGCCTCCGGTGACGGCGCGGGCGAGGCAGGAGATTTCGTTCTTCGAGCGGCTTCCGGTGAACGATCGGGCGCGTGTCGATTTCGCGAACGTCAGGGGCGTGCAGTTCCTCGAGCCGCTCTTCGAATTCTCGGGCGCCTGCGCGGGCTGCGGGGAGACGCCCTATCTCGGGCTTCTTTCGCGGCTGTTCGGGGATCGGGCGGTGATCGCGAATGCGACGGGATGCTCCTCGATCTATGGCGGCAATCTGCCGGCGACACCTTGGGCGGCGAACCAGGAGGGGCGCGGGCCGGCGTGGTCGAACTCGCTCTTCGAGGACAATGCGGAATTCGGGCTCGGCATGCGCCTTGCGGCGGACCAGCATCTCAAGCTGGCGCGGCGGCTCTTGGGCGAGCTTGCCGACGCGGTGGGGTGCGAGCTTGCCGAGGCGATCCTGACTGCGCCGCAGGTTCGGGAATCGGAAATCCGGGCGCAGCGCGAACGGGTCGAGGAGCTTGAACGGAGATTGCGCGCACTCGATCGGGCGGAGGCGCGTTCGCTTCTTTCAGTGCTGAGCCATCTCGTGCGGCGGAGCGTCTGGATCGTGGGCGGGGACGGCTGGGCGTACGACATCGGCTACGGCGGGCTCGACCACGTGCTGGCAGCGGGGCGGGACGTGAACGTGCTGGTGCTGGACACCGAGGTCTATTCGAACACGGGAGGGCAGGCCTCGAAGGCGACGCCGTACGGGGCGGCAGCGAAGTTCGCGGCGGCGGGCAAGCGGGTGGCGCGGAAGGATCTTGCTTTGCAGGCGATCGCGTATGGCACCGTGTATGTGGCGCAGGTGGCAATGGGGGCCAATCCGCAGCAGACGCTCTTGGCGTTTCGAGAGGCGGAGGCGTGGGCGGGGCCGTCGCTGATCCTGGCGTACAGCCATTGCATCGCGCACGGGATCGACATGCGTCAGGGGCTCCGCCAGCAGGATCTGGCGACGGCGACGGGCTATTGGCCGCTCTTCCGGTTCAATCCGGCGATGCGGGAGGCGGGGGAGAATCCGTTCCGGCTGGATTCGCCGAGGCCGCGGCAACGTTTCCAGGACTATGCCTACAACGAGCTTCGCTATCGGGCGCTCGCGGGCGTGGGACCGGCGGAGGCGGCGCGGCTTCTGGCGGAGGCGGAGCGGGCGGCGGTCGAGAAGTACCGGCAGTACGAGATGCTGGCGTCGATGGACGGAAGCCGGTTCGGGCCGGGCGCGCCGGCGGGCGGAGAGGCGGCGGGGGCCAAAGCGGCGGGGGCGAGTGCGGCGTTTGCGGAGCCTGGTGTGCGGGCGGGCGAGGCGGCGTCGTGACGGATCTTGCGACCCGCTATCTCGGGCTCGCGATGCCGAGCCCGCTGATTGCTTCGGCCTCGCCGGTGACCTCGGCGCTTGCCAATCTCAGGCTGCTGGCGCGGCACGGCGCGGGGGCGGTGGTGCTGCCATCGCTCTTCGAGGAAGAGATCGAGGCGGAGATGGAGGCAGTGGAGCGGCTCAAGGGTGCGGGCAGCGAGAGCTTCGCCGAGGCGAGGAGCTATTTCCCGGCGGGAACCGCGCTTCTCGGCGCGGAGCGCACGCTCGAACTCGTTGCGGCGGCGCGAGGAGAGCTCGACATACCGGTGATCGCGAGCCTGAACGGGGCGAGCAGGGGCGGCTGGACGGTCTATGCGCGGCGGATCGAGGACGCGGGGGCGAGTGCGATCGAACTCAACGTGTACACGATCCCGGCCGATCTCGAAGAGAGCGGGGCGGCGGTGGAGGAGCGGATCGTGGGCGTGGTGCGGGCGGTGTGCGCGGCCGTGCGGGTGCCGGTTGCGGTGAAGCTTTCGCCCTATTTCAGCGCGCCGGGGCAGATGGCGAAGCGGCTTGTTGCGGCGGGGGCGGCGGGGCTTGTGCTCTTCAACCGCTTTTATCAGCCGGACATCGATCTTGCGCGGCTGCAATTGCGGCGCGATCTGGCGCTCAGCCGGCCGGAGGAGATGCGGCTTGCGCTGCTTTGGATCGGGCTACTTTCCGGGCGGATCGAGGCGTCGCTGGCCGCGACCACGGGCGTGGACGGGGCGGAGGAGGTGGTGAAGTACGTGCTGGCGGGGGCGGATGCGGTGATGACGACCTCGGCGCTCTTGCGGCACGGGATCGGGCACATGCGGCGGCTCAATGACGGGCTGGCGGCGTGGCTCGAGGGGCGGGGGATCGGCTCGGTGGGCGAGATACGCGGGCGGTTGAGCCGCGGGCGGATTGCGGATCCGGAGGCGTTCGAGCGCGGGAACTACATCACGATCTTGCAGAGCCGCAACCGGCCGGCGGTGAGGCACGGGTAGGGGGGGCGGGGGCGCGGGCTGTGCACTGCCCCCGGGGAGCACGCGCCGTCCTGGCGTGGTCCATGCGCTCTCCGCGGGCCGTTGATCCTTTGCTCCCTTCCAGCCGCGGGTACGTCGCGGGGAGCACGCATCGCGCTTTCGGTCCTCTGGCAGAAGCCCGGAACGCGACGGAGCGGGCGAAAACGCTGCCGGTCGGCGCCAAGGCGGAGCCTCGAGCCGATCCGTCGCCCCACTTGCCCCGCCTTCGCGGGCGGCGTCTCGCATCTGCCGGCGGCCTCGCATCTGCCGGCGGCCTTGCCCCGGTCGGCCTCAATTGCGATCGCAGTCTCGCCACCCGGGTGCCGAACGCCTCCAGCCATGCGAGGTTGGGTGGTTGTTTCCGGCGATGAAGCGAACAAAATAGGGCGGCACGCCCCATTCACCGGCAAGTTGTCGCGATGCGGGGCAGCCGGGAGTCCCCTTTAATGACGCCACCAGACGCAGCGGAGGTCGGCAAGCGGGCCGCTGCGGAAGCGGCCACCGCGCTTATAGAGAGTGGGATGGTGATCGGTCTGGGCACCGGCAGCACGGTTGCTTTCGTTCTGGATCTGCTCGCCCGGAGGATCCACAAGGAGGGCCTCACGGTCGCCGGTGTCCCGACCTCGCTCTATACCGAGGAACGGGCAAGGGCGCTCGGCATTCCGCTGACCGATCTCGATCCTGTGCGCGCGCTCGACCTCGCAATCGACGGCGCGGATGAAATCGAAACGAGAACCTTCTCGATCATCAAGGGCCTGGGTGGCGCATTGTTACGGGAAAAGATCGTCGCGTTTTCCGCGCAACGATTTGTTGTTGTCGCCGATGAGAGCAAGCTCGTGCCGCAGCTCGGCGTGCGTGTGCCCGTCCCCGTCGAGATCGTCCGGTTTGCGCACGCCGCAACCGCCCGGCGTATCGAACAGCTCGGCGGGCGCGCGGTCCTGCGCCTGAAAGCGGGCGGAGAACCCTTCGTCACCGACAACGGGAATTTCATCTACGACGTGTACGCTCTCGGGCCAATTGCCGATCCGGCAAGGCTTGAGCGCGACATTGCTGCCATCCCCGGCGTCGTCGAAAGTGGGCTCTTCACGCTGGGCGTAGCATCCGTCTTTGTCGGATACGCGAGCGGAACGGCCCGGATGCTACGCGCTCCCGCGTAAGAGCCGATCGCGCCGCGGCCCGGTTCGGGTCGATGACGAATGGGTGCGGCACCGGCTGGGGAGGATCGAGCCGATCGCTTCCCACTGCGAGGCATAATTGCCGCCATGCTCCAGCACCATCCGGACCGCACGGGCGCGGACCTCAGGCGCATACCGAACCGATGTCTTCCGCTTCTCCATAGCTCCATCC
>JAKAWQ010000104.1 GCA_021816925.1 Pseudomonadota bacterium
ATCCCCCCGCAGATCATCAAGCCCCAGCACTCCTGAACCACCGCCCCGGCATAGTGACTACAAAAATGCCTACCCCCTTGATCCAAACCAACTTTGCCATGAGAAATCTGGAAGTTGGGCTAGCGCGGCCGCCAGGGCAACCCCTCGGCCTTCCACCCCGCGGCAGCACCGCGCCGGCCCTCGCCGTTGGCCGGCCCGTCGAACCCGTGAGCAACATTGTATGCGTTCGCAAAGCCGGCCTTCGCCGCCGTGATCGCCGCCGCCCGGCTTCGTCCGCCGCTTCGGCAGATGAAGAACACACGATGCTCAGGCGTCACGCCTGCATCGGCAAGCTGGTCCAGGAAGTCCTCATTCCGCTTCATTCCCGGATAGACCTGCCAAGGGATCAGCACCGCCCGCTTGCCGACGGAGCTGAGATCGGGCACGCCCACGAACGCCCATTCGGCCTCGGTCCTGACATCGCAGAGCACGGCCAGAGGGTCCTTGCAGAGCGCCTCCCACACGGCTCCAGGCGGAACGTCCTCCACCATGGCATCCCCCGTTTTCCACTTTCTCCCGATCATCGCATATGGGGCCGGCAGAGCCGGTTCAAGGGTAGCGCATGCCTCGCCCCTGCATCTGCGTTTCCATCACTTGTCGGGTGTTGCTATGATGCGATGAGAGGATCGAACGCTTGCCACGGCACCGCGATATCCCCCTGATCTCCCGGCGGGGCACGCTGGCCGCCGGCGTTGCCGCGTTCGGCACCACACCACGCAAGGCCCCGGCCGCACCCGGCCCGGTCCCGCCCTCGGGCGGCATCGCCATCGTCATGAACTCCGCCGGCGCCTCGATCAGCATCGTCGACATGGCCACGCGCCGCCTCATCCGCGACGTGCCGGTGCTGCGCGAACCCCACCACTGGACGCTCTCTCCCGACGGCCGCGAACTCTGGGTCGGCGATGCGTCCGGCGACGCGCTGTTCGCGCTTTCGCCTACCACGGGCACGCTTCTCAGCCACCGCGTGCTGAGCGATCCCTACCAGCTCTGGGTGAGCCCCGACGGTCGCCTTCTGGTCGTCAACGCGCTCCGCCTCAACCACGTCGATCTCTACGACGCCGCGTCCCTCACCCTCATCCGGCGCTTCTACGAACCCTCTATGCCGAGCCACCTCGCCTATGCGCCCGATTCCTCGATGGTCTATTCCACGCTGCAAGGCACCGCGAGCGTGGTGGCAATCGACCTCGTGAAAAACGCGGTCGCCTGGCGCGCACGCGTCGGCCCGGCACCCGCCGGCATCGTCTGGCATCAGGACCGGCTGCTCGTCGCATTGATGAATGCGGGCGACGTCGTGGCGCTCGACCCGGTCGATGGCCGCGTCATCCGCCGCATTCCGACCGGCCGGGGCGCGCATATCATCGCCCTCGCGCCCGACCGCCGCGTGATCTACGTCGGCAACCGTGTCGCCGGCACGATCGACGCGCTGGACGGCCAGACCCTTCGGCCGTTCCGCCGCTACACCCTCACCGGCGGGCCGGACTGCATCGCCTTCGCCCCCGACGGCAAGCTCTGGATTTCCCGCCGCTGGACCGACAGCCTCGCGGTGCTCGATCCGGCCACCGGCCGTTTCGAGCTCGTCCCGGTCGGGCGCTCACCGCACGGCGTCTTCCTCTCGCCCATGCTCGATCTCTTTGCCGCGAACGGCCGAGCCGCCCTCGGCACCGCCTCGCTGTGATCGACCCCTTTGTGATCGATCCCTTCATGGCCCTGGCCGGCCGCCTCCAGGGCGGCATCGTCATCCCGCTCCTCTACCGGCTCGACCTGATGCAATGGGAGGACATTTCCTTCGGCTGGAGCCTGTTCGCGGTCTATGGCCTCTTCCAGGTGCTGATCACCTGGGCGATTGCGATGCCGCTCGAAGCTTGGCGCCCCGTCGAGCGCTGGCCGGGCCGGCGCGTCGTTCTCACCGACATGTTCTACACGCTGATCGCGCGCGTCGGCCTCCTGCCCCTCGTCACCTTCGTTCTCTTCTACCAGGTGCAGGTCCACGTGAACGGCTTCCTGGTCGATCGCGGCTGGATCCCGCCCATGCTCGAGCGGCTGATCCCGCCGCTGTTCGGCCACCCCGTCCTCACCTTCTTCGCCTACGCCATCATCCTCGACTTCGCGGATTACTGGCGGCACCGCATCTCGCACATGATCCCCGCCTGGTACGCGCTGCACGCGCTGCACCACGCGCAGCGGCAGATGACCTTCTGGTCCGACGATCGCAACCATCTGCTCGACGATCTCCTCTCCGCGCTCTGGTTCGGCCTGATCGCGCTCCTGATCGGCATCTCGCCCTTCCAGTTCCCGCTACTTGTCTTCATGTTGCGCTTCGTCGAGAGCCTCTCGCACGCCAACACGCGCATTTCGTTCGGCCGGATCGGCGAGCGCGTGATCGTCTCGCCCCGCTTCCACCGCGCCCACCACGGTGTGCTCGCCGCCGGGAAGCGGAGCTGCAACTACGGGGCGGTGCTCCCCTGGTGGGACATGTTGTTCGGCACCGCGGATTTTTCCCCTGCCTTCGCCCCAACCGGCGATCTCGAGGCGCCCGAGGCGCTCGCCACCGGCGGTTATCTCGCCCAGCAGTCCGCCGGACTCGCCAGCCTCGCCGCCGTCTTCAGGCGAGCCAGGAAGGCACCGGCAGGTTCTTCGAGCGCAGGAATTCGGGGTTGAAGAGCTTCGACTGGTAGCGCGCGCCGCCGTCGGCGAGGATGGTGACGACAGTGTGGCCGGCCCCCAGCATGCGCGCCACGCGGATCGCCGCCGCGATATTGATGCCCGACGAGCCGCCGACCGAAATCCCTTCATGGATCAGGAGGTCGAAGATCTGCCCCAGCGCCTCGGCATCCGGAATGCGCACGGCATCGTCGATCGGCGCGCCCTCGAGATTGCCCGGCACGCGCGACTGGCCGATGCCCTCTGTGATCGAGCTTCCCGAAACGGTGAGATCGTTCGCCTTCACCCATCCGTAAAGCGCGCTTCCCTCCGGGTCCGCAAGCACGATTCTGATCGCCGGGTTCTTTTCCTTGAGCGCAAACGCCACACCCGCAAGCGTGCCGCCGCTGCCGCAGGAGCAGGTGAAGGCGTCCACCGTCCCGTCCGTCTCGGCCCAGATCTCCGCCCCCGTCGTCGCACGATGGCCTTCGCGATTGGCGAGATTGTCGAACTGGTTCGCCCAGAGCGCGCCGGTCTCATCGGCAAGCCGGCGCGACACATGCACGTAATTGCCCGGATCCCGGTACGGCTTCGCCGGCACCAGCTTGAGATCGGCGCCGATCATGCGCAGGAACTCGATCTTCTCGCGGCTCTGCGTCTCCGGCATCACGATCACCGACCGATACCCGCGCGCATTGCCGACCAGCGTCAGCCCGATGCCGGTGTTGCCGGCCGTGCCTTCCACCACTGTGCCGCCCGGTTTCAACGCGCCGCGCCGTTCGGCATCGAGGATGATGGCAAGGGCGGCGCGGTCCTTGACGGAACTGCCGGGATTCATGAATTCGGCCTTGCCGAGAATCGTGCACCCCGTGGCCGCCGAGGCCGCACGAAGCCGGATCAGCGGTGTGTTGCCGATGGCCCCGGCCAAGTCCGCCGCTGCTGCCGTGTGCACGGCGCCTTCCTGCATGTCCTTCTCCCCTCACCCGCTCGCCTCACTCGCTTGGGCCGCTGGCGGGCATCCGTTCTCAGCGCGAGTAGAACTCGACCACCATGTAGGGCTCCATCTGCACTGGATAGGGCACATCGCCCGCCTTCGGCGCGCGCAGGAAGCGGCCCTTCATCGCCCGGTGGTCCACCTCCAGATATTCCGGCACCTCGCGCTCCGCGCTCTGCGCGGCATCCAGCAGCACAGCAAGCTGCTTCGACTTCTCGCGCACCTCGACCGTGTCGCCGTCGTGGAGCTGGTACGAGGGGATGTTCACCCGCTTGCCGTTCACCAGCACGTGATTGTGCGACACGAACTGGCGGGCAGCAAACGGCGTGATGGCAAACTTCATCCGGTAGACGGCGGCGTCGAGCCGCCGCTCCAGAAGCTCCACCAGCGTCTCGCTGGTATCGCCGCGCCGGCGCACCGCTTCCTCGTAATAATGGTGGAACTGCTTCTCGCCGACATTGCCATAATAGGCCTTGAGCTTCTGCTTGGCCATCAGCTGCACGCCGTAGTCCGAGGGCTTGCGCCGCCGCTGGCCGTGCTGGCCTGGCGGGTAGTCCCGCTTGGTGATCGGCGATTTCGGCCTGCCCCAGAGATTGACGCCGAGCCGGCGGTTCACCTTGTACTTGCTCTCGAGGCGCTTGGTCATACACCCTCCTTTCTTTGCATCCCGAGCGGACGCTCTGTTGCACCGGTAGGCCGCGCTTGGCGCAGCGGGCGCAGGGACGCCTCCCCCTGTCCACGTTCCCGGCAATGGGCGGCCGCTATAGGGTGGGGCATCCGGCCTTGTCAAACCAGCCCGACGCCCACTACCAAGCCCTCGTGGTCACGCGCGAGGAAATCCTCTGGCTCGGCATCGCCTCCGGGGTTTCCGGCGGCCTCGTCGGCGGCATCATGCTCGGGATCGGCATGAATCTCATCGTCGGCGGCCAGTACCTCGGCTGGCTTCTCCTTCTGCCCGGCGCCCCCGCTTCGGGCCTCATCGGCTGGCTGCTCGCCCGCCGCCTCGCCGCGCAGCTCCAAGGGTAGGTTCCTCAATCCAAGCGTTCGCGCCCCTCGTCTGGCGCGCCCGGCCGAGGTGCGGTAAGCACCACGGCCATGCTGGAACTCGAGATATGGCGGGGCGGTGCGATCGGCCGGTTCCAAACCTACCGTATCCCCACGCGCGAGGCGCAGACGGTGCTCGATGCCGTCTCCGAAGTGCAGCGCACGGAAGCCCCCACACTTGCCTACCGCTTTGCCTGCCGGGTCGGCATGTGCGGCTCCTGCGCGATGATGGTGAACGATCGGCCACGCTGGACGTGCCGCACCCGCGTTGCCGTCGCCGCGCCGGACGGAAGGCTCCGGCTCGCGCCGCTCCGCCACTTTCCGGTGGTCAAGGATCTGGTCGTGGACATGGCGCCCTTCTTCGCGAAATGGCAGCGCGCGCACGGCCGCTTCGAGCCGGGCCCGGCGCCGGCCACCGAATTCGCCACCGTCCCGCCCTCGACACCCGAACGCCGCGCCGCCGATGCCGGCATCGAATGCATCAACTGCGGTGTCTGCTACGCCGCCTGCGATGTCGTCGGCTGGAACCCCGATTACCTCGGCCCCGCCGCGCTTAACCGCGCCTGGACGCTTGTCAACGACGTGCGCGATCGCGCGCGTGCTGCGGCGCGCCTGGCCGCCGTCACCGGCCCGGGCGGCTGCCAGAGCTGCCACACGCACATGGCCTGCACGGAAACCTGCCCGAAGGCGATCGCGCCCACCTACGCAATCGCGGGTCTGAAGCGGCAGGCGATGCGCGCCGCACTCGCAGGCACACGATGAACGCAACGCTTTTCGCCGCCAGCCGGGTCAGCGCACTCATCCTCGCCGTCGCGGTTGCGGTGCATCTCGTTGTCATCATCCACGCCGTGCAGCAAGGCCTCACCATCGGGGCCATCCTCTCGCGCACCCACGGCAACTGGGCCTTCCTCGTGCTTTACGGCTGCTTCGTTCTGGCGGCCGCCGTGCACGCGCCGATCGGCCTGCGCACGGTCCTCGCCGAATGGTTCAGCTGGTCCGGCCCGCTCGCAGATTGGCTTCTCCTCGCCTTCGGGGTGCTGCTCGCCGTGCTCGGCCTTCGCGCCGCGCTTGCGGTCTTCCTCGCATGAGCGGCGCCCTCATCGTGCGCGCGCACCGCCATCCCGGGCTGCTCGCCGCCCTCCTCAACCGGATCTCCGGCCTCGCGCTCGCGCTCTTCCTGCCCGCGCATTTCATCGTGCTCGGCCTCGCGCTCTCCGGCGCACCCGCGCTCGAACGCTTCCTCGCACTGACCGACAACCCGCTGATGCGCACGCTCGAAGCGGGTCTCGTCGGCGCGCTCGCGCTTCATTTCGCCTGCGGGCTCCGCATCCTTGCCATCGAGCTTCTGGATTTTCGCGAAAAGACGGCCGTCGCCGTCGCGGCCTGCCTCGCCTTCGCCTTCTTCTTTGGCCTTCTCTTTCTTCTCAGTGCGGAAATCGGCGGGTGAATCGCTGCTTCGGGAGGAACCACCATGCATCTCGACATGACTGAGGTCGAAACGATCGCACGGGACCTCTACATCCGCGCCCTCAAGCTCCTTCCCGGGGACATCAAGACCGGCTTCTCCCGCCTCCGCCAGGGCGAGACGGACTCGACCGGCCGCGCCATCCTCGACACCATGGTCCAGAACATCGCGGTGGCCGAACGGACAAAAAACCTGCTCTGCCAGGATACCGGCATCCCGATCTACAACGTGCTGATCGGCCGCGACGTCGCCTTCGACGGCATCGCCCTCAAAAAGGCCATTCGCCATGGCTGCGAGCGCGCGACGCGCGAGCATCCGCTCCGCTCCTCCGTCGTCCACCCGATCACGCGCAACAACGAGCAGACCTCCTGCGGGTCGGGCATCCCGGTGATCAACATCGATTTCATCGCCGAACCGGAAACCGTCGAGATCGAAATGATCCCAAAGGGCTCCGGCTCCGAGAACGGCTCGTTCCTGCGCATGCTCATTCCTGCCGACGGCGTTGCCGCCATCAAGCGCTTCGTCATCGACCGAGTGATCGAGGCCGGAGGAAAAGTCTGCCCTCCTACGATCGTGGGGGTGGGCGTCGGCGGCACCTCCGATCTCTGCATGCACCTAGCGAAGCTCGCCGCAACCCGCCCACTCGGTTCGGTCTCGCCGGATCCCGAGGGCGCAAAGCTCGAGGCGGAGCTCTCGGCTGCCGTGAATGAGCTCGGCATCGGCCCGCAGGGCCTCGGCGGCCGCTCCACGGCCTTCGCCGTGCATGTCGAGCTCGCCGCGACCCACATCACTATGAACCCGGTTGCGGTCAACATCCAGTGCCACTCGGCGCGCCGCGCGCGCGCCGTGCTGACGCCGGGCGGCATCCAATTCGGATTCTAGAGCGTGATCGCCCGAACCGGAATCGGCAGAGGGCATGAATCACGCTCTGCATCAAAGAATCGCAGAGCACGCCCGCTTCAATCTGAAGCGAGCATGCTCTAGGAAGAGCGGCCGATGGCACACCACACCCTCGAAATGCCGATCGACGAGGAAGCGGTCCGCCGCCTCGCCGCCGGCGATACGGTCACGCTTGAACGCACCCTCTTCGGCATCCGCGACGCGACGCTGATCGCGATGTTCGACCGCAACCGCCGCTCGCGTTTCGCCCTTCGCGGCCACGCCCTCCTGCACACCGCGCCCAACGTGCGCAAGCTCGCGCCGTCGGCCGAGAACCCGGCCGGCTACGCGCCGGTCTGCATCGGCACCACCACCTCGATGCGCATGGAGCGCTTCACGCGCCCGCTGATGGAGCGCGAGGGCGTGCGCGTCATCATCGGCAAGGGCGGCCTCGGCCCCGAGAGCCTCACCGCCTTCCGCAATCTCGGCGGCGCCTATCTCGCCGTGATCGGCGGCGCGGCCGCGCTCGAGACCACCTGGATCGAGGCGATCGAGGATGTCGATCTCGACGATCTCCACCCCGAGAGCCTCTGGCGTTTCCGCATCCGGGGCTTTGGCCCGCTCCTCGTCGGCATGGATGCCTCCGGCAACTCGCTCTACGATCGGGTCGGCGAGGCGGTCGCTGCACGCCGCGCCGCCGTGCTCGCCGCGATCGGCGCCGCGGAGTAGCCGATGCCGGCGCAGCCCCACGAGTTCACGACCGACATCCTGATCCTCGGCGCCGGCGGCGCTGGCCTCTTCGCCGCCCTGCACGCCAAAAAAGACGCGCCCGATTGCCGCGTCGCGATCGTCGTCAAGGGGCTGCTCGGCAAGTGCGGCTGCACGCGCATGGTGCAGGGCGGTTACAACGTGGCGCTCGCCCCCGGCGATTCCGCCGAACGCCACTTCATGGACACGATCGAGGGCGGCAAGTGGCTCAACCACCAGGGCCTCGCCTGGCTGCTCGTCACCGGCGCGCAACGACGCATTCGCGAGCTCGAAACGGAAATCGGCTGCTTCTTCGACCGCAATCCCGACGGCAGCGTGCACCAGAAGGCTTTTGCCGGCCAGACCTTCGATCGCACCGTGCACAAGGGCGATCTCACGGGGATCGAGATCATCAACCGGCTGGCCGAGCAGGTGTATGCCCGTTCGGTCGATCGCCTCGAAGACCATCGTGCGCTCGATCTCATCCCCGCCGCCGATGGCAGCGGCATCGCCGGCGTGTTGCTTCTCGACATGCGCACGGGCGAACTCATCCTCGCCCGTGCGCGCGCGGTGCTGCTTGCCACCGGCGGCGGCCCGACTATGTACCGCTACCACACGCCCTCGGGTGACAAGAGCTGCGACGGGCTTGCCATCGCGCTCCGCGCCGGCCTGCCGTTGCGGGATATGGAAATGGTGCAGTTCCACCCGACCGGCCTCCTCGCCGGCGAAGACACGCGCATGACCGGCACGGTGCTCGAGGAAGGCCTGCGCGGCGCCGGCGGCTACCTCACGGACGAAACGGGCGAGCGGTTCATGCACCACTATGACCCGGCGGGCGAGCGTGCCACGCGCGATATCGTCAGCCGTGTGATCATGGATCGCATCAACAAGGGCTTCGCCGGCCCGCACGGCGGTGTTTTCATCGAGATGGGCCATCTCGGCCCCGAGAACGTGCGGCGCATGTTCAAGGGCATGGTCGAGCGCTGCGCCGATTGCGGCTTCGATCTCGCCGCCGGTCGCGTCGAGGTGATCCCGACCGCGCATTACATGATGGGCGGCGTCGTCTTCGACACCAACTGCCGCACGCCCTTGCCCGGCCTCTTCGCCGCCGGCGAGGACACCGGTGGCGTGCACGGCGCCAACCGCCTCGGCGGCAACGGGGTTGCCAACTCGACCGTTTTCGGCGGGCTCGCCGGCGATGCGATGGTCGCCGCACTTCCCCGCGTCGGCGCGGTACTCGCCGAGCCCGACCGCGCAGTGCTGGAAGCGGCGATCGCCCGCGCGCTCGCTCCGCGCGGCCGCAAGCCGGGCGCGCCCGCCGAGATACGCGCCGAATTGCAGCGCCTGATGTGGGAGGATGTCGGCATTCTGCGTGATGCCGCCTCGCTCGCCCGCGCCGAAACGCGGCTCGCCGAGCTTTCGTCCACGCTCGAGGAAACCGGCATTGCCGACCACGACCGGCGTTACGATCTCACCTGGACCGAGCGCCTCAACCTTGAGAATCTTCTGCTCGTCAGCCGCGCCATCCTCAAGTCGGCAATCCTGCGTACCGACAGCCGCGGCGCGCATTTCCGCACCGACCATCCGGCAACGTCCGATCTCGCCACTTCCCGCTACACGGTGGTGCGCCTTGTCGGCGGCGAACTCGCCGGAACTACCGAGCCGGTCCGCTTCACCCTCGTCCGCCCCGGCCAGAGCTTGCTCCGCGCCGCCTGAACCTCCCACGCCCCGCCTCCGGTTGCGTGTTGGGGGCAAGCCGCGCGCGTCGGGCGCGCTCAATCGCGGTAGGGACGCGCATTACTGTGCGCCCCCGCACAGAACCGTACGAGCGGCATTCCCGCATACGGCTCCCACTGAACCGTCCCGGGTTTGTCGGAGGCTGTTTGGTTTGACTCAGGCTGCCATAGCCAGCTCGTTCAGTTGTTCATAGTAGCGTGCCTCGGCTTCCGCGGGTGGGATGTTGCCGATGG
>JAKAWQ010000022.1 GCA_021816925.1 Pseudomonadota bacterium
TTCGGCCCAGCCGGTCACCCAACCAAACCGCTCGTCAGCTACCAGGTCCTACCGACAACTTCCTGGGTGGATCCTTCCTCCACTGGTGAACCGCGCCTTTGGGGCGCACTGAGAAATGCAGGCTAGCGCGGCTCTACCCGAAGCTCGATGCTGCGCCTCGCTGGCTCCGCGCGAAGACCACGCTCACGGAACTCGGCCTCGACTCCGCGCTTGCCTTTTACCGCCGGGTCTCGCACGTACGAGGCGAGGGGCGCCGAAGCCTCTACTCGGCATTCTTTCTGAACACCCTCGATGGGTACGACGCGGCCGCCCACATCGTTGCTCTCATAGACCAATGCGATGACGCGGATTCGCTGCAGCAGGCGCTGTACGTCGATCTCGTGACGTATCTTCCTGGCGACATCCTGGTCAAGGTCGATCGTGCGAGCATGGCGAACAGTCTCGAGGTCCGGGCACCGTTTCTCGACCATGAGCTTGTCGCCTGGGGGCTGCGGTTGCCGGCGTGGCAAAAACGCTGCGGCCGGAGGGGCAAGTTCGTGCTCAAGGAGGCAATGAAGCCGCTCCTCCCGCTGGAGATCCTCGGGCGCGGGAAGCAGGGGGGTTTCCGTTTCTTTATCGTTAGAATTTCGTCGAGAGAGGCCGCGACTGGAAGCCGCGCTGCTCGGCAAGCCGATGTTGGCGAGCGGCCTTTTCGATCGAGCGGCACTGGCAAGGCTGATCGACGAACACGCCGCCGGTCGTTTCGACCACAATCAGCCTCTCTGGCTGCTGCTGGTGTTTGCCGGCTTCCTCGCTTCCAGAGATCGCAGGCGCGAAAACCTCGCCCTGTTACGTGCCGCGCCGGCAGAAGCGCTCGCGTGAGGAAGGAGTTCGGGACCCTGCCTCAGGGAATGCCTGCCCTATAGCCCGAAGCACGATCGGATCGCACGCGTGTTCGGCACGCGGAGGCGGATCTGTAGTGCGGAACCTCCGCCCGAACCGCCGCTCTGCGCCGGCTGGCAGCCGCGCGTGGGGCCGGTGAGATCAGACCACCGTGTCGTCGTCCCCGCCGCCGAAGCCGCCTTGGTCGGGATCGTCCTGGCCGGGATCAAAGCCCGTCTGAGACGGATCGAAGCCCGCCTGGGACGGGTCGAACCCGGACTGGGCGGGGTCGAAGCCGCCGCCCGACTGGTTGGCGCCCCAGGGATCAGGGGCGACGCCGGGGGCTGTCCAGGGGCTTACTCCTTCGTTCCCAGTGGTTTCCTGCGCCGGCCCGGCGAAATTGCCCCCGGCGGGTCCGACGTGGGGCGAAAGCAGATTTATCAGTGCATTGCCCATCACCACGCCGCCGGCCACGCCGGCCGCGGTCGATAGCGCCGAGCCGAGGAAGCCGGACCCGCCGCGCTGGAACATTCCGGGCTGGTAGCCCGGCGCGTAGGCGGGCTGCGGCGGAGGCGCGGCGGGGGCCGCGCTCCAGGGCGCGGAGCTTCCGCCGCCGAAGAGCCCGGAGAAAAAGCCGCCACGGGAGGGGGCAGGCGAGGGCGCCTGGCGGGCGGTGGCGAGCTCATATTGGAGCTGGCTGATGCGGTTCTGTGCCTCGGCCAACGCATGCTCCTGCACGAAGGTCATCTGGGTGATGCGGAAGCGTGCCTCCGGATGGCGGGCGAAAAGCTCCGCGATCAGCGCGTCCGCCTCGGCATCGATGGGCGACAACGGCGTACCTGGAGAGGGAACCGATGCGCCGCTTGCGCCACCCGCGGCCCGCTCGACGAAGCGGGTGATGATGTCCCGTTCCTCGTTCGTCATGATGCCGGCAAGCTCCTGTTGAGAGGCTTGGGATTTGGCGCGGACGCGCGCCAGGTTCAAGCGGGACCTCGGCAGCGGCGATCGGCTTTCCCGCCGCCTCTCCCTCGGCTATGCACGATGCATGCTCGTCCGTCCGGCGCTCCGGCTCTCTCTGCTGGTGGCGCTTCTTTGCCTTCTCATCGTGGTCGCGTGGTGGTGGCCGAACCGGCCAGCGGGCGGCGACGTGGCAATGCCCGCGGGCAAGCTCCATTCGGTCTCGTTCGCGCCTTACCGGGCGTGGCAATCGCCTCTGACCAAGGATTTTCCGACCGCGGCAGAAGCGCTTGCCGATCTCCGAGTGCTGAAGGGGCACGTGGATGCCGTGCGTACCTATTCAGCGATCGAAGGAAACTACGACCTGGCCGCTCTCGCCAAAAAGGTCGGCCTCAAGGTCTGGCAGGGAATCTGGCTCGGCCCGGACGCGAAGAAGAACGCCAAGGAGATCGCGCGCGGCATCGCGATCGCCAATCGCTACCCGCACACCGTCACGCGGGTGATCGTCGGAAATGAGGTCCTGCTGCGGCGGGACCTGCCGCCCTCGACGCTGATCGCCGACATCGAGCAGGTTAAACGTGCGGTCCATCAGCCCGTGACCTACGCCGATGTCTGGGAGTTCTGGGAGCAGTTCCCACAAGTGGCGCGCCATGTCGATTTCGTGACGATCCACATCCTGCCGTACTGGGAGAACCATCCCGTGCCGATCGGCCGGGCGATCGCGCATGTGCGGAAGATCTACGACCGTATCCGGACACTCATTCCGGACAAGCCGATCGTGATCGGCGAGGCGGGCTGGCCGAGCCGCGGGCGCTGGCGCGACGGCGCGGCACCAAGTCGCGTCAACGAGGCGGTTTTCATTCGCCGCTTCGTCAGCTTCGCTGACCGCCATCACATCCCCTACAACCTGATCGAGGCCTTCGACCAGGATTGGAAGTATCAGCTCGAGGGCACGGTCGGCGCCAACTGGGGCCTCTGGACGGCCGGGCGGAGGCCCAAATTTCCCCTGCACGGACCGGTGATCGAGAACCCGGACTGGCCGGAGGACGCGGCGATCGGGATTGCGGCAGGCTTGCTGCTGCTGTTCGACGTGCTTCGGCTGCGGCGTCCCGATCCCTCTGCCGCAGCCCCGCTCGCCGTGCTGGCGACGGCGCTTGGCGCAGCGCTTTCGTTTGCCTGGGCCGGCACCGTGCCGCTGATCTATGACAAGGCGCTTCTTCTTTGCGCGGTCGCGAACCTTGGGGGACAGGCGCTTCTGGCGGCCCTCCTGATGGACCGGGCGGCCCTGATTCTCGCCGGTGCGGCGCGGCCGCGGCCGCGTTGCGGGCGGGATGCGACGGAGACGGTGCGCGATCTCCTCTGCCTCCGCTTCCCGCGCGCACGCCGGGTGGCCTGGCGGCAGTGGCTGCTCGACGATCTCTCTTTCCTCTT
Source organism: Pseudomonadota bacterium (assembly GCA_021816925.1). GTDB lineage: Bacteria > Pseudomonadota > Alphaproteobacteria > Acetobacterales > Acetobacteraceae > JAKAWQ01. The sequence goes on from JAKAWQ010000022.1 coordinate 3,250, forward strand.
TCTCTGGACCGCGGCGGTGATGCAGGCGCTTCTGGTATTCGACCCGCGCTACCGCGACTTTCCCCTGCCGGTGTTCGCCGTGCCGCTGGCCGGCGTGGCGGGCCGGGCCGCGCTTGGCGACCTGCCGGCGGCCGGGGGCGGGCGCGAAGAGCTTGCGGCCGGGCTGACGCTGGCGCTCGGCGCGGCAGCGAGCGCGGCGATCGAAGGTCCGCTCAACCACCAGGCGCTGATCTGGAACGCGGCGGCCTTGGCGCTGGCCGCCCCGGCGCTTCTCCGGTTCCGGGCGCGAGAGAGGAGTCCGGCGGCAGCCTGAGCCAGGTCCAGGCGCCGAGCGCCGTTCCAAGCATGCCGAGGCCGGCATTGTAGTTGACGATCGCCGCGCCGCCGACGACGATTGCCGTGAGCACGAGCGGAAACCGCCGCGTGGCGAAGGCCGAAAGGCCGGCTGTGAGTGCCGTCCAGCCCCAGAGCCCGTGGCCCTGCAGCCACAGCGCGGCGGCGCGTGGGGCACAGCCGAGCGGCGGGTGGCGGGCGATGCAGGCGGCGGTCCAGGCGCGCGGCTCGACTCCGTAGCGGCGATAGAGGATGGCGGCGGCGATGGCCGCTGCCACCGCCAGAAGTGCCAAGACATCGCGGCGAGGCCGAAAGTCCGCCCGTTCCGGAGCCGTCATCGAGGGCTGCACTCTCCTCATTGCTTTCCGGCTGGTCCCTGTTCGGCTTGCGCCGGCGCGCGAGACCGCCTTGCCGATCCCCGCGGCCAGACACTATGGTGCGCCGCATCACGCGGCCCCGGTGCGAAGTCAATGAACCCACCCCGACCCCGGAGCTTCCAGGAGCTGATCTTGCGCCTTTCAGGCTTCTGGGCGGCACAGGGTTGTGTGCTGTTGCAGCCCTACGACATGGAAATGGGCGCTGGCACCTTCCATCCGGCAACGACGCTGCGCGCGCTTGGCGAGAAGCCGTGGCGGGCGGCGTATGTGCAGCCTTCGCGCCGACCGACTGACGGGCGCTACGGAGAGAACCCGAACCGGCTGGGCCATTATTACCAGTTTCAGGTGATCCTGAAGCCGGTTCCGGCCGACGCGCAGGCGCTTGTCCTGGAGAGCTATCGCGTGCTGGGGATCGACCCCCTCGCGCACGACATCCGCTTCGTGGAAGACGATTGGGAAAGCCCGACGCTCGGCGCCTGGGGCCTCGGATGGGAAGTCTGGTGCGACGGGATGGAGGTGACGCAGTTCACGTATTTTCAGCAGGTGGGCGGCATACCCTGCGCCGTGCCGTCGGTTGAGTTCACGTACGGGCTCGAGCGGCTGGCGATGTATGTGCAAGGCGTGGAAAGCATTTTCGATCTCGACTTCAACGGTGCGGGGATCCGTTACGGAGACGTTTTCCGCCGCGCCGAGCGCGAATTTTCGGCTTACAGCTTCGAACGCGCGGACGCGACCTTGCTGGGGCAGCATTTCGCCGACGCGGAGCACGAGTGCCGAGCGCTGCTCGAGGCCGCGCTTGCGCTGCCCGCTTACGACCAGTGCATCAAGGCGAGCCACCTCTTCAATCTTCTGGACGCGCGCGGCGTGATCAGCGTTGCGGAGCGGGCGTCGATGATCGGGCGGGTGCGCGCGCTCGCGCGCGGATGCTGCGAGGCCTGGCTTGCCGGCGAGGCCGCCTGAACAATGCCGGAGCTGCTGCTTGAACTTTTGAGCGAGGAAATCCCCGCGGGCATGCAGGCGCGCGCCGCGGAGGATCTGGCACGGCTTGTGAAGGAGGCGCTGGCACCGGTCAAGGTGGACGACAACAACACAAAGGGATTTTACGGGCCGCGGCGGATCGCGCTGGTGGCCGAAGTCGATGCTGCGCTCCCGGCGCAGAGGATTCGAGAGCGCGGGCCGCGCGTTGGGGCCCCGGAGGCCGCAGTCCATGGCTTCCTGCGCAAGCATGGCGCGACCACCGCGGAACCGCAACCGGAAGGCGGCTATTGGGTGCTGGAGCGCACCGCGCCCGCGGTGGCGACGGGGACGCTGATCGCGGCCGCACTGCCGGGGATACTCCGGCGCTTTCCCTGGCCGAAGTCGATGCGCTGGGGGGCGAGCAGCTTCACCTGGGTGCGGCCGCTCAGGCGCATCCTTTGCGTGCTGGACGGAGCGATCGTTCCCTTTAGCCTGGCCGAGGGCGAGGATGACGGGTACGGCCTCGTTTCCGGGAACCTGACCGAGGGGCATCGGTTCCACGCGCCGGGGGCGTTTCCCGTCACCTCACGCGGCGAGTGGGAGGCAGGGCTTCGTGATCGGAAGGTGGTGGCGAATGTCGGGGAACGGCGATTGCGCGTTTACAAGGGACTCGCCGAGATCGCGGCGAAACGGGGCCTGGCGATCAAAGCGGATTCAACGGAGCAGATCCTCGGCGAACACGACAGGCTGATCGAGGAAGTGGCAGGCTTCGTGGAATGGCCCGTGGTGCTGATGGGAAAGATCGACGAGAGCTTCATGGACCTGCCGCCCGAGGTCATGCGGGTGACGATGCGCGTCAATCAGCGGTATTTTTCGTTTTTCAATCAGGACGGCTCGTTCTCGCGCCATTTCGCGTTCGTCGCCAATATCGAGGCGGCCGACGGAGGGGCCGCGATCATCGCCGGGAACGAGCGCGTGCTGCGCGCCCGGCTTGCCGATGCGCGGCATTTCTGGGACCTCGACCGGCGCACAGGCCTCGAGGCCCGGGTGCCAAAGCTCGAGCACGTGACCTTCCATGCACGGCTCGGCAGCCAAGGGGCGCGTGTCCGGCGGATCGTCGATCTCGTGCGTGCGATCGCACCCGCCGTCGGAGCGCCGCCGGCGCTTGCCGAGCGCGCGGCGGTGCTTGCGAAGGCGGATCTCGTGAGCGGAATGGTCGGCGAATTCCCGGAGCTGCAAGGCGTGATGGGCAGCTATTACGCCGAGAACGACGGAGAACCTGAGAGCGTCGCGCGTGCAATCCGCGAGCATTATGCGCCGAAAGGACCGGACGACGATGTGCCGACGGAGGCGGTTTCGATCGCCATGGCGCTGGCCGACAAGCTCGATCTTCTCTGCGGATTCTTTTCGATCGGGGAGAAGCCGAGCGGTTCGGCGGATCCCTTCGGGTTGCGCCGCGCGGCGCTCGGCATCATCCGCATCGTTCGCGAGAATGCTCTGCGAATCAACCTTGTTCCGCTGATCGAGCGGTGGTGCGCGTTCGTGCTTCTCGAAAGGGGTGAGGAACGCACGGTGCGGCCGGATGCGGCGGCGCTGGAGAAACTTGCCGAGGACGTGCTTGCCTTCGTTGTCGAACGGCAGCGCATCGTGCTGCGCGCGGAGGGCGCGCGGCACGACGTGCTCGCGGCGGTGTTCGCGGCCGGCGACGAGGACGATCTTCTGCGGATGCTCCGCCGCGCCGAGGCGCTCGGCGATGCGCTTGCGAGCGTGCAGGGGCCGCCGCTGCTCGTTGCCTACCGGCGTGCCGCCAACATCCTCAGGATCGAGGCGCGGAAGGACGGGCCGTTCCACGACCGGCCCGACCCGGCGCTTTTCCGCCAACCGGAGGAGAAGGCGCTGGCAGAGGAGCTTTGGGGTGTGCAAAGGGAGGTGGATGCGCTGCTGGCCAAGGAATGGTTCGGCCCTGCGCTCCGCCGGCTCGCCGGTCTTCGCCGGCCGCTCGACGCCTTCTTCGAGCGGGTCACGGTCAATGCGCCGGAGCCAGAATTGCGCCGCAATCGACTCTATCTTCTGGACAATGTCCGAAGAATGATCGACCGGGTGGCCGATCTGTCGCAGATCGAAGGCCGGGAAGAAGAGGAACGAGCATGACGAAGTGGGTTTACAGCTTCGGCGCGGGCCTCTCGGAAGGTCGTGCCGAGATGCGCAACCTTCTTGGGGGCAAGGGAGCCAATCTTGCCGAGATGGCTTCCATCGGGCTGCCGGTGCCGCCGGGCTTCACCATCACGACCGAGGTCTGCAGCGCCTTTTACCGCAACGACCGCCAGTATCCGGACGATCTGCAGCCCGAGGTCGCCGCGGCGCTGGTCCAGCTGGAAGAGGCGACGGGCCGGCGCTTCGGCGACCGGCACGAGCCGCTTCTCGTGTCGGTCCGCTCCGGCGCGCGTGCCTCAATGCCGGGCATGATGGATACCGTGCTCAATCTCGGGCTCAACGACGCGACCGTTGAGGGGCTCGGCGAGAGCGCCGATGATCCGCGCTTCGCCTGGGACAGCTATCGCCGCTTCATCCAGATGTACGGCAGCGTCGTGCTCGGTGTCGATCACCACCGTTTCGAGGAGATCATCGAGCATGTGAAGCTCGACGCCGGGGTGGGCACCGACCCCGAGCTTATAGCGCAGGACTGGCATCGCGTGGTTGCCGCCTACAAAGATCTGGTCGAGGCGGAAACCGGCCGGCCTTTTCCGCAGGATCCGGAAGAGCAGCTTTGGGGCGCGATCGGCGCGGTGTTCGGCAGCTGGATGAACCCGCGGGCCATCACCTACCGGCGCCTGCACGAGATTCCGGCCGAATGGGGCACTGCGGTCAACGTGCAGGCGATGGTGTTCGGCAACATGGGGGAAGACTGTGCCACCGGCGTCTGCTTCACCCGCGATCCCTCGACCGGAGAAAATGTGTTTTTCGGTGAATACCTGGTGAACGCGCAAGGCGAGGACGTGGTGGCCGGAATCCGCACGCCGGCGCCGCTTTCGAACGCGCGCGCCAAGGCGGGCGAGCGGAGCATGGAGGAGGTGCTGCCGGACGCCTACCGGGAGCTGCTCGAGGTACGCGCCCTCCTGGAGCGGCACTACCGCGACATGCAGGACATCGAGTTCACGGCCGAACGCGGCCGGCTCTATTTGCTGCAAACGCGCAACGGGAAACGTACCGTTGCAGCGGCTTTGCGCATTGCCGTCGAGATGGCGGAGGAGGGCCTGATCGAGGAGCGCGAGGCGGTCGGGCGCGTCGATCCCGCAAATCTCGATCAGCTTTTGCATCCCACGCTCGATCCGAACGCACCGCGCCGGCTCCTTTCGCGCGGACTGCCGGCGAGCCCCGGTGCGGCCTCGGGGGCAGTGGTGTTCAGCGCCGACGAGGCGGAAATGCGTGGAGCGCGAGGTGAGGCGGTGCTGCTGGTGCGCATCGAAACCAGCCCCGAGGATATCCACGGCATGCACGCCGCCAAGGGCATCCTGACGGCGCGCGGAGGCATGACCAGCCACGCCGCGGTGGTGGCACGCGGCATGGGCCGCCCCTGCGTGGCGGGCGCAGGCGGTATCACGGTGGATTATGGTGCGCAGACGCTCGCGGCGGGGGGAATCACCGTGCACGCGGGCGAGACGATCACGCTCGACGGTGCCACGGGCGAGGTGTTCGTGGGCACTGTTGCGATGGTGGAACCGGCCCTTTCCGGCGACTTCGCCACGCTGATGGAATGGGCCGACCGCTGCCGCCGGCTTCGCGTGCGCGCGAATGCCGAAACGCCACTCGATGCCGAGACGGCACGGCGCTTCGGTGCGGAGGGGATCGGGCTTTGCCGCACCGAGCACATGTTCTTCGACCCTGAGCGCATCGGCGCGGTCAGGCAGATGATTATGGCGGCGGACGAGGCAGGGCGGCGCAGCGCGCTCGCCCGCCTGCTGCCATTCCAGCGCCAGGACTTCATCGCGCTCTTCCGCATCATGGTGGGGCTGCCGGTAACGATTCGCCTGCTCGATCCGCCGCTGCACGAATTCCTGCCGCACGGCGAACGGGAGCTTGCAGAAGTGGCGCATGCGCTGGGCGCCGATCTCGAGGCGATGCGCCGACGCGCCGCGGAGCTTGCCGAGGCGAACCCGATGCTCGGCCATCGGGGTTGCCGCCTCGGCATCAGTTATCCGGAGATCTACGCGATGCAGGCGCGCGCCATCTTCGAAGGCGCGCTTGCGGTCGCGCGCGAGACCGGGAGCGCGCCGCTGCCTGAGATCATGATTCCGCTGGTGGCGACGAAGCGGGAACTCGAGATCACGCGCGGGCAGATCGAGCGGGTGGCGAAGGAGGTTTTCTTCGAGGTAGGGCGGGAACTCCCCTTTACGATCGGAACCATGATCGAGCTGCCGCGCGCCGCGCTCACCGCGGATGCGATTGCCGAGGTCGCCGATTTCTTCAGCTTCGGAACCAACGACCTGACGCAGACCACGTTCGGCCTTTCGCGCGACGACGCGGGGAAGTTCCTGCCGCATTACATCGAGATCGGCATTCTGGAGAAGGACCCGTTCGTGGCTCTGGATACCGAGGGGGTCGGCATGCTGATGCGGATCGCCGCCGAGAAGGGCCGCGGGAGCAAGCCCGGCCTCAAGCTCGGCATCTGCGGCGAGCACGGTGGGGATCCGGCGAGCATCCGCTTCTGCGAGACGACAGCGCTCGATTACGTCTCGTGCAGCCCCTATCGCGTGCCGGTGGCGAGGCTTGCCGCGGCCCAGGCGGCGCTGGCGGCTGCGCGAGGCGAAGCGGAGAAAACGCAGGCGATTTCGACCGCCTGAACCAGCGTAGCCGGCCGTTGGCGCGTCAGCGCAAGGGGAGTTCGCGGGCCATGATGGCTGCCGTCGCCTGATCGACCAGCTCGGCGATGATCTCTGCCACCGGCTGGACTGCGTTGACCATGCCGACGGACTGTCCGGCCATCATCGAACCGTGCTCGACATCACCCTCCACCACGGCGCGGCGCAGAGCGCCGGCCCAGAAATGCTCGATCTCGAGCTGCGCCTCCTGGCGCGTGAGTTCCCCGGAATCGAAACGGGCGAGCGTGATGCGCTGGTGCTCGAGGAAGCGCTCCGTCCCGGCGTTGGCAAGGCCGCGCACGGGGATGACGGGAAAGCGCGGGTCGAGCTGGATCGAGGGCACGGCGTCGCGTGCCGCGGCGCGCACGAACGCCTGCTTGAAGCGTGGATGGGCGATCGACTCTTCTGCGGCGGCGAAGCGGGTGCCGAGCTGCGCTCCCGCCGCGCCCATCTCGAGGAAGGCGAGGATCGCCTCGCCGCGACCGAGACCGCCGGCGACGAACACCGGGATTTCTGAGATGTGGGGCAAGATCTCCTGGGCGAGCACGGTGAGCGAAACCGGCCCGATATGTCCGCCTGCTTCCGAGCCCTCGATGATCAGCGCATCGGCCCCGGCCTTGGCCAGACGACGGGCAAAGACAAGCGCAGGGGCGAAGCAGATGAGCTTCGCCCCTCCCTCCTTCACCAGGCTCGCGGTGCGCACGTGCGGTACCCCGCCGGCCAGAACCACGTGTGTCACGCCCATCTTGAGAGAGACGCGGATCAGCGCCTCGAGCTCGGGGTGCATGGTGATGAGATTGACACCGAACGGACGGTCGGTCAGCGCCTGGGTGGCGGCAATCTCGGCGGCGAGCCGGTCGGGGCTCATCGAGCCGCAGGCGATCACGCCAAATCCCCCGGCGTTGGAGATGGCAGCCACCAGGTGACGCTCGCTCACCCACGTCATCGCGCCGCCGAGGATGCCGACCTCGCAGCCGAGGAAGCGGGCGCCGCGCGTCCAGAGCGCATCCAACCGCGCGCGGGCCAGCGCTTGGCGGGGTTCGGGGGCGGTGATGTCAGGCGGCATCGAGGCCGTAAGCGGCATGCAGCGCGCGCACGGCCAGCTCGGTATATTCGGCCCCGATCAGCACGCTCACCTTGATCTCGCTCGTCGAGATCACCTGGATGTTGATTGCCTTCTCGGCCAGCGTTCGGAACATCGTGCTGGCGACGCCGGCATGGCTGCGCATGCCGACACCGACGACGCTGATCTTGGCAACGTCCGAATCGGCGGCGATCTCGGCGTAGCCGATCGCCTCGCGCGCATCGGACAGGAGCTGGCGGGCGCGCGGCAGATCCGCCTTGCCGAGGGTGAAGGTGAGGTCGGTCGTGCCGTCGGCGGCGACGTTCTGCACGATCATGTCCACATTCACGTTGGCCGCGGCGAGCGGGCCGAACAACGCGGCGGCGATGCCCGGCCGATCCGGCACACGGCGTACGGTGATCTTCGCTTCGTCGCGCGAATAGGCAATTCCGGCGACCACAGGCTGTTCCACGATCTCGTCCTCGTCCACCACAAGCGTTCCGGGGTCATCGCTGAAGCTCGAGAGCACCTGCAGCCTGACCCGCTCCTTCATCGCGAGTTCGACACTGCGCGTCTGCAGTACCTTTGTGCCTACCGACGCGAGCTCGAGCATCTCTTCGTAGGTGATCCTAGCAAGTTTGCGCGCCTTCGCAACGATCCTGGGATCCGTCGTATAGACCCCGTCGACATCCGTATAGATATCGCAACGATCGGCACGAAGCGCGGCCGCCAGCGCGACCGCGGAGGTATCCGAACCGCCGCGGCCGAGGGTGGTGACGCGGCCGTCGGGGCCGAGGCCTTGGAAGCCGGTGACCACCGGCACCTGGCCGCCGGCCATCCGCCGGAGAAGCTCTACCCCTTCGATGCTCCGGATGCGGGCGGCGCCGTGCGCAGCATCGGTTGCGATCGGGATCTGCCAGCCCTGCCAGGAGCGCGCCTCCACGCCCGCGGCCTGCAGCGCGATCGCAAGCAGGCCGGCCGTAACCTGCTCGCCCGTCGCGACCACTGCGTCGTATTCGCGGGCGTCGTGCAGGGGCGAGAGAAGCTGGCACCAGCCGATGAGTTCGTTCGTGACCCCGGCCATGGCCGAGACCACGACGGCGGTCTGATGGCCGGCCTCGACCTCGCGCGCCACGCGGCGGGCGACGGCGCGGATACGGTCGAGGTCGGCGACGGACGTGCCGCCGAATTTCATTACGATGCGGGACATGCTCCTCTGCCAGACCGCGATCGCCGTTGGTGGTATCACCGAAGGCGTCGATCGCCGCCTCAAATGAATGTTCCGGGCCGCACGGGCGCGGCGTTTCCGCCGCGATCGGGGCCCAGCCGTCCGAGGCCGGTTGTCGGCCGGAAGGCGGCCGCACACATACTGGGGGGCGCCGGAGCGGGCAACAGGCCAAAGGGGGCAACAGAAAGGGATGCAGCGCACGAGCGCGGATGCGGCGGAGATCGCCCGGTTCGATCGGCTGGCCGCGGAATGGTGGAACCCGGTAGGGCCGATGCGCCCGCTGCATCGGATGAATGCGCTGCGCGTGGGCTGGATTGCCGGGCGCGCTCGGCGGCATTTCCCGGAGGCGGAAGGTCCCACGGTACTCGATGTCGGCTGCGGCGCTGGGCTTGCCTCGGAGGCGCTGGCGCGGCAGGGCTTTTCCGTTCTCGGCATCGATCCATCCGCGCGCCTGATCGCGGCCGCCGAGGCCCACGCGGCGGGCAGCACGCTTCCGCTCCGCTATCGCCTGGCCGTGCCGGAGGCGCTGGCGGCGGAAGGGGCGCATTTTCACATGATCACGGCGCTCGAGGTCATCGAGCATGTCGCCGAGCCGGCCTCGTTCGTGGCCACGCTCTCCTCGCTTCTCGCCCCCGGCGGATCGCTGTTCCTCTCGACCATCAACCGCACGTTGAAATCCCTGATCGTGGCCAAGCTCGGGGCGGAGTACGTGCTGCGGCTCCTGCCCGCCGGCACGCACGACTGGCGCCGGTTCATCGCGCCCGCCAAAATGGACCGGCTGCTCGCCGGAGCGGGGTTGCGGCTTGCCGAGATCGCCGGAATGGCCTTCGACCCCTTGACCGGCATCTGGCGGGAGAGCCGCGACCTCTCGGTCAATTACATTCTGATGGCGGAAGGCTGAGCGTGGGTGGTCGGGGGCCTGGGGCGGGTTGCGCGACCTTCCGGCCGCGGCCCGCTACACGGTGAGCAGCCGATGTAGGAGATCGTGGTCGCCGCGCTTTCGGGTCGCACCTCCGGTCGGGCTACGCCCTCCCTGTGTCGCAACCCAAAAGCGCATCACATCCACCAACCAACCCCGGCAGGACGCCACTTATTCTTCCGCGCGAAGTTGTTCAGACAACCGAAGCCAGCCCTCCTCCATATGGCACGGCAGAGGTTCCCGACCAAAGGGTTGCAGATCTTCAAACGGCCCGACGCCTTCCCACGCACCGCCGCGGGCTGACGCTGGCGGGCCGACGATGCGCCTGCCAACGTGCCGCCCATTCACCGGCGAACCCGCCGGTTCGGAAGGAAGCGCGCTTCGTTTCCTGCTTCAGTCGCCCGACATGAGCTTGGCGCCGGCGGCCGGCAGGAGCGCGGGCAGTGGCGCGAGGCTTCGGCGCGGTGCGGGCAGCGCGGCCACCACCGAGAGCGATACCGCGGCGAGATAGGGGAGGGACTGGGTGAAGAGGATGAGGCACCAGAGTTTCACCTCCCAGGTCGCGAGATCGTGCACGGCGCCGACGCCGATCATCGCCGCCCAGGTGAGGAGGAGGAGGAGAAACTCCTCGCGCGCCATCGCGAGCCCTTGCACGAGGGCGGGGGCGTCTTTCATCTTCGGCGTGCGCAGGAACGGCGCCCGGTTCGTCGCCAGCCCCTTCAGCACCGCCTTGCCAATGGTGTGGGAGAGGGCGAGCCCGGCCACCGCGGCGCCGAGCCGGTCGGCAAGGCGGCAGGGCACGCGGCTCCGGTAGAGCACCAGCAGCTCTGCAAGCTTGAAGACGAAGAGGCCGAGCGAAGGCAGCATGAAGAGGATGATCGGGAACTCGATCTCTTTCGGTTCCACGATCAATCCGACCGACCAGGCGAGCCCCATCAGCAGGAAGAGAAGGCCGAGGCCGTCGCCGAGCCAAGGGAGCCAGCCGGTCAGGAAGTGCCAGCGCTGGCCGAGGGTAAGTCCGCGCTCGAAGGGCGAGAGCAGGGCGCGCCAGTGCGCGCGGGTGATGCGCATGGCGCCGTAGGCCCAGCGGCAGCGCTGTTTGCGATAGGCGGAGAAGTCATCGGGCATCAGGCCGCGGCCGAAGCTTTCCTTCGCATAGACCGCCTTCCAGCCGGCCTGCATCAGCCTGAGCCCGAGCTCGGAATCCTCGGTGATGCACCATTCGGCCCAGGCGCCGGCGCGCGCGATCGCGGCGCGGCGGATGAGCGTCATGGTGCCGTGCTGGATGATGGCGTTGCGCTCATTGCGAGTGACCATGCCGATGCGGAAGAAGCCGGCATATTCCCAGAACATCAATCGCTTGAAGAGTGATCCGTCATTATCGCGGTAATCCTGAGGGGATTGCGTGAAACCGACCGCGGGATCGGCGAAGGCGGGCACCATCGAACGGAGCCAGTCTGGCGAGACGACATAGTCGGAGTCGATCACGCCAATGATCTCCGCATCCGGTGTCGTTTCGCGGAGGGCGAAATTGAGCGCGCCCGCCTTAAAACCCGGCCAGCGGCCGAGATGGAAGAAGCGGAAGCGCGGACCGAGCCTCGCGCAGTGCTCGGCGACCGGCTCCCAGAGCCGTGGATCAGCGGTGTTGTTGTCGATCACCAGCACCTCGAAGTCGGGGTAGTCGAGCAGGGCGAGTGCATCGAGCGTCTGGCGCACCATCTGCGGTGGCTCGTTGCAGATCGGCACATGCAGAGAGACCTTGGGAAGCGAGGTGCCGAGCGGAGCGGGCCGCGGCACGTAGCGGCGGCGAAGCCGGCGAGAGAAGAGTGTTTCGGCGATGGTGAAGGCATTCGCGAGCACCAGGAAGAGAAGGAGCGCTTGGCCGGCGATGAGCGTGGCCCAGACGGCGGTCGCGGTGCCCGAGAGGTATTTGCCGGCCATGGCCTGGATGACGGCGGCGAGGGTGGCGGCAAGGAGCTCGGAGACGCTCGCGACGAGGAGCTTGCCCGGCAGGCGGAGGTCCGGCCGACGCCAGAGGAGGAGCCCGGCGAAGAGGATGCCGGCCGTGACGGCGCCTCCGGCCCAGCGCGGCCAGTCGGGATGTTCCCACACTGGGCCGGCCAGCGGCCATTTCGGCTGCCGCCCAAGCGTGTCCATTCCCCAATAGCCGGCAGCACGGCCCTCGAAGCTTGTTTTCCAGGGCTGGTCGAACGCTTCCATCACGAAATAATCGAGATGCTCGCGGGCCGCGACGAGGAAGAAGCGGCGCAGGAATTCGGCCTGGTTGATGCGGCTGGCGACGGCGGCGTCGATCGTCACGCCGTTCGAAGGCCAGCCGATCTCGCCGATCACCACCCGCTTGCCGGGGAAGGCCGCCTGGACCTCGGCGAGCTTCGAGAGTGTGAACTGCAACGCATCGCCGATCGGCACCCCTTCCCAGTAGGGCAGGAGGTGGACGGTGATGAAATCGACCGCTTTGGCGAGCTCCGGATGGTGCAGCCAGACGTGCCAGGGTTCGGCGGTCGAGACCGGGACGTGCACGGCTTTGCGGACCTGATCGATGTACGCGATCAGCTCTGCGGGCGTAAGGTCGCGGCGCAGGATGGTCTCGTTGCCGACCATCACCGCCTGCACGTTCGCGTTCGCGTTGGTGATGCGGATCAGGCGGGAGATCTCGGCCTCGTTCGCGCGCGGATGGCGGTCGAGCCAGGCACCGAGCGTGATCGAGAGCGGCAGGCCGCGGGCGAGGCGAGGGATCTCACCCTGCACGCCGGCAACGGTGTACGTGCGGATCTGGCGCGTCATCCGGGCGGCGAGGCGGAGATCGGAGCGCACTTGCGCGGCTGAGGGAAAGACCTCGGTTTCCGGGCTTTGTCCTTGACGGAAGGGGGAAAAGGCGAGGCCGCCGATTTCTCCTTGATAACTCGGGGGAAATGCCGGGCGATTGCTTGTCCACCAGATCAGGCAGGCGATGCCGGAGGCGAGCACGAGTGCCAGCAGCGTCGTCGGGTGGAGAACTGCCGGCCTGGCCCGCGTTTCGGGCGCAGTTCGGACGTCGGATGCAACGTCGGAGACGATCATCGCGGGGTGGTTCCGGGCGGCGGACGGGAGATCCGTTGCTGCGCGGGAAGGAAACGGTTCACTGCGGCACGGCCCCGGCCTGAATATGGCAAAAACAAGGAATTTGATGCCTTTGCTGCGAGGGCCAGGGAGCACAGGAAACGCCAGCCGCGCTAAACTCGGGCGCCCGCATGGGAGGGCGGGTGCCCGATGGCGATGCTGTTCGAGACGTTGTTCGTGCTGTTCCTCATTCTGGTGAACGGCCTTTTCGCGATGAGCGAACTGGCGCTCGTCTCCGCAAGGCGGGCGAGGCTTGCCGCGCTCGCGCAGAGGGGTGTGAGGGGGGCGGCGCTGGCGCGGCGGCTGGTCGAGGAACCGCAGAGCTATCTGCCCACGGTGCAGGTCGGGATTACGCTGGTCGGCATCCTGACCGGCGTGTTCGGCGGTGCGCAGATCGCCGATCAGGTGACGCTCTGGCTCGCCTCCCTGCCCGTGCTCCGCCCGGCCGCGGCGCCTTTGGCGCTCGCGCTCGTGGTGGTGGTGATCACCTACCTCACGCTGGTCATCGGCGAGCTGGTGCCGAAGCAGCTTGCGCTCCGCCGCGCGGAGCCGATTGCGGCGTGGGTGGCGGCGCCGCTGGCTGCTCTCGCCCGTGTAGCGGCGCCGCTGGTGTGGCTGCTCGGCGCCTCCACGACGCTGGTGCTCCGCGTGTTCGGCTTGCCGCGCGGGGGTGTTCCGGCGGTGAGCGAGGAGGAGCTGAAGGCGCTCTTGGCCGAGGGCGCGCGGGCGGGCGTGCTGGAAGCGGAGGAGCGGCAAATGATCGAGCGCGTGCTCCGGCTTGCCGACAAGAAGGTGCGCGCGATCATGACACCGCGCACCGAGATCGCCTGGCTCGATCGGGCCGATCCGCCGGCCGAGCTGCGTGCGACGCTCAAGGCGAGCCCACACGGGCGGTTCGTGGTGGGTGATGGCTCGGTGGACAACGTGATCGGCGTGGTGCTGGCCAAGGACCTGCTGGATCGGCTGCTCGAGGGCGCGCCGCTCGCGCTCGGCCCGCTGATTCGCCAGCCGATCGTGGTGCCGGACACGGTTTCGGCGCTGGATGCGATGGATCGGCTGCGCGCGGATCCGCTGGGGTTGGCGCTGGTCATGGATGAATACGGCAGCTTCGAAGGCGTGGTGACGGCGAGCGACGTGCTGGAGGCGATCGTCGGGGAGGCGGCCGAGACGGTTCCGCCGGCGAGCACGGGCGCGGCAGCGGCCGAGGGCGTGCTGGTGTTCGACGGGCTGATGCCGGTGGATGAGCTGAAGGCGCGGCTGGTGCTGCCCGACCTGCCGGTGAAGGGGAGCTATCACACGCTCGGTGGCTTCGTGCTGGCGCTGCTCAGGCGCGTGCCACAGGCGGGGGACCGGGTCGTGTTCGGCGGCTGGCGCTTCGAGGTTATCGAGATGGACGGGCGCCGTGTGGCACGGGTGCAGATCGCGCCGGAGCCTCTGGATGCGCCGCCAACGCCGGCGGTGCCGGTGAGCGGGCCCTCATGAGAGGCGGCGGGCGCGGCTCGAGCGATTTCAGCCAGGCTCAAGACGCTCTGCTTCGTTTGCCCGAGTGGATTGACGCGCTCCGCTTGGGGCCTTGGGATCGCTTCGTGATTCCGGTCAAGCGCGATCCGCTCTCGTGGCGAACGCGCGATCGAGCGTGATGCCGATCCCGGGCCGATCGAGCGGCACCGGGGCGAAGCCGTCGCGCGGCGCGGGCAGCGGCGGGCGCGGGAGGGCGGCGAAGAGGGGGGATTCATCCCATTGCAGTTCCAGCCTGTCGAGGATGGGTGCAGCGGCCGAGAGCTGCAGGCTTGCTGCGTGCGCCACAGGGCCCGAGGGGTTGTGCGGCGAGAAGGCGATGCCGGCGACCGCCATGCGCTCGGCAAGCCGCAGCATTTCGGTGAGGCCGCCTGAGTATTTGATGTCGGGCATCATCACGTCGTAGGCGCCGGCGTCGATGAAGGGGGCGAAGGCGGCAAGGCGTACGAGCTTTTCTCCGCCGGCGAGGCGAAGGCCGTGGCGATGGGCGAGCGCACGCAGGGCGGAGATCGTGGGGATGGTCTCGGGCGTCTCGGGCAGCGGACATTCGAACCAGACGACACCGAGCGCGGCGCATTCGGCGAGCACGGCAGCGGCCGCAGCGGCGTCGAAGCGCCAGTGGCAATCGACCATGAGTTCGATCTCGGGGCCGATCGCCGCGCGCACCGCGGCGATCCGGTTGAGGCCGGGGGCGGCAGCGGCGCGCGCCTCGCCGCGCGCGCGGGCGGGTTCGTCCACCTCGTCGAAGGGGGCAATCTTGACAGCGCGAAATCCAGCCGCTGCGGCGGTGGCGGCGCTTCGAGCGAAAGAAGCGGGCGAGCGTTCACGCGTGCGGCGATTGACGTTCGCGTAGAGGGGTACCGCCGTGCGGCGCGCCCCGCCGAGCGCGGTGGCAAGCGGAACGCCGGCGCGGCGCGCTGCGACGTCCCAGAGCGCCTGATCGAGCGCGCAATGGAGGGCGGCCCCGGCGAGACCGGCGAGCGGCGCCTCCGCGGCCAGCGAGGCGGGATCGGCCCCGGAGAGCGCGAGGGCGCGGCGCTCGAGCTCGGGAAAGCCCGCGGCGAGCCGCGCCTCTTCCCCAGGGAGCGTGGCCTCGCCAAGGCCTGACAAGCCGGCTTCGGTGGTGAGCGTGAGGAAGGCCCAACAGGTCGCCGGGGTAGCCTGAACGAAATCGAGCGCGAGGTTGCGGACGCGATCCAGCCTCACGAAGCCCCCGCGTTGCGGTCGGCCATGCGGGAGAGGAGATCGTTCCGGGCCTTGAGCACGTGCGCGCCCATCAACACGCCGGCGGCCTCGACGTCGCGCGCGGCGAGGGCGCGGATCAGGTGGCGGTGGTCGCTGATGACGCCGGGCAGGCGCTCCGGCCCGAAGCCGACGCTATGCCAAAGCCCCTGGAGCAGGATCCAGTGTTGATCGAGGATGGTGGCCGCCTCGGGGTTGCGCGCGGCGTGGTTGATCGCTTCGTGCAGCGCGCGGTTGGAGGCGAGCGCGGCCGCATAGTCCGAGGCGGCGGCCTCGGCTTCGAGCCGCGTCTCGATCATTTCGATTTCGGCGACGACGGAGGCGCTGGCGTACTGGGCGGCGCGGCGCACCAGCATCACCTCGAGCGCGCTACGGGTGGCGAACAGGTTCTCCACGAACGCGATATCGACACGGCGGACGCGCGCGCCGCGGCCGGGCGCGAACTCGATCAGGTTTTCCCCGGCAAGCTGGCGCAGCGCCTCGCGGACCGGCATGTGGCTGCCGCCATAGCGGCTGGCCAGCTCGTCGATAGTGATGCGCGTGCCGAAGGGGAGCCTGCCGGTTGCGATATCACCGAGGATGCGGCTGCGGACTGTGTGCGAGCGCTGCATTCGGGACCCGTGCGGGGATGCTCCTGGGGTTTCAAGGAACCATTATAAGGTGAAGCCACGTATTGATCAAACAGAGCCCCAACGCCAGTTTGGGAACGGCGCGTCGGATGGTCCCTGCGGACTCCGTGGAAGAGCGATTGTCGTGGTGCCGAAAGACGGCTTTGGTTCACGCGAGCGGTTTACGGGCGATTGCGCGCCGGTGAGGTGGTATGTATAGTTTGCCCAATTTGATCAAATGCGGTGGGAGTGGCAAGCGCGATGGAGGCCGTTGCTCGGGGCGGCGCGGGCTTGAGCATGCAGAGTCTGGTCGCGGCACGCTCGCTCATGGTGTTTGCGGGACTTTGGGCACTTGCCACCTTCCTCGTCGGCAATGCAGTCCTGCTGCCAAGCCCGATCGCGACCGCCGCAGCGCTCATCTCTCTCGCGCGAACGGGCGAGCTGTTCGGCAATATCGCCGTGAGCCTCGCGCGGCTGACCGTGAGTCTTGCACTTGCGCTTCTGCTCGCGGTGCCGCTCGGCATCCTGCTCGGGCTTTCCGCCCGTGCGCGGACGTTACTTGGTCCTGCGCTCGAGCTCATTCGACCGATCTCGGGGATCGCCTGGATCCCGATCGGGCTTTTCATCTTCGGCATCGGCAATGCGTTGCCTGTGTTCATCATGGTGATCGCGGCATTCTTTCCGCTTCTTTTCAACACTGCGGCCGGGGTGGAGAGCGTCGACCCCGCGCTCGTCGCTGCCGGGCGCACGTTAGGGCTTCCTAGGCGTCGTATCGTCCGGCGGGTCCTGCTGCCGGCGGCGCTGCCGAGCATTCTGGTCGGATTCCGCCTGGCGGTTCGGCTCAGCACGGAATCGGCGGTGGCGGCCTGACCATGGCCGGGCCGTCCTTCCTCGGCTTCGAGCGCCCGGACGGGAGGATGGGCGTGCGCAACCATCTGCTCGTACTCGCGATGGCCGGTCTCACCGGACCGGGCGCGCGGCGCATCGGGGGAGCGATTGCCGGCGCGGTGACGATCGTCATTCCTTACGGATCAGGACTGATCGGGCGGGACCGGGAGGTCTATCGCGCGGCGTTGCGGGCCTTGCCGGCGCATCCGAATGTCGGGGCAACACTCCTGCTCGGCGACAATCCGCCGCTGATGGCAGAGCTTGCTGCGGCGGCGGAAAGCACGAAGAAGCCGTTCGCGGCCCTGACGATGGACGCATGCGAACAGGACGCCCTGACGATGACCGAGCGCGGTTTGCGCGCGGGCGCCCGGATGGCGCGGGCGATCTCGGCGGCGCGCCGCGTCGAGGCGCCGCTTGGCGCGCTCACGCTCGGGCTTGAATGCGGGCGCTCGGACCCGAGCTCGGGGCTCGTGGCCAATCCGCTGCTCGGGCGTATCGCCGACCGGCTGGTGGATGCGGGCGGGACGGCGATCATCGGCGAGACGACCGAGTGGCTGGGCGCGGAGCATCTGCTCGCGAGGCGCGCGCGAACGCCCGCCGTTGCGGAGGCGGTGCGCGCCGCGGCGGCGGCGCGCGAGGCGATGGCAGTTGCGGCCGGCATCGATCTCACCGGCAACAATCCGGGGCCGACCAACATTGCCGCGGGGCTTTCCAGCATCGAGGAGAAATCGCTCGGCAATATCGCGAAGAGCGGAGCGCGTCCGATCGAGGGCGTGCTCGGCTACGGAGAGCCGCCGGCGCGGCCTGGCATGTGGGTGATGGATGCGCCCTCCTATGCGCCGGAATCGCTCAGCGGCTTTGTGCTGGCCGGCGCGCAGATGAATCTTTTCACGACCGGGGTCGGCAACAGCTACGTGAGCGCGCTCGCACCGACGGTGAAGCTCTCCGCCAATCCGGTGACGACGGGGCGGCTTGCCGAGCAGCTCGACTTCGACGCCGCCGCCGTGTTCCGCGGCGCCGAGAGCGCCGAAAATGCAGCCGAGCGGCTGCTCGCGTGCGTGCTCGAGCTCGCCTCGGGTACGGCGAGCTGGGGCGAAATCCTGCGCGAGGGGGACGAGGTGATCAGCCGCTTCGGGGCCGCGCTTTGAGTGCGTGGGACGCGATCCGCATTGCGCCTGCCGATACGGTTGCGACGGTTCTGCGAGCGGTGTCGGAGGGCGAGGAGCTTCGCGTGCAATCGGGGGAGGGCGAGGTTCGCGTGCGTGCCAAGGAGGCGATTCCTTTCTGCCACAAGATTGCACTTCTTGCCCATGTGCCCAATGCCGCAATCCTCAAGTACGGCGAGGTGATCGGCGAGGCGCGGGAGGAAATCGCGGCGGGGCAGCACGTTCACGTGCACAACCTCAGAAGCCGCCGCGGGCGGCGCACGGCTCAGTCTTCCGCGCCGTAGCCCTCGGCCGTCACTTTGCCGCGGAAGACGAGGTATTGGTATGCATTGTAGGCGATCATCACGGGCGTCAGCGTGCCGATGCCGAGCAGCATGAAGGTGAGGGTGAAGCTGTCGGCGGACGCGGCTTGGGCGGGGAGCGAGGGCGGCACGATGTAGGGGTAGAGTGCGGCGGCGAGCCCGATGAGGGAGGCAAGAAAGATCACGATCGTCCACCAGAAGGGCGCGACTTCGAACCGGCGGCGGAGTGCGCGCGTGAGCATGAGCGCGCTTGCCGCGCCGGCAAGGGGCGCGATGTCGAGCAGGTGGAAGAGCCCGCCGCCGAACCATTTCTCCGCCACGAACGGGTAGCGGATCGGCGTCCAGACGGAGACTGCGAACGCCGCCGCGAGCATCAGCGCTCCGGCGATCCAGGCAAAGCGGCGGTTGCGCTCCTGCTGCTCGCCTTCCGTTTTGATGATGAGGAAGGTGCTGCCGAGCAACATATAGCCGAAGACGACGCCGGCGGCGACGAGCAGAGAAAAGGAGCTCAGCCAGGCGAAGGCACTGCCGGTGAACTGACCGTTGCTCACCTCGAGCCCGCCGATCAGCCCGCCGAGCG
Source organism: Pseudomonadota bacterium (assembly GCA_021816925.1). Lineage (GTDB taxonomy): Bacteria > Pseudomonadota > Alphaproteobacteria > Acetobacterales > Acetobacteraceae > JAKAWQ01. Next base: position 22,410 of record JAKAWQ010000022.1, read on the forward strand.
CCAGGCCCTGGCAGATCGCCGCGGCGAGGCTGCCGAGGCCGAAGGCACGCATCCAGATGTGGGGGTGGCGCGCGTGTTCGCGGAACTCGAAGGCGACGCCGCGGAAGGCGAGAGCGAAGATCATGGTGATGAGCGGCAGATAGAGCCCGTGCAGGATGACCGCATAGGCGAGCGGGAAGGCGCCGAAGAGGGCGCCGCCGAGGACGACGAGCCAGGTTTCGTTTGCGTCCCACACGCCGCTCAGGCTCGCCATCATGATGCCGCGGCGCTCGTCGTGGCGGACAAAAAGCGAAAGAATGCCGATGCCGAGATCGAAGCCGTCGAGCAGCACGTAGAGCGTGAGGAAGAGGCCGAGGAACCCGAGCCAGACGAAGACGAGGAATCCGTGCAGCGTCTCCATGCCCGCCTCCTTGCGGTGCGCCTGGCGCTCAGGCCGGACTTGCCCGCGTTCCCTCGCGTTCCTGGTGCAGCGGCGCGCCGCCAGGGATGCGGACCAACATGTCGGGACCATCGCGGATGATGCGTGTGGCGAACACCAGGAACGCCGCGAGCAGCACGGCATAAACCACGGCGAAGCCCGCCAGCGTGTAGCCGACCGCAGCGGCGGGAAGGAGCGAGGCTCCTTGCACGGTGCGCATCAGGCCGTAGATCACCCAGGGCTGGCGCCCGACCTCACGGACGATCCAGCCGCACCAAGTCGCGACATAGCCGAGCGGTACGGCGGCCACCCAGGCCCGGAGCAGCCAGCGTGCCGCCGGTCGCGGCTTCGGATCAAGCCGGCCGCTGAGCCAAGCCCAGACGCTCGCCAGCATGAGGAAGAAGAAGGCGAAGCCGATTCCGGCCATGATGCGGAACGCGTAGAAGATCAGCGGCAGAAGCGGCGGCTGATCGTTGCGCGGGATGGCACGCAGCCCGATCACCTTCCTTGTCAGCGTTCCGGTGGCGAGCACCGAGAGGAGATCCGGCACAGTGACCGCCCAGTCGTTCCGCTGTTTCGCCTGATCGGGCCAGGCGAGCAGCGCCCAGCGCGCGCCGTGGCCGGGAGGATTGGTGTTCCAGTGCCCTTCGATCGCGGCACCCTTGGCCGGCTGATCGTGGAAGACAAGTTTGCCGCCGGCATCGCCGAGCCAGATCTGCAATGGCGCCACCACTACCGCGAGCATGATCGCGAGCCGGAGTGATTTCATGAAGAAGGCAGTGTGGCGCCCGGACAGGATGTACCAGGCGCTGATGCCGCCGACGACGAAGAGGCCGGTCTCGAGGCAGGCGACCCACATGTGCGAGACGCCCCAGGGCATGTCCGGGTTGAAGATCGCCGCCATGTAGTCGGTGATGACGAAGCGACCGTTCGCCATGTGGCCGCCGGCAGGCGTTTGCATCCACGAGTTCGCGACCATGATCCAGAAGGCCGAGATCGAGGCGCCGAACGCGACCATGCAGGTGGCGATGAAATGCACGATGCGCGGCACGCGATGCCAGCCGAACATCATGATGCCGAGGAAGCCGGCTTCAAGCATGAAGGCCATCGCGCCCTCGAAGCCGAGGATATTGCCGAAGAAACCGCCCGTGGCGGCGGCGAAGGGTGCCCAGTTGGTGCCGAACTCGAATTCGAGCGGCAGGCCCGTGACGACGCCGACGGAGAAGTTGAGCAGGAAGATCCGGCTCCAGAAGCGGGCGTGGCGGTAATAGTCGTCATCGCCGAAGCGTAGCCAGAGCGCCTCGAGGACGACGAGGAAGAGGCCGAGGCCGATGGTGAGCACTGGCCAAGTGATGTGGAAGAGCGTCGTGAACGCGAATTGAAGGCGCGAGAGGATCACGTAGAGGAGCATCGCTCTGTCCGTCGTCTGCCGGCCGGCACGCGCCGCCCGCTCCGGTCCGGAGCGTGGCATGCAGAGATTGAACGACGGTGCAATCCTGTCAACCGTTCCGGCCGGGCGGCGGGGGTTGACTGCGCCGCGCTCCGCGCGCTATACGGCTTGCCATGGCACCGATGCGATGCGCCGCCGCACGATTTTGGTACCGCTGTTACATCCCGGCGGCCTAGGATCGTGCATACGTAAGCAAGTTCCCGAAGCCGCCTCGCCAAGGCGGCTTTCGTGTTTTTTGGACTTGCGTTCACGAAATTCCCGCTATCGGTGGAGCGGCCTCTGAAGTCGAAGGAGGTTCGCATGCAGTCTTCTCCGTATGATTTCGATGTGGTCGCCGGCCCGCCGGCACCGCGCGAGGAGCGGAAAGAAAAGCCGCGCGAAGGCGGTTGCGAGAAGCCACAGGCCGGCGAGGCGACGGAGGACACGCCGGCGGGGTAAGGTGGCGTGTCGCGGACGCCGTCCCCTTCGCGCTTGCCGATCCGACCTCCATTGTCCGCCTACACCGCCATCCGGGGCGAGGGCAGATGGAGCATCTTCACGCTCACCTTTGATTGGGCTGTGTTCAGCTTCGCAGCCGTCGTCGGCGGGGTCTCGGCGATCGACCCATCCGGCAAGCGTGCGACCCCCTCGACCTCGTCGCAGTGCCTGCGACCCTGCTCGCCCGCCGCCTGATGACACACATCAACTTCGCTTGTCGTTGCGGCCACGAATATTATGCAACGAGCGCCGGCCGGACTGAGGTCGACGCCGGTCTCCTTCAGGAAGGAGGCGATTCAACCGGCGACGGCACGCAACCTCATCATTCGGCGATACGAACCGAACAGCCATCTATGATGTTTCCGGAAGTGCTTCTCGTTGTCCCGGAACGGGGAGGCGATTACCCTCCATCGATGCAGATATGTTCCGGCAGCGTCGGCGACGAACAACCGCTCGAGAACAGGAAAAGGGCGAACATGGCGCGGATGCCGTTGCCCGGACGTTCAATCACGATGCTCGCGGTCTCCGGCCTGCTGGCAGCATCAGGCCTCGCGCGGGACGCCCGCGCCGGTCCGGTCGCGAGTTTCGGCTTCGAACCGGCAACGATTGAGGTCACCCAGTCCGAGCCGATCACGCTGGATGCGATGCTGACGGTTGCTCCGTCCTCGACCGAGGACTTCCGCACCGGTCCGGACACGCCGCTGCTCTCATCGACGGGGACGCCGGTCTCGTACCTGGTGCCCGTGGTGCCGGGCGCGCTGTGGCCCGAATACACCATCAACGACACAGCTTTCATCGACAGCATCAGCAATCTCGATGTCTTGCCGGACCAGTCGGTGCCGTTCACCTACGGCGTTTTCTATCCGACCTCATCGATTCCGCCGGGAACCTATTACGCGCCTGAGCCCACGCTGCCGGGCTCCTTCGAGATCGGTGATAGTTGGATCTGGGCGTCCACCTACTGCCCTCCCGGTGTATATTCTTGCGACATTATTAGCGGCCCCTTCATCGGCCCGTCGAACACGGCGACGATCGTCGTGGACGCGAGCGTGCCCGAACCGCCCGCGGCGTGAGCGGTTCGGCGGCCGGCAGGAGGGGCGTGAAGCAGCGGCCAGGGTGGCTTTCTGACGTGGCGTTGGCGACGCTGCGACTGCTGCCCTTGCCGCCTTCGGGGCCCAGGTCGAGGATCGGGTCGGCGATCTTGAGGATCTCGAGATTATGCTCGACGAAGATCATATTCCCGTAGTCGGCGAGGGCACGCGGTACCTCGGGCGGCCTGCACACGCGCTTGAAGTGCAGGCCGGCGGGCTCGTCGAGGCCGCCAGATACGCGGGTGATGGCTTGCGTGGGGCGCCGTGATAATGGTGGGCATCATGGGAGGATCCGCGTCGCACGCGAGCGTCACAGCGCCGGCGGCTGAGACGCTTCGCGATTTGCTCCGGCAATTCGAGGAACGCGGCGAAGCGGTCGCGATCGTCGCGTTCGGCGAAGGCGATGCCGGCACGCGCACTTTCGGCGAACTTGTGCGCACCGCGAGAAGGATCGCCGCGCGCATCGGCAAGGAAAGAGCGGGCGGGAGCACGGTCGGGCTGATGGCGGCGAACGGCCCGACATGGGTCGAGGGTTTTTGGGGCATCGTCGCCGCCGGCATGACGGTCATGCCGATCGACATCCAGGCGAGCAATGAGGAATTGCGCTCGATGATCGAGAAGGGCGCGTGTCACCTGGTGCTCGCCGACGCGCAACGGATTGAGCGATTGCGTCGGATCGTGCCCGAGTGCACGACGATTTCTCTCGAAACGGCGCGGGAAGAATCCGAGGAGGGGATTACGCCGGGCGGTAGTGCGGAAACCGCCGTGCTGGCGTTCACGTCCGGCACGACCGGCACGCCGAAGGCGGTGCCGCTCAGCCACGCAAACCTGCTCTCGAATGTGCAGGCGCTCTTGGCGGAGCGCATCGTCGGACCCGACGACCGAGCGCTCATTCCGCTGCCGCTCCATCATGCGTATCCCCTGACCGCCGGCATGCTGACGGTGCTCGCGGCGGGCGCGACGATGGTCTTTCCCGAGGGTCTCAGCGGCCCGCAGCTTGTCGCGGCGCTGCACGAAGGTCGGGTGACCGCGCTGGTCGGCGTTCCGCGTCTTTATGCCGCGCTCGTCGCGGGCGTTTATGCCGAAGCCGCGCGGCGGGGCGGGCGCGGCGCGCGACTCTTTCCCGTCCTTCTCGCCGCCGCGAGCTTTTGCCGCCGCCGGCTCGGGCTGCCGGTGGGCAGGCCGCTTTTCCGGGCGGTGCGGCAGCGCGTGGGGTCGGAACTCCGGCTGCTCGTCAGCGGCGGCGCGGCGCTTTCCTTCGAGGTGGAAGCGGCCCTTCTCGGGTTGGGCTTCGAGGTCTTGACGGGTTACGGTCTCACCGAAACATCGCCGATCCTCACCTTCAATCGTGCGGGCCGTTCGCGGATCGGTTGCGCGGGCGAACCGCTTCCGGGCGTGCGTTTGCGCATTGCCCATGCGGATTCTGAAGGCGTGGGCGAGATCGAGGCAACCGGAAGCTCCGTTTTTTCCGGATACCGTGACGATCCGGCGGCGAGCGAAACGACCTTCACGCCGGATGGCTGGTTCCGCACCGGCGATCTTGGTCGCCTCGATACCGGCGGGCGTCTCTTCATCATGGCGCGGGCGAAGGAGACGATCGTCCTCTCAAGCGGCAAGAAGGTGGATCCGGAGTCGATCGAGGCCGCGTATGGCGGGGATCCGGTGATTCGCGAGATCGCCGTGTTCGGCCGGGACGATAGGCTTGTCGCGGTTGTCGTTCCGGATGAGGAGGCGATAAGGCGGGCAGGCGCGTTCCGACCGGAGGGGCTGATCCGCGACGCACTCCAGACAAAGGCACGCACGTTGCCATCCTATCTCAGGCTTGCCGGCTTCGCGGTGACGCGCCAGCCTCTGCCGCGCACGCAACTCGGCAAGCTCCGCCGCCATCAACTGCCGCAGCTCTTCGGCGACGCCGGGAAGGCCAAGAGAGCCACGCCGGAGGCGCCCGCGGTTGCATCGAGTGCTGGCGTTCAGGTGGAGGATCCGCGCGCCAAGGCGATCTGGAATTGGCTCGGGACGCGCTATCCCGGGCGCGCGCTCGATCTGGAAACCAGTCCCCAGCTCGATCTCGGCATCGATTCGCTTGAGTGGGTTGAACTGACGCTGGCGCTTCAACGGGAATTCGGCATCGCACTTGCCCAGGAACAGATCGCCCGCATCGTCACGATGGGCGATCTCTTGCGTGAAGCAGTGGCGGCGCCGGCGGTGGCAGGTGCGCAAGAGGCGGCGAAACGAGAGACGCTCTGGCCCGAACCGTATGGCATGGGTGTGCGGCTTCTGCGCCTTGGCGGCGAGTTTCTCGTGCGGGCCTCAATGCGCGGCTTGTTCCGGCTTCGCGTCGAGGGGCGGGGCGCGCTACCGCGACCACCGTTTCTGCTCTGCCCCAACCATCTGAGCTATCTCGATCCGTTTGCGCTTGGCGCCGCGCTGCCGCACCGGGTGCTCAGCGAGACTTGGTGGGCGGGCTGGACGGGCCTCCTTTTCAGCTCTGCCCTACGCCGGCTGTTCAGCCGGGCGGCGCAGGTCATCCCGATCGATCCGGATCGCGCCGCGGGCGCTGCGGTTGATCTCGGCGTCGCGGCGCTGAGCCGTGGCCACGTGCTGGTCTGGTTTGCCGAGGGCGGTCTCAGCCCGGATGGTTCGTTGCAGCCGTTCCGGCCCGGCGTCGGCGCGGTGCTCGCGCGGCGGTCGGTTCCGGTGGTGCCGGCCCTTGTCACGGGGAGCGACGAGGCGTTGCCGCCCGGAAGGCACGTTCCGTTGCCGCATCGGATTGTTGTCCGGTTCGGAACGGTGATCGATCCCAGCACGATCGCGCCGGAGCTTGAGCCGCAATTGCGCGAGTCCCGGATCGCCGAGGCGCTGCATGAGGCGGTTGCGCGGCTCCGACCCGAGGCCAACGCGGGCCGGGGTTCCGGGTCGTGAACGAGGCGGTGCGGCGGGAGCTTCCCTGGTGGGAGATCCTGTGGAGATATTCGCTCTTCGAAGCCGCCGATTCCTCCTGGTCCCTGATCGTGGTCTCGACCTATTTTGGAGCCTTCGTGCAGATTGTGCTCGGGCTTCCGGCGACGGCGTTCGGCTGGTCGGTGACGGCCGCGAGCATCGTGATCGCGCTCGCTTCGCCGGTGCTCGGCGCCGCGGCCGACGAAAGCGGCCGGCGCCTGCCATATCTCAGGATCTCCGTTGCCGGCGTTGTACTGCTGACCGGCCTCATTGGGTTGGCCGGCTCGGCGTGGGCCGCGCTTCCTTGTTTCATGCTCGCCTATATCTTTGCCAATGCCGCATTCACTTTCTTCACAGCGATGATCCCGGCGGTCAGCAGCGAGCGCAGCGTGAGCAGGGTGGTCACGATGACGATCGGCGTCGGGTATATCGGAAGTCTCATCTGCCTCACGTTGTTCGGTTGGCTGGTTCCGCAGAGCCCCAATGTCGGGAAGGTCTTTCCGCTGATGGCGGTAGCGTATGCGGCCTTCGCGCTCCCGGTTCTGTTGGGCAGTCCGGATTTCCCGGCGCGGGCGGGATATCGCCTGAATCTCCGGGCGCCTTACCGGCGTGTTCGCGAGACCTTCGCCGCGGCGCGAAGGCATCGGCATCTCTTTTTCTTTCTCATCGGGGATTTTCTCTACGAGAACGCTGTGGCGTCCGTCATCACCCTCATGGGTCTCTATTCGCGCAACGTGATGGGCTTTCCGACGAGCGAGCTCAGGGCGATCTTCGGGCCGGCGATCATCGTTGCGGTGTTGTCGGCCTGGTTCCTTTACAGTCCGCTCATCAAGGCGATCGGGCCGAAGCGTGCCGTTCTTTTCGTTCTTTGCATCTGGCTTCTGGTGTTCGCGGCGACAGACGCCATCGGGCCACAAACGGTGCTTCGCCTGGACTCGCTCGTTCTTACGGGAAGGATGCTCTTCGTCGTGCTCGTGGCGCCGCTCGCCGGAGTGGGTCTCGCCGGCGTGTGGTCGTCGAGCCAGGTGTTGCTGACGGCGCTGACGCCGGTGGAAAAGTCCGGGGAATTCTGGGGGCTCTACAATCTTTCAGGGAGGACGGCGAGCGTGCTTGGTGATGCGACCTGGTCGGGGCTGCTCACCTTGTTCGGCGAAGGAAGCGCCGGCTATCGCATCGCCGTTGCCGGATTGGCGCTCTACGTTCTGCTTGGCGCCGGGTTTATTCTATCCTTGCCGGACGTCCGTCCGTCGCGCGCGAATTTTCTCGGCTCGCCGGCGAGTTGACCAAGGGGGGCGGCGGACGAGGCCTCAGGCGACTGAGGCGAGGGCCGGTCGAGGTTGGCCGCCACGGCCCTGCGGGCCACCCTCCCCAAGAAGGGGAGGGAAAGGGACAGGGTGTGGTCCCAAGCCGACCTCGCCGAGAGGTCTCAAACTGGGTTGATGACCCGCATGGGGGGACGGTCGGGCGGCTGGCGGGCGGGGGTTGGCCGGGGCGGGATGAAGCAGTTGGAAGTGGCGGGCGTTCGTCCGCCGCCCCTTCGCGCAACGGATCGTCAGGAACCGTTACGCGGAATGCCAGGATTCCGCCTTTGTTGGCGCTCATGGTTTTGTGAGCCGTTTCCGGGGGAGGCCACTTATGGAGTGTCGTCCGATCGGCTCGGCTGACCGGGCGCGCAAGGCGGGCCGGATTGTGCCGATCGCCTTGTTCTGTGCGATCCTTGGCCTGGCTCTCGCTCTCAGGCTTCATGGGCTCGGAGCGAAGCCGTTGTGGCTGGACGAGGTGTTCACCCAAAAGCGTTCGGCACTCAGCGTGCATGGCCTCATTCTCGATTCGCTCCGCAATCGCCACAGCCCGCTCTTCTTCCTGATCGAGCATGTGATGCTCGGGTTCGGATCCGGCGCGGCGACGCTCCGTCTGGTGGCGGCGTTCACTGGGGCGTTTTGCGCGGCGCTGGTGTTCGCGATCGGGCGCGAGGCAGGCCTGAAAACGGGCGCGGTGCTGGCGGGCCTGATGGCGGCGCTGGCGCCGCTCCAGGTCGGCTTCGGGCAGGAAGCGCGGTCCTACACGCTGATGCTGGTGCTGATCCTGGTGGCGCTTTGGGGGCTGGTGCGGATGGCGGCGACGCCGGAGCGGGTGCGCCGCCCGTGGCTGGATCGCGCGGGGTTGCCCGGTGCGTGGGCCGCGTACGGGCTTGGCACCGCCGGCGCGCTCTGGGTGCTCGGCGATGCAGTGCCGTGGCTGATTGCCGCCAATGTTGCGATGCTGGCGGTGATCCTGCCGCGGATCGAGGGGCGGGGCGGCTTTCTTGTCCGCTGGATTGCGGTGCAGGCGGCGATCGTGGTGATCGCCGGGCCCGTCTATCTTGCGATGGTCCGGGCGGTGCATGCAGAGGTCATAGGTGGGTTCCTCTGGATTTCACCGCTGACGCCCGGGTTTCTTTGGACCGATGCGGCAAGCCTTTACGGGCTCTCCGACGCGACGATGGTGTCGATGCGGCTGCTGCCGGGCCCGGTTCCCTATCTGGCGCCGGTTGCGATCGCGCTCGGGGGGCTCGGTTTCTTCGTGCTGCGGCGCGCGCCGGGGCCGCGCGCGGTGCTGCTGATCGCGGCGGCGGGCCTGCCGGTGGTGCTGGCGCTGGTATCGCTGGTCCACCCGGTGCTGCTGCCGCGTTATCTCCTGTGGAGCGCCGCACCGTTCTTCGTGATTTCCGGGGCGGCGGTCGAGGCGCTGCCGCGGGCCGTGCGGCCAGCGGCGCTCGGCGTGGCGGCGGTGGTGCTCACGGTCAATCTCTTTCCCTACTACCGAGCCGAGACCAAGCCGCGCTGGGATCTTGCTGCGTCGTTCCTGACGAACCGGAGCAAACCGGGCGATGCGGTGCTGGTCGCGGACGGCGCGGCACCGGTGATGCTGCGGGCATATTCGGGGTCCACGCAACATTTCGTGACGACGAGGCAGGTCGCGCGCGCGGCCGAGGCGCTGGCCAACGGCGGGCGCGTGTTCGCGATCTACGGGCCGGCCGGTCAGGGGAAACTGCCTTCAGAATCAGCGTTTTTTGCGAATGCGGCGGCGCTCGGCGTAGCCGGCGCGCGGCAGGCGATCGGGCAAGAGATCACGATCGAAGAGATCGATCCGCGCGGCCGCGGCGGGCTGGTGGCATGCGGCGGCGCTGGGGGCGGGGAGCCGGCCGATCCGCGGCAGTGCCCGCCCGGCGTCAGGAGCTGACGCGGAGCATTCGCGTGCGGCGGACGATCACCAAGGCGAGAAGGCTGGAGACGACGAGGAGCGTCGCGCCGATTGCCAATTCGATTCCATGGTCAAGCTGACTGCCGTGGCCGATCAGCACGAAGATCACGGTCTGGGGCAGATAGCCGATCGCAGAAGCGGTGAGGAACGGGACGGCCCTGAGGCTGGCAACGCCGGCCAGCAGGTTGAAAGCGAGATTGTTGCCGACCGGAAAAAGGCGGACTGCAAGCGTGGCGGCGAAGGGGCGGGCGGCGAGCGCGGCATCGAGGCGGGCGAGGCGCCCGGCAAGCCGCCGGCGGACGAAATCCCGCCCGATCGCACGGGCCCAGAACAGATTGGCGGCTGAGCCCGCCAACTGGGCGGCGAGGGCAAGCGCGGTTGCCGGGATGAGCCCCCAGCCATACCCGGCGGTGAAGGCCACGAGCTGGCGCGGCAGGCCGACCGCGCAAGCGATCGCACCGATCACGACGAGGGTTGCGGCGTCGGCGGGCCGGCCGGACGCCATGTCGTGCAGAGTTTCGGTGACAGGAAGCCGGTTCAGCGCGAGCGCTGCCGCGGTGAACCCGGAGGCCAGAAGCAACGGCTTGCCGAAGGCGGCCAGACCATTGATCGGCACCGGAGGTGGCCCCGGGATCGGTGACGAGGCCGATGGGTCTGTCATTCGGCAGGGATCGGACGGGCGGGGACGATCTCGGGGCGATTGCAACGGTGCTTGAGCCACCAGACGCCGGCAAGATCGACGATGCCGACGGCGAGACGATCGAGCGTTCCGTAATGCGAGTGCCCGGCGGCGCGTGGCCGGTGATGCACCGGCATTGAAACGACGCGTCCGCCTCCGCGCAGGAAGAGGGCGGGGAGGAAGCGGTGCATGTGATCGAAGTGCGGCAGCTCGAGGAAGGCATCCCGGCGGAATAGTTTGAGGCCGCAACCGGTATCGGGCGTGGCGTCGCCGAGGAGGAAAGAACGGACGCGGTTGGCAATGCGCGAGCCGATCCGCTTCATCGCGTTATCCTGCCGACGCTTGCGGTGGCCGGCGACCAGCAGAGGCGAGCCGGGGTTGTCCTCGCGCCTGAGTGTTGCGAGCATGGCCGGGATGTCCGCCGGATCGTTCTGGCCGTCGCCGTCGAGGGTGGCGATGATGCGCGCTGTGGCGGCGCGGATCCCGGTGACGAGGGCCGCGCTTTGGCCGCAGCCCTGCGCGTGGTGGATTGTGTGGAGATCGTTGGCGCGGCGAACGAGCCCGGCGAGAATTGCCGGCGTTTCGTCCGTGCTGCCGTCGTCCACATAAACGATCTCGTGCGGGGTCGTGGCGAGGGCGGCACGGATCTCCGCGATCAGCGGCTGGATGTTCGGTGCTTCGTTGTGCACCGGGACGACAACTGCGATTTCTGGCGATTCGATCATGGGGTCGGGCTCCGGATGATGACGGTCCCTCACTACCTCCGATGTGGTTCTCCGCTGCAATTCGGGCGGTTCCGTGTTCGGAATGAGGCGGCGGTGGACTTATTGGTAACGACAGGTTTCGAATTGTCTTCATGCAGAAAAAGTGAGAATTGGTGCCGGTGCACGCCATAGGGAATGCGGTCTGGACCGGCGGATCGATGACGCGTTCGAGATCGCTTCGGCACACTGCGCACAAGACGCGCGGCGCTTTTCGCGATGACATGGCAAGGATGGCGCCGGAAAGGGGTGCGCGGCCGTTTCGGTGGGAGGGTTGGGTGAGGGGGGTGCGACGCCGGGATCAGGCCCAGAGATAGCGAGCGACGAGCCAGGAGTGGATGAGGGCGGCGACCTCGTCGCTGTTGCGGTCCATCATGATCATGTGGCTGTTGCCGCGCATGCCGCGCTCAGGAAGATCGATGATGTCGATGAAGCCGCCGGCGGCGCGGATTTCCTCGGCAAAGGCGACGCCGCGGGCACGGATTGCGGGCCAACGCGGGTCCTGCTCGATGTAATCGCCGTAGAGCACAAGCTGAGGAATTGAGGTGAGTACATTGATCTTGGCGGGCTCGCCGGTGGCGGCGGGCTCGAGGAGGATCAGGGCCTTGACGAGGGCGGGGCGTTCCTCCGCGGCACGCCAGCCGAAGAAGCCGGCCTGGCTGTGCACGAGAAGGATGGAGGGGCCGACGCGGTCGAGGAGCGCGAGATAGGCATCGAGGATGAAGTCGTCGGTGGCGGTGAAGTGCGGCACGACCTGGCGGACGAAGTCGAGCCAGTGATCGGCCGGTAAGAGATTGCCGGGGAGAGGCGCTGCGTTATCGTAATGACCGTCGCCGACACGAAAGCGCTGCCAGGGATTTTCGAGCGGGGTGAACGGCGGCTCGCCGGGAAAGATGTCCGGAAAGATCGAAAAACCGCTGCGGCCGCGCTCGACCGCATCCGAGACGTAGGTCGCCCAGCCGCGGCGAAGGAAGAAGTTCTGCCAGCCCTCGCGGCCGCCGGGCGTGGTTTCGAAGCAGGCGCCGGTAAGACCGCCGCCGTGCCAGAAGAGGAGGGGAAAGCGGCCGCGGCGCTCCGCGGGGATCATGTACTGGGCGTACATGGCGCCGGCGAGATAGGTGCCATTCGGATCGATGCGCACGGGCATGCCACCCGGGCTCAGGGTGACCTCGCGGACCGGCTTGCCGGAAATCTCGAAGGGGCGGCCGCCGACGTGGAAGCTGCCCCAGGAGGCGAGCGCGACGGTCATTCAGACCGCGCGCTCACGGCGGAGCCTTTCGATTTCCGTGGATGAATAGCCGAGCTCGGAAAGGATCCCCCTGGTATGTTCGCCAAGCGCCGGCACCGGATCCATGCGCGAGGAAAAGGCGGCGGAGGTGGCAGGCGGAAGCAGGGCCGGGAGTGGGCCGGCCGGGGAGGAAATGGTTTGCCAGCGCTGCCGCGCGGCAAGCTGAGGATGCGCCCAGAGTTGCGTCATGTCGTTGACGTGGGCGTTGGCGATGCCCGCTTCATCGAGGCGCGCGACGAGCTCCTCGCCGGTAAGGGCAGAAAAGACGCCGCCGAGAATTGGGGCCAGCGCCGCCTGGTTGGCCGAGCGTTTGGTGTTCGAATCGTAATGCGGATCGGATAAGAGCTCGGGGCGGCGGAGCACGATTTCGCAGAAGTTCTTCCATTCGCGCTCGTTCTGCAAGCCAAACATAACGGTGCGGCCATCGCCCGCGGTGAAGGGACCGTAAGGGAAGATGGTGGCGTGTGCGGCGCCGGTGCGCGGCGGCGGGGGTTGACCTTCGAAGGTGTAATAGAGCGGGAAACTCATCCACTCGCCGAGCGCCTCGAGCATCGAGACCTCGACGCGGCTGCCCTGCCCCGACGCGGTGCGGGAAAGGAGCGCGGCGAGGATGCCGCTATAGGCGTACATGCCGGCGGCGATGTCGGCGATCGAGAGGCCGGACTTCGAGGGATGCTCGGGCGTTCCGGTGACGGAAAGAAATCCGGCCTCGCTCTGGATCAGGAGGTCGTAGGCCTTGCGGTCGCGGTAAGGCCCGTCGGCGCCGTAGCCGGAGATGTCGCAAAGGATGAGGCGGGGATGGGTGGGGCGCAGCTTCTCCTCCGAAAGGCCAAGGCGGTCGGCGGCGCCTGGGGCGAGATTCTGCACCAGCACGTCGGTTTTGGCGAGCAGGTGGGAGAGAATCTCGCGCGCGGCCGGATGCTTGACGTCGAGCGTGAGGCTTTCCTTGGAGCGGTTGCACCAGACGAAGTGCGAGGCGAGGCCGCGCACGCGGGTATCGTAGGCTCGCGCGAAGTCTCCGACCTCGGGGCGCTCGACCTTGATGACGCGCGCGCCGAGATCCGCGAGCTGGCGGGTGGCGAAGGGGGCGGCGATCGCGTGTTCGAGGGTGACCACGAGGAGGCCGTCGAGCGGGCGGGCGGCGGGCATCTTCATCTCCTCTCGGGATCAGGCACGGAAGCGGGCTTCGGCATCCATCGCAAGGAAGCCTTCGGAGTCCGCGGCCCAGAGGGCGGCAGCGAGCGGATCGGCGCGGCCGGCGACCGTGAAGGGGGAGAGATCGAAGAGAGGGCGGACGGCACGGAAGCGGAACGACGCGAGCGGTGCGGAGCTGTTGCGCCGGAGGAGATCGAGGAGGAGGGTTGCGATCAGCGGGCCATGCACGACGAGGCCGGGATACTTCTCGACCTCGGTGGCGTAGCGGCGGTCGTAATGGATGCGGTGCGCGTTGAAGATGAGGGCCGAGTAGCGAAAGAGGAGCACGTCATCGGGGACGATCCGGCGCTGCCAGGCGGGGTTTTCGGGTGCGGGCCGCGGGGCAGGTGAAGCTTCGTTCGGACCGGCTTCGGCGCGATAGACGAGGTCCTGCTCTTCGGTGAGAGCGAGACCGGCGGCTCCGGAAATCTCGTGGCGGACGCAAACGAAGACGAGCGCACCGCTCCGACCCTGCTTCTGCGTGATGTCAACGATGGTGGAAGTTCGCCGGATCGCTTCGCCGATGTGGAGGGACGCGTGGAAGGTGAAGCGGCCGCCGGCCCACATCCGGCGCGGCAGCGTGACCGGCGGGAGAAAGCCGCCGCGTTTGGCGTGGCCGTCTTCGCCGAGCTCGGAGGCTGGGTGGAGGGGCAGAAAGTAGAGCCAGTGCCAGAGTGGGGGCAGCGGATCGCCGGCGCGGGGCGGCGGATCGCCGCGATCGAGCGTGGCGGAGAGGGCGGCGACGGGGACCGGGGTGATGGTGTCGGTCCCGGTTTCGGTGCGGCCGATCCAGGATCGCAGGGGCTCGATTTCCCTTGGGGCGGCGGCCGTAGCGGTGCTGCTCATGCTGGTTTCCGGGTCGGTGGAGCGTGGGCGGCGAGGATGCGATCGACCATTTCGCCGGCGAGGCCGCAATAGTTCGCCGGATCGACGAGGCGGGCAAGGGCGGCGCGACCCAGGTGCGGCTTGATCTCCGGATGGGCGGCAAGGAGATCGAGGAAAGTTCCATTGCCCGCGAGGACGTCGCGGCAGATTTCATAGACGAGATCGTGCGCACGTTGGCGACCCAGCGCGGGGCCGAGGGCCATCATCACCGCTTCGGAGACGACGAGGCCGCCGGTGAGATCGAGATTCTTGCGCATGCGGGCGGGATCGACCTCGAGGTCTTCGAGCAGGGTGCGGGTGTGCGCGAGCGCGCCGGCGGAGAGGAGAAAAATCTCGGGGAGTGCGATCCATTCAATTTCCCAGGGGCCGGTGGAGCGCTCGTGGTCGGCGACCATGGCATCGAGCAGGGCGGCGACGTGCTGGCGGACCATGGCGGCGGCGGCGTGGACGTAAGCGGAGAAAATCGGGTTGCGCTTCTGCGGCATGGTGCTCGAAGAGCCGCGGCCGGCGGCGAAGGGCTCGAAGACTTCCTCCACTTCGGTCTGCATCATGAGCTTCACGTCGGTTGCGATCTTGCCAAGCGTGCCGGTGACGAGCCCGAGGAAGCAGCCGACCTCGGCGATGCGATCGCGCACGCTGTGCCAGGCGATCTCGGGTTGGGCGAGGCCGAGTTCGGCCATCAGCGCCTGTTGGACAGCGAGACCGTCGGCGCCGAGGGAAGCCAGCGTACCGGTGGCGCCGCCGAACTCGCCGGCGAGGACGCGGGGCCGAAGCTCGGCCAGGCGCGCGCGATGGCGATGGAAGGCCGAGAGGAGGACGGCGCATTTGTAGCCGAAGGTGATGGGGGTTGCCTGCTGAAGGTTGCTGCGGCCGGCCATGGGCGTGTCGCGGAAGCGACGGGCGAGCGAGGCGAGTGCCGCGGCGATGGCGGCGAGGTCCTGTTCGAGGAGGGCGAGTGCATCGCGGATCTGGAGGATGGTCGCGGTGTCGGTGATGTCCTGCGTGGTGGCACCCCAGTGGCACCATTCGCCGAGGCCGTCTGCGCAAAGCGCGACCAGCTGCTGGACGACGGGCAGCACCGGGTAGCCGATGCGCTGGGTGGCCGCCTCGAGCTTGGCCATGTCGAATTTTTCGGCGTGGCAATTGCGGACGATCTCGACGGCGGTGTTCGCAGGGATGATGCCAAGGTGCGCCTGGACGCGGGCGAGAGCCGCTTCGATATCGAGATAATACTGGACACGCGCCTGATCGGAGAAGATGCGGCGCATGGCGGCGGTTCCGAAGATGTCACGGAAGATCTCGGAATCGAGGAGGGTGGCGGGCATCGGCGCGTCCCAAAATTTTGCCTAGCGTAGAGTAGGGGTGAGGTAGCGGCCCGAGGCAAGGGCCGGGGCGGGCGCCGGCGCCGCCCCGGCTTTCCGTGCAGCGCGTCAGGACTTGAGGTAGCGGCCGAGCGCGAGCTTGTCGTGGGAAAGGTCGAGCATGTCCGCCGGCGCGAGCGCGGCTGCGATCATCTTCTGCTGGAGCATGAGCTTCTCGCCTTCGGCGAGCCAGCGCGCGAAGGCGCCGGAGCCGTAGGCGGCGAGAATCTGGCGCGAAGAGAGCCAGTCCTCGGCAGTGGTCTGCTGGAGGTAGGGCTTGTCGTTCGGTGCGCGGTCGTGGCGTGCGGTGATGGCGGCGGCCTCTTTCAGATTGGCCTTGCGCCAGTCATTCGCACGAGCCTTGACGGTGAGAAGCCGGACCAGGGTGTCGGTGTGCTTCTGCGCCAGCGCGTTCGACGCCATCCAGAACATCGGATAGGCGAAGCCCTTGAAGGAGGAGGGGCGCGCAAGCACGCGCACCGGCACGCGCTCGGTGATGGCGGCCTCGAAGGGCAGGTAGATCGAGACCGCATCGAGCCGGCCGCCGAGGAAGGTCGAGACGATGCCGTCCGGCTGGAGGTTGATCGCCTTGACGTCGCTCATCGAAAGGCCGGCGGATTGCAGCGCTCGACCGAGCACCAGCTGGCTGCCGGTCCCTTCGACGTAGCCCACCTCCTTGCCGCGGAGGTCTGAGATCGTGCGGATGGGGCCGCTCTTGCGGGAGAGGACGAAGACGTCGTCGAGCAGGTTGTCGAGGCTGACGATCTTCGCGTGCGGGATAAGGCTGTTCACCGCCGGATTGAGGCCGGGGATGGTGATGTCGAGGCTGCCGCCGACCAGTGCCGCGGCCTGGGCGGGGAAGGTCGTGAAGGGGATTCCCGTGACGTCGAGGCCGGCGGCACGGAACCAGCCGAAATGGAGTGCTACGCATGTAACGCCGCCGGCGGTGAGCGAGCCGTTGTAGCCGATGCGGATGGAAGGCAGGGCAGCGCGCGCGAGGTGCGGAGCGAACACGGCAGCCCCGAGGCCGCCGGCGGCGAGACCGGCGGCCGCGCCGAGCAGCCGGCGGCGAGCGGGATTGGCCGGAGCGGGGCGGGTTGGTTGGTCGGATTTGTGGTTCATCGTGTTCTCCCTGGTTGTCCGGCTGAGCCGGAGTTTGCTTCAGGACGGGGCGGCGTGGTCGAGCTCGCGCCAGAGTTCGGCGCGCGTGGCGGCGAAGGCGGGCGTATCGCGAAGCTCAGGGTTACGCGGAAACGGATAGGGGATGGCGATGTCGCGCGCGACGCGCACCGGGGGGCCGTGCAGCACGAGCACGCGGTGGGCGAGCAGGATCGCCTCGTCGAGATCGTGGGTGATGAGCAGCACGGTCTTGCGCTCGCGGGCGAGGATCGCCATCAGCTCGCGCTGCAGGTGCCGGCGTGTGATGGCATCGAGCGCGCCGAACGGCTCGTCGAGCAGGAGCGCGCGCGGGCCGACGACGAGCGCGCGGGCGAGCGCGCAGCGTTGTTTCATGCCGCCCGAAAGGGCCTTCGGCAGTGCCTCGGCGAAGGGGGCGAGACCCACCATCGCGAGATACCGCTCGACGAGCTCGCGGCGCCGGCGGCGCTCCGTGCGCACCATCGCAAGACCGAACTCGCAATTGCGGCGCACGCTGAGCCACGGAAAGAGGGCGTAGTGCTGGAAGACGACACCGCGGTCGGGGCCTGGCCCGTTAATGGCGCGGGGGCCGATCGTGATCGTGCCCTTGTCCGGAGTGAGAAGCCCGGCGGCGAGGTTCAGCAGCGTCGTCTTGCCGCAGCCGCTTGGGCCGACGAGCGCGGTCGTTTCGCCGGCTGCACAGACCAGGTTGAAATCGAGTACGACCGGGCGCGCCGGGCCGCGGGCGCCCGGAAATCGCTTCTCGACGCGATCGAAAGTGATGGCGTCGGCAGTTTCGGCGGGCGCAGTCATCGTCGTTCCTGCCAAGCGGTAAGACGCTGCTGGAAG
The DNA here is from genome assembly GCA_021816925.1 of Pseudomonadota bacterium. Taxonomy (GTDB): domain Bacteria; phylum Pseudomonadota; class Alphaproteobacteria; order Acetobacterales; family Acetobacteraceae; genus JAKAWQ01. The sequence goes on from JAKAWQ010000022.1 coordinate 40,183, forward strand.
AGATAGAACAGCCGATCCATGGCGAGCCCGGCGAGGCCGATCAGCACGATGCCGATGAAGATCTCGGCGATGTTGAAGTAAAGCTCGCCTTGCGAAATCATGTAGCCGAGCCCAGAGCGCGAGGCGATCAGCTCGGCGGCGACGAGCGTGCCCCAGCAATTGCCGAGCGCGATCCTGAGGCCGACGAAGAAGACGGGCATGGCCCCCGGGATCACGACGCGGAGGAAAACGTCGAACTGATTGGCGCCAAGCACGCGCGCGGCGTCAATCAGCACGTGGTCGGCGTCGATCACGCCCTGGATCAGGGCGACCGTGACGGGCAGGAAGGCCGCGAGACCGATGACGAGATATTTCGGCAACTCGCCGATCCCGAAGAGGACGATCACAAAGGGGATCAACGCGAGCGGCGGAACGTTGCGGAGAAACTGGATCCACGGATCGAGTGCGAGGCGGGCGCCGCGGTACCAGCCGACGAGCAGGCCGACCGGAATTGCGAGGAGGACGCCGCCCGCATAGCCGATGGCGATGCGGCGGAGGCTTGCGGCGAAATTGCGTGCGATGACGCCGACCCCCATGCCGAGCGCGGCGTGCACCACGCCGGCGGGCGTGGGCAGCAGCGAGGAACGCAAGCCCGCGGCAACGGCTTCCCAGAGCAGAAGGCCGGTGAGCACGCTCAAAAGAGAGATCGCGACATACCGGCCGCCGGCGGCGAGGCGCGGCTCAGCTGCGGGGAGTGGCGGCGTGTCCGGTTCGGCGGAGAGGTTCATGGGCGCGGCCGGTGGCCGGGCGAATAGCGGCGGCGTGCTACCGTTCGTGCGCGGGCGGGTTGCTCGGTGCGCTGCTGCGTCTCGTCGCGGGCGAGGCTGTCGATGATGTGGGTACGGAGCGCGGCAGCGGCGGCGGCAGCATCACCGCGCCGGAGCGCGTCGATGATGCGCTGATGCTCGGCGACGATGGTGGCTTGGTGCGGCACGCCGCTTCTGAGGTGCATGCGGGAGAACTGCGCGGTGACGGCGACCGCCTGCCAGGCGCGCAGCAGATAGGGGTTTCCGGCGGCGGCGATGAGCGTCGAGTGGAAGGCGAGGTTGAGCTCGGCGAAGCCGCGCGCGCGGACGAAGCGCTGCGCGAGGGCCAGGTTGCCGGAGAACCGTCCGGCGGCGATGCGGTCGTTGATGGCCTGCAGGCGCGCGAGGTCACGCGCGCCAAGGCGAGGTGCTGCGAGCGGCAACGTATTCGCCTCGATGACAAGGCGCGCATCCATCCAGTGCCGGATCGCGGCGGGGTCAGGCGCGGGGGTGACGCGGTAGCCGCGGTTGTCGGCGAGCGTGACGAGGCCGTCGGCGCGCAGGCGCGCGAGCGCCTCGCGCACCGGGGTCGCGCTGATCGCGAATTCGGCGGCGAGGTCGGAGATGCCAAGGCGTTCGCCAGCGGCAAGGCGTTGCTCGGCGATACGCCGGCGCAGCGCCTCGTAAACCTGGGTGACGAGGCTGACCGGGCGGACGGTCATGACGCGGCACCGGCCGCGGGCAGGGGCGGCGCGCCGGGCGGAGCGGCGCCGAGACGGAGGAAGGCCTCGGGCGGGGCGTCGTGCGCCTGCATGATCTCCGCCATGAGATCGCGCAGGCGCGCCTCCTCGGCGTGTGCGGCGGCGAGCGGCGCAGTCTGGCCGGGATCGGCTTCGAGATCGTAGAGAACGGTGCGCGCGTCGAGCGAAGGATAGCGGCCGCGCATGTTGCCGGCCGCCTCGGCGAGCACGGGAACCTTAAGGACGGGCATGCCGCGCGTGAAGTCGAACGGCGGCCGCAGTGTGGCGGCGGCGAGCTCGGCGGGCTCGAAGAAGCTCCGCATGTGCATCGGCATCAGCGTGTAGTGGAACAGCGGATCCGGCGCCTCGGGCGGCGGGTAAACGAGCCAGGCGAAGCGACCGTCGGTGATGTTGGTAGCGCCGCCGAACTGCCCGAAGAGCGCGGCGGGGCGGAGCGGCCGGTCAGCGGCGAGAAGCGCAAGAAGCGAGTGACCGCGCACCTCCCCCGGCACCGGCGCGTCGAAAAGATCGAGAATGGTCGGCATCAGGTCGATCGTCTGGGTCAGCGCCCGGCAGCGGCCGGGCGCGACCTCGGGGTGATGGAGGAGGAGCGGGATGTGCACGATCTCGTTGAAGAAGGGCGGGCGGTTCTTGCCCCAGTATTCGCGCTCGCCGAGCAGGAGGCCGTGGTCCGTGCTGAGGATGATGGCGGTGTCTTCCCAGGCGTTGGCGGCATCGAGCCAGGCGAGGAGGCGGCCGAGATGCGCATCGCACATGGCGAGAAGTGCGAGGTAGTTGGCGCGAAGCTCGGCCGCTTCCGCAAGGAGGTAGTCGGGTCGGCCGTAGCGCGGCCAGTCGAGCACGGGGCCCTGATAGTCCGTTTCGAGGCCTGCGCGGTAACGCTCGGCGGCGAAGAACGGCTCGTGCGGGTCGAAGCATTCGATCTGCAGAAACCAGTTGTCCGCGGCACGGTTGGTTCCGAGGAAGTCGAGCGCGGCCGTGAAGCATTGCGCGAGCGGGAACTCTCTCTCGGTGTGGATGTACTGGCGCGTAATGGCATAGGGGAGTGCGGAGTTGGCGCCGCGGTCGGCATCAAACTGGCTCGGGTGGAACTCGGCGCGGAGGCGCTCGAGTGGCGGATCGACCACACCCTTCCATCTGTCTTTTTCCTGGCCGCGGAAGAATTCCCACGATGAGTAGCGGCCGTGATGGCCGATGCCGCCTTCCTCGAAATAATGGTAGTGGTCCGTGATGAGATGCGAATAGACGCCCCGGCCACGCAAAATTTCGGGGAAAGCGTTGTCGAACGGCTCGAGCGGGCCCCAGCCGCGATGCAAGAAGTTGAGGCGGCCGGTCTGCATGTCGCGGCGGGCGGGCATGCAGGGGAGGCTGCCGACGTAATGATTGTCGAAGACGAGGGAGCGCGCGGCGAGCGCGTCGAAATTGGGCGTCGGGACCGCGCGGCCGCCGTAGCAGCCGAGCGCGTGGCGGTTGAGGCTGTCGAAGAGGACGTAGATGACCCGCACACGCTTCCTCCGATAGGTCATGAAGTCGATCATATATGATCGTTGATATCGGATAGTGCGGGACGGGCAGGGGCGCAAGTGGAGTCATGCAGGCGGGGAGCCGGGGCGGGGTGAGCCGGCTTTCCTTACCGGATCGTCACGGAGGGCCCAGGAGCGACCCGGTTCGCAATGCCGGGCCCAGGAATGCCGGGCTCAGGAATGCCGGGCTCAGGGCGGAAAAAATTCGCGAACGAGGGGGACGGTGCGGCTCACCGATCCGCTGCAGAAATACGCTGGTTCTGTCATGGTTCCAAGCTTTGCCAGTGCGCCGCCGATCACGCTCCTCGAGCTCGCGACGCACACGGCGGGGCTGCCGCACGAGATGGGCTATGCGCCGGACAAGCCGCCCTTCACCTGGCCAACGCGGGCCGATCGCTGGGCTTGGCTCGCGAAGGAGAAGCTTGGTTGGGCGCCGGGGTCAATCGCGGCTTATCCCAATGCCGGGTTCGACTTCCTGGCCGATGCGCTGGCCACGGCGGCCGTATCCGGAGCTTCTCAAAGCCGATGTGACCGGGCCGCTCGGGATGAAGGAAACGGGATTCAATCCGACGAAGGCGGCGTGTGCGCGGCTGATAATCGGGAGCGGCCGCGGCGGGGCCGGGCCGTGCCGGGATACGGCCGCGACCGACGGCAGCGGCGGGCTCTGCAGCACCGGGGCGGGACGTGGGGGTTCCTGGTGGTCAATCGTGCGGATTTCGGGATGTTTGAGGTGCTGACGAGGGGCGTTGACGGTGTCCCCACCGAAAGCCGCGCGCGCGGCGGCCGTCTGATCCGGCGCGTTGATCGTCGGCACGAACTCGCGTGTGTAGGAAACCTCGGCGGTCGCGGCGTAGCCGGCAGCGATGGAAGGCGCGAGGCGGTGCATCTCCGCTTCGATCGCCTGGCTCACTTCCGGGCGGAAACTGCGGCAATCGCCTTTGATGCATACCGTGGTCGGGATCACATTGCGCGCGCCGTCGGTCAGGAACTCGGTGACGGAGACGACGGCCGAAGCGATCGGGTCGAGGCGTCGCGAAACGATGCTTTGCAGCGCAAGCACGATCGCGCTGCCGGCGACGATCGGATCGACGCCCTTGTGCGGGCGCGCGGCGTGCACGCCGCGGCCGGAGAGCGTGATTTCGAAATTGTCCTCGGCCGCCATCAGCGGTCCGGCGCGGGTGGCGAGGCGGCCGAGCGGAAGGCCCGGCATGTTGTGCAGGCCGTAGATCTCGTCCGTCGGGAAGCGTGCGAAAAGCCCGTCGGCCATCATGCGCGTGGCACCACGGCCATGCTCCTCGGCCGGCTGGAAGATGAAGTGGATGGTGCCGGAGAAGTCGGGGGTGGCGGCAAGCAGCTTGGCGGCACCGAGGAGCGCGGCGGTATGCCCGTCATGGCCGCAGGCGTGCATCCGGCCGGGGGTCCGGGACCCATGCGTGCGGCCGGACATCTCCTGGATGCCGAGCGCGTCCATGTCGGCGCGGAAGCCGATGGCGCGGTTGGCCGGCCCGGCGCGGAGCGTGCCGACGACGCCGGTGCCGCCGAGACCGCGATGCACGGCGAGGCCGAATTCCGCGAGGTGCGCGGCCACGAAATCGGAGGTGGCGTGCTCCTCGAAGCCGAGCTCGGGGTGGGCGTGCAGGTGCCGCCGCCAGGCCGTCATTTCGGGCGCGAGATCGTCCGGGGTCATGCCGGGCCTTCGCTGATGATGAGGAGCACGCGGCTCTCCGGACCGAGCGAGAGCCGGGTGGCGAGGGCGGGATCGGCCAACGCCGCCTCGAGGCCGGCAAGGCCCGTTGCACCAGAGGGCGTGCTCGGGAGGCTGCCCAAGCGCGCGAGGGTTGCCGGCGCGGCCAGCAGCGCGGCTTCGGGGACGGGCAGACACTCCACGTGGTGGCGGCGAAGGATTGCGAAGGCCGCGGCGGAGGCGAGACCGCAGCTCAGCATTCCGGCCACTGTTTCGAGCCTGCCTGCAACCGGAACGGGGCGGCGACGCCGAGCGCCGCGGCAAGACGCGGCAGGGCCAGCCAAGGGCGTCGGCGCGTGCGCCGGGCAGGATGCCAGAAGCGAGAGCAGCGAGCCGTTTGGCACGGCGAGGGGCGATGCGGGGGCGGACATCACCCCATCATGCGCGCGAACGGCGGCCGCGTTGAGGCGGGCAGCAAGCGTGGCCGCTCTAGACCCAGTGGCCGGGGACCCAGCGCCAGGCGCCGTACTGGAAGACCCAGTGGCCCGGCACCCAGCGCACCCATCCCGGCTGGCGGCGGACATAGTGCCCGCCGATCCAGACGTAACGCGCGCCGTTCCAACGCCAGTGCCCGGGCAGCCAGACCCAGACCGCTCGCGGACCGGGCGGCGGCGGGATCACCTCATAGCGAGCGGGCGGGACCGGCGGGTGCGGGTTGGGTGGGCCGACCGGCTCGACGACACAGCCGGCGAGGCCGCCGAGCGGAGCCAGGGCAAGAGCGCGGAGAACATGGCGGCGGCTTGGCATCAGAAGCTCTTCCTTGCTCGGTCAGGCCAAATCAGGATTTCGCCCAATGGCCGGGCTGCCAGGTCCAGGTGCCGGTATTCGGATTCTTCGCCCAGTAGCCGGGCATGAAGGTGGTCGGATGGCCGTCGCGCGGAATCCACTTGCCGGCGACCCAGTCATATCCCTGGCCGTTCCAGTCCCAATGCCCGGGCTCCCAGATTTGCGGCACGCCGCCGGCCACGGGCGGGAGCGGTATGGTTTCGCTCTTCGCCGGCGGCACCGGCGGAGGCGGGGTGGCGGCACAGCCGGCGAGAGCGAGCGCGCCGGCGAAGAGAACGGCAAGCAGCGGGGCGCGGGACATCTTTCTCCCTCCATCACCAAAGAAACGTCAGGAACCTCAGGCGAGATAATCGTGCACGACCTTGCCGAGGCCAAGGGTGAGATCGGCGACGATATGAACCGCCGACACGATGGACCGAACGGGCAGGTCGGCCACCGGGGCGAGCGCGTGGGGAAAGAACTCGAGCGCTGCCGGCCCGGTCCAGGCGCCCTTCAGCGTCACGTCCTCGAGATAATACTCGACCAGCTCGCAGATGCGCGGGCTGCCGTCCACGTGCGGGATGATCTTGAGCAGCCAGTTCGGCGCGCCAAGCGAGGCGGCGACCGCGGCATGATCGGCGGTGTGGTGCTTGTAACCCATGGTGCCGGTGGCGACGCGCACGGGCCCGTAGTCGAGCGTGCCGACCAACGTGTCGATCTCCTTGTGCAGGCGGGGATTGGCGAGTTTCTTCGGAAAACCCCAAAGCTCGCGCCCGCCTGCGATCGGAGGATGGTCGTTGAGGAACATCGCGTGCGTGTACCCGCCGGCGCGCCCGCCGAGCGTGACCGGAATCACCTGGCCGGTTTCCGTATAGTCGCCGAAGCCGGTGGAATCGGGCATGCGTATGAATTCGTATTTGACGATCGGGTTGGTGGTATCGACGGCAAGCGGCGCGGGCACCACCGCACGAAGCCGGTCGGCGTCGGTGCGGTAGGTGATGATGAGGAACTCACGGTCGATGAAGCGGTAGGGCCCCTTGGGGTAGGCGGGGCTGGTCAGTGGCATGGCGAAGGCGGTGCGGCGGACTTCGTCCTCGGTCATCCTCGGTTCTCCTGCTGAGGCCTGACAGGTGGGGTGGGATCAAGGCAGGGATCAAGGCCGGGGGGGGAAAGCGGCAACAGAACCGTGGCGATGGCCTGGGCGGCAATGCCTTCCGCTCTGCCGGTGAAGCCAAGGCGCTCGGTGGTGGTGGCCTTGACCGAGACGCGGTCCCCGCCGACGCCGAGCAGGCCGGCAAGGCGCGAAACCATGGCCGGGGCATACGGGGCGATCTTCGGGCGCTCGCAGATCAGCGTCACGTCGGCATTGGCGAGAATTCCTCCGCGGGCGCCAATGCGTCCGGCCGCGTGGCGGAGGAACTGCGCCGAATCAGCGTCCTTCCAGGCTGCCTCCGAGGGCGGAAAATGCCGGCCGATGTCGCCCTCGGCGAGCGCGCCATAGATCGCGTCGCAGAGCGCATGAATTCCCACGTCGGCATCGGAATGTCCGGCAAGCCCGTGATCGTGCGTGATTTCTATTCCGCAAAGAATGAGCTTCCGGCCAGACGCGAAGGCGTGCACGTCGAAGCCCGATCCGGTACGGGGAAGAAGGGCTACGCTGAGGGCGCGGGAGATGCGGGAGAAATCCGCAGGCAGCGTGAGCTTGATGTTTTCTTCCGAGCCGGGGACGAGAGCGACGGCCAGACCGGCTTGCTCGAGAAGGGCGGCGTCGTCGGTGGCGGCGGCCGCGGCGGCTGTACGGTGCAGGTGAAGAAGAATTTCAAAATGAAAAGCCTGTGGGGTCTGTGCGCGGAAGAGGCCGGCGCGCGGCACAGTCGCCTCGATGAGCCCCGCGGGGCCGGCGCGCTTCAGCGTGTCGGTGACGGGAAGGGCCGGAACGGCACCAGGCGCCTGCTGGAGCGCGGAAAGGAGTGCTGGAATGGTGCCGGATGGAATGACGGGACGAGCGGCGTCGTGCACGAGGACGATCGACGGCGCATGCGCCGCCAGCGCTTGGAGGCCAGCCAGCACGCTCGCCTGGCGCGTCGCGCCGCCGGGGACCGGCGGAAGATGGCTGAGGCCGGCGAGCGCCGCCTCGATCGGCTCGGCCGGGCCGACCGGCTGGAGGAGCAGGGCGTACGGGGCGAGAGCTTCGGCCGCGTGGCGTATGACGGGGCGGCCGAGGAGGGGCAGGAATTGCTTAGGCAAGGAGCCGCCGAAGCGGCTGCCGCTGCCGGCGGCGACGAGGAGGGCGGCCGTAGCCATGGGTGGGTTGTCCGCACCATGGGCGCGCACGTCAATGACGGGGCGATTCTGCTCAGCCGGCACGCCCGGACATGGGCATTTCCGTCGGGGAGCCGGTTGGAAAGGTCGGCAGTGCGTCGGGGAGGGTGAGGACAAGGACCCCGTAGAGCAGGAGCGCCATTCCGACTGCGGCGGCAACGCGATCGCCACGGGGAAACGTCTTTTCCGCGAAAACAAGCGCTGTGATGGTAGCCATCGCCGCGATGTTCATGATGCCGAGCAGAAACAGAGTCACGAACAGAAGCCAGCAGCAGCTGAGGCAGAACACGCCGTGCAGGATACCCATCCGAAGCGCTCCGCCGATCCCCTCCCGCCATGCGGTCACGATGAATGTCATTGGTGTGCGGCATTTCGACAGGCATACATCCTTCAGGGCTCATGATTCCCCTCATTTGTCAGACCGGCCCGAAAACGTCTGCGAAGAGCGGCTGGTCCTGTAGCATCTGAGAGAAGCGCTGCATCAACGGGTGTAGCCTGGTTTTCGGCATCGTCGGGATCAGGT
>JAKAWQ010000105.1 GCA_021816925.1 Pseudomonadota bacterium
CCCGAACTCAACCCCGACGAGCTGGTTTGGAGCCATCTGAAGCGCACCGGACCGGCGCGGACACCGCTGCGCAAGGGCGAGAAACTGCGGGACAAGATCGAAGCACAACTGGCCGCAATCAGCCGCCCGCCCGCGCTCGTGCGTTCATTCTTCCAAGCCCCAAGTGTCGCCTATATTGGCGACTGGTGAGTAATGCGTATCATCGTATGCTTTTAGCAGCCATCCCGCGCTGCCGACGCCGAAGCGGCGGATGACACATTGCAACGGAGCCGATAGCCTGGTGCGATGGTGGCCGAATCTTGGAGCGATGCAGAAAACGACCTGATCGTCGCGGACTACTTCGCGATGCTGAACGATGACATCACCGGGCGAGCCTACAATAAGGCGGAGCACCGTCGCGCGCTGATCTCCTTGCTACAAGGTCGCTCCCACGGCTCTGTCATACGAGCATCATGCTGACCTCATGACCTCCCTGCTGCCAAGAGATCGCGGCAACCGCGCCATGGCCGGCCACCAGCACGTGACACCGCAGGCCGCGCTTTGCGAACGGCTCAGCAGGCGACGGGTTGGAGAGTCAACTGTCGGAGGTTGCAGAACCTCGCAACCACGAGCCCAAGTTTCGTTTCCCTCACCATTTTCCTCGCGGGAAACGCGACCGTTGACTTTTTCCTGAAGGAATCTGGCACACGCTTGCGCCACTCTTGCGATGACGAACCATATTTCGCGAGAAACGGGCCGTATGGCATACATAACGCCGTTCCGTGAGCCGTCTCAGTAACAACAGAAAGCGCCCTCTTTCACCAATCTTGCTCGCCGCTGGCTGCGGATTTGGAGATTTCGGGCTAGATCCGCCCGAGCAGCAGCAAGACGACGACGACGATGAGCACGACCGCCAATCCGCCGCTCGGGTAGTAGCCCCAACTGCCGCTATAGGACCATCTCGGCAACGCACCGACCAAGAAAAGAATAAGCAATATCAGCAGAATAAAGCCTAGATTCATGGCGTGAACTCCGCTCGGGAACAATGGGGCGGGGCGGGATCGCGTGGTCTGGGCCGGATTTGCGCATCCCGGGCAGCGCTATTTCGTCAGGGCGTCCCGCATCGCGTCCTTCATGCCGCCGACGGCGCTCCGGAGTTTGCCCTCGGCTTCGTCGCCGTTACCTTCAACGACGAGCTTGGGATCGCCAAGAGCCTTGCCGACCGCCTTCTTGATGCCGCCCTGCACCTGTTTGGCCGCGCCGGCGATACGATCCTTGTCCATGGCGATTATTCCCTTTGCTCGTTGATACACGTCGCCTCAAGAAACATCGCGGAGCCGACGCCGTCCGCCGTCATTGCGCCGGGAATTCCTGCGTCTTGGTGGTGGTGGTCACCGTCGATCCCGGCGGCGGCGGGACCGGCACGTTTTGCCGTGTCGTCGTCGATTCCTCGGTGCTCGTGGTCCGCACCGTTTGCGGCGGGGAGCAGGCACCGATCAAGGCCACTCCGCCGAGCAGCAGGGCCGCCGGCAACATCTGCCACGCCGATGAGCTTGACGGCATCGTTGTTGCTTGAGACATGGTATGTGATCCTATTTGTTACGGTCCCGGATGCACGGTGCGCATCCGGTCGACAGGCGCGCCGACGGCGCCCGCGCGTCATCCGATCACGCCGAAAAATCTGGCCGGTTGACGATGTCCGCCGAAACTCAAGACCGACCAGAGCAGAGAGTGAGAGCGACCTCCCTGAACCATGGCGAGCGGGAAGCGCTCTAGCGAGTGTCCGAACTCGAAGAACTCTTGTTCGTCGTCATCGTGGTTTCCGTCGGCGCGGGATAGGTGGTGGTCCGGGAACTCTTGTTCGTCGTCGTCGTGGTTTCCGTCGGCGCGGGATAGGTGGTGGTCCGGGTCATGCTGTCATCCGCGACGCCCGCGGTGTTGCGGTAGGTCGTCTCTTTCGATTGGACCGAGGTTCCGTCCGAATTCAGGCTACTCGTGGTACGGGTCGTGCTCAAAGTGCCAGCGGGCGGGGCGAACAGGATCGGCGGTGCCGGTGCCGGTGCCGGTAGCACGGTCGTGGTGGTTTGGGATGTCGAAGTCTGCGTCTGCGCCATCGCGCCTCCGGTGAGCATCGCCATCGCCGCCGCGCCGATCATCAGGAACTTGTTCATGTCATGGTTTCCAATACGGATCGCCGGAACTGTTTGTGATCCAGCCTCGCTCTTGAGTATGGCGCGCCGGAGCCGCTCGTTGCAGGGTCGGATTATACCTATGTCATGATCGCTTCAGGCTGACGCGATCATGGCCCGGAAACTCTTTGTTCGAGAGCGGCGGTTGCAGGCGGCCAGCGCCGCGTTCAGCTTTCCGGCGCCGGTTCGTCTGCCGCCGCCGCCAGTCGGGCCAGCGCCGGCAGGGAGCGGACGCCGCTTCGCTTCATGATCTCCGCCCGGTGGTTCTCAACAGTACGCTGGCTGATGCCCAAATCGGCGGCGATATTTTTGCTTGGCTGCCCAGCGAGCACCCGACCCATGATCTCGCGCTGCCGTGCCGTCAGCCCGGCGATCCGGGTGGCCGCCGCCGCGCGCCAGGCGACGCGCGCGCTCCTGTCCCGCGCGTGTTCCAGGGCACGCGCGATCCCGGCGAGCAGGTCGGCGCGGCTGATCGGCTTCTCGATGAAATCCTGTGCCCCCGCCTTCATCGCCTGCACCGCCATCGCCACGTCGCTGCGGCCGGTGATGACCATCGTCGGCACCGGGGCCGCGGTCTCGCGCAGCCGATGCAGCACGTCGAGCCCGCTCATGCCCGGCAGATAGGCGTCCAGCAGCAGGCAGGCCTCGCGGTCGGGGCGATAGGCGGCGAGGAACGCCTCGCCGGAGGCGTAATCCTCCACCACCCGGCCATCCGCTTCCAGCACCGCGCGGATCTCGTTGCAGATGTGCTTGTCGTCGTCGACGACGTAGATGACCACCGTGTCCGGCGCCACCGTCGCTCGCGGCGCCGGCGCGGCGGGCGCCGTCGGCAGCAGGAGCTGGATCGCCCGCATCAATTGCGGCACCTTCACCGGCTTGTAGAGCAGCAGGCACTCCGCGCGCGCGACGTCGCGCATGGTGCCGATCGAGATGTCGCCGGTCAGGAGGATCGCCGGGATCTGCCGGCCCAGCGCCTCGCGGAGCGCCGCCGTCAGGCGCAGCCCGTCCATCCCGCCGGGCAGGTTGTAATCGGCGATGATCAGGTCCGGCCGCACGCCGCCACGCCGCACCAGGTCGAGCGCCGCGCCGCCATCGGCGGTGCACGCCACGCGATGCCCGGCGCCCTCGAGTAAAAGGGTCAGCAGCTCACTCACTTCGGGATCGTCCTCGACCACCAGGATGGCGCCGATATGCGGGAAGGCGTCGCTCGCGTTCTCCGGATCGTCCTGCCCGACCGCCACCACCCCCGCGCCCGGTTCCGGCTCCGGCTCCGGCGCCAGCGCGACCTCGATCGCGAACACCGACCCCTGCCCCGGGCGCGAGCGCACCGACACCCGATGCCCGAGCAGAACCCCGAGACGGCGCACGATCGCAAGACCGAGCCCGAGGCCGCGGCCACGTTCGCGCGCCGGATTGCCGAGCTGGTGATACTCCTCGAAAATCGTGTTCAGTTCGGTGTCCGGAATGCCGATGCCGGTATCCCAGATCTCGATGCTCAGCGTCCCGCCATGGCGGCGGCAGCCGAGCAGAAGCTTGCCGCGCTCGGTGTATTTCACCGCGTTGGAGAGCAGGTTGCGGATCATCTGGCCCAACAGGCGGGCATCGGTCGCGACGGTCAAGCCACAAGGCACGACGCGCAGCGCGAGGCCGCGCGCCTCGGCGTGATAGACGAACTCCTCCTTGAGCTGCTCGAAGATCTCGCCCACCGGCACCGCGACGATCTCCGGCTGCACCGCGCCGACCTCGAGCTGGTTGATGTCCAAAAGCGTGTTCAGCATCCCGGCCATGGCGCCGAGCGTCTCGTCCAGACGCGCGACCAGATTCCGCGCCCGCTCGCCCTGCACCGTCTGCGCGAGCAACCCCTGCACCAGCGCGATCGACTGTAGCGGCTGGCGCAGATCGTGGCTGGCGGCGGCGAGGAAGCGCGATTTCGCGACATTGGCGAGCTCCGCCTGCTGGCGGGCGCTTTGCGAGATCTCCGCGGTTCGTTTGCGCTCGGTGATATCGGTAAAGGTGAGGACCACGCCTTCGATCGCGTCGTCCTCGCCGCGATAGGGCAGGACGCGGCGGATGAACCAGATGCCGGCATCGGTCTCCACCTCGCGCTCGATCGCCGCCGCCCCGCTCAGCACCGCGCGCGCATCCGCCGCGAGCGCGCGATCGACCGCGAGCGAGGTCAGGTCGCGCAGCGGACGGCCGACATCGCCCGAAATGATGTTGAACAGCGCGCGCGTGGCCGGGGTGAAAAAGCGGATGTTCAGCGCGCGGTCCAGGAACAAGGTCGCGACGTCGGTGCTATAGAGGATGTTCTGCAGGTCGTTGGACGTGGTCCGCTGCCGCTCCAGCGTCTCCTGCAACTGGGTATTGAGCGCGGTCAGCTCCTCGTTCAGCGATTGCAACTCCTCCTTCGAGGTCAACAGCTCCTCGTTGGTGGATTGGAATTCCTCGTTGATCGACAGCGCCTCCTCATGGGCGATGCGCTGGTCCTCGGCGGAGATTTCGAGGTTGCGGATGGCGCCTTGCAGTTCCGCGCCGGTGGCGGCGAGTTCCTGTTCGAGTTCGGCGATCCGCTGGCTCTCGCCCGGCGCGGTCGCCCCGCCCGGAGGGCTTTCCGGCTTCGGCTCGTCGAGGAAGCACAGCAGCAACAAGGCCTCACCCTCGCTTTGCACCGGGTGGACGGCGATCGAGAAGCGGCCGCCCCCACCCGCGGCGGCGCCACGCCCGCCAGCCATGACGGCGGCGGCACCGCTCTGCGTCGCCTCATGCACCGCCGCCCGAATGCAGGTGCGAAGGCCCGGACGCGCCATGGCGAGCAGGTCATGGGTGGGCGCGCCAGGGGCCACGCGCAGATAGCGGTCGATCGGCCCGAGCGCGTAACGCTGCTCGTAGCCGCGGGTGATCAAAACCGCCGCCGGCGCATAGGTTTCAAGCACCACCCGCCGGCAGAGTTCGGCATAGGCGGCATCGCGCGAGGGCGGCTGGCCTGGCCCCGATCGCGCCAGCAGCCGGGTGCCGTCGGCCGCGGCCAGAATCGCGCCGAGTTCACCCGCCCGCGCGTGGCCGATATGACGATAGATGCGCTCGGATTTGGCGATGACCTCGAATTTCCCTTCCATGCTGCCAATCGTCTCGGAACTGCCGAGGAGCAGGATGCCGCGCTCGACGAGCGCGAAACGGAACAGCGAGATCACCTTCGCCTGTGCTTCCGCCAGCAGGTAGATCAGCAGGTTCCGGCACGATATCATGTCGAGCCGCGAGAATGGCGGGTCGGCGAGCACGTCCTGCACGGTGAAGACCACCACCGCGCGCAGTTCCGGCGAGACCCGATAGCCATGCTCCTCCCGCACGAAGAAGCGCGACAGCCGCGCCGGCGATACGTCCTTGGCGATCGTCTCCGGATAGACCCCCTCCCGCGCGGCGGCGACCGCATCCGGATCGACGTCGGAGGCAAAAACTTGCAGCCTGATATTGAGCTTGGCCGCGGTGATCGCTTCCCGGAACAGCATCACCAGGGAGTAGGTTTCCTCTCCGGTGCTGCAGCCGGCGACCCAGAGGCGGATCGGCTGGGCGGGCCCGCGGCCGTGGATCAGGCCGGGAATGACCTGGCCGGCCAGCACGTCGAACACCCGCGGATCGCGAAAGAAGCTGGTGACGTTGATGAGCAGATCCTTGATCAGCAGATCGAGTTCTCTCGGGTCGGCGCGGAGGATTTCGAGGTAGCGTTCGATGTCGTCGGGGTCGAGCGCGACCATGGCCATGCGCCGCTCGATCCGGCGTTGCAGGGTTCCGGGCTTATAAAGCGTGAAATCATGCTCGGTCCGGCCACGCAGGAAAGCGACGACGCTCGCGAGGCGGTCCGGCGCCGACGCGCGCGGTGGTGGCGTTTCGGGGGTGGCCCCGGGGGTCAGCGCCGCCCGCCGCGCGCGCAGCGCCGGCGGGATTTCGCCAACCGGCAGCACGTGATCGACCAGGCCGGTCGCGATCGCGCTCCGCGGCATCCCGTCATAGCCGGCTTCCGCCGGATCCTGCGCGAGGACCATGCCGCCATGCTGCTTCACCGCCCTGAGGCCGAGGCAGCCATCGGCCCCGGTCCCCGAGAGGATCACGCAAATCGCGCACCGCCCATAGGCCGGCGCCAGCGTGGTCAAGAGATGATCGAACGGCAAACGGGCCCCGTGCCGGGCTTCGGGTTGCGACACATGGAGCGCGCCGGCGGCGACCGAAAGATAGCGCCCGGGCGGAATGACGTAGAGATGATCGGGCACGATCGGCATGCCCTCGCTCGCCTGCGCGACAGTCATCGTGGTGGCGCCGGAGAGCAGATCGACCAACATGCTTTCATGGTTGGGATCGAGATGCTGGACCAGGATGAACGCCATGCCGGTGTCGGCCGGCATGGCGTGCAAGAGCCGCCGGCAGGCATCGAGCCCGCCCGCCGAGGCGCCGATCGCCACCACCGGGAAATCGCCTCGGTCTTTCTCGATGATCGGCGTCGACCTCGCGCGCGCGGCGGGTTTCACGCGCACGGCGTCCGCGGCCGGTGATCCTGCATTGCGCATGAGACGTCACTTTCCGACAGGGCGCGAAAACGTGGGGCACGAAAACGTGGGGCACGAAAACAGAGCGCCAAACAACGATCCTTCGGACCATCCGGCCACACCTGGTATCGCAAGGCCTCGGGTATCGCTAGGCCCCTGTGCCACGCGATGTCAACCGAAAGCCATGCCTCGGGTGCGGAATGCGTACTCTCCGAGTCTATCTCCCGCACGCCGCGCGCCTAGGGTTGCAAGGCGCGGGGTTTCGATCCCGATCCCTTCGTTTCAAGCCCTGACACATCCCAGCCGAAGGGCGATGCCGGGTTGTTTTGGTTCCCATCACACCGGCAGAGCAGAGGAGAGGCAAGCGATGGCGGCACGCAGGCATAGAAGGCTTTGGACTATCTCCGCCTCCTCCCGTCGGGCCGCCACTGCCTCGCAAGCGGCCGTCACGTCCCGCGCAGGGCATGTCGCCATGGAGACGCCGATCGCCGCCTTCATCGCGGACGCGCAGCGCTCGCCCATCCCCCAACGCCCTCCGGCCGAAATCGCCCACCCGGAGGGTCTGGCGCGCCGTTCCTGGGGCTCAAGCTGGAGCGCCGCCGAGCGGCGGGGGCGTGATCTCGTCGCCTGCGGCGCCTTGCTGGTCGTGACGCTGCCGCTCGCGGTGGTGGCGGCGTGCCTGATCAAACTCGACTCGCCGGGCCCGGTTTTCTATCGCCAGGCCCGGGTCGGGCGGCATGGCAAGACCTTCACCCTGCTCAAATTTCGCAGCATGCGGACTGATGCCGAGCGCGACGGCCCGCGCTGGGCCAGCGTGCGCGACCCGCGGGTGACGCGGGTCGGCGGGTTTTTACGCTTGACGCGCATCGACGAATTGCCGCAGCTCTTCAATGTCCTTCGCGGGGACATGAGCCTGATCGGACCACGGCCCGAGCGGCCGCATTTCGTGGACCAGCTCGCCGAGGTCGTTCCGGACTATCAGAGCCGGCACGAAATCCCGCCGGGGATCACCGGCTGGGCGCAGGTCAATTATCCCTACGGCGCCTCGGTTGAAGACGCGCGTCACAAGCTGACTTATGACCTCTATTATCTCCGCCATCGCAGCCGCGGGTTAGATTTTCGGATCCTGTTGCGCACGGTGCGAGTGGTGTTGTTCGGGATCGGCGCGCGCTGACAACGCACGCTTGCCGATCACGCACGGTCAGCCCAACCACATCCACCACGCGATGGCGCGCGCGCACCACAATCGACAATCTCCCCGCGGCGGGGCTGCCACCGCGGGGAGATGCCGGAAGGCTACCGCGTCCCCGGTGAGGATGGCGATCGTCAAGCGGTCCGGTTGCTGCCCTCGCGCGCGCGCCAGCGAACGAACCCGAGACCGGCCAGGGCGACTGCCAATATCCACAGAGACTCGGGCTCCGGCACCGCGAGGGTGGGATTGGAATTGAACGAACCGCCGACGCTCGGCTCGACGTTCACAGAGGATTGGCTCCAGGTCTCGGTGAGTTCGGCGCCTTGGGTATTGAGCGTGCCGCTCGAATCCGTGAAATTTCCCAGCCATTTGAAATTCAGCGCGTCATTGATGGAATCGCGCTCATAGGTTCCGCTCGTGGAGGTGAAGCTGTAGATGCCATCCCAGGTGATGGTGATCGCATTGACCGTCGCCCCCGATGCCGCCGTGGGCACCGAAAGCGGGATCGCATCAAAAGTGATGGTATCATTGACTTTTCCGGCCGGCGGGCCGGAGATGTCGTCCACGCTTAACACGGTTTGATTACCCTGGGTGACGCTGGTCGCATTGGAGAGCAACGTCCCCGCGCCGCTCGGCGTGTAGGTCTGGTCGGTGCCGCCGCCGAACGTGAAGTTGAAGGAAAACGGCGTCGCCTCTGCGGGGGCGAACGCGGCCCAGCCGGCAAGCGTGCTCGCCGCCATCAGGCCGATCGCCATGTGGCGCAATGATTTGGACATCTCAAAACCCCTTTTCCGAACTGGTGAAGAAGATCGCGATGGCACGATGGAACGGCCCGCTTCGGTCGGGCCGGTCCCAAGCAACGTGCCCAGCCAACGTGATCCACTGGACGGCGATCACGGCTGAACCAAGGGGATTTCCTCACAACGCGCACTCACGTGGCAGCCTCGGAATCTACCCAAAGCCTGACGGCGGGCCGGGCCACGACGTCCCGGCTGGGTAAAATCCGATCCTCGCACGCTTGCGGACGGGGCCTAGATAGAGGTGGTCGGCCGCGACCTCCGGTTCCGGCTGGCGCAACTAAAAAATGCCCGATACAGAAACAAGCCCGATACAGAAACAAGGAAGTACATCATGCCCTCCATGAGCCACACGAAGGCGGCTGACGCCCACGAAGCCGCCGCCAAGGCTGCCCGCATTGCGGCCGAGTCTCACCAGAAGGGTGAACACAAGACCGGTCTCGAACACGCCGATAAAGCGATGACCTTGTCGACGTCGGCGCACGAGGCCTCCAAGGCTGCCAGCGCGAAAAGCAAGACCGCCGGCTGATCGAAAGCGTGATTCGCGCGGGTTGACAAAAGCCCAGACCACAGCGCCAGGGTGCGGATCGGTTCCACGCGCGGGGCCGAGACGTCGCCCTGGCGCCGCGTTGGCCGGCCGCGGTGCCGGCCTGCGCCGCCCGCCGCCTTCGTTGATGTGTAGAAATTATACCGCGCTCACGCCAGAATCCGAAAATCCTTTGGTGAGATGCTTGCGCGTGGTTGTTCCTTGCTTGCCTATCCGGTTGACACCCACACCCACTAGATTTACTGTTGGCCATGGATTTCCTTGCCCGTGAAGACTTGCCTTTCCCCCAGTCTCTGCCGGAATTCCAGCGCATTTTTCCCGACGACGGGGCGTGTGCCGATTATCTCGAAAGAGCCCGCTGAAGTGATGGGTTCGCCTGCCCGTGGTGCGGCGTTGTCGGCGAACCTTTCCGTTTCGAGGCGCGCCCCGGCGCCCTGCGCTGCCGATCCTGTCGCAAAGACGTCGGCCCGATGTAGCCGATGGGTCGAGTGGCGCCGTTGCG